>QHYE01000077.1 GCA_003224055.1 Acidobacteriota bacterium | reverse complement strand
CTATTCCAACGGCCTCCGCGACATCACCAGCGGCAAATATGATCTCGCCCGCTCCGAATTCCAGGACTACCTCAAGTATTACGGTGACACCGACCTCGCTTCCAACGCCCAGTTCTATCTCGGCGAGATTTCCTTCAAGCAAAAGCAGTTTGCCGATGCCGTCGCCTCCTACGAAAAAGTCCTGACCAACTATCCAAAAAGCTTCAAGCTGGCCCCCGCTCGACTCCGGAAAGGCATGGCGCTCATTGAGCTTGGCCAAAAGAACAACGCCGTCCGCGAATTCCGCGAGGTAGTCCGGCGCTATCCCGGTACCGAAGAAGACCGCCAGGCCCGCGCCAAACTCAAGGAACTCGGCGTCGCCGTTACTGCCACCCGCTAGCTCCCCGCCCCTATCCCACCGGTCGCATCAGGGCCGCCCCTGTCGGAATTCTCTGCGCTCAAAATCCTCTCTTCGAGAATGTTCTGGAAACTTCAGACCGCCGTTGTCGGCAGGTTGACATTCGTGTCCACAGGGCTGACACAAATTTAGGGGAGTGCCACCACCCGTATGGCTTCCGGGCTTGGAAGCTCCGCTAAACCACTCATTTTCAGTGTCAATCGTTCGAGGGCTCAGGACGAAGGCGATTGGAAGGTGACATGCCCCAAGAAATCTCTCGGTCCGTGGAGGATCAAATGCGAGCGATCATTCCTTGTCTTATGGCTGTCAGCCTCTTTGCTTGCAACCCTTCATGGGCTGCCGGAAAGGATGACAGAAACGAGCCGTCAAACGAGAAGAGCAGTCCTGCAGCTGAAAAAAAAATCGAGTGAGACGGCCAAGCCCGGAACACCAGCGGCCCCAAACCCGGCCATTGAATCGGAATTGCAACAACTGAGGCAGCTTGTGCAGGAACAGGCTGAGCGGCTCCACGGACTACAGCAGCGATTGGCGGACGTGGAAGGAGAGCTAGCGGCCGGCAAATCGGCTCCGACAAGCGCAGCGTCCTCCGCAACATCCGCAGTGCAGCCCGCGCCGCCGTCGGAGTCCGCCGCCTCTTCCGCATCGCCTGCGGCGCGCCAAAGGAACGACGGGGATCAGGAAAAGAAACCATCTCCTCTATATTTTTAAATCGGAAAGGCAAAATTTACGCCCGGCGGCTTCGTCGATTTCACGTCCATTACCCGCAGCACGAACCTCGGAAGCGGAATCGCGACTTCCTTCGGATCTATTCCGTACAGCAATACGGCGCAGGGCCGTTTGAGCGAATTCCATTTCTCAGCGCAGTACTCGCGGCTGAGCCTGAAAGTGGATGCTCCGGTGACCGATTCCACGTCCCTGACGGGCTACGTCGAAACAGATTTTCTCGGCTACCAGCCGGCAAACGCTTATGTCACTGCAAATAGCAACTCGCTGCGCATGCGCCTCTTCTGGGCGCAGATAAAGCACGGTAAATGGGACGTTCTTGGTGGACAGGAGTGGTCGCTGTTGACTCCCAACCGCGTGGGGCTCTCGCCGTTGACTTCAGACGTATTTGTTACAGTTGATGAGGACCCGAACTTTCAGGTGGGCCTCACGTGGGCGCGCCAGGCGCAGCTCCGCGTGACCTATCACCCCACTCTCAAATGGGCCGTCGCCGTGTCCTTGGAAAATCCGCAACAATTCGCGCCCGCATCGGTGGTTTTTCCTTCGAACACGTACCTCGGCCAATTTGACAACGGCAGCAGCGCGACAAATGCCCCCAGTGCCGCTACCAACACGCTTGTTCCCAATCTTCACCCCGACGTCATCGTGAAAACCTCTTACGACACACAATTCAGGGAACACCCGTTTCATTTCGAAGTGGCTGGCTTGCTGCGAAGCTTTCGGGTGCTGAACACCCTCGCTACGCCGAGCCGCACGGATACCATCATCGGTGGTGGGGGCTCCATCAACCTCAATTTTCAGCTGATTAAGAATCTTACTTTCGTTGCCAGCTCGTTTTATAGCGATGGAGGCGGGCGCTACATTTTCGGCTTAGGACCCGACGCGATTGTAAAGCCGAATGGAAATGTTTCCGCGGTGCACTCTGGTTCCGGCATAGCTGGTTTGGAGTGGCAGGCCACTCCGCGATACATGTTGTACTCCTACTACGGAGGTGCCTACTTCGCGCGCAACTATGGATTCCTGCCAGCTGCGGGAAGTTCTTGCGCCGGAGCCCCCGGATTCAGTTGCGTCGGTTTTGGCTTCCCCGGCTCAGCGAACAGTTCCAACCGTGCGGTGCAGGAAGCTACCTTTGGAGCGATTCCCACGCTGTGGTCAAACCCCAACTACGGAAAGCTCCAGGTGATCACGCAATATTCCTACTTGGTGCGAAGTCCGTGGTCAGTCACGCCGCCAGCACCGAAAAACGCCCATCTGAGCATGGTTTATGCCGGCCTTCGTTACATACTACCGTGACGCGGTCTGCTTCGAGAGTGACCATCTCTAATTGGCAACCAGTTGATAGCTAACAAACGCAAACTGCCGCCCATCTCGCGACCAGGAAGGCACATTGATTGTTCCCTGCCCGCCAAACAGTTTTGCCAGCACGCTGATCTTCTTATCCTTTAGCGACATCAACCGCAGCATCACGTCTTTGTTTTCCGGATGGCCGGTCACGCTGGCGTCATACGTCAGAAAAACCATCTGCTGCCCATCCGGCGAAATGTGCGGAAACCAGTTGTTGAAGTCGTCGAAGGTCACCTGCTCCTGCTCGCTTCCATCGGCCTGCATCCGCCAGATCTGCATATGCCCAGTGCGCTCGGAGTTGAAATAGATATATTTCCCATCCGGCGAATATTCCGGGCCATCATCGAGGCCCTTGGCCGTCGTCAGCCGCGTCTCTTCACCTCCTGCCGCGGGAATCGTGTAGATATCGAACTCCTCATTCCTCTGACCAACGAATGCCAGCGTTTTTCCGTCCGGCGACCACCCATGCCAGTACGACGGAGACTTCTGTGTGATGCGCCGCGGGGCGCCGCCATCGATGGGCACGATATAGATGAGCGAGCGGTGCTCATCCTGCGATTGGTCGCTGATGACCATCTGTGTGCCATCTGGCGAAATCCCATGGTCGTTGTTGCAGCGGATTGCGAAGCCCGTATCAATGATCTGCGGAGTCCCGCCCGTCACGGCAATTTTCTCGATGCGCCCGTTCCGATTGAACAAAAGATTCTTGCCGTCCGGCATCCAATTGGGTGCTTCAAACCGCTCCGGAGCCACGTAAACCACACGCCGGTCCGTGGAAGCCACGGTAATAGTCTCCAGCGTGCTGTAAAGAATGGATTGCGCCGCCGTCACCGGCGCTGCTCCTTTCAGCTCGACATTTGAAAACACCGCTTTCTCCACGACATCCTTGTCGTGGCTGCAGACGCCGATCCCCACATAAAACGGCTCTTTCAGCGCGATCCGCGTGGATCCGCCCGCCAGATGAAATTTACCGTCCGCATCGGCCAACGACATCGTGAAATACGCACCGCGCTTCTCAATGCGCAGCCGCTTGGGAGCGGATACGCTTGCCTGAATTTCATGCGTCGCCACGCCCTTCTCCTCACGGAATTGCAGGGACGTCAAGCCGCTGCCATGCAGCGCCACATCCGCGTACGCGGAATCTGCGTCGAGGCTCTGCCGCACTATGAGCACCGCCTTCCGATGCTCGTTCACGCCCTTGCCGACAAACGAAATATCCGCCGTCAGCGTCACATCGCCCGAAACTTTCTTCCACACAAATTGAAATCCGTCCGTCGCAAGCCACATGTTCTCGCCGCTGCCCGAGATCGTATAGCTCCGCTTGCCTGCATCGTATTCCACGGACCCCGCGTGTAGCACAGCGCCTACGTCTCCGTGGCCTTCAAACAAGCCGATGGGTGTTTCCGCAGTCACGTTCTCTGGTTGCGGCCAAGCGCCCTTCCTTGCGGCAAATCCCAGCACGAAAACGCAGGCAAGCGCCATCAACCAAACGTTCTTCATTCTGCCCACGGGGAAATCCTCCATTTGTCGAAAAGTAGCCAAACGTTAGGATGCCGCACTTCAATTGTCAATTCTTGCTTTCACTGCGCGCGCAGCGTGCACTCCGCCCATACTTCCTGCTCTCTGTTCTTTGCTCTCCCTCTTATTTCCCTTTTCCTCTCTCGCATGCTATCTTCGCCATCGCAGGGGGAATTTCAATGTCTGTAAACAAAGTTATTCTCGTTGGCCGTCTGGGACGCGATCCCGAAACGCGCTACACCGGCGGCGGCCAAGCCGTCGCCAATTTCTCCGTAGCCACGGACGAAACCTACAAAGACCGCAACGGCGAAAAGCAAAAGCGCACCGAGTGGCACAAAATCGTCGTCTGGGGCAAGCAGGCGGAGATCGCGCAGCAGTATCTCAAGAAGGGCTCGCTCATCTTCATCGAAGGCCGCATCCAGTCCCGCGAATGGCAGGACAAGGAAGGCCAGAAGCGCACCAGCTTCGAAATTGTCGCCAACAACTTTCGCATGCTCGGCGGCCGCTCCGAAGGCGCAGCCGCGGCCAGCGCCGGTGGCGGCGCAGGGGCCCGCTCTGGCGGCGATGACTTCGAAAGTCATGCCGCGCCCGCGGACGATTCTTACGGTGGAGGCGCTCCCGCCGCGGAAATCTCCGACGAAGATATTCCTTTCTAAGAGATTCTTTCTAGAAGATTCTCTGAGCCAGGATGAGATCCTCTAAGCGCATCCGCTCAGGATGTACAGAACATTTCAAGCATTTCCTTCTCTGACGACCAAAACCACCATGACCGCAACAAACCGCCAGCTCATTCTTAAGTCGCGCCCAAAAGGCCTACTTGCTCCGGGTGACTTACAGCTTACGGAATCACCGCTCCCCGAGCTGAAAGGCGGCCAGGCCCTCGCCAAGGTCAAATATCTCTCCATGGATCCCACCATGCGCGTCTGGATGGTTGTGGATACCTACTTCCCCGCGGTCGCCATCGGCGATGTCATGCGCGCATTTGGTTTCGCGGAAATCATCGAATCACGCCATCCGGACTACAAGAAAGGCGACCGCGTCACGGGTTTCACCGGCCTTCAGGAATACGCGATCATCGACGACTCGGTAAAACGTCAGTTCCAGAAAGTCCCCAAAATCCCATTCGTTTCAGACACGGTCTTCCTCGGCGTTCTCGGTATCAACGGCCTTACCGCTTTTTTCGGAATGGAAATCCCGCAAGCCAAGAAAGGCGAGACGCTGGTTGTTTCTGCCGCCGCCGGCGCCACTGGCAGCATCGCCGGACAAATCGGGAAAATTCAGGGCTGCCGCGTCGTTGGCATCGCCGGCAGCGACGAAAAGTGCAGTTGGCTCACCAAGGATCTCGGCTTTGACGCCGCCATCAACTACAAGCTATCCAACTGGAAAGAAAAACTCGCTGCCGCCACGCCCAGCGGCATCGACATCAATTTTGAAAACGTCGGCGGCGACATCATGCACACCGTTCTGGACCGCATGAATCTCTTCGGCCGTGTAGTGCTCTGCGGCCTCATCTCCGGGTACACCAAGGGAGACCCCGGCCTCGAGAGTTTCGGCACCGTTCTCGTAAAGCGCCTTCGCGTTCAGGGCTTTATCGTGATCGACTTTGCTTCGCGCTTTATGGAAGCCGCCACGCAGCTCGGTCAGTGGAAGATGTTCGGGAAACTGAAGGATCGCGAAACCATCGTCGAAGGCCTTGAGAAGGCTCCCGACGCGATCAACATGCTCTTCACCGGCGGAAATATTGGAAAGCTGATCGTGAAAGTCTGATCGGAGTTCAGTGCCTTCGCAAGCTACTGCCCGTTCCTTTTTTTCTCCTCGTCTAGCCGCTTCAAGAATTCTTCAAACTTTGGTTTCTGCTCCGGCGTAAGAATCGCGCGAATCTGTTCGCGCCCCTTCTGCCGCGCTTCGTTGATTTGCGGCTCCGTCGACTGCCGAATCGTTTTGTACTGCGCCTGCACGCTGGCGATAATCGCTTCAACCTGCTTCTGCTGGTCCGGCGCTAAGTTCAATTCTTGCGTCAGCCGCTGCACTTTCTGCGCCCTCTTTTCCGTCTCGGTCATTTGTGTCGGCGCGGCCATCGCCGTGTGGTGCGCGAACACGTATCCCAGCATCCCGCCCAGCGCCGCTCCCAGCAGGAAAACAACGCCAACCCAAAGGGCCGCTTTTCGAGTCACCGACGCTTCGCTCATTGGTTTCTCTCCGCCATGCTGATAAGCACATCGTCCTGATTCATCGGCGGCGCGGGCGCTTCGAACAGATATTCCGGCGAAGAGGCCGCAGCCGGCTGCCGGATCGTACTTGGCGTGGACCTTTGATATAGCCAGGCGCTTCCAGCCACAAGTACGATGGCCGATGCCCATGCCACCCGTGAAGCGAATCGCGGCACCATGCTCCAGGCGCTCGCAGGGAAAGCCAGCTCCCGTTCGCGCGCTGCGATCGCAGACAGTACGCGCTTCGCGAACCACGGCCCTCCATCCTCCGCGGGTGCGACGGCACCCAATAACAGTTCACGAGTTGCCAGCAAATCCTGCAGGGCTTCGCGGCACCTTCTGCAATCCGCGAAGTGCGCCCGCCCCTCCCCCGGCAAACTCTCTACGAGTTTCTCGATACTTGCGACAAGCACATCCGCCGCCGAACTCTCCAGCAAGTCCTGCAGCCGTTCGCATTGGTCTCTTCTTCGGTTCAACAGGTTCCGCATGCTGCCTCCTTGCCGCTCAATCCCCGCGCTTCTTTGCCAGCACTACCACCCGCCGTCGCGCGCGGAAAAGCCTCACCTTTACGGTGTTGGCATTCAATTCCAACACCTCCGCAATCTCTTCAATCGAAAACCCTTCCACTTCCTTCAGAATCAGCATCAGCCGGTCTCGCTCATCCAATCCTTCCAGCAATCTCTCCACGCGCTGCCGCGCTTCGAGCCTTTCGCTGATGTCCGGCGCCTTGCTCCCCTTTTCCTCCGAAGCCTCGATCATCCGCGCCTGTTCCTCGCTCAGATCCGCTTCGTAAACCAGGGGCCGCACCTTCTTTTTCCTCAGCAGGTCCCAGCATTCATTCACCGTGATCTTATACAGCCAGGTGCTGAACGCCGCCCGCTGGTCAAACCGCTTCAGTGAAAAATACGCCTTTACGAAAACCTGCTGCGCGATGTCTTCCACGTCTTCGCGCCTTCGCAGGATCCCGCCTGCCACGGCAAACACCCGGTGCTGGTGGCGACGTATCAGTTCTTCAAACGCCTCTTTGTCCTCGCCCTGCGCCCGCCGGACCAGTTCCCGGTCGTCAGCGCTTCCGGCCGGCTTGAAAACGCGCTCCCTCTCTGCCGCCGCCACTGTGGGCGGGCTAAGGGGCGCTACTTTTGGGACGCGTGCCATAGAGGTTTGGTTACGGCTATTATCCCCGGATTGCCGGAACCCGCACCATCTGTTTCACTTCCCGGCTTTTAACTTTTTACTTGCAACCTATCTTACCGACATGGAATAATGCCGCCATGATTATTGGCGACCGCCTTCGCGCACTCCGCGAAGAAAAGAAACTCTCCCAGGGCGACATCGAAAAGCGTACCGGCTTGCTTCGTTGCTACATTTCCCGTGTCGAAAATGGCCACACTGTTCCGGCCATCGAAACACTGGAGAAGCTGGCACGCGCTCTCGAGTGCCCACTCTATCAACTCTTTTACGACGGCGAAGAGCCGCCCGTATTGCCGAATCTCCCCAAGCGGAAGTCGTCGGATGACATCGCCTGGGGCAGCATGGGCAAAGATGCACGCTTTCTCAACAAGCTTCGTCGCTTGTTGGGCAAAGTGGAAGAAGGGGATCGCAAGCTCATTCTCTACATGGCTCAGAAGATGGCCGGTAGATAGTTTAGCGATCGCAATCTTTCGGCATCACGCATTGCTGTTCGAGCCGATTGGTCTTATAGGCTAGGCCGTGCAATCCCGCTGCGCGGCTGACGCCTTTTTTTGAGCCGCGGTTTTCTCCCAATCTTTTCCCTCAATTGCCACCTGCGTTTTCACCGTCGGGAGGCCCGCGAAGCTATTCCCATTCAATGGTGCTGGGCGGTTTAGAGCTGATATCGTAAACCACCCGCGTCACCCCCCTCACCTCATTCACAATCCGCGTCGAGATCCGTTCTAGTACTTCCCCCGGCAGTCGCACCCAGTCAGCAGTCATGGCGTCATCGGATTCCACCACTCGCACCGCCACCGTCAGCCCGTACGTCCGCCCGTCCCCCATCACCCCCACGCTTCGCACCGGCAGCAGCACCGCAAATGCTTGCCAGACTTTTTCGTACAGGCCCGCCCGCCGGATCTCCTCCACCACGATCGCATCGGCATCCTGGAGGGTAACCAGGTGTGGACGGGTGATCTCGCCAAGAAGCCGTACCGCCAGTCCGGGCCCCGGAAACGGATGTTTCGCCAATATCTCGCGGGGTAACCCCAACTCTCTGCCAATCCGGCGCACTTCGTCCTTAAACAAGTCGCGCAATGGCTCAATCAGCGCGAAGGGCATCTTCTCCGGCAGCCCCCCGACATTGTGGTGCGATTTGATCGTCGCCGATGGTCCCTTAACCGAAACCGATTCAATCACATCCGGGTACAGCGTCCCCTGAACCAGATACCCGATCTCGCCATGCTCCTTGCCTCCGTGCAGCTTTTGCGCCTCTTCCGCGAACACCGCGATGAATTCTCGCCCGATAATCTTGCGCTTTTGCTCCGGGTCCGTGACGCCTTTGAGTTTGTCCAGGAACCGCTCCGACGCATCCAAGCCGATGACGCGAAGTTTCAAGCGGTCACGCAGCATTTCGAGCGTATTTGCAAACTCGTTCTTCCGCAGCATCCCGGTGTTCACGAAAATATTTGTCAGCCGGTCTCCCATTGCCCGGTGCACCAGAACCGCCGCCACCGTCGAGTCCACGCCACCGCTCAGCGCGCAGATGGCCCGCCGGTTCCCCACCTTCTCGCGAATCGCCGCCGTGGTTTCTTTAATGAATGCCGCCCCACTCCACTTCGGCTCCGCCTTGCACACCTGGAAGAGAAAATTCCTCAGCAGCTCGGTTCCGCGCTCCGTATGGTTTACTTCGGGATGGAACTCCACCGCATAAATCTTGCGCTTCGCATCTTCCACCGCCGCGATCGCATTTTCCGTATGCGCGATCGTGCGAAATCCCTCGGGGAGCGCCCGCACGTGATCACCGTGGCTGTTCCACACCCGCAGTGATGCGGGAATCCCTGTGAAGAGTTCCGATCCGACATCCCCTTTCGTCGAATCCTCAAGGTTCAGTTGCGCCCGCCCATACTCGCGCCTCTCCGCTTTCTCCACCTTGCCGCCCAGCGTATGCGTGATCCACTGCATCCCATAGCAAATCCCCAGGACCGGGATGCCTAGCGCCAATACCTTCGGATCGCACTTCGGCGCTTCCGCGTCATAAACCGAGCTCGGCCCCCCGGACAAAACAATTCCCGCCGGTTCCAGCTTTCGAATCTCTTCGATCGACGATGAGCACGGCAAAACGGCGGAAAACACCTGCTGTTCGCGGATGCGGCGCGCAATCAGTTGCGTATACTGCCCGCCGAAGTCCAGAACCACCACGCCGCCGAGTTCCGCCTTCATCCTGCCTCCCTGCTCTTGCGCCGGGTCCGCCGCTCGCTTCGCCGCGCCTTCCATCATGCCATCCCCCTCACGCCACGACGAGATTTACCAGCTTGTCTGGAACGAAGATCCGTTTCACGATCCGTTTGCCCGACAGGTGATGCTCAATTCCCGGTTCCGCCTGTGCCCGCTTGACGATCTCCTCTTCCCCAGTTCCAGCTGGCACCTTCAGTTTCCCGCGCACGCGCCCGCTGATTTGCACGACGACTTCGACCTCATCATCTCGCGCCAGCTCTTCGCTGAACGACGGCCACGCCACCGTCCACTGCCCTTCCTTGTGCCCCAGCATCTCCCACAGCTCTTCGGCCAAGTGAGGCGTCATGGGCGCCAGCATCAGCGTCAGCAATTCCAGCACTTCCTTTCGAATCTCCGGCCGCACACCTTCTTCCAGCGGCTCCTGCCCATAGATTTCGTTGGTCAGCTCCATGATCAGCGCAATCGCCGAATTGAAGTGCCAGCGCGTCTCAAAATCCTGCGTCACGCGCCGCAAAATCTGGTGCGTCTTGCGAAGCAAAGTCCTCTCTTTCGCCGCTCCGGGTGCCCCACCCTCGGTTTTTGAGGGTGGGGCTTCGATTTTCCCAACTCCAGCCTTCACCCCGCGCAGAGCTGCGGAATGCCGATCCACCAGCCGGTACACACGGTTCAGAAACCGCCACGAGCCTTCGATGCTCTCCTCGCTCCACTCCAAATCCTTTTCAGGCGGCGCGGCGAACAATGTATACAACCGTCCCGTATCCGCCCCATACTTTTGCGCCATCTCCTCCGCGCCAACCACATTTCCTCTCGACTTGGACATCGCCACGCCGCCCTTTTGTACCATCCCCTGGGTAAAGAGCCGTGCTGCGGGCTCGTTATGGGTGATCAGTCCCAGGTCGCGCATCACCTTGCACCAGAAGCGCGAATACAGCAGGTGCAGAATGGCGTGCGTGATCCCGCCGATATACTGGTCGATCGGAAACCAGTAAGCGGCCTTAGCCGAATCGTACGGAGCTTTGTCGTTGTGCGGATCGCAGTAGCGGTAGAAATACCAGGACGAATCCACAAATGTATCCATCGTATCCGTCTCGCGACGCGCCGGCCCGCCGCATTTTGGGCAAGTCGTATTCACAAACTCCGGTGTTGCTGCCAGCGGTGATCCGCCCTCTCCGGTTAGCTTTACATCGTTAGGAAGAATCACCGGCAGGTCGCTGTCGGGAACCGCCACGATCCCGTCCTTCGCGCAGTACACCACCGGAATCGGCGTGCCCCAATACCTCTGCCGCGAAATCCCCCAGTCCTTCAGCCGGAAAATCGTCTCCGCGCGTCCGAATCCCTTCTGTTCCGCGAATGCCGTCATCTTCGCGATCGCCGTCTCGCTCTCCATTCCGCTGTACGGCCCGGAATTTACGCTAATCCCATAATCGGTAAACGCCTCATCGGCAACTTCTTGGCCCGAGCGAGCAGCCCCCGCTACTTTTTTCTCCCCTTTAACTTTCGACTTTGAACTCTCGACTTCTTTTGGCTCCACCACCACGCGCACCGGCAGCCCATATTTCCTGCAGAACTCCAGGTCGCGCTCATCGTGCGCAGGCACCGCCATAATCGCGCCAGTCCCGTATTCCATCAGCACAAAATTTCCGACCCAGATGGGAATCTTTCCCCCGCTGAATGGGTTCACGGCATACCGCCCCGTGAAGAATCCCTCTTTCTCCATCGTCGCTAGGTCTTCGGTCTTCACGGAAGCCTGTCCCATTTTCGCCAGCTTTGGTTCAGCTTCCCCGCGCACGGGCGATCCATCGAGCAGCTTCGAAACCAGCGGATGCGCCGGCGCGAGGATCACCGCCGTCGCGCCATAAATCGTATCGATGCGCGTCGTAAAAACCTCAATCGGTTCTGCGCCTGCGACATCGGCCACCGCAAACTTCACCCTCGCGCCTTGCGATTTCCCGATCCAATTCCGCTGCATCAGGATGACCCGTTCCGGCCATCCGCCTTCCAGTTGCTTCAAATCATCCAGCAACTGATCCGCATACGCAGTCGTCTTCAAAAACCACTGCTCGATCTCCCGCGATTCCACCAGCGTGTCTTCGTGTCTCCAGCAGTAGCCGCCATTTATCACTTGCTCGTTCGCCAGCACCGTGCAGCACTTCGGGCACCAGTTCACGCGGCTCTTTTTCCGGTACGCTAGCCCGCGCTCCAGCATGCATAGGAAAAACCACTGGTTCCACCGGTAGTATTCCGGCTCGCACGTTGAAATTTCCCGCCGCCAGTCGTAGCTGAACCCAAAGCGCCGCAGCACGCGCTGAAATTCCGCAATATTTTTATTGGTCCACGTCCGCGGATGCGTGTTGTTCTGGATCGCCGCATTTTCCGCGGGCAGCCCAAACGCGTCCCATCCCATCGGATGCAACACGTTGAATCCGCGCATGCGCTTCACGCGCGCCACCACGTCCCCGATGGTGTAGTTGCGCATGTGGCCCATGTGCAGCGTGCCGCTCGGATACGGCAGCATTTCCAGAACGTAATATTTCGGTTTCGAGGGATCAACTTCCGATTCAAATACGCGCGCGTCCGCCCAGCGCTTCTGCCACTTGGCTTCAATCTTTTGCGGATCGTATCCCGGCCCCGCGCCTTGTGCGCCGCCGTGTGCGCCTTGCTCCGGGTTCCCCGTTGTATTCTGTTCCGCCACTCCGCCCTATCCCCTCTTCTTCTTTTTCTTTGCCTTGGTTTTCCTCGCCATGGTTTTTCTTGGACGCGTCTTCTCTGCGAGACTCCGTGTCCTCTGTGTCTCTGCGTTATCTTTTCTCTTCTTTTCTGTCTTTCTGTGGATGGTAATTTTCTTCTTCAGCGCCGCCGTCAGCATGGAGAACCCCTTCTCCGCCGCTGGCGCCTGCTCTTTCAATCCCGCCAACTCCCAAAGCATGGCCACGTTTCGCCGGTCATCTCCCGGATCATCAATCGGCGTCTCCGCCACAAACACCCGTCCCGCTAATCCCTCGGGAGCCGCCGAACCGAACCGTGGGTGCCGCAAAATCCGCGCAAACGCATCCGCACCAATTTTTCCTCTTCCAATATGCTCGTGCCGGTCCACGTGGCCGCCCAGCGGGATCTTCGAATCATTCGCGTGAATTACCGGCACATTTTCCAGCCCAATCGTGCTTTCGATCTGCCCGATCGTCGAAGCCAGCCCGCCCTCGCTCTTGATGTCGTAGCCCGCCGCAAACAGGTGCGCCGTATCCAGGCATGCTTCCACCGGCAATCCGCGAAGGCCCGCCAGAATTTCACCAACCTCTTCGAGCCGCGAGCCGACCGCAGTTCCCATCCCTGCCGAGTTTTCGATCAAAATCCGGAGCCCGCCCATCGGCGCCCGCTTCGATGCCTGCTTCACCGACTCCACGACCGTGGAAATCGCCTGCCCCGCCGTCGCCTCTCCCCGCGACCCCGGATGCACCACCAGAAAATCCGCCCCCAGCGCCAACGCCCGCACAATCTCATCGTGGAACGCCTGAATCGACCGCGTCTGCAACATCCGCTCCGCCGACGCCAGATTGATCAGGTAATTCGCGTGAACCACCAGCGGCCCCAGCCGCAGCTCTTCCCGGCGCGCGCGAAATGCCAGCGCGTCCAGCTCGGCCACACGCGCCGAGCCTCCCTGCCACATCCGCGGGCTCGCCGAGAAAATCTGCAGCGCATTGCAGCCCAGCTTCCGCGCCGCTTCCAGCGCATTCAAATAACTGCCCGCGATGGACGTATGAATGCCGATCCGCACACTTCCATCCATCCACGTTGGCGGCTGCGGTTCAGGCTCGGGTTCTGGGCGGTATTCGTCTTCGGGATCGAATTCTGTCGGTTGTACGATGGGCTGTTCAGGCATGCCTAGTGACAATTTCTTCTCCGTCTTAAACCAACCATTCTATCACACGCGCCAAATCCTTCCCGGCACGCCTCCATTTGCGGCCCAGCCGCAGCTTGCCGTAAACTCAATCCTCACTCACCGCGCCGGGGGAGCCATCCATGCTCGTCGTTATGCAGTCGCACGCCACCGAGGCGCAGATCCGCGCCGTTTGCGAGCGCATCGAACGCCTCGGCCTGAAGGCCCACCCCATGCCGGGCTCGCTCCGCACCGCCATCGGCATCACCGGCAACAAAGGCGCCATCGACCTCGGCGTCCTCGAATCCCTGCCCGGCGTTGTCGAGTGCATCCCCGTCAGCAAGCCTTACAAGCTCGTCAGCCGCGACACCAAGGAAGAAGACACCATCCTGCGAATCCCGACGCCCTCCGGCGACGTCATCGTCGGCGGCCAGCACATCGCCCTTATCGCCGGCCCCTGCGCCGTGGAAACCGAAGAGCAATGCCTCGCCATTGCCGAACGCATCAAAAAATCCGGCGCGCGTCTCTTTCGCGGCGGTGCCTACAAGCCGCGCACTTCTCCGTACAGTTTTCAAGGTCTTGGTGAAGCAGGACTGAAGATTCTTTCGAAGGTCCGCGCCACTCACGGCTTCGGCATCATCACCGAAGCTATCGACAACGAATCCCTCGACCTCGTCGAGGAATACGCCGACGTCATCCAGATCGGCGCGCGCAACATGCAGAACTTTTCTTTGCTCAAACGCGCCGGCCGCGCCAAAAAACCCGTCCTCCTCAAGCGCGGCATGTCCGCCACGCTCGATGAATTTCTCATGGCCGCCGAATACATTCTTTCCGAGGGCAACTACAACGTCATGCTTTGCGAGCGCGGCGTCCGCACCTTTTCCGATTTTTCACGCAATACACTCGACCTTGCCGTGATCCCCGCCGTCAAGAAGCGCAGCCACCTGCCCATCCTCGTGGATCCTAGCCACGGCACTGGCAAGCGCCACAAGGTTCTTCCGCTTTCGCGCGCTGCCGTCGCTGTCGGTGCCGATGGCCTGCTCATCGAAGTCCATCACGAACCGGATAAAGCCCTCTCCGACGGCATGCAATCCATCCTCCCCGAAGAATTTGCCGTCCTTGCCGACGAGATGCGCCAAATCGCTGCCGTCCTCCACCGCACCATCAACTAGCCGTCTCGAATGCATCGTTTTTCCTGCGTTTGCGATGCGCATGCGCGGCCTGACACCTGAACAGTTCACCGCCGCGTCTTCTGTCCGCCCTCACTTACCCCCGCGGCGAACGTACTACCAGAGCACTTATGGATTAACCCGAGCCCTATTTCAGGTCTTCACCTGATTGGTGGAGAAACCCTTCCGTGCTATTCCTCCATTGAGGCGGAATATCGAACCGTCCGCGGCTCCCACCAGCCCGCGTCGCAGGACTCCGCCACCCGGCCAGCGCAAGGCCCTTATGGCCATCAAGAGCATATTCAGCGGACGCATGGAGAAGCGCATACCAGTCGCAATTGTTGTCCGCCTCACCCGTGCGCAGGATAAACCTGCCAGCGAACCAGAACTGACCTATACGGATAACGTCAGCGCTCACGGTGCCAGCGTGGTTTCCAGCCGCCCCTGGCAAATTGGCGAAGTGGCACAAGTCACTTCCTTGAAAGATGAAATCACCATCAGCGGGAAGGTCACCTATTGCCTGTTGCTCCCGGGCAACCGCTACTTCATCGGATTGAATTTCCAGGACCGCCGCGTCACGTGGTCCGCGTACCGCACTTACAGTGGCACCTGACCCCGGCCCACTTTGCCAAATCCGCCGCCAGTACGGCGCGACAGCCCAGCAGAATGCAAGCGGAGAAAACAGCCATGGCGAACGTATTCCCTCCGATCCGGACCGAAAGCCGCATCCCCAAAAGCGTGTTGGTCGAACTCCACGGTTCCGAAAACGCCGCGCATGAGATTACGTCCACAGTAAACGTCAGTCTTCACGGCGTCCGCGTTTTAACGAAAAGCCCTTGGGCTCCCAATCAAGATATTTCCGTTCGATCCTTCCCCGGCCATCTCCATTCGCGGGCACATGTCGTTTACTGCAAACCCCTTCCAGACGATTCCTTTTCCGTGGGGCTGGAGTTGCTTCACCCAACCGGGGATTGGCCCGAACTAAGCAAACCATCACCCCCGCCTCCCCCACACTGATTCCCTGCAGTTAGCCGGTAGGATCGACCGTTTCCGAGTCCCAACTTGGAACTGTGCCATTTTGAACAGTCTTTCGCCTTGTTTTCCGGCATCTTCTCCCTATGCGGATGCGCGATCTGACCCCGGAACAGTTCACCGCCGTCCCCTGTCCAACCTGCGGAGTTTCTCCTGGCCAGCGCTGTTTGATGCATTCCGGCGGCCCGCGCTCGGAACCCCACTTAGACCGTAAACTCTCCGCGGCCGAGGCCTTCGAATCCAAGAGAATCCGCCCCGTCACGAAACGCCCATAATCCCGCTTACCACTGTCTAGTTTGTTGCATAGTCAATCCTAAGCACGCCGATATACTCTATATCGCGAATGTGCAGGGCCGGCCCGCCCGAATTCGCCTGACTCGCAGGGGAGGGTTTCCACGTGCCCAAAGCAAATCAGAGTGGCGCGAGCGAAATATTGCTACGACGATGCAGGAAAGTACCAATGAAACAGCACATCGTGTGCTCCCTCGCCCTGGCACTGGCGGCGTTCGCGACGGCAGCGCAAGAAAAGGGCGCCTATTCAATCGACAACGCAAAGAGCAAGCTGCAAATTGACGTCTACAAAGAGGGCGCATTCAAGATGTTCGGCCACGATCACTTGATTGTCGCGAAAGAAATCTCCGGCCAGGTGCAATTTGATCCCCAGAACATGGAAGCCTCCGCTGTGCATTTGAAAGTTCCCGCGAAATCGCTCACGGCCGTTGATCCTGGCGAGTCGGAGAAAGACCGCAGAGACGTTCAGGCGACGATGACTGGGGAGAAAGTCCTCGATGTCGCAAAGTTTCCCGAAATCGTATTCATGTCCACACACGTGTCCGCGGTGAAAAAAACCGCCGACGGCTGGGAGTTGACGCTTGCCGGCAAACTGAACCTTCACGGAGTGGAAAAGCCGGTCAGCTTTCCCCTCCGCGTGCGCGCGGCGGCAGGCGAATTGCGGGCACAAGGAGAAGTTTCGGTTTTGCAAACGGACCACGGTATCACGCCCATAAAGGTCGGCGGCGGCTCCGTCAAAGTGAAGGACAAATTGAAGATCACCTTCACTATCGTCGCAACCAAGGCCAATTGAACTCTTCCTGCTTCATCTCCCTTCCCAGGGAATTTTGCACACCCGTCCACAGATTTGCACAGCAGTTTGCTCCGAATTTGATTGACGCCGCCAGCGGGAACCATTATCTTCCGCATTAGATTGAACCGGGAAGCTTAAGAACTTTACGGCTCAGTTTACAAGGCGCAGCAGCTTAACCGCAGTTGCGCCGCGAAATTGAACGGCGAAGCTCGAAGCCTTACCGGCTCCGTTTGGAGGGCGCGACAAGCCTAACGGCAGGTCCGTCGCCGGATGGGGATCGGCAAGGTTAGAAACTTTACGGCTCAGTTTAGAGGGCGCAGCAGCCTAACGGCGGTTGCGCCCTCAATTTTTTGGCCCGCCCTTCCGCGGGCCGTCGCTGGGCGCCCCACCCTTGCGGGTTATGGGTCACGCAAGGGTGGAGATGTTGATTTTGCCTCTCTCCCCCGGTGTCTCCCGTAGGGGCACGATACATCGTGCCCTTCTTCCCGCGTAGGCGTCCTTCTTCCCGTGTAGGCGCACGACTTCAGTCGTGCCCGCGGCCTTCTCATTTCTTCTGTCATCCCTGCCGTAGTGACTCGCCCGCGGTGGCCCTTGACAATGGTACCTCATATGTTACCATCAAGTATGGTCGAAGTGCGCGAATACCTTGACCGGGGCGGACGCAGTCCGTATGCCGCATGGTATGACCGCCTGAACAAAGAAGCGGCGGCCAAGGTGGCGGCTGCACTAGCCCGCATCCACCAGGGCAATTTTTCCAACGCCAAGGGCGTGGGAGCCGGTGTTTACGAGTACCGGATTGATTTTGGTCCAGGCTACCGGCTTTACTTCGGCAAAGATGGCGACCGCCTTGTAATCCTAGTTGGCGGAGGGACAAAAAAAACGCCAGCAGGCAGACATCAGCACTGGCCCGTTGGCAGGACTACAAGCAGCGAAAGGGTACAGAAAGGTGACAACCATGGCTTTGACTCGGGATTTCAAGGAAACCATCCGGGCGCGCGTAAAGCGTGATCCGGGATTCCGCAAGGCCCTTCTCCGGGAGGGCATCGAAAACTTTCTTTCCGGTGACGTGGAAACCGGCAAGATCATCCTGCGCGATTTCATCAATGCCACCGTTGGCTTTACCAAGCTGAGCGACGTCACCCATCGCTCCCCGAAGAGTCTCATGCGCATGCTCGGTCCCCGTGGCAACCCGCAGGCTCGCAACTTGTTTGAAATCGTTGCCTATTTGCAACGCGCGGAAGGCGTTCGCTTCGAAGTCCGCTCGAGTCGCGCCGCCTTACGAAGGAAGAAGTCTCGACCCTCGCCGCGATTTCGAGGAAGAGTCAAGCCCCGTACGCTTTGAAAAGCGAAACCCAAAGGGTTGGATCGAATGTCCACGTCAAGAAAAAAGAAACCGCTCCTCCGCCGCGCCGCACGTGCAGATACTCCAGAGGTTCGTGGACTGAATCTCGATCCGCAGACGCGTTGCTTGCACCACCATGCGCAGGCGGACGTCATCGCCATCAAAATGAAGTGCTGCGCCACCTACTATGCCTGCAAAGACTGCCATATCGCGCTCGCGGGCCATGCCATAGAGGTTTGGCCGCGGAGCGAATGGAATCAGGAAGCCATTCTGTGCGGAGCCTGCGGCGCAAGGCTGACGATTCGCGAATACATGCAATGCGAGTCTCGCTGCCCGGTCTGCTCTGCCCCCTTCAATCCCGGATGCCGGAACCACTACCATTTCTATTTTGAGGAAGAGCTCCAATAGGCGGCGTAAACTAGAGAAAAAAGGGGGCAATAAAGGCGGAGAAGAAGTCAGAGGGGCCGTCAGAATCCCTGCCGAGGGGCTAGATAGTTTCCAGGCCGACTTCCCCTTCCTGCTTGGAGCCGGCTCTGCCGACCCAGACCACGCTGCAACGCACGGAGCTGAACGGGTCTTCATCGAGGACAATTTCGACCGCTTGGCCGCGCCTTAGGTGGAAGCTTCCGCGAAGCCGGAAGCCTTCCTTCGAGGAATCGACGACCAGACAGGGGAGCCTCTTCTGGTCGCGATCCAGATTGATGACCACGCTCGCGCGCCTCTTCGACATCACCCGCTTCGAGCGGCGGCCTTTGGGGACAGGGAAGCTGGGCACTCTTTCACCCCCTGCTCTAGAAGTAGTGGTGGCACTCCTGGATTCGTTTCATTTTGAAACACCGGGTGCCCATACGCCGTACTTGCGTGTGGGGACTTTGTCTTCACCATTTTCTAGTTTCACTTTTCTGATTTCTAGTTTCTATTGTCATCCCGACCGTGGTGGAGGGATCGTGGCAAAAATCGTCCGCTCCACCATCGATGGAACAACTACAAGTGGCACCTCACGGGCACAGCCGACATCTTACCTTCTACGCGGTCTTCAGCTTGGCCTCCGGCTCCGGTTTCAGAACACAACCCAGGAGAGTTCTAAATAATTCCACGATTTCGTAGCGCTGCGATCCGTTGTGCTCAATGCGACACATTTCCAATATCTCGTCCGAAGTCATGGCTCGTGCAACTCTTAGACCATGCTTCTCCTCAAGGTACTCCGCCTCAGCGGATTTCTCTTTCTGGAGCAAATTCATGATGGTTTGCTTAACATCTGAGAAATCCCTTATTTCAGGCAGGTCGATCTTTGGCACCCGGGCTATGGCCTTCGGGTGCAAGTAATTCTCAATCTCTCTCTTGCGCCAGACGAACTCCCGACCTCCTTTCTCGCGCACTCTTTCGATAACTTGTCGTTTAATTTCTGAGAGTGGATCACCAGGTGAGTTTTTGTCAGAGTCAGCTATCAGGAAAAACATTTTCCTCAGATTTGCCAAATTCTGGGTACTCACAAGGAAATTGAGGTTGCCTTGTCCATAAAGTGGGAGTATCGCAATCGGCGCCCTATTTAGGTCTGAAGATAATTTCCCCTCTTTCCATAACGTTTCCGCAAAGGCTCTTAGTATCCGTTCGTCCGAGGGGCCGTCCACAAAAACGACAAGGCTGTCAGTCGTAATCTGGTCGTTAGGATTAACACCGAGCGCTTTCGCAATGCCAAAAGCTATTTCGGGATCCCGTGCCGGAGACACCTGACTGACGCGGCTTACGTTCGTAACAAGAAACAGATCGTTTCGCTCAACACAGCCGGCAATGGCGGGGGAGTGTGTGCTAATCGCGATTTGCTTCTCCCGGCTTTGTTCAGATAAGAATCTCAGCAATGTGCGTTGCGCGCTAGGGTGTAGATGACTCTCCGGTTCCTCAATAACGCAGAGACCTCCGAGAGGGGTCATGAGGGCTTGGTATGCTATTCCTAGGGCACGTCCAATCCCCGATCCGACTTGGCTCAGTCGAAGACGTAATTGATTGATCTCGAACTCGATACCTGTGGTGGTGCCTTCGACCGGAGCGCGTACCCTGTCGATGTTAGGGGCAAGCTCTCGCGCGAATTCCGATAAAAGCAGGAATTTCTCCTCTTCACCGCTATGTAGAGTATGAAATACAGAGGGGAGATTGCTTGAGTCGGGCGAAAGACTTAGCGTTCCCCCAAGACCGATCGAATCCGGGGGAACGTATCGAGAATCATGAAATCTCACTTTCCCCATATACTGCTGGAAGATCTCATAATAGAAAGCCTGGATGGACTGTGGATTCGCCAGCGTACCGAGATTCCGGTCTTCGAACTGTCCTCCACCTTGACGACGACGCCAGAGTCGAAGTCGAACTTGAAGGCATAGGAGATTGGTGGGTCGACACCTCGGAAAGTTTTGAACCTCCAATTCCCTAGGCGGGTGCCGCACCTTCGGTTCTAAGGGTGGCTCAACGCAGACATGTCCCAGATACTGAACTCGCCTTCGGCATAAGCGGCCGCCAAGCGAGCTCCCTTCCCGTCAAAGGCGACACGCTCAATGACTCGGGGGAACTGCGGATTGGGCGGCAGGGCCGCCTCGAAGGTATAGAGCCGCTCTCCCGTTGCCAGTTTGAAAAGCAGCACGCGTTTATTGGCATGCGCCGAAGCCAGGAACAGCCCGGAGGGATGAAAATCAAGCGCGGTGACCGCGGAGGGGGACAACCGGATTCGCCGCGGTTCGCGATCGCTCCCGGCCTCGCTTACCAGCACGGTGCCGTCATCGAGTCCCGCCGCGAGCCAGCGGCTGTCCGCCGACCAGGCCAGCGCCGCGGCCGTAGCGCGTCCAAAGCTGTGGTGCGGACCGTTGGAGTGGACGTCATAGACCCACACGGTATCCGCTGCCTCGCCGGCCGCTTTGGCCACGCCGACGGCCAGCCATTTTCCATCGGGGGAAAACGCCAGGCTGAGGATGGGGCTCCGCTCTTTCAACTGAAGCGTCAAATTCCCTGTGGCGATCTCCCAAAGGGTGACCGCGCCGGTTGCATCGCCGCCTGCCAGCTTCCATCCGTCAGCCGTGATGGCCAGTGCTTGCTGAGGACCGATTTTCTCAGAAAGACCGTGTTCTCCAGCATCTCGTCCTGCGGCCGGCTCACCGTGATCCGGTCCTCGTAGGAGTAGGCTTGAATATTCGGCTCCGGCGCAACCGCCACCGCCAGCGCCTTGCGCCGCTCCAGCAACACAAATTGCCCGTCGCGCGGCCGGAAATAGAACAGGTCTCCCGCGTGCGTCGTATATTTTTGAACCAGCGGAAAATCCAACGCCCGTTGCGGCGCCCGCGAACACGAGTAAGCCGCTAGCGCCAACAGAACCAAAAGTATTGCAGCCGACCGGTCTCTCATTCGGCCCAGCTTACATGATGTGGGGCATTTTTTTCGTTCTCCGAACGTCTCGATTGCGTCGCCTGCATCCCAACCCGGTCGCGACGTTCAGACCCTTAGACTTTTAGACTCTTGGACCTTTAAACTTTTAGACCTTTTGGCCTTCAGACTGTGTCCCCGTTGCCACATCTCATTCGAATCACCAAGTAGTTAGTAGTTGACAGTCGGTATACTCCGTGCTACCATGTCCTGTGAACTCGACGCAACAAGCCGCATCCCTTCCAAACCTTCATCTACGTCACTGCCCGAACGAAAAATCCATTTCTGTAAGTCCTTTGTTTGCCACTCATACGAGTCGCTCGCAAACCATTGAAAACCCACTTACTTTAAGTCCTTTACTTGCCACTCATACAGACCTGTCACCTGTAAGTCCTGTATTTGCCACTCATATGAAAACAGCCGGGGTGTGTACCAACAATTCCCATTCTGGAACTCGCGCTTCGTCATCCTCAAGAAATCGCCGCTCTTTCTTTTCATGCACTTACAAATTGCCCATTTTACATCCCCTTGTTTTGACATTCATGCATCGGATGGGGGGGTGTACCCCCTCGCTTTTTTCAACTGTCAACTCTCAACTTCCGCATGGGAGAATCCCATGCCTAACATGAATCGCCTCAAGAACTTTCGCGTCTACTTCCTTCTCGCCGCCCTGGCCTTCGCCGGACTGACCCTGCTTCTGCGCGAGCATCGCCCCTCGTTTCTTCGCCCGGGTATGCGGCTTTATGCCTATGTCACCACCGCCGACGGCAGCGTCACTGTGGTCGACCTCGTCAAGCTCAAAGCCTTTTCGCACATGTATGTCGGCCCGGGCCTTTCCGGATTGCGCGAGCATCCCACGCGCGCCGAAGTCTTTGGTGTCAGCAGCGCGGGCGGCTACGTCTGGGTTCTCGATCCCCGCATCAACCAGATCACCGCGCGCATTCCCGTGGGCCCGCTTCCCTACGCCGTCGAATTTTCCCGGGATGGCAAATGGCTTTACACCACGACTTCCGGCAACGACATGCTCCTGGCGCTGGACGCTCAATCGCACGCCATCGTCGCGCGAGCCGCCACCGGCCACGAACCCGTCCTCGCGCGGGTCACTCCGGACGGAAAATCCATCCTGGTGGTGAATCGCCACGACGGCTCCCTCGGCATCCACGACGCTGGGACGCTGGCCCAGCGCGCAGCAGTTGGCGTCGTGGCGCAGCCCGAAGACGTCGCTATCCTGCCGGACAGCTCGGTGGCCTTCGTCCTCAGCCGCTCCGAGCGCCGCATCTCCGTGGTGGACCTGCGCCGTGGCGTCCTGATGGCAAATCTTGAACTCGCCGGCAAGCCCACGGACATGCTGCTCAAGCCGGACGGCGGCGAGCTCTACGTCATCTCGCCGGAAGCCCACGGCCTTCAGGCCATCAACACGTGGACGCACGAAGTGGGCGACTACATGGTGCTCGGCTCCGCGCCCACTCGCGGCGTGCTCAGCGCCGATGCTTCCCTGCTCTATGTCTCGGACACTGCCGCCGGCCGCGTCACGCCCGTGGACATCTACAATCGCCGCATTATCCGCGATCCCGGCAAAGGCTTTCCCGTCCCTGCCGGAGACTCGCCGTCCGCGCTGCGCTTCGATCCCGAGGAAAATTTGCTCCTTGTCGTAAGCCAGGGCTCCGGCGACCTCGCCGTGATTCGCGTACGCACCAATTTTCTGGTGACCATGATTCCCGTCGGCGATCACCCCCAGGAGCTTGCCGTGAAATTATTTTAGACAACGTTCGGAAGGAGGGACTTAAAGTAAAACTTTAGCTGACAAACTTCGAGAGCAACTCCTCGTAGGGGCGGTCTTCCGAGGCCGGTCGGAGCCAGTTCAAGTAGAACTTTAACTTACAAGATTTCGCACCTAAGCCGTTTGTAGAGGGGGCTTTACGCCGCCATCTCTACTCCGGCAGCCAAGCCGCGTGGTCTTCGCCGAGCGGGACGTCCAGAAACCCCGCGGCCGGCAAGACATCCACGGGCAATCCGCCGTGCCACAGCGCCACGCCAAGCCGGAGCTTGGTCTGGCCGGTGAGGTTGATCTGGTCCTTCTGGATGGCCACCTCGAGGATCCGTTCGAAGGCGACTTCCGCTACGGCCCTCGGGTTCAGGAGACACAAGCGGGCCTTTTCGACCGCGAATCCCTGGACGTGGCCGCGCACCAGATTGACGACAATAGTGAGTTCTTCCGCGCCGCCGATGGTGATGCGGAACTCGGGATCTTCGAGCTCGCCGAGCGCGGCGGCAAAGGGATCGATGCGCACGCAGAAGCGCTCTTCCTCAAAGCCGTAGCGCAGCTCGTGCAAGTAGAATACGCGGCCGTGCATCGAGCCGCCGCGACGCTCCGGTGAATACAGGCCGGCGCCGAGCCACTCGAAATAAGAAGTGTCGCGGCCGTCTACTTTGACGTTGAGAAAACTCGACGGCGCAAGTTGCAGCGCGTGCTCCGGCCGGCGCTTGATTGGCTTGGCGAGTTCTTCCGGCGCCACCTGGCCGAGGGCAAGGTAGACGCCGGTGAGATGCTTTCGATAAAGCGCATCGAACTCCGCATCGTTCGCGGTGCTGTGCTCGGGGCCGTACCACCAGCACCAGTCGCTGCCCTCGGAAACGAGCAGCGATTCCTGCGCTTCTTTAAGCGCGGTTTCCGTGGGCGCGTCCGAGCGGCCTTGTTTTTGCGCGTCCACCGCGCGGCCATACGCTTCGCGCGCGTCCCAGAGCAATTCCCACGCGGCGACGTCTTCGCTGTGGCCGATCCAGACGTCGAAATTGGCGTTGATCCACGACGCCGGGAAAATTCCGTTGATGGTTGGGATTTCTCCTGCGGCGGCGGTGGCTTCGCTTGCGGTGAGCGCGCGAAAATCCTGGTCGCCCTGAATGCGCCCGTAAAATTCGCGCAGAAATTCACGGCCATTGCCCGGATAGTATTCCCACGCGTTCTCGCCGTCGAGGAATAAGCAAATCGTGAGCGGCTGCGCGCTCTGCACGGTGTTTCCAAGATGACGCAGACGTCCGTGCAAATCGGCGGCGGCGGATTTGGCATCCATGCGGCTGTACACAAATCCGATGACATCGGAGAGATGGTGATCGCGGAACAATCCCGTGATTCCCTTCCCGCCGAGTTGCACGCGCCACGGTTTGTATAAGCGATCGGCGTTCGCGGGAATTCCGTTGGCGTCGCGAAAAAATCCGACGTTGAGAGTGCGGCCGAGAACGCCTTCATCGGTTCCGAACCATTCGAATCCCTCTTCGGCGGCGATGGTCAGGGCTTGATCGGAGACAGAACCTTCCGAGGGCCACAGTCCGGCGGGCTTCACGCCAAAAATTCTTTCGTGATACGCACGCGCGCGCTGCAACTGTTCGCGCGCGTCTTCGGGGTGGCGAAATGCGCGGCGCGGGAGCGGCGTACCGGGATTCGCGACGCGGGCGATATCCGAATCGCAGATGAGCGGAAGGATGGGGTGATAGAACGGCGTGGTGCTGATTTCGATCTGGCCGCGCTGCGCCGCTTCGCGATAGGCGGGGAGAACCATGCGCAGCAATTCGAACTGTTTTTCCTTGAGCGCGGTTTTGTCCTTCTCCGAGAAGTCTTTCTCTTTCGTGGAGAGCTTGCCGACTACGGAATCTTTTTGCAGCCACGATTCTTCCATCCACGCCAACTGGGAAAGCAGTTGCAGGTCGCGCCAATCGCGCGGGGTGAAAGTTACGAGCGCCTGCGCGCCGCCGGCCGGGTGCGACCATTCGTGCAATTCCACGAAGCGCGGCCAGCGCGACATCAGGCGCTCGTGGTTGACCTGAAAGGCGCGCGCCAGAATTTCGGCTTTGTCTTCGCGCGTCAATTCCTCGGCATTCTTGAACGCCAGCGAAAACCACGGCTCATTGAAATTTCCGCTGGCATACTCTTCGAGCTGGAGACCCAGCGCAGGCACGACGTTGAACGTGGCATGAAACTTCGGAAACTCGCGCATCATGTCCACCATGCCCCAGTAATCTTTCAGGGCATGCAAGCGCGTCCAGGGAAGGACGTAGCGGCTGCTTCCCGGATCGCGGTACTGCGGCTGATGCATGTGCCACAAGACAACCAGATGAACTGGCTTCATTCTGCGCGTGTCTCCCTGATAGACCCGTGACCGGAGGGCGTCCGGCTGACAGTTGAAGGCTGAGCGGCGGTTCAGGCTCGGTCGCATTCGAATCGAGCCCGCCTGTGCTGGTTTAGAGGGAAACCGCCTTTAGAAAAACTATCACGTAATCGAGGCTAACAGAAATGGCGCCCCGCAAGCGCGAACTCCAAGAAGGACTCTGCGGCGAAGCCCTGGGCCCGGGCGGAGCTGGAATCGCCTGGAATATGAGTCATCATCCGTTATTGGACGCGCGTTTAGGCATCCCGATTCGCAGCCGGTTTGCGTCGGGGTCGCGGATCTCAATTTCGTACCCCCAAGGTGCTTCTTCAACTTCTACGCCAAATTCCTTTGCGATCGGATAAACGTCGGCAACTCCAAGGTATAGGAGCGTGTCCGGCCTCGCATCGCCCTTGTGTTCTGACAGGAACAGCTTCATCGGTCCTCGCTCGACGGTGACAAAAGCCGGGAGTCCAGCCTCGAATCGATGCACTGATGTTTGATGGAAACCAAGTCGGTTGTACCACGCGACAGCAATGCCGGCATCCTGAACGCGCAGTATCGGTATCACTTTCTCTTCCATACGGTCAGTGTAGCAACGGCTATGCTCTTTTCTTGCATCTCCCCAGGGGAAGTCAGCTAGGCACGAAAGCAAGATGACGGCGAACACTGCGAGCAGGAAAACGCCCGGACGAATGCCGTTTGTCTTTCAAGGCTGGCCGTCGAGCGCCTTCTCCAGTCCCGGAATAATTCGCGCAACCGGCCCGTCCCAAAACACTGAGGTCGGCTCGTCCTTCCAGTGCACGTGCGGTGCGTAAAGAATCGCGTCATCCCAGTAGAATCCCTTCTGGACACAGCAGCTCGGCTCAGGCTGTGGGGATCTTCGCTTCACAATCTTATTTAACGCGTTTGCCACAACGTGCTTTGCATCCCAAAACTGGCGCACCCGCCGGTCCGGAATTCGCGCCAGCGTATTCCCGCTGGGCGATTTCCAGTCGGTTGCCAGGATTGGCTCCCAAACAACCAGCACACGGACCTTTCGTTCCGGATGCCGAGCCAACAGTTGCTGAACTGCGGAGGCCCCCCGCAGACAAGTTGCTCACGTCGGAGAAAGAAGCAGCACCAGCCGAGGGGTGCCCAAGTCACCGTCAAAGACATTCTCGAAGTCGCTGAAATTTGCATTCGATAGCGCAACGAGCGGCTCTTGGCCTGGCGGCACTGACGAGGGACCCCACAGGTACGCGACCGCAAGAAGCAGGACGACAGCTATCACCGCCAGGACGATTGACTTCTTCTTCATTTTCCAGTCTCGTAGAACCGGTCAGCGATGAATCCAGCAATTTGCCGGGGGAATAGAATCATCCCCAAGACCACGACCAATGCGGCCCAGAGCAGCACGCTGCCGAGCAATCTACCCCGGACAGCGCACTGTTTGGCACGATGCTGTTGCCAGAATCCGAGGCCAAGCAATGCAACGGAGAGACCCAAAAGCCAGGGACGCAGCGTCGTGAAGAAAGCACTTGCAGCGCTGGCTCCAAGAGCAGCGGCAAATCCGAGCGGAAGACAACAACTGATCGTCGCGACGGAACTGAGCATCGCCACCAATGAAGCCGACACGCCCGTCCCCTGTTTCATGGCCTGCCCTCTTGCCGCGCTGCCAGCACCGCTCGGTGAATCGCTTCCGCAGGCGGAAGGCCGACTTGTTTCGATCCGGGATACAGACGACAACTCAGCGCAAAAGTCTGCGCTTTCTGTGACTCTCCGGCAACATCTCGTCCATTGATTCGGATCGTCGGCGAACCGCAAAATCTAAGTTCGTCAGCCATTCCTTCGTCTCTTACGAGCACTTCTTGGATCTCCGCCGCGACACCTTCTGCGGCCAGGACCTCTTTGACCAGCTTCACCGCTGCAGGATGAGATGGGCACTCCGCCACGTACAACACTTCAACTTTCACTTGGCACTCTCCGGCTTCCGCGGGCTTCCTTCTCTCAAAATCGGGCAATGAGCAGGTCGTTTGCGCATCTCTCTGTCGCAACTGCGCAGGGCCAAACGCAGCTCGTGCTCCAGCTTGTGAAGGTCAGTAAGTTTCTGCTGTACGTCAGAGAGCTTTTCTTCCAATCGGCGCCGCACCGGCGCACAGGGCTGTAAGCGATTCCCTCGCAAGCTCAAGAGCCCTCGGATCTCGCTGAGTTTGAATCCCAGGCTCTGCACGCGGCGGACAAAAGCCAGCGTCTCGACATCGTTTTCGCCGTATGTCCGGAAGCCCCCCTGTGTCCTAGGAGGCCGCGGAAGCAAACCGTTGCGCTCGTAAAAGCGAATCGCGTCAACGCTGAGCCCAATCTTCTTTGCGACGATGCCAATGTGCATTACCTTGGCTCCCCTGTAGAAGCTACACCCTGGAGTATAGTCCAGAGTCAAGCGCTTCTTTCCGGCCGCGGCGTGCACGCCGTCGGTGATGCCCTTGCGAAAGCCGCAATGACGACCACGGGCACCACCATGAGCGGTTGCGCGCTAGGCCCAGGCCCAGGCCCAGGCCCAGGGCTCTCCTCGATCAAGGTGACGGAAGGTGGTCAAATCCCGGTCAGCCGCGGGAGCATCCAGTTCCATCGATAATCTTGCGGCACGCTGAAGTAAATTTCGCGGAGGCGCGGCTTGTTCCCCGCCTCCCGGCGCTCAGGGCTGGGCGGTACGAGAAACTGAGGAATGCTGTCGATCGCAGCCTGGGCCGTTGGCACATGCTGATCTTAACCGGCATCCACGGATGACGATGCCGAAGGCGCCGCAGGTGAACGCCGCCGCGGCCGTGCTACACTCACGGTTCGCGCCATGCGCATCCTGGACCGCTACATCGTCCGCGAAGTTTTCCGGCACGCCGTTCTTGGGCTTATCGTTTTTACTTTTGTTCTTTTCGTTCCGAAGCTTGTCCGCTTGATGGAGCTTTTTGTCCGTCATTCCGGCTCCGGCAGCCAGATTCTGAAGCTGTTCCTTTGCCTGTTTCCCGGCATTTTTATTTTTACCGTCCCCATGGCCATTCTGATCGGCGTGCTTCTCGGCCTTGGACGTATGTCCGCCGACAGCGAAATCATCGCCCTGACGGCCCTCGGCATCGGACGCCGGCGGATTCTCCTGCCCGTCGGTGTAATAGCACTGATGGGCGCCGCGTTCACACTGGTCATGAGCCTCTGGCTTTCGCCGCTGGCCTTGCGCACACTTCGTTCCATCGAAGCGAATTTGATCTCCTCGCAAATATCCTTTCAGGTGCAGCCGCGGGTCTTCGACGAGCGATTTCCAGGCTGGGTGCTGTACGTCAACGACGTGACGGCCAGCGGCACGCAATGGCACGGTGTGTTTCTCGCGGAGACCGGCGGAGAGAACGGCTCACGCCTCACCCTGGCGGAGAACGCGATTGTCATTGCCGAACCAAAGCAGGGCAAGCTGGAGCTGCATCTTCAAGGGGGCACGACCCACGAATTTTCCCGTAACGATGCGGATCACTATTCCGTGACGGCGTTTGGACAGAGCGATTGGCCCATCGAAGTCAATGGCCTGGTGCCCGCGCAACCGCGGCAGCTCAGCAATCCGGAGCGATCCGTTCGGGCGCTGCTGGAGGACAAAGGCCCGGGCTGGCGCGACGCGCGTGTGGATCTTCACGGCAGGTTTGCTTTTCCGGTCGCTTGTTTTGTCTTTGCACTGGTGGCGGTTCCGATTGGAGCGCAGCCGCGGCGCGGCGGGCGCGCGGCGGGATCGTTGATCGCCCTCATTCTGATTGCGTTGTATTATCTGCTGTTCGTGATGGGCGCGGGACTCGCGCGGCAAGGAGCCGTTTCTCCGGCTGGAGGGATCTGGATCTCCAACATCGTTCTAGCAGTCCTCGGACTGTCATTGTTGCCGCGAATGGAGCAGTTTCGCGGAGAGAGCCACTGGCTGCGGCCGCTGGGATTTTTCAAGAGCCGGCTGCGGCTGCGGCGGCGGCGCAAGACACAGGCGCGCGTGCGTGCTGCAGCTGGGGGGCCGGCCAATGGAGATCGCGGCCTGCAAGAAACGGGCACTCGCGACGGTTCGAGTTTTCCGCGGCTGCTGGATTTGTATATTCTGCGGAGGTTCTTTTCATACTTCGCGCTGCTGATGGGCACGTTTGTCTTTTTGTTCGAAACGTTCACGTTCTTCGAATTGCTGGATGACATTGCGCGCCACCGTGTTCCCTTCCTGATCGTGGTGGACTATTTCCGTTATCTGGCCCCTTACCTGATGTATCAGCTGGCCCCGCTCGGGGCGCTGGTGGCCGTTTTGGTCACTCTGGGAATCATGAGCAAGAGCAACGAAATCGTGGCGATCAAAGCAAGCGGCATGAGCTTGTACCGCCTGGCGGTGCCATTGCTGCTCGCAGGAATGGCGCTGGCCGCGATCATGGTCGTGCTCGACGACACGTACTTGCCGTTTGCCAACCAGCGTCAGGACGCGCTGCGAAATCTGATCAAAGGACGCCCGCCGCAGACTTACACGCGTCCGCAACGCTGGATCTTCGGCGAAGACTACAAGATTTACAATTACGACGTCTTCCTCCCGGCGCAAAACCTGTTTGGAGGATTGAGCGTTCTGGAAATCGATCCGGCGACGTTCCAATTGCGGCGGCGCGCGTATGCGACGCGGGCGCGATGGTCGGAATCTCAAAAAGTATGGGTGCTGGAGGGCGGGTGGGTTCGCGATTTTTCGAGCGGCACGATCGTGCGTTATGACCGGCTTCCTCCGGTCACGTCGCTTCCGGAGCTGACGGAGCCGCCGGGATATTTCAATCGGGAAGTCCGGCAGGCCTTTCAGATGAGCTGGCGGGAATTGAGCGCTTACATAGAGGGATTGCATCGCGCGGGATTTGACGTGGCCGGGCTGACCGTGCAGTGGCAGAAGAAGCTTGCCTATCCGCTGATGGCGCCGGTGAGCATGCTGCTGGCGATACCTTTTGCCTTTCTGGTAGGAACACGCGGAGCGCTTGGCGGCGTGTCGCTGGGCGTGGCGATCGGAATTACGTATTGGGCGATGGCGGCGCTTTTGGAAGCGATGGGTGGAGTGGGACAGCTACCGCCATTGCTTGCGGGATGGTCTCCGGACATTATTTTCTTTTTTCTGGGTTTGTATTTTTTTTTCAAGATGCCGACGTAAAGAAATCGCCGGACGCGCAGAATTTGCAGAGACGTCTGCGCGCCGACGACTTCAAGGGTTACTTGAGCTTCGTTCGAATCGATTTTTCCGCGTTACTTCCCCTTCTTTTTCTTTGTTTCCCGTTCCTCAACTACTACTTGAGCTGCGGCCAACCGTGCAATCGGGACGCGGAATGGCGATGCACTGACGTAGTCCATGTCGACGGCGTGGCAGAATTTTACGCTGTCGGCGTCTCCTCCATGCTCACCGCAAATGCCGATCTTTAATTTATTGCGGGTCTTGCGTCCCTGTTCGATGCCCCAGCGCATGAGCATGCCCACGCCCTTGGTATCAAGAGACTGGAAAGGGTCGGAGCTAAAGACAGCGGCTTTATTCTCGTCCACGTAGTCCGGGAGGAAGCGGCCGGCGTCGTCACGAGAGAGGCCCATGGTGGTTTGCGTAAGGTCGTTGGTGCCGAAGGAGAAGAACTCCGCGACTTGCGCGATCTCCCCGGCCAGCAGAGCGGCGCGCGGCAATTCAATCATGGTGCCGACGATGTAGCTGAGCTTCACGCCGAATTTTTTGATCAGTTCATCGGCCACGCGGCGCGTGGCTTGTTCGAGGATGGAGAGCTCCTTCCGATCGAGAACGAGCGGATGCATGATCTCAGGTAATACTTTAACTCCGGCTTTCTGGCATTCGATGGCGGCTTCGATGATGGCGCGCACCTGCATCTCGAGAATTTCGGGATAAGTGATGGCCAGGCGGCAGCCGCGATGCCCGAGCATGGGGTTGGCTTCGTGCAACTGCTCGACGCGCCGGGCGACTTTCTCGACATCAATTTTCAAGTCGCGGGCCAGCTCTTCCTGTTTGGCGCGATCGTGTGGAACGAATTCGTGCAGCGGCGGATCGATCAAGCGGATGGTGACCGGAAATCCGTCCATGGCTCTAAAGATGCCGATGAAGTCCCGACGCTGGAATGGGAGAAGCTTGTCTAGGGCCTTGACGCGAGCGACTTTTTCATCCGCCAGGATCATTTCCTGGATGGCGCGCTGGCGCTCGTGGCTCCTTTCCGGCTGCTCGAAGTCGGTGAAGAACATGTGCTCGGTGCGGCAAAGGCCGATGCCCTCGGCGCCAAACTCGATGGCCTTGCGAGCGTCTTGCGGCGTGTCCACGTTGGTGCGGACGCGCAGACGGCGCGTCTGGTCGGCCCACTTCATCAGGGCCTCGTAGGATTTGGGGAATTCCGGCGTGACCAGCGGCATCGCCTCGGTGTAGACGACACCTTCGCTGCCGTCCAGCGTGATCCAATCCCCTTCCTTGACTACTTTTCCGGCGGCGGACATGGTTTGCGATTTGTAATCGATGTCCAGTTTTTCCGCGCCGACGACACAGCACTTGCCCCAGCCGCGCGCCACTACAGCGGCGTGGCTGGTCTTACCGCCCGTGGCGGTGAGGATGCCCTGAGCGACGGCCATGCCGCCGACGTCCTCGGGGCTGGTTTCGCGGCGGACGAGGATCACTTTCTCGCCGCGCGCGGCCCACTCTTCCGCCTTTTGCGCGGAGAAAACCACCTTGCCTACGGCAGCGCCGGGCACGGCGTTGATGCCGGTGGCCAGAATTTTCGAACTGAGAGATTTCTTGTCCACCTTCGAATCGATGACCGGATAGAAGAGGCGCTCGATGTCTTCCGGCTTGATCCGGAGGAGAGCTTCGTCTTTCGAGATGAGCTTTTCGTTGGCCATGTCCACGGCGATGCGAAAAGCGGCGGCAGGAGTGCGTTTGCCAGTGCGCGTCTGGAGCATGTAGAGAGTGCCGTTCTCGACGGTGAACTCCATGTCCTGCATGTCGCGATAATGCTTCTCAAGTTTTACTCGAACTTTCTCGAGCTGGGCATAAACCTTGGGCATGGTCTTGGCCATTTCGCGCAGCGGCATGGGTGTGCGAATGCCGGCGACGACATCTTCTCCCTGGGCGTTGACGAGGTAATCGCCGTAAAAGACTTTTTCGCCGGTACTCGGGTCGCGCGTGAAGCAGACGCCGGTACCGGAATTGTCGCCGGTGTTGCCGAACACCATCTGCACAACGTTGACGGCGGTGCCGAGAAGCCCCGTAATTTTTTCGACGCGCCGGTAGGTCACCGCTTTCTCCGCCATCCACGAACCAAACACTGCGCCGATGGCTCCCCAGAGTTGCTCCATGGGATCGTCCGGGAAGTTCTTGCCGGTCTTTTCCCGGAAGAGGGATTTGTATTCGGCGACCAGCTCTTTCCAGCCACTGGCCGGCACGGCGGTGTCTTCCTTGACTCCCAACCGATCCTTCATCGCACGGAGACGGTGCTCGAGATCCTCCTTGGACATTTCCATGACGACTGTCGAGTACATCTGGACGAACCGGCGATAAGCGTCGTAGGCAAAGCGCTCATTCTTCGTGACTGCGGCCAGGCCGGTCACGGAGCGATCGTTCAATCCGAGATTCAAGATGGTTTCCATCATACCGGGCATGGAGCGCGCGGAACCGGAGCGAACGCTGACGAGAAGAGGGTTCTTGGGATCGCCGAGTTTTTTCTTTGTGACCCGTTCGAGTTTTGCGACGTTGTCAGCGACTTGCTTTCGCAGTTCCGGAGGATACTTCTTGCCGTGCTTGTAAAAGAAATCGCAGGCTTCGGTCGAAACGGTGAAGCCTGCGGGAACCGGCAAGCCGATCTTGGTCATTTCGGCGAGTCCGGCGCCTTTGCCTCCAAGGAGATCGCGCCAGGTCCCATCGCCTTCGGCTTTGCCTGCCCCAAAAGAATAAATCCATTTTTTCACTGTGTCCCTCGCTAGAGATTTTTAGTCGTCGAGCTTCTGGTGCCAATGCAAGTTCTGAAACAAAAATCCGGAGTCTTGTCGGCGCGCCGACAGAAACGTACCTCAAGTAATACTTGAAGTAGCTAGCGCCGCTCTTCTCCGCCAATTTCGGAGAAGTCGGCGACTGTAGTGAACTCGCGGAGAAGTTCCGCGAGGAGAGCCAGCCTGTTATTTCGTACGGCTTCATTCTCCGCCATGACCATGACGCCATCGAAGAACTGGTCCACGGCTTTGCGTAAGCCGGCGATGACCACAAGCGCTTCCTGATACTTCCCCGCGCGCTTAAGAGCCTGAACTTTCGTGGCTGCGTCGCGGACTGCCGAGTAGAGCTCGCGTTCCGCGGGGCTCTCAAATAGGTCCGGGTTCACGTGATGGCCGTCTTTTGCGGGGATATTCGCCTTCTCCAGGATCTTGCGGATGCGCTTAAAGGAAACTGCCAGCGGCTCGAAGTTCTTGGACTTGCGGATGGCCTTCAGAGCCACGAGACGTTTCTGGGCATCGACGAGATCATCGGCACCAGCACGGAAGACAGCACTGACTTCGTCGTAGCCAAAGCCTTCCCTTTCGCGGAAGACGTATTTCGCGCGGTCGAGAATGAACTCGAGAATCTGCGCTTCCTGCGCGGGAGTGACGCCCCGCTTGGGTTTGAGCGTGACCAGCGCCTTTGCGGCCGCACCAATCGAAAGCGAAATCGAAAGGGGGAGTTTCTTGTCGAGAATGATCTTCACAATGCCGAGCGCGGCGCGGCGTAGCGCGTAAGGATCGCTCGAGCCCGTGGGGACGACGCCCACGGCGAAGCAACCCACCACGGAATCGAGTTTGTCCGCGAGGGCCACGGCGCAACCCGTGAGATTCCGCGGGATGGGATCGTCGAGCCCGACGGGGCGATAGTGGTCGTAGACGGCGTCAGCGACTTCCACGGGCTCGCCCTGAGCCCGTGCGTAGAGACCGCCAACGATTCCCTGCAGCTCGGGGAATTCGCGCACCATCTCGGTGGCGAGGTCACACTTGGCGAGCTCTGCGGCGCGGTCCGCTTCGGCGACGTGGGCCTGGAGCATGCCAAGGTTGAACCACTGCTCGGTCAGCCAGCGGGAGATGGCGCGAACGCGTTCGACTTTGTCGCGGAAACTGCCCAGGCGCGATTCGTAGGTAATGCGCTCAAGCTTCGGCAGATAGTCGGCGAGCCGACACTTCTGGTCGGAGGTCCAGAAGAACTGCGCGTCGGCAAAGCGCGCGCGAAGGACACGCTCGTGTCCGGCACGGATAATGCCTTTGGAATCGCCTGCGACGTTAATCACCGCAAGGAAGTGCGGGGCGAGGTCGCCGTTCTTTTTCTCGACGGCGAAGTATTTCTGGTGATCGCGCATGACGATGACGAGAATTTCGTCCGGAAGATTGAGGAAGGCGGGATCGAAGTCCCCCTGGATGACGGTGGGAAACTCGTTGAGATAGATGACGAGCTTTCGCAGCGCGGCATCCTCATGGATGTCGAGGCCGCTGCGCTTGGCATGAGCCGCCAGTTCCCTGTCGATCTTTTCCTGGCGCTCCGCGGGACGGACGATGACGCCGTTCGAATGGAGATGCTTCTCATAGCCGCCGAAACTCTTGACGCGGATGGCGCTCGATCCGAGAAAGCGATGGCCGCGGGTCGTGTCGCCCGCAGGAATGCCGCCGACGGAAAGTTTCAGAGGCTTGCCTTCGAGCACGGCGACGATCCATCGAATGGGCCGGATGAAGCGCGCGCCCTCTAGGCCGGTCCAGGTCATGGAGCGCGGCCAGGTGAGATCGTGGACGGAGCGCGGGAGAATGGCGGTGAGGATTTGCGCGGCGGTGCGGCCGAGTTTGATTTGCTTGGCGGCGACGTATTCGCCCTTGGGAGTCTGGACCAGGTAGAGGTCGCTGACGTGGACACCCTGCTTTTCGGCGAAGCTCAACGCGGCACGCGTCGGCGCGCCGACCGGCTCATAGGCGACGGACTTGGGTGGGCCGGTGACTTCGGTCTCGACGTCGGGTTGCTTGGCGAGCAGGCCACGGACCCAGGCCGTGAGCCGGCGGGGAGCACTGAAGGTTTCAACCGTTACGCCCTCGGACAGACTCTCGGCGGAGAGAAGCTTTTCGATATTGGTGCGAAGTTCTTCCTCGGCCTTCGGAAGCATGCCTGCGGGAATTTCTTCGCAGCCAACTTCGAAGAGGAGTTCGACGCGTTTCTCGTTAGCCACGGGCTTCACGCGCGCACCTCTCTCCGTGGAGTTGCGGAGGTGAGCTGTTCGAGATAGGCGGCAGCCGTGCGGCAGGCAATGGTGCGCACCCGGGCCATGAGCGCGGCGCGTTCCGTTGTGGAGATAACGCCGCGCGCGTCCATCAAGTTGAAGAGGTGCGAGCACTTGAGGCAGTGGTCGTACGCTGCGAGAATCGGCCAGCGGACGCGGTCCTTCCCTTCCGCGGTCTTGAAACCGTTCAGGAGTTCCTTGGCTTGTTTTTCGTGGAGTTCAAATTCGGCGCGAATGGCAGCGGCGTCGCTGCGATCAAAGCTGTACTCAGAGAACTGCTGCTCTTCCATGAGGCGAATGTCACCGTAGGTTTTGTCCGCGGACCAACGTAGATCGTAAACGCTCTCGACGCCCTGAAGGAATGCGCAAATGCGCTCAAGCCCATAGGTCAGTTCGACGGAAATGGGGTCGAGGTCGATGCCGCCACTCTGCTGGAAGTAGGTGAACTGGGTGATCTCGAGGCCGTCGAGCAGCACTTGCCAGCCGATGCCCCAAGCGCCGAGCGTCGGGGATTCCCAATTGTCCTCTTCGAAACGGATGTCATGTTCCTTGAGATGGATTCCGATGGCGCCAAGACTCTTGAGGTAAAGATCCTGGACGTCCACCGGCGAAGGTTTGAGGATGACTTGAAATTGCGAATGCTTGTACAGGCGATTGGGATTTTCGCCGTAGCGGCCGTCGGCGGGCCGACGACTCGGTTGCACATAGCCGACGCGATAGGGATTGGGACCGAGTACACGGAGAAACGTTTCTGGATGCATCGTGCCGGCGCCAACCTCGACGTCGTACGGTTGCTGGAGGACGCAGCCTTGCTTCACCCAGAACTGGGAGAGTTGCAGGATCAAATCCTGGAAGTTGAGCCCCCTCTGTCGTTTCTCAAGTTTTACTTTAACTTTCAAGTCTGCTCCAAAAGTTCACGCGTTATCAAACGACGCTCGAGGTTGTGCTCGATCCAGGTCAAGGAAGCTTCGCGCAGTTCCCCAGCGCTGGGCTGCATCGATTTTTCAAACTCGATGCGGTCGAGCCGCTCGCCGGTAAAGCGTTCGGCGAGAAGGCGTGCCTCGTGGTGCAACGGCTTCATCCCGGAGCGGCGGCACTTCTCGCAGAAGAGGCCGGGTTGATGCGCGTCATAAAACGCCGGCTTGGAACCGAGCGGCGCATCGCACCCGGCGCAGCGATCGAACCTCGGCAGCCACCCGCCGAGCCGCACCGTCCAAAACGCGAAATAACTGAGTGGCAGATTCCAGTCGCCGCTGCGCTCGACTTCCCGGGCCACCAGCAGGATCAGCCGGAACATTGATTCCGAAACTTCGTGCTCCGGTAAAACCAGTTCCGAGACTTCACTCACCACAGCCAAGCCGGTGCTCAGACCATAATCGCTCTGCGCCTTGTGAAAAGACTCGAGCGATTCGGCCTGTTGGATGCGAACCAGCTCCCGGGTTTCCTTCTCGACGTACCAAAGCTGGACGTGCGAGAGAGCCTCGAGCGTGGAGCCGTAGCGGTTCTTCAAGCGCCGGGCGCCTGCGGCCACGCCGCGCACGCGCCCGGACGACCGTCCGAGAAAGCTGACCAGGCGGTCCGCCTCGCCCAGTGGAAATGTCTTCAGGATAATGGCTTCCGTTTCCCGGGCAGGCATGATCTGTCGGCGTGCCGACCTTGCGTCGAACGAATTCCCGCACCCCGCTCGAAACGCGCGCACACGCGGAACCATTGTAAATACCATACGCGCACTCGCGGCGCAATCTCCGCGTCAATAATTTGGAAAAATCTCGCGGAGGGCAGGTGTGCAGATTTTGAATTTCCAAAAGCGATGCAAGGATTTCCGGACGCAAAGAATTGAGAAAAGCCCAGCTATTCGAGGGGTTTCCGGGCAGAGAGTATTCTGTTAACTTGCAAACCCTGAAGGCGAATGTTATCGGACGCGCCCCGCGGGCCATATTCCCTCCTCTTTTCATTTCCTTTTCTTTTGTGATTCGCTACTCTGCTGTGGACCACTACTCATGCTCATTCCGCTCAAGGACAACAATCCTTCTCGAAGCTATCCGGTCGTAAATATCACGCTCCTTTTTGCGAATGTGGTCGTATTTCTCTACCAGCTCGCTCTTCCCCCCTATGACCAGAAGCTATTCATACTGTCCAATGCCACGATTCCGGCCCGCATCCCCGCCTTCCTAGACGGTCACATGGGCTTCGAGGCCGCGTTCCTGCCGCTGATCACCAGCATGTTCCTTCATTCGGGCTTCCTTCACCTTGCAGGGAATATGCTTTTCCTTTGGATTTTTGGCGATAACGTGGAGGATGTCTTTGGCCACTTGCCGTATCTTTTTTTCTACTTGACTTGCGGGCTCGGAGCGGGATTGCTTCACGTTCTTTTCAATCTCGGCTCGACGATTCCGGCCCTCGGTGCAAGTGGGGCGATTTCGGGGGTCATGGGCGCGTACATGGTGCTCTTTCCTCGAGAACGGATCCTCACTCTCGTGTTCATTTTTGTGGTTCCGATCCCGGCGGTCTTCATTCTTGGCTATTGGTTTCTGCTTCAGTTTCTTGCAGGGATTGACGCGTTAGGAACCAGCGCAAAGGGGGGCGTCGCAGTATGGGCGCACGTCGGAGGATTCCTGCTTGGAGTGCTCTTGACGCAATTGGTGCGCCGCAGATAGGCGCCTAAGTCGGACCGAACTCTACTTAAAGTATTACTTTAACTTCACTTCGACTCGCTCTGCGAGCCAATCTCCAACGGCTTGCGTTCGCTTTTCGCCGCCGAGATCGGGCGTCACATGGTTCTCTTGGAGTGCCGCGCGCACAGCCTCGCGAAGCGCCACGGCCTCCGGTTTCCAGCCCAGGAATTCCAGCATCATGGCCGAGGCCAGAACGGAACCGAGCGGATTGGCGATTCCCTTTCCGGCGATGTTCGGGGCGGAGCCGTGCACGGGTTCGAATAGCGACGTTTTTCCGGGATGGATGTTGCCGGAGGGGGCGAGGCCGAGGCCGCCGGCGAGCTGTGCGCCCAGGTCGCTGATGATGTCCCCGAAGAGATTGCAGGTCACGATGACATCGAATTGCCGGGGATCGCGGACGATCTCCATCGCCAGCGTGTCGATGTAGAGATGACGGGAATCGATCTCCGCGTACTCCGGGCGGACTTCCTTGAAGACACGCTGCCACAGGTCGTGGGCAAAGTTCATAGCATTGGACTTGTCGCTCATGCACACGCGCTTCAGACCGTTGTGCCGGGCGTATTCGAAGGCGTAGCGAATAATGCGCTCGACGCCCTTGCGGGAATTAACGTCTTCCTGGACGGCGATTTCGTCGGCGGTGCCCTTCTTGAAGAATCCTCCGACGCCCACGTAGAGGCCCTCGCTGTTCTCCCGGAAGACCATCAGCCGGATGTCTTTCTCGGTGCGGTCGCGCAGCGGTGTCAGCCGGTCGTGGAGCAGTTCGACGGGCCGGGCGTTGACGTAGAGGTCGAGTTTGAAACGAAGCCCCAGCAGGATATCGGCGGCGTGCTGATTCGAAGGCACGCGCGGATCCCCGAGCGCGCCAAAGAGCATGGCGTCGAATTCGTCGCGCAGTATTTCGATGGCACCGACTGGGAGGCTTACGCCCTCGCGCAGAAACTTGTCCGCGCCCCAGTCGAATTCGATGAATTCCATGGGCCGCTTGGCTGACCCGGCAACCGCCCGCAGCACCTTCACCGCCTCAGGTGTGACCTCCTTACCGATGCCGTCGCCGGGAATTACGGCGATGCGCGCAGCGGTGCCGCCATTTCGCAAAGGGATGCCGGGCAAGGTCTTGCCTCCTCGACGGCTGGATTTCCTGCCGTCCGGTCAACTGTGTGGAATGAAACGGCCGAGTATCTTGCGACTGCGATGCCGCCGCAACGCTATTCTTCCATCAAAGCGCAGTTCGCGCCACCTCATTGAAGTCACTTCCTTAGAGGGCGTCCTGAGGGGAACTTGCGGCGATTCGACCAATCCCGTTAGAAAAGGTAACATTCCGAGGCTCACCGAATCCAACGACATGGAAAAACCAAAAGAAGCAAAAAACGGATTCTTGCTCCTTGGCGCACTCCTGATCGCCGCGACCGCACTGTTCGTTTTCGGCTGGCTGGCGGAAGAAATGTTGGAGGGAGATACCCAGAAATTCGACGAGTTTGTGCGGAATGCAGTCCATCGTCACGCCACTCCCGCGCTTACTTGGATCATGCACGGATTCTCATTCCTTGGATCCGTGGCGGTGGTAACCACATTGTGCGTTCTGGCGATCGCCGCGTTTCTTTACAACCGCCAGGCCCGCACGGCGGCGTTGCTGGCGATGACAATGGTTGGCATGGCTGTGCTCGACGTAACGTTGAAGCTGGCATTCCATCGCCCCCGGCCTATTGGCTATTTTGGACCGACTCCAACCACATTTAGTTTTCCGAGCGGGCACGCCATGGGCTCAGTCTGCTTTTATGGCGTACTTGCTGCGATTCTCGCGGCGGGTACCAGCGGACGCGCAGCCAAATGGTGCATCTGGACGGGCGCGGTGCTGCTGATCGGAATGATCGGATACTCGCGCATTTATCTGGGAGTGCATTACCCCAGCGATGTCATCGCCGGATACTGTGCCGGTGCAGTCTGGGCCGGGGCCGTAGGTCTACTCAACAAGATTCATACGAACGGTCGCGAGGAAGAAGTGGACCGCGCCAAGCACGGCTAAGTGGACGCAGGCCGAGCAGTGCATTTCGGATAGTTCAATCAAGGCCGGGAATCACTTGCGGTTGAGCCGATCGTCGAGCAGCAGAACCGCGCGGTAGAGAACTTCGGTGCCGTTGGCCACGTCTTGCCACGAAGTGAATTCCTTGGGAGAGTGGCTTATTCCGTCGCGACTGGGGACGAAGATCATCGCCATCGGCGCAATCTTGGCAATTTCCTGGGAGTCCTGGCCCGCCTCGCTGGGCAGATCCATGGTGGCAAGGCCGAGCGACTTTGCCGCATCGCGCACGGCGGCCTGTAAGGCCGGGTCGGCGTGGGCGGGATCTGATTTGTCCAACGCAGTGCAGCGCGTTTCGACGTTCTCCTCCTTGTCAATCTGCGTGAATCGTACTTTCATGCGTTCCCACATGCGGTCGATTTTTGACGCTTCCAGGTCGCGCAACTCGACGGGAAACTCAGCACGACCGGGAATAACGTTAACCGCGCCAGGCTCGGCCCGCAAGTAGCCGACGGTACCCACTTGGTGGCCGGTCTCCGCGCGCACCACTTCGCGGACCACAAGCAATTCACGGGAGGCTGCCGCGAGGGCATCCTTCCGGCGATTCATGGGCGTGGTGCCGGCATGGTTTGCAAAACCTGTGACCACACACTGCCACCGTTTGATACCTACAATTCCCTGCACAACGCCGATGGGAATTTTGGATTCATCGAGGTGCGCGCCTTGTTCGATGTGCAATTCGAGAAATGCTGCCAAAGCCCCGCGTGGGATGCGCGCGTCGGTAAGATGCGACGGATCCTGGCCGTAGCGGCGCAGCCAATCCGCAAGGGTGAGCCCCTGCCCATCCTTACGATCGAGAATCTCAGGTCCGAGCGTCCCAGCGGCCATACCCGAACCCAGAGTACCTACGCCGAAGTGGTTACCCTCTTCATTGGTCCAAATGACCACTTCCAAGGGGTGGCGAGTTTTCACGCTTCCGTCGTTCAGAGCGCGCATTACTTCGATGGCGCCCATGCTGCCGACATCTCCATCGAAGTTTCCGCCATGGAGAACGGAATCAATGTGCGAGCCGAAGAGCAATTTCGGCAGCTTCTCCGAGCCTGCGCGCAGACCGAAAATGTTTCCCGCGGGGTCGACGCGGACCTCGAGCGCGGCTTGCTTCATCAGGCCGATGACGTACTCCCGAGCGGCCATATCGGTTTCCGAGAATCCGGTGCGCGTGACACCGCCCTCAGGATTCCGGCCGAACTCACTCAGTTTCTCGAGCGTGCCTTGCAGACGATTAGAGTCGACGTGAAACTTTGGAGAGCCCGTCGCCTGGGGCCACAGTGTAGGCGCGGCGAAGGCAACCATCCACAGAATAGCCAATCCAAGGAGAGAGCAGGTTCGGCATGAGTTCTTGAGAGTGCTTCCATGGTGCCTTGCCGTCATTTGGCTCCTCCCACCCACGCCATGCCCCGCTATAGAAACGCTGTAATGGATGTTCGGGCGTTATTCTTCCATCAAACTAAAATTCGCGCTACCGCCACGAGGCTTACGCGGCGGCCGGGGCTTTGCTCTGCGAGTCGCTCCGGAGGCCTGCTGTTCGCTACCCATTTGCGCGTTATACGTCGAGGTGAATCGCATGGAATCCACTTTGCCTTGAAAAGCACTTGACAATAGCAAGCAGCGCTGTAGCTTAGTGCTGTCAGCCTCGATGGGAGACCTCCATATGGAAACCGAACATCCAACTCAGTTACAAGGCTTTGGCGAGTCGCCATCCGGTCCGTTTCGAGGGGTCCTCGTCGATGCGATCCGATTTTGGGAGCCGCGTCGCCTTCTCTATAACTTTGTCCTCGGCGCGGTCGTTGTTGTCTGGCTTGTAGCAACTTGGCCCCATTTCCGTGCGGAATTGACGTTACATTCGCTTTTGCTTCTTGCCATCCTGGCATTACTAGCCAATGTTTGCTACTGTGCCGCTTACCTCGTGGATATTCCAATGCAGCTCTCACCTCTTAGCACCGTCTGGAGACGTCGACGCTGGGCGCTATTGTTGATGGGAACGCTCTTTGCAATTCTTGTGGAGAACTATTGGATCGCTGACGAGATCTATCCATATGTCCGGTGATACAGCGAGGAGGCCAGCGGCGCTTAGCAGAATATAAAACTGGCGCGCCCGGAGAGACTCGAACTCCCGACCCTCTGGTTCGAAGCCAGACGGGGATTCAACCCGTCTGGCGCATCCCCATTCATATTTGTTTACAATTATTGACGATTGGCGTATCTTTCCAACAGAAATGCTACCCGACGAATTCACCCCTGTTCCGCCAAATTGATGCGAAAGGTAGCAAATTCGTAGCAACGGCGGGCGGCTCGCGCGCATAGGGTCCGCGCAATTGGAGGAGTGATGGCAGCGGAACCGAACCCCAACACCGAACCCAAAATGGACCTGGATCAAGAAATTCTAGACGAAGCATTCACGCTCAGACCCGGCGACCCGTTGGCTCTGGAAAAAAAGATTCGGTCCGTCGCCCTGCTTCTCGAGGAGCTCACGAAGGAAGGCAATGAGCCAGTGAGCGGAGCCATTGCCTACGGATTCGCCGAGATCCTCCAGGATGCGGCAGAAGACGTCGCGCGGCTGCGGAAGGAACTGCGCCGGCGTGAAGAAGAACTGCCCGGGCAGGATCAATGACCAAAAACAGAACAACGCAAAAATTCAACTTCACCAAACGTGTCCTGGAGTCCAAGCCGGCGCCGACGGGCAGACAGCCTGCTTACTATCATGACGAGGTGGCGCGCGGGCTCTGCCTTTCAGTGACTCCTAAAGGAAAAAAAACCTTTTTCCTCTATCGGAAGATCGAAGGTCGGCCCGAGCGCATTCGCATCGGGCCATTCCCGGATGTCACGGTCGAACAGGCGCGAGGGCGCACGGAAGCGCTGAACTCGGATATCGCTAAAGGGTTGAATCCCGCCAGGGCGCGGCGGACCCTGGTACACAATCCAACGCTCCAAGAGCTCTTCGACACCTATCTCAAGGAACACGTGGAGGTCCGCAACAAATGCCCACGTAATCCGCGATGGTTTTTCAAGGCGTGCCTCTCGCCTCTCAAAGACCGCAAGCTGCACGAAATCCAGAGAAGCGATGTGGAGAGATTGCAACACGCGATCGAACGGCAGCGCGGACCTTATACGTCGAACAGGGCCATGCAGCTTCTGCGCTCACTTTTCAATTGGGCAAGCGCCAGGGAGGCCTTTGTCGGTCCGAACCCCGTGCTGGGGATTCGACTATTCCCTGAACGGAAACGTGACCGGTTCATCCAAGCGGAGGAAATGCTCCCGTTCCTGAAAGCCGTGAAGAACGAGCGGAGTCGGGACCTGCGGGATTTAATCTACCTCGCACTTTATACCGGCGCGCGCCGCGGTAATGTTCTCGCGATGCGGTGGGAGCAAGTGGATCTCGAGAACGCAATGTGGACCATCCCAGAAGGAGAGGCGAAGGCCGGGGAGGCCATTCACGTGCCGCTTATGCCGTTTGCGATCGAGATGCTAAAGAAACGGCAGGCAAAAGATGGGAAGAGCGAATTTGTATTCCCGGGGCGCGGCAAGACCGGTCACCTGATTGATCCGAAGGAACGGTGGGCGCGGCTCCGAAAGCGTGCGGGCTTGAGCGATCTGAGATTTCACGATCTGCGGCGAACAATGGGCTCCTGGATGGCGGGCAAAGGGTTCAGTCTTCCGGTGATTGGAAAAACATTAGGGCATCGCAGCCTCGCGGCAACCCAGATTTATGCTCGGCTCGAGGAAAGCCCGGTGCGAGCAGCGATGGAAACCGCAACGAAAGCGATGCGTGCGGGGCGTCTCGGAAGCGGCCGCCCTGGCCGGACATAAAAAGTAAATAAGCGATATCCTCAGTTACTCCGGTTAAAAATTGTTGACAAGGTCGGGGACGCAGATGTAGGCTCTCCTCGTTTCGCACTTTCCACGTAAAGCAGTTCCCCACCGTAAGGTAAAGGAATCCACTAATCCCGCTCTCGTGAAATTCGAGAGATGTCCGGCCATAAGGGGGCGCAGGCTGCTGCATTGCTGCGCCCTGAAACGATTCGCCCGCGTCATCAGGAGCAGAACATGGAGAGAAAAAGCCAAGGCCCGTCTGCAAGCCTAGCGCCGAACGCGACGTCGCCGATCAACGTGCCCACACTCTTGACTACAGAGCAAGCCGCTCGCGTTCTCGGGGTTAAACCTCAAACGCTTTCCATCTGGCGATGCAAAAAGCGCTATGGGCTTCGATACCGAAAAGTCGGCGGCTCCGTTCGGTACGTCATGACGGACCTCTTAAAGTTTTTAGAAGAGGCTGCCGTAACGCCGGCCGCGATCCGGAAGCCGGCAATACATCGACGTTCTAGCCCGCGGCGTTCAGCCAGGTCCGCAAGGTCGTTCTGAAACTTCCACACCGAGAACTGCGATGCGCGGAACAAGAAACAGACCGCATTGTCGTTCGGAGTGAGTGAGCTGCAGGTGTGTCCCTAGGTTTGAAACAAAAACTTCAGTAAAAGGAGAAAAAAATGAGCAGAACGTTCAAGGGGCGGACGGAGGATGCCGACAGCGTCTTTCTCTCCGCGGAGTTTTGGAAACCTGGCGTGAAGATCGCTGGCAGGGTCTGTCGCGCATTCGAAAGCGAGAACGGGCCTTGCTATGTCCTGGATCTCTTGAATCCGGTCGAGTTGGGAGGCGAGTCTGTGGATCGTATTTCGGTCGGGAATCTAACCGGTTTCAGGATGGCACTGCAAGCCGCAGGCCTGCAGTGCCTTTTAGTCGGGGACAACGTTCATTTGGCGTGTACTGGGGTAAAGCCTACCACGAAGGGTTCGCCGCGGCCGAACTTCGAAATCGAAGTTACGCGCGATAACGCAGACACGCGCAGTCGGCCTCCAAAACGACCGCAACACCTGGCCCACGGAATGCGCCGTGCCGCCGTCAGGGACGTAAACGCGCTCCTCCCCCGCGCGGGGTTTTGCGCGGGGGAGGCGGGGGTGGGGGTTCCTCGCTCTCATACTTGATTCCACGGGGTGTGCCCGGACGACGGCTCGAAACTGCATGGGAAAAAAAGCTAAGTGCCCGACGATTGAAGGAGTTGCGGGCACCCTGCGCGTAAATTATCCCGACGAACGCATTGCACCAAGATTGTGCAATCGAACATCGATGCGGCGTGCCTTCTGTCCGTGCTTTCCGTGCCGAAAGTTGCGTCGTAGAAAACACCGAGCGCCCTGTTCTTGTCGGCTCTGCTTTTCCGATCGCATTGGTGAATTCATCGATGATCTGGGGCGACGCACTCTGGCACGTCGCTGGCTTTGGTTCTTGACGTTGACCTTTCGGACGCAGGATTTTCCGTGGGCTCGCGGTTTTCCAATGGAGCAAGCTCAGCCTTTCCCTGATTTCGTGCAGCATTTTTTCGAACGCATGATTTCCTGGATTGAGCGAGAAGTGCATGGCCGGGTCGAATTCTTCGTCGTGCATCAGTTCGGCGAAAGTGGTGGCCGGCTTCATTTGCACTGCGGTCTTTCGTGGTCCGGGCTGTTCGAATACCGCTGGAAAGATTTGCAGGAAATGTTGTGGACCGGCGCCGGGTTCAATCGGATCTTGCCGTGGGAGAAAGATGCGGGCTTCTACATCGGGCGGTACATTGGGCGTGATGCATGGCGCTGTCATTGGGATTTTCGCGTCGGTCCAGACTGCGTCAGACCCGGGCCGGCTTTGGTTGGCCGCCGTGTTCTCGTTGAATCACCGACTCCCGGCAATTCGAGCAGCGCATATAGGCAGACATTTGGTCGGTGGCATCGGTGAGTTAACCATGTGAGAGGTGGCCAGTGCGTGCGCTCCTAGATGCGCCGAGGGAAGAAGACGAGAGTTTCTTGGAATTCGATTCGCGGGAAGTTTGCGCGAAAGCCCAGACGAATAGATTCCCTCACCGCACGGCGAACGGCTGGATTTCTTCTACGGTCGCGCGTCTTCGGCGCGACTCGAGATCTGCAAGGAAGAGGGGCGACTATAAAGAAGCGCAGGCTCTTGGGTTCGCAGCTCAGATGCTCATCGATCTGAAAAGATACGGACGGCCTGGGCTCTATGTTGGCATGTTCTATGACGACGATTGGGAATGGATCGGCTACCGCAGCGAAAGAGAGGCAAACCCGCAATGAGTGTTCGGAAACTCAGAATTTCCGGGGAATTCTTGAACTCTTTTCTGCGCAGCAATGAAGTGTGGAGTTCACGATTACCAGCTGACACCAACGTGATCGAAGTTCTCGAAGAGGAGCGGAAGACGCATTCCTTCATCTTACTCATTGAATCGAAAGACTTTCCTGTCATTCCCGAGGGGAGACTTATACCGTTCATTGAGGCAAGGTTCACGCGAAGAACACGACCATGAACACGCGCGTTCGCACGAACCTGGCGCGGCAGGTAAAGCCTTTGTACCCAATGGCGTGCAAAAAGCTACAGCCTTTGCGACGGATACCGGCTACGCAATCGCGCGCGCGCGGCCGAGGATTATGGGAGGGCCCCCCCTGCGACGAATTCGTTACGGTACTCGTCCCGAGGAAGAGAAAAAAATGAGTGAACCCGCAACGAACGAGGAGTATCAGAAGCTGGCGGACTCCGCGGCGGAAGAGTTGAACCGCATTCATGGCGGGAACCGCGAGTACCTAACCTGGCTGGACATGTTCGCCCCGTTCTGGTTGCGGGTGACGGCCTATACGGGCATCGAAGTCGAACGCGGGTTGGGAATTTTGCCGCTCCCAGTGTTCAAGACGCTGTTGGATGTGATGGTCAATTTGCATCGCCACGGCCATGCGATGTGGCAAGAGCGGGACTGGTTCGAGACGTTCTCGGCCGAGGCCTCTGAAGACGGAGAAATGGGTCATGAACCGGATCCGACGAAGTGAAACAGGTGGCCGAGGCCTGCCCCTGGCCAAAAGGTCAAGTCCGCGCTCGAGCTCTCCGAAAGTGCTGGTGTTCGAAATCTGTCCCTCAGTTCCAGTAGACGTGCTCACTCTGAGTGGCATCCTAAGATCGTAGAGTTTCTAGCTTTCCCTCCTGGGTCCGAACGCGGGCCGCCCCTATGGGCAACCAGAAGTGGAAAGAAAAAATTGAGGGGCTCCCAAGTCGAGCGCTGGCGATTTTCAGCCAGCGTTTTTTTTTGGCCCAAACGAATTTCAGGAGAATCAGAATGGCAACCAAGCTCGAGCTGCAAACCAAGCGCAACACCCTGGTGGCCCAGGGCCGCGCGATTTTCGACCTCGCTGCGAAAGAAAAACGCGAGATGACCGCCCAAGAGAGCGCCGACTTCGACAAATACATGGACGAGAGCGACAAGGTGCGGAACGAAATCCATGGCGCCGGCGGCGGCAAAAGTGGCGATCGCGGCAAGCGGCTCGCCGATGCCACCAAGGAACTCGAGCGCCGCGATGGCCGACAAGTGCCGGCGGAACAGATCGGGGAAGAGTATCGCGAGCCGGCGCCGCGCTTCATTGATTCAAAAGGAAACGAGGTCCGAGGCCTCCGGATCGATGAATCGATCTTGACGGGCAGGACCGACGAGCTGCCGGATGGGATTCGCGCCGACGAGTTGTCGCTCGGCCGGATCGTGAAAGCGAAAGTGACGGGAAATTGGCGGGACGCGCAGGCCGAACTTCGTGCTCTCGGCGGATCCTCCGACGTCCTCGGCGGCGTCCTGGTTCCCTTCCCCCTTGCTGGCGACATCATCGACTTAGCGCGCAACCAGGCAGTGGTGCTACAGGCGGGCGCGACTACTTTGCCCATGAACGAGAGCACCCTCTCGATCGCCAAGCTCACGGCAGATCCCGGAATCGGCTGGAAAGTCGAGAATCAACCGGCAAACTTTTCGGATGCGACGTTTGGGCTGATCAGGCTCAGCGCGCGAACGCTGATGGCGCTGTGCAGTGCTTCGGTGGAGTTGGTGGAAGACGCGTCGAATTTGGACGCAGTCTTGAAAAACTCGCTGGCAAAAGTCCTTGCGCTCGAGCTCGATCGCGCGGCACTCCGCGGCGATGGCAGTGCGGCGTCGCCCCTAGGAATTAAAAACACTTCCCTAGGCTTGGCCGGCGGCGTGCAGCTGATCGACCTCGGGACGAACGGGGCGCAGTTCACGTCAACCACCACCTTCAATCAGTTCTCGCAAGCCATGCAGTTGATCATGACCAAAAACGGGATTCCTCGAACGGCGATTTTCGCGCCGCGCACCTGGGGCACCATCGACAAATTTCAGTCGACTGTGAACGACGCGCTCGAGCAGCCGGAGTCATTCAAGAGTTTGCAGAAACTCATCACCAATCAGATTCCGATCACGAACACCAAAGGCTCGTCAAACGTGAGCTCCGAGGCCTACGTTGGTGATTTTAACCAGCTTTTACTCGGCCTGCGCACGGAGCTGAACATCGAAGTCACGCGCGTAGGCGGTGACTCATCTTTTGGCGCGTTTCGGGCCCTGCAGGTTTGGATCCGCGCCTATCTTCGCGCCGACGTCGTGCTCGCGCGCCCCGAGCATTTCTGCGTGATCGACGGAATCATTCCGTAGAAGCGAAGTGGCGATTTTGGGCCTTTTGCCCTGGTGGGGTAGCCCTGAGGTTTTTCGGAAGAGGAGAAAAAAATGGCTCGAGATTTGCACAACGAGATCGCCGTGCGTCGCGCGATCGATCCGCAATCGATTTCAACGAACGTAGCAACCGTGAGTTCAATCATTGACCGCTTGGGTTTCGAAAGTTTGGAAGTGATCATAGCCAGCGGCACGATCGCTTCGGGAACGGCCGTTTTTACGACCACGATCGATCACGGTGAATCACCGACGCTTGCGGACGCCGCGGCGGTCCCTGCCGACCAGCTCCTCGGCACTCCGGCGGGCGCGTCGTTCACATTCGCATCGCCAAGCTCGCAGTTCAGGATCGGGTACATTGGCGGCAAGAGATTTGTGAGGCTCACAATCACCACTACGAGCAACGCCGCCGCGGCCCTGTTGACGGCGCTTGCGGTTCTCACAGATCCGGCCAAGGTGCCCACGCCGTAGAGAAGTTTTGGTTTTGCGCGTGCCGTCCTCCGCACGGCATGCGCAGGCTGGACCGGCGGCGGCGCAGCGATGGGCATCAATGCGCTGCCGGCGCTCCGGAGTTCCTCACGAATGAAACCCAAAGAAAATCCGGCGTCGGTTCGCACCGGCAAACTATTGTCGGCGTCAGGCGTGTGGATTCTCCGCTGCATGAAGGACGGATGCAATTTCGTCGAAAAGCTGAGCCTGCGCGAGGGGGAGCCAGCACCACCGTGCCGGCGTTGCCTAAATCCGGCGTGGGTACGATTTCTTCACGAGCCCGCGCTGGTAGAACCTCCCGCGGTTGCGGCGTCTCGGCCGATGGAAGAGAAGACCATCGCGCCGGCGGCGCCGCCCGCGGAAGGGACGTTCATTCGCACCCTAGAGATTGTGCCGGAGTCGGGAACCTGGCTGATTCGGTGTTCTCGTGAAAGCTGCGGCGCCGTCGAAAAGAAATTCCAGCACAAGGGCACGTGGGCTGATCCATGTCCGCTCTGCCAAAGTCCAGCTCGCCTATCTTTGCTTCCCGAGCCGGCGCCGGGCGACACGCGAATCACCGGGATGGAAGTCTCTTGGGATCACAAAATTCCCATGCCCTCGCCCGATATTTTTCCATTGGACCAAATCCGCGAACGCGTTAGGTCACCCGGGGGGCGGGTGAGCCTTCTGAGCCAGGAACCAAAAGTCGAAGCGGCCCCGATCGCGGAAGAGAAACCCAGCCTCTTCGATCGACTCAAGCCGAAAAAGTCGGGCGACCAGAAATCTGGCGCCAGGCCCGGCGGGAAAACCTCCGGAAAGGAAATTTGAGATGCCATTCATTGTTCCAGTCATATCGTGGATAGCGGCAACGCTCGCCGCCGGCGGATTGAACGCGTTTCTCCTCAGCACCGCTCTCTCGCTCGGCGCCAGCCTGGTTCTCGGCGCGGTCAGCAAACTGTTTTCCAAAGGTTCCGGCGTATCCTCGCTCACCAACCAGGTCGCCAGCCGCACCGTGACCTCGCGCCAGTTCAAGGATTGAGAATTGAGCCTGATTCAGAGCTACCACAGCAAAGATTTCGGAATCGTGTGCTCCGATGGAAGAGTGAGCGTGCGGCATCCCGATGGCCACTATGCCGCAAGACCGAAAGAGACCGCGAGAAAATTCAAAGTGCTTCGGGCCAGTCCAGGTCTCGTGCTCGCGGGTTCCTCATCGGTCAGCAAATTTCTGGATTTCTCTGTGTATGATGCCGTGCGCCGCTATGTCGAGAAATTCCCCGAGGCGAGCTTCGACCAGGTTGCCGGGATTATCGTCCCCACGGTGCACGCGGCGGCCTTGTCCTACGCCAAGGAAGTGGGCAAATCCGCAGGGAAGGCATACAGGTTCTTGGTCAGCAAATTCCTAAGAGCACGCTCTGCCCGCCCAAAACTCTTCGACAGCACCGATCGGGTCAATCTAAATTTGCTCGGCTACGATCGCGAACGGAGGCGTGTGCGCAACCGGATTTTTTGCTGCACGGACCGTTCCTCGGATGAATGGGAGCACGACTCCGGAGTGGCGATTATTGGAGACGTGGATTCGGAGGAAGGAATTGCGGCTGGCGACAAACTCCTGGAGCTCATAGGGAGAGACCGTACTCCCCAGGCCGTAGCAAAGGCGATGCTTTCGCTCGCAGCTGAGATTTCAGCATCGCACCCGGAAACAATCGGTCCGCCCTACTCTTTCCACCTCATCACGAAAGGGGCGTCAGGCGGCAGCAGCCTCATCGAAGAACAATTCCGTCGTTCCCTGGCTATCAGTGGAAAACTGCGGCCGGCGGGAGCGTGAGCCGATTCCTGGATCAATGGACGACCGCCTAACCGCCCAGCGGTGCGTTGGCCACGCTCGAAGCTGACAGGAGGAACTCCGTCACTTCATGAGTGATGCGCTCTTGGGTTGCCCAGCGCCCCGTGCCGGGCGACGGCAAAGCTCTCATGCGCTTCACGGAATACCGTAACGGGCGAAGGACAAGCCTCGCCCCGTTGACGAATGATTGCCATAGAGCCTCATGTAACGAATTGAGAAAGACGAACATCCTCTGCAGCTCGCGGATATTGGTCCTTCCAAACAGAGCTGCAGTTTCATCACGGTCCACCACGTTGTGCGCAAACACTTTGTGCCGCAGATCTCGATAATTCTTCTCGTAGACCCTGCGCCATTTACGAACGTGAGCGCGGATGCGGCGGAAGTCTTTGGGCGTTGGTTCGTAGGCAGCACGAAGGAACTCGGCAAGCCATGGAGGCGGCTCGGACTTATTGCCCTGTCTCCGTCGACCAAGCGAGACCCTAGAAAAGATCCGGGGATTGTCCCGTGCTATACGAAGAACCCTGTCAAGGTTGTGAGGTGAGGTTTGGTCAAAAATGCGGCCGAGAACTATAAACGCAGAGGTCTGAAGGGCTGCCAAGTTGGTGTTCCAAAACAGAGCCGACTGATTTAGGAGCTTGAGAACCGGCTCGTGCGCGGTAGCCGCGGCACGCACCGCGACGTAGGCATAAAAAAACTGGGTGCCCTGCGCTGCCTCCGTCCGAAATACGTCGAGCTCGCTCTCAAACCGCTCGTCAGGTGTTGTCATCTTGGGCTCCGATTCACTTCCCGCGAAAGTGCAACTGCGGACTATCTAAGCGCCAGCACCGTCTGGAGACGTCGACGCTGGGCGCTATTGTTGATGGGAACGCTCTTTGCAATTCTTGTGGAGAACTATTGGATCGCTGACGAGATCTATCCATATGTCCGGTGATACAGCGAGGAGGCCAGCGGCGCTTAGCAGAATATAAAACTGGCGCGCCCGGAGAGACTCGAACTCCCGACCCTCTGGTTCGAAGCCAGATGCTCTATCCAGCTGAGCTACGGGCGCGAGAAGTCATTATACCTATAACCCGTCCGTGGAGAATCAGCGGCTCCTGCCGGATTCGATCCAGTACAGGCCACCCAGCGCGAGAATGCTGCCGAGGACTTGGAACCAAGAGCCTTTTTCGCCGAGCCATATGATGCCGAGAATCGTGGCGAGCATTGGCAAAAGGTAAGAGAAGGCGCTCAATTGCGAGGCTTCGAGATAGCGCAGCAGCCAAAAATAAAAAACGTAAGCAATGGCGGAGCTGAAGATCGCCATATAGAGCAGGGCCGTCCAACCGGACCCGGGGATGGCGCGCCACTCTTCTGCGCGGCTCATCATCCGCGCCTGTTGGATCACCAGCGGCAAAACGATCAGCGCCCCGGCAAAGTGATTGAACGCCGTCATGGTCAGCGTGTCGTACTTCCCTGCCACTCGCTTTCCCAGCACAACGTACATCGCAAAGCCGATGGAACCGGTCATGACTATGGCATCGCCGAGTAGCGAAGGTGAATTCGCAGAAAGGCCCTTCTCGGACGCCATAATCACGATCCCCGCAAGAGCGATGGCCATGCCAACGGCTTTTCGCCGCGTGGCGGTCTCCAGCCGCATCAGTGCCGCGAGAGCCAGCGTGTAGATGGGCCCCATGCCGACGATGACGGACGCATGGCTGACCGACGTGTAATGCAGGCCAATCGTGAAGCATATTTGATTCACGGTGACGCCAAAGAAGCCCAGGTACAGGAAGATCCATAGATCGCGCAGCGTAAATCCTTTGCGGCGGGCGTCTGCCGCTTCGGCGAATGCGGGCAAGCGGGAACAGAACAGATACGCAGGAATCATCACGATCCCGGCAAGGACCACGCGAAACGAAGCCAGCGCCAAAGCGGGAAAGCTGCGCAGAGCGATCTTGCCAGCAATGAAGTTGACAGCCCAGACGACGATCAGCAGAGCAATCGATGCAGTGATCACGCCACGGGAAGGCCCTCGCCCGGCTGCGGGTTCGATTTGCGCGGAATCAGGCCAGCCGTTCTTTTCGAATGGTGAGTTTTTCGATGAGTTCGCTGCGCGGTGCGAATCCGATGCCGGGTCCGGTAGGCACGCGAATCGTGCCTTGCGGCGAGACGGTCACTTCGGGATCGACGACGTCTTCCGCCCAATAGCGATTGCTTGCGGTTACGTCGCCGGGCAGGGTGAAATTCGGAAGCGTGGAGAGCGCGATATTGTGCGCTCGGCCGATGCCGGATTCGAGCATGCCACCGCACCAAACGGGGACGCCGCGTTGCTGGCAAAAATCGTGGATGCGGCGTGCGACCGTGTAGCCGCCGACGCGGCCGAGCTTGATGTTGATAATCTTGCAGGCGCCGAGTTCCACGGCGGCGCGCGCCTGCTCCTCGCTGTGAATGCATTCATCGAGGCAGATCGGCGTGTCGAGTTTCTTCTGCAGCTCGACGTGGCTGTAAAGATCGTCCCAGCCGAGCGGCTGCTCAATCATCATGAGATAAAAGCCTTCGAGCTGTTTCAGGAGAGGCCAGTCTTCAAGCGTGTAAGCGGAGTTAGCGTCTACCATCAGCTTGATGCGTGGGAAATCCTGCCGCAGGCGCTGCACTTGATCGAGATCCTTGCCGGGTTTGATCTTGATTTTGATCCGCTGGTAGCCGGCCGCGAGTTCCTTTTTCACCGCTGCAACGAGTTCATCCAGAGAATCTTTGATGCCGACGGAGACGCCGCAAGCGATTTCTTCGCGCGTTCCGCCAAGCAGTTTAGAAAGCGGCATGGATTTTTGTCTGGCTTCGGCTTCCCAGATGGCAGCTTCGAGAGCAGCCTTCGCCATGTTGTGGCCGCGTACGTGGCCGAGAAGGTCCCAGACTTCGGCGGCCGAACCAAATTCCCTTTCCTTTAAAAGTGGCCAGACATGATCGCGCAGAATATGCCACGCCGTGTCCGTGGTTTCCGGACTGTACGATGGAGTTTCTCCGGCGACACACTCGCCCCAGCCAACGGTGCCGTCCACATCGGCTTCCACGAGAATGATCCGGCGGACGTCGGTGCGTTCCGCGCTGGTTTCGAATGGAGCCACCAGTTTCATCCGCACTTCTCGCAACGTGATTTCTCGAACGCGCATGCTTCCTCAGTCGCTCGCTTTTCCCAAAGGTTTCAGAAGTCGCTCCACGGCGTCAGGAGGTAGGCCCTGCTCGCCCCAGTGGTGCGCAAACCGACCGCGGCATACCCCTTCGCAAACCACCTCGCGAACTCTTCGCGAACGCGGGCTTGGACTCTGCCAACCTCCGGCGAACCTTCGCGCTGCCAGCGCTCCAGATCCGGAGGCAATTCGATAAACGCCGGCGCCTCGACGGGATCCTTGGCGAGGTCACCGATCGCCGCGACCACCCGCGCGGAGTCCAGATGCCATTCCACCAGCAAACGATCCGTGGGCAAATCCCTGTGAAGCGGGCTCGTCGTCACTCCATACAGGTTCGGACAATACTTCCGGCAAATCGCGCCGAGCTTGTTCAAATTGAAGTGCGCGTTGCGGAGCTCGAGAGGATCGAAGGTCCACTGTACGAGCCGGATGCCGCGCCCCAAAGCTTCGGTTCGCTGAAAGAGTTTCAGTATGCGGCCAACACCCCGGTCACGGTATTCGCTGTGCACGCCGGTCATGTGCGAGTGTAGGTAAGGGACGCCGCCCTGGAGTCCGACGACCGCGAGCGTGAAACCCACGAGACGCTTGCCATCGAAAGCGCCCAGCACTTCGCCGCCCGTATGTGCGGCGACGACGAACAGCGTGGCCGGCTCAACTTCGAGGTCTGCTTCCCCCCAAATTTCGCGTTGCAGGTCCACGCAACGTTGAAATTCATCGAGGCTTTCGCATTCGCGGACAACGATATCCGAACTCATCGCTTGGCTAGCGCCCCACTCCGTTCGATTTTCTGCTCCGTCCGCTTGGCGAGATCCCAGAGCGCTTCCATTTCCTGTCGCGGTAGATTCTTGAACTCCCGCCCGCCTTCCCGCGCCAGCTTTTCCATGGAGCGAAATCTTCGAGAGAATTTCTCATTGGCTTTTTTCAGGGCAATCTCCGGGTCTACCTTCAGAAATCGCGCGAGGTTTACAGCAGCGAAGAGCAAATCTCCGAGCTCCTCCTCAACTTTCGGTTGTTCCCGGGCGTCCAGAGCATTTTGCAATTCCCTGGTCTCCTCGCCCATCTTTTCGAAGATGCCTCCGGCAGTCTCCCAGTCGAAGCCGATGCGCGAGGCTTTGCGCGTAAGCTGGAAACCTTCCAGGGTTGCGGGAAGGGCGCGCGACACGCCATCGAGCAGCGAGGCTTCTCTCGCCGACTTGCTTCCAGAGTGATTGACAGGGTTTTTAGCTTTCGAACGCCGTTCCTCGGCTTTGATCTGCTCCCAGTTTCTCAATACGTCCGCTGCATCTTTCGCACGCGTTTCTCCAAAAACATGGGGATGCCGCCGAATCATCTTGTCGTGGATTTCGCGGATTACATCTGAAATCGTAAAACCACCCCTCTCCTGCGCCATCTGCGAATGAAATACGATCTGCAGGAGAAGATCGCCCATCTCCTCCGCGAACTTGGCGTCGTTCCTGCTCTCCAGCGCTTCCAGGACTTCGTAGGCCTCCTCAATCAAATAGGTTCGCAGCGATTCGTGAGTCTGTTCGCGATCCCAGGGACAGCCGCCCGGGGCGCGAAGCCGAGCCTGCACGGCCACGAGCTTTTCAAACCATTCGCCCGGAGTCTCTTGCGCCCGCTTTACCGGTTTAGCCCGGCGGCGCCGCGGATTCTTTCCGTTCTTTGTTTGCTTTTTGCGGGGGCGCGTCATGTCTCGGAATATTTCCCGCCTTCGTCAAGCGTTCCACTCTACGGTGACGCCGGTCCTTTGACAAGCTCGCCACTGGCCCCGGCTCAAGTGCGGGAGCGACCCAAAGCTACAACCGTGATAAACTAAATTCGAACTACATCGTTAAGGAATGCCCTTTGTCCGAAAAGAAACAGGAAGAGTCGTTCCGCGTCATTGACCGGCGCCCGTTTACCTCCGAGGGCGAGCTGCGCAAAGAAGTAGTGGAAGAAGCAGAGCGCGAAGCCAAGCGCGAGGCCGCGATGCGCCCGCTTGCGCCTGCGGAGTCGGTGACAGCCCCTGCCGCGGTACCTCCGGCAGAGTTGCCCGCGCGGTTGCCCGCGTTCGAAAACCTGGTCCGCATGCTCGGCAGTAATGCCGCCATGGTTCTGGGCGCTTACGCGGATCCGCGCTCCGGCCAGCCGATGATCGATCCAGAAGCTGCGCGCGAATTGATCGACATGCTCGACGCCCTGCACGAAAAGACCAAGGGCAATCTTGCGCCAGAGGAAGACACTCTGCTGATGGATCTCCTTGGCAAATTGAAGATGACCTTTTTGGAGGTCAATCAGGCGATTGCGGCGCAGGCGGCGCAAGTCAAGGCCAAGGCGCGCCCGTAGGCTTCCGCCCGGTGGCCTGCTAAGTTGCGGCCCGCTTCTCGACGTTCCGGCACTTTGAAGGTGGCCTCCGTTCCACTCAAGCTCACGGTTCTTGGTTCCGGCACCTCCATGGGGGTTCCCACGCTGGCCTGCCCCTGTCGCGTGTGCGCCTCGAACGATCCACACGACAAAAGGCTGCGCCCTTCCGTCCTGATTTCACGCGACGGCCAGCACGTAGTGATTGACACGACCCCGGATTTCCGCCAGCAGGCGTTGCGAGCTGGCCTCGACCGCCTCGATGCGATTTTACTGACGCACGGGCATGCTGACCACATCCTTGGCTTTGATGACATTCGCCCGTTCAATCTCCGTCAGCGTTCCGCGCTTCCCGTCTACGGCAACGAAGAAACGTTTCGCGTCATCCGCCGCGTTTTTTCTTATGTCTTCGATGACAAGCCCACCCTCAGCACCGTGCCCAGCGTGAAACTCAACCTCGCCAACAGTCCTTTCGAACTTCTGGGCATCCCATTCATTCCCCTACCCATGCTCCACGGCGACATGGAAGTTCTGGGCTTTCGCTTCGGACGCGCAGCCTACCTGACGGACTTCAGCAAGATTCCTGATTCTTCCCTGGCGCTGCTGCAAGGCCTCGACGATCTGGTTCTCGATGCGTTGCGCGACACTCCTCACCCCATGCACCAGACCGTGGATCAGGCACTGGCCATCATCCAGCAGCTCAAGCCTCGGCGCGCGTGGTTCACCCACATCGCGCACGACCTGCCACACGCGGAAACCAACGAGCGGCTTCGTCAGATGGGCTTCCCCCACGTGCAATTGGCCTATGATGGCCTTCAATTTGACGTATACGTGGATGCAAGAGATGAAGCGGGCCGCGAGCGGCAGGCGCCGGCACGCATCACGCTCGCGGGAGGTCCCCCATTGCGGCGACTGACGACGTTTACATCCTCGCAGGCCTGGGCCTCGCGCTATGCGTCCTATGGACACGCGAGCGTCCTAGCCATCGGCAACTTCGATGGCATCCATCTGGGCCATCAAGCGATTCTTCGCGCCACGGTCGAGCGTGCGCACGCCCTCAGTGCGGTATCCACTGTTCTTACGTTTGATCCATCACCGCGGAAAGTGTTGCGGCCCGAGTCCGCTCCGCTGAGGCTTTCGACCATCGCGCAACGGTTGGGATGGTTTAATGCCCTGGGCATCGAAGCCGCGGTCATCATGCCCTTCACCCTCGAACTCTCCCGACTCTCTCCCGAGGAATTTGTGGAGCAAATCCTTGTTCGCGACCTTCAGGTGAAAGCTGTTCTAGTCGGCGAGAACTTTCATTTCGGACACAAGCAGGCGGGAAACGTGAAGTTGCTGAACGAGCTGGGCGCAAGAAACGGGTTTGAGGTCGTGATTATTCCTCCCGTGGAGTGCCACGGCGAAGTGGTTTCCAGCACGATCATTCGCCGGGAAGTGGCGGAGGGAGATGTGTCCCATGCCGGGCGCCTCCTGGGCCGGCCTTTCGCGCTGACCGGTGAAGTGGTCACTGGCACCGGGACCGGCCGCAAATTTACCTTTCCCACGTTGAATCTTGCCGCCGAGCAGGAGCTGCTCCCCGCCCGAGGTGTGTACATCACGCGAACAGTGCTCGAGAGCGAAACCTGCAGCCACCGTTCTGTCACCAACATCGGCGTTCGCCCGACGTTCAACGGCTCGTCGCTAAGCGTGGAAACGCACCTGCTCAATTTTCAGCCGGAGACCACGCCGAAACGGATTGAAGTGCGATTTTGGGAGCGTCTTCGTGAAGAAAAGAAATTCGGCGGCCCCGAGGAATTGCGCGCACAAATCGCTCATGACATCAGCGCAGCAAACCAATTCTTCAATCGCTTGCGCCGGTTTCGGTCCAATCGCCAGCTAGTTCTGTCCAGCGGGCGAGAAGCCTCGGAAACTTAGCGCCACATCGAGCGCAAATCCCAACTGCTTTCTGCCGAGGTCGTCGCTGCACCAAATTGCGGCGAAAATCTTTCGAGGGCACGTTCTAGCAGCGGCCATAGAGCAACCGCCAGAACCACTGACCAAAGAAAAAGAAGGATGTGCCGTCGGGATCGTGGGAGTTCAAATTGGAGTTCCATAACGGCTTAGACACCGGCGCCGGCCGGGAGTTCCCAATCGAAAAGACGAAGCGAGCCTATTCTTTTGTTTTCTGGAGGCAGTCGGCGCAATAACCGCCGACTTCCGTGCGCGACACGGTGACCTTCATGTGAAAATCGCGCGCGATCTGCTCCTTCAATTGCTCGTACAAGCGGCTTTCGAATTCCCGAACCTTGCCGCAGCGCAAGCACGCCACATGAATGTGATCGCGCGGACCGTGCGTCTCGTAATAGTGGCGATCCCCGCGAAGATGTAGCAGATCCAATTCGTCAATGAGTCCCTGCTTCTTCAGCAGGTCAATCGTACGGTACACCGTAACGAGGTGAATGTCCGAATCAATCTTCTGCGCCCTGGCAAGAATTTGATCCACGTCCAGGTGCTGCTCGGCATCATCCATCACCTGAAGAATGACGCGGCGCTGGCGGGTCATGCGGATTCCCCGCGCGGCTACCGCCTGCTGAAGCTTCCCCGTTGTCTCTGCGGTATTGAGGCGCTCTCCGGTGGAAACCCGGTGCGCCGGTGATGTCGCCATTTCTAATTCCCCACTCGTGCGCGATTGCGTCCTAGGAGTGGCTCGGCAGCAGCCGCACAACGTCATTGTACATAACGTAGGCGAACAGCACCAAGAGGAAGACAAATCCAACCTGCACGAAGCGCTCTTTGAATGCCAGGCTGAAATCGCGGCGGCGAATGGCTTCCATTGCCAGCAGAAGAATGTTGCCTCCATCGAGGATGGGGATCGGCAGCAAGTTCAGGATGCCGAGGTTCAGGCTGATCATGGCCATCAGATTGATGGTGTCCACAGGGCCATCCTGCACCGCCTGGCCGGCCTGTACCGCAATCCCTACGAAGCTCTGCAACTGCCTGACGGACAGTTTGCCGGTGAAGAGCCTGCCAATCACGCTCATAAGCTTGCCTGTGGCACCGATCGTTTCATCCGTGGCTTCCTTCACAGAGGCGGCAAGACTCATTTCTTTGAAGGCCCACTCGGTTCCAGCCGCCATTCCAATCCGCCAAACCGTTTGCCCGTCTTCATCCTTGTCCTGCATCGGATGAATTGCAACGGCCAGTTCATTGCCATTGCGCCTCACGACTGCGTTCAACGTTTGCCCATTGGACTGCCGGATGGCATCGAAGAACTCGAACCAGTTCCGCACGGGCGTTCCATTGACAGAGACGATAAGGTCTCCGCGCTGGAGGCCTGCATGGCTGGCAGGCTTCCCGCGTTCTACGCGGCCAACCAGCGCTGGCGCCGGCAAGTTACCCAAAACACGGTCCGTGTTGCGTATGTCCGCGGCGCTCACTTCAATCGTTTGCTTTGCACCCTGATGTTCGACGGTGAAACGCAAAGTTCCCGTAGCGGGAGTTTGCAGGAGAACACTGTTCACCTTTGACCATGTCGAAGTTTCGATATCGTTAATTGCGATGATCCGGTCGCCATCGTGCACGCCCGCTTTTGCAAGAGGGCTGGCGCCAGGAAGCCCGGCTATCACGATCCGTTTGTCCAGGTAAGCGGGATACGGAAAACCTTTGATGACGAAGAAGCCCGCGAGCAAGACCACCGGCAAAATCAAATTAACAGCTGGACCGGCAAATGAGATCAGCGCTCTTTGCCAACGCGGCTTGCTCATCAGCTCATCAGGGGCGCCCGTCGGAGCCACATCGCTTGAATCGACTTCGGAGAGGTCCTGCCCGGCCATTCGTACGTACCCGCCGAGCGGCAGTGCGCTGATGCGATAGTCCGTCGCCCCTCTCTTCCAGCCAAACAGACGCGGACCAAACCCGATCGAAAACACATCGACGCGCACACCGAACAGCCGCGCGACGATGAAGTGTCCCCACTCGTGCACCAAAATCATCAGCCCGAGCACCAGGAATATGCCAATCAATGTGTTCATAAATCCTTCTTACCTTTTCTCCGGCATTTACGTGGTCGCTGCCGCCGCGCTGACCGCCAGCCGTTCTACCTCTTCCCTTGCCATTCGACGAGCTTCAGCATCGGCCGTCAGCACATCGTCCATCTTCTCAAATCGAACCCGCGGTGTGCGGCCCAGCACGCGCTCGATGACTTCAGGAATTCCCAGGAACGGGAGGCGCCGTTCCAGAAACGCCGCCACTGCAATTTCGTCCGCCGCATTCAACGCGCAGGGAAACGCGCCGCCCTTTTTCATCGCCTCCCGCGCGAGTCGCACGCACGGAAAACGCCGCGTCGAAACTTTTCCGAAATCCAGCCGCTTTAGTTTGCTCCAGTCGAGGGCTACGTCATTAGATGCCACCCGCTCTGGATAGGTTAACGCATATTGGATGGGCATGCGCATGTCCGTGGGGCCGAGTTGCGCTAAAACAGAACCGTCCACGTACTCCACCATGGAGTGAATCGTGGATTGCGGGTGAATGACCACCTCGATCTGCTCGGGGCGCATTCCGAAAAGCCAGCGCGCCTCAATCACTTCGAACCCCTTGTTCATCATCGTTGCCGAATCAATGGTGATGCGGTTGCCCATGCGCCAGTTCGGATGTGCCAGCGCCTGCTCGGGAGTAACGCTCGCCAGCGCCGCCAGCGGAGTCTTCCGGAATGGTCCACCCGAAGCCGTCAGCACCAGCCGCCGCACTTCACCATGCGTTCCGCCGCGCAAACATTGGTGAACGGCGTTGTGTTCGCTATCTACCGGCAACAGCTCCCGCCCGGCTTTGTTCGCCGCGGCCATCACCAACTCACCTGCCGCGACGAGCACTTCTTTATTCGAGAGCGCGACCGTCCTTCCCAGCTTCACGGCTTCATACGTTGCTTCCAGTCCAACCACCCCCACCGCCGCCGAAACGACAATGTCGGCTTTCGAGTGCGTTCCAACCGCCAGCATCCCTTCCCGGCCGTGATGAATTGCCGGCAGCGGCGAGATGCCCTTCTCTCGCAGGAGCACCGCAAGTTCATCCGCCTTCTTGGCGTCTCCTACGGACACCAATTCAGGCTTGTGCCGGTCGATTTGTCCGGCCAACTCTTCCAGGTTTCCACCGGCAGCCAGCGCAACGACGCCGAACCTCCCCGGCAGAGACTCCACCACCGACAGGCATTGCTTTCCAATCGAACCGGTGGATCCCAAAATGGCTACCTGTTTCAAGGAGTCCTTAGTGAAGTGCGGCGGTTAGCCGCCCCGTTTCCGTCCTCTCCGCCCGCCGCGAGGAGGCCCGCCGACCTACGACGTGGGAGCGTAGATCACTATCCAATAATACCAGACAACCGGAATCGCAAGGATGAGCGCGTCGATTCGGTCAAGGACTCCGCCATGACCGGGTAGGAGACTCCCGGAATCCTTAATCCCCGCGCTGCGCTTGTATGCCGACTCCAGCAGATCCCCCAACTGCCCAGCCACATTCCCTACCGCCGCCATTGCTAGCAAGTGCTTCAACGGCACCGTGACAAACCTCGCAAAAACGACAGCCACAATAAGCGACCCAAGAAAACTCGCCACTGTTCCCTCCCAAGTCTTCTTAGGACTCAATTGTGGCGCCAGTTTGTACTTGCCGAAGGATCGCCCCACGAAATACGCCGCCGTATCCCCCACCCAGATAATAACCATCGCAAAGAGAAGCATTGATGGCCCTTGCGTGCCAGCACCGTGAAGCCGAACTGCATACGACAACGGAAACGCGACCAAAATCAGGCCACTGGAACTGATCCCGGCAGACGGCAAGGCCTCAACTAACGTCCGTCTTGTGAATAACGTGATGACGGCAATTCCAAGCACAAAGAGAAAGATTCCGTCTTCCGCTCGTGGAAACAGCCGCGTCAGATACACTCCCAAACGCAACTCCCACTGCGCGTAAGCGAATCCGCCCATCTTGGTCCAGTTAATGACAGTGGTCAGCCACTGAAGGTAAATAATCAAAAGTGCGCAAGTCGCCGTCCAAAAGCGATATGCCCGATGCCCGATGGCTTCGCCTAGCGCGAAATACTCGAACATCGCCAGCATCACCACCAGCGCCACTCCCAGCGCGAGAATGGCGGTCGAACCCCACAACACGAGGCCAACAACAAATGGAATCAGCACCGCGGCCGTCACAACTCGCTTCCACGTCATAAACCGGGAGTCTCCTGCGAATTCACAGGCCTCATCTCATCATATTGAGGGAAATAAATCACGCGGCACCAACATACTCCAGGTCTTGGTTGTGGGTTAGTCTGCGATTATGCGAATTATCGGCCAGTTACATCGACAGCGCGCAGTTAGTTGGGAGGATTGGGCCCTGCCAAGAGTCCTCCATCGAGAACTAAGGATTGGCCTGTCATGAAGGATGCATGGTCCGAACACATCCACACAACGGCTTCGGCGACTTCTCTTGACGTTCCAAAGCGGCCGATGGGATGGAGGCCGAGCGCGAACTTTTTCGCCTCCGGCGCGCCCCAAAGACGTTCGCCCATGGGCGTTTCGATCACCGCAGGACACACGACGTTTACCCGAATGCCGCTTCGCGCGTTTTCGAGCGCGGCGGACTTCGTCAGCCCCATCACGCCATGCTTGCTAGCGCAATACGTGGCTGCCCCAGCGGAGCCAATCCAACCTGCGACGGAGGCCATGTTGACGATAGCCCCGCCACCACCCTGCTTGAGCATCTGCTGAATTTCGTACTTCAGGCAAAGCCAGACGCCTTTGAGATTGATGTCGATGGTACGATCCCAGTCTTCTTCGGACTGTTCGGCGATGGGGCTCCAGACACCTTCGATCCCGGCATTGTTGAACGCGACGTCCAAGCGGCCAAACTTCTCGACCGTTTTCCGGACGAGCTCCTGGACTTCGGCGCCTCGCGATACGTCGGTCTTGACGAACAGGCCATCGCCGCCCGCGGCGCGGACCAGATCAATCGTTTCCTTTCCTTCGGATTCGCGGCGGCCGGCGACCACCACTTTGGCCCCGGCCTTCGCAAAAAGCACGGCGGTGTCACGGCCAATACCGGACGTCCCGCCGGTCACAATCCCCACTTTGCCTTGCAATTCCGCCGTCATGATTTCTTCCCTCAACTCAAGCTTCGAAATGGAGAGGCAGAGTGTAGGCCTAGCGCGAAGCTGTCGTCAAATCGCCGGCCATGTCTTGCAAAGGGCTACGGGAGTGGGGCAAGCTTACCGGGCTTTGTGGGGGGTGAGGAATGACGAGGAAGCGACTTCTGTGCGCACTGGCAATGCTGATGTTAGGGAGATTGCCGGCGCAGGCCCAGAATGAACCTGTACGCGTCATCGCCTTCGGCGCGCATCCTGACGACTGCGACCTGGGCGCGGGAGGACTGGCCGCTAAGTACGCCGCGCTCGGCCACAAAGTGAAATTCGTTTCGCTGACCAACGGCGACGCTGGCCATCAATCCCTGGGTGGAGGCCCGCTCGCCATGCGCCGCCGTGCCGAAGCACAAGAGGCCGCACGGCGAATCGGCATCGAATACGAGGTGCTCGACAACCATGACGGCCGTCTCTTGCCAACTCTAGACGTCCGCGAGCAGGTCATCCGCGAGATCCGCCAATGGAAGGCGGACATTGTGATCGGGCCCCGTCCCAACGACTATCATCCCGATCATCGCTATACCGGAGTGCTCGTGCAGGATGCGTCCTACATGGTCATAGTGCCGAATGTCGTGACCGACACGTCTCCCCTGCGTCGGAATCCCGTGTTCCTCTATTACAGTGACCGGTTCACGCGGCCGCAGCCATTCCGGGCCGACATTGTGGTTTCCATCGACGACGTGTACCAGAAAAAGATCGCCATGCTCGACTCACACGTCTCGCAATTCTACGAGTGGCTTCCGTGGACCGTTGGCGAGCTTGATGAGGTTCCTAAGGATCCCGTTGCACGCAAGACCTGGCTCGCGACGCGGCCCATCGCCGTCGGCAGCGTCAAGCCCGAGTGGCGCGACGCCCTGGAGAGGCTCTACGGGCCTGAGGCCCAGCGCATTCAGCACGCCGAGGCCTTTGAAATCACCGAATACGGACGCACACCCAGCGAAGAAGAGATTCGCAAGCTGTTCCCCTTCTTTCCCACAAAATAGGCGGCCGCGGCCAAGTCGGTCAAAATATATAAGAGACTCCGTATTCATTGAAGCCCTTATCTGTTCCCTTTCGTGAGCTCACGATCCGAGCGGGCACATAAATATTTGGTGTCTTCGACGTGTAGGGTACCGCCATCTCTACGCTTGACCCTTCCGCGTACGTGCTGGTGCTGTAAAAGCTTAAACCTCCCCGCGCCAAGTTTCCGACGATGACAACCTCGGTTCCAAGGGTGGGGTGCCGAACGCTTCCAATCGTGTCTGCCGGAATACGATCGTGCGCTCGCTGATTCCGCGTCCCAGGCGCTAACACGTAGAACGACCTTTGGCGCTGGTTATCCGCCTCCACCGGGATGCGGGGCCCGGCGGAGATCTGTCCGTACGGCGGAGTCCAAGTGGTCCAGCCTCCGCATCGTTCGCAGATTTGGGCGATGCTACGATGGTAAAGGAAGAGATCGGCTTCAAATTCATTGAGGTATGACACTTCCAACTGCCCGCAGGCAACACATCTGAGCAGGGCGCGGAGCACCGCCTTGTCCGCCTCGCCAGCAGCAGGGAATGAAATATCCCAAAGATTGACGTTGGGGTCGACCAAAGCTATCCCATACAGCAAACCCTGGGTTCCTCTCATTATTTGGCCGACGACCTGAGCCATCGCTTCCTTGAATACCCCGATGCGCTGAATCTTAATGTTTTGGCCGGGGCGCAGCTCGCGGTCCACCATGATTGTCGCGCCTTGGCGGCTGACATCTACTGTGTGTCCTTCCTCAACGAACTCTTTTCCATATTCCCCGGCACCCGAGATGCGAATGGGCAAGGTTAGAAGAACACGCTCGCTCTGACGAAGGTTTTTTCCCTGCGCGGAGGTTAGCGCAGGCCTGGACTTGGCAGCATTCCCGGAATAGCTCGTCATAAGAAGATCACCGCCGATGTGGGAACTCAGGTGACCGAGGCGGCAGTCCCCACTTGCCCATCTCTTACCTAACGAACAACTACACAGGATCGATGAAGCCGTCAAGGGATAGAAGACCGCAATCGCCACTCAGGTGATTACCTGGGTATTTCGATGACCGTCCCGACGCCGTCAGGGGCAAGGCAGCGGGCGTACTACAACTTGTAATTTCTTCATGCCGCGCAGAAAATGGTAATGGCGGCTTGTTACGCGAGTTTCCTTATCTCTAATTTTTTCAAGAAGATTGGCGACATCTGGACTGGCACGCCGCATGCCTTGACCCCAATCCGAAGCCGGATGCATACCCGAGGTGATTCATGGGAAAGAACACTGGCGCGGCGCAACCCTCAGTAGTGCAGGGTTCCTCAGAAAAGCCCCTTCTAAGGTGTTTCGGAACACACCATATGTCGGCTCCGCGTAGGAGCAGGGAGCTTCATCCCCTCTGTCACGAGCATCATCTTGAGATGCGGCTTACCCAAGTTCCTCTACAAACCGGGAGCGAGCCGGCGCAGACTCTTGTGTATGCGTGTCCGGAGCCTGATTGCTTCGTCCACTACAATTGCTCACGCGGATACTTCGTCGTCGCGCATAACGGGAATGGGGTCGGCCGGGACATGATGCCTGAGGTCTGGTGTTCGCAAGATGGGCTGCCCATGTATCTTGCTAAGGTTCTGCAGACGCCGAGAAGTTTCCGGCTATGGAGATGCTCCAAATGCAATTCGGCGCGCAGAAATAATGACGAGCTTTTGGAAGCCCCCGCGGCTTGAAATGCCGCCGGCTATCGCTGGCTACACTTCCACCCTGGGTGGTTGTGGTTGTGAAACGTCCATCCACGTCCCCACCGCCGAGCGTAGCTCCAAACCAACGGCATACCGTGCTTCCGCCAAAGGATAACAATAGATCACCCTTGCCCGCGATTGGATGCTCCCGTGATAAGACCTCACAATCACGCGCTCTCCTGATTTCCACGCGCGCTCCGTTACGACCCGGACGCCGTGTAAGCTAACGTTTTCAGTAAATGCCAATTCCGTGATGAACGGCTGTTTCTCACTTGAGATCTGTAGAGCCACGGTAGCAGGGGACCTCTTCTGGATTCTCTGGCCGTCAGTTGGCATCCGGAAATGCTCCTCTCGGCTATAAGGATGTACGAGGAATGTGGCTGGGATTTCATGCCCGCAATGATAAGCGAAGGGTACAAGAGGGAGTCAATCGCTTGTGACCGGCCGGTTGCACATTTCGTAAAGGGGCATTTCTGGCTGGTGCCTGGTTGACGCGCTCACCGGAAACTGGCCCGCTTCGAAACTTTCACTTGACTTTTGTTATCCCTTTGGTACAATTCAGCTTAGAGAACACTCTACCTGGAGCGCGGGGGCCCGGCTCCCGCTTTTCTTTTTACCGCCTGAACCCGCACCGTTCCAAAGCACACTGAATCAACCCCGCTCGAGCCCGGGCGAGCTGCACAATATTGTCGCAACGTAACCCCGTTTAGAAACAACACTTGGGCTCTGTTGACATCCTCTCTGAGGGAAGCGATGCCTCAAACGGTAGAGATTGTAGGCAAGGCCGAGCAGCAAGGCTTGGCGAATCTGGGTGGCTAGACTACGTCCGGGCGCGCGCGAAGAGAGCTTGCGTTTGACGGCCGAGCAGATGCTTTCGATCTTGGCGCGTTGGCGGTACGGTTTTTTCGGAAAGGCTCGGAACATCTGATTGCGAATGGCGCCATTC
>QHYE01000076.1 GCA_003224055.1 Acidobacteriota bacterium | reverse complement strand
CGCCCAGCGCTCCCATCCCAAGCACCAGCGTCGCTGCAAGACTCGCAATACACACACTTCTCCGCATGTTTTTTCTCCTTCTTTTCAAATTCGATTTGATTTCTTGGTTGGGAAAATTCTCGCTCACGCGAGCGAAGAATCCACGACCGCCAGCGCGTGTTGCCCTTGAACGTAGTTGACGTCCGTAATTCCCAGGACGCTCTTGAGTTGGTCGGCTGGCACTTTCATCGGTCCCGGCGAATCCGCTTTGCCGGGCTGTGGCTGCGGAAACGCGGTTGAAGCTGCCGTATGAAAAGTGACGTTGCCTTCGATTTTCTGCATCGTCTGATGAATATGCCCGTTCAGCACGGTCACGGATCCAAACTTCTTCAAGTACGCCAGGGCCTGGGCACTGTCCTCCGTCCCCCAGCCCCACTCCGGATAGACCGACCACAGCGGAATGTGCGCGAAAACCACGATCGGCGTGCTGTGCTTCAAATGCTTCACGTCGTCTTCCAGCCATTCCAGCTGCTCATGTCCCAGTGTCCCGAGCCCGCCGGCCTTCAGGTTGATCACGTTGACCAGCCCGACGAAGTGCACGCCCTTCTTGTCAAAGCTGTACCAGCCCGCGCCTTTGCTGCTCTTTCCATAGCGCTCCAGGAATTGTTTGCCGTCGTCGTTCAACACGTCGTGTTCCCCAGGAACGTAAAACACATCCTTGGGCTTGGCGCTCTTTAGAATTTGATCTACGGTGTCGAACTCTTCTGGTTTCGAAAGGTGGCTGATGTCTCCGGTATGCAGCATGAATTCCGGCGCTGCCGAGAGGCCATTGATCTTGTCCACCGCCGCCTTCAGCGTTCCTGCAACGTCGGGGTTCGCCGGCTTGTTGAAGCCCATGTGGCTATCGCTGATCTGCACGAAACTCAGCTCGCCCATGGCTTCCTTGGAGCCTAGCCCGGGCAGCCGGCTCAAGCTGTACGATTTCAGCACGCCTCCCTGCATCACGCAGAATGCGCCCGTTCCCGCCCAGGCCATGCACTTGAGGAATCCACGCCGGTCAATCCCGTCATGGTTGTGATCGTGAAGAATTTCGTCTTTGCGCTTGCCACCCATCGGCTCTTGCTCCTTGCTCGGCTACACCCGTAGCCATTAGGATTTTCCACCACCCATTTCCACCAATTGTCTTTGGAGGGCGGCGCGGGTGAGAGAGTCCAGGGAGCCCGCGCCGCGTATGGGACGTGTTTCGTTTGTGCAGACCACCGCGGGCCCTTGGTTATTCCCGCTTTTTTATGGTTACCAACCCCCTGCCTGATTCGTCTCATCCAATGGGTATTCGGGAATAAAATCCCCCCTCAGGCGGTTCCTTCGAATGAGTGGCTCTGACCAGGGAAGAGGTCCGGACGTGTTGGAAGTGCAGGACCGCGCGCGCTTTGAACAGCTCGTTTTGCCGCACCTCGATGCTGCTTTCAACCTCGCGAGATGGCTTCTGAGGAACCGCGCGGATTCGGAAGATGTCGCGCAGGAGGCTATGCTTCGTGCTTGCCGTTTTTTCCGTGGGTTTCACGGCGGCGACGCGCGAGCCTGGCTTTTGCAAATCGTGCGCAATACTTGCTATACCTGGTTGGAGAAGAACCGCCCTGTGGAGCTCATGAGCGAATTCGACGAAGAATTGCATCAGCAACCTAGCGTGTCTCCCGAAACCCTGGCCATCGCCGGTGACAACCGCGAGCGCCTTACCCGCGCTCTCGAGACTTTGCCCCCGCGGTTCCGCGAGGTTCTCGTCCTTCGAGAGTTCGAAGGCTGCTCTTACAAGGAGATTGCTTCCATCACCGCCATTCCTATCGGCACCGTCATGTCTGCGCTCGCCCGCGCTCGCCAGCGGCTGCAGCGCGCGCTCACGCACTCCTCTCCCCAGGAGGCCACCCGTGAGCTGTGATTCCACGCGTACCGTCCTTCATGGCTATCTCGATGGCGAACTCGACGCCACGCGCGCCGCGGAATTTGAGCGCCATCTCGAAAATTGCCGCGAGTGTGCCGTCGCGCTGGGAGCGGAAGAATCGCTGCGATCGTCACTTCAACGCAGTGGTCTTTACGAAAACGCTCCCGTTTCCCTGCGTAAAAAAGTTCGTGCCGATCTTGACGCCGCGACGGCTTCTTCCGTGGCGCTGCGGATTCCCGCCTGGCGTTGGCTTGCCCTGGCCGCCGCGCTTCTGATCGTCGCCTCCGTCTCCTGGTATGCCTGGCCGCGGGTTCAGAACAGCGCTTCTTCTGCCCCCTTTACGGCTGCGGAGTTAATCGACGCCCACGTTCGCTCCTTGCAACCCGGCCACCTTACGGATGTCGTTTCGTCGGACCAGCACACCGTCAAGCCTTGGTTCAACGGAAAGCTTGCGTTTGTTCCCCCGGTTAAGGATTTTGCGGATGAGGGATTCGCCTTGATTGGCGGCCGTCTGGATGTGCTCGGCGGGCAGAATGTGGCGGCGCTCGTCTATGCACGACGCAAGCACATCATTAATGTTTTTGTCCTGCCCACGAAGGAGCCGGACACACCGATCCATCCGCCCGGCTTGCGGCAGGGCTATCAATGGCGCCACTGGCGCCATCAGGGGATGGAGTATTGCGCTGTCTCGGATGTCTCGGATTCCGATTTGTACGAGCTTGCCCAGCTTCTCTATCAGTAGGAATAGTGGCTCTTTGCTTCAACAATCATTTCGACGCTGCTCGCGATTCACGGCCACCGTGCGACGACCATGCTCCGCACCAGTCACGAGTCACTCTTGCAATCCTTGCAACAACTTGTGAGCTGAATTACTGCTGCGGCTTGCTCTTCACGTACGCCTTCGGAATTTTCCTCGCGTAAATCAGGCGCAGCGTCAATTCTTTCGTTTGGCCGGTGCGCAGGCTGACGTTCTTCTCCCATTCGGAAAAGACTCCCTTGCCTGATGCGCGAATGTCGTAGTTGTCTGCCCGCAGCTTCCTGATCGTAAATTGTCCGCGCGAGTCCGTGTGGACTGCGTGCGGCGCGTTGCCGCTGGAGGATTGGTACGACACGCTCGCATGCGCCACCGGCCGGTCATCCGGTCCCAGAACCGTGCCCGTCAGCGTCGCCGAACCCTTGCTTTGCGGGGCAGCTGCTACGCCGCGTGCCGCCACCAGCGCCAGCAGAATAATCGTAATCAGAAGCAATGTGCGTCTCATTCTCTTCATCCTCGCCTGCGTTCCCTCCGCGGAACACAGTGGAAGGATCATGTCCCATCTTTGCAGGGGCAAAATCCGTTCCTACTAACCTTGAGTGTAATGCGTGTTCGGCAAGCGGAATCGCTGCACGGCAAGAATGTGCCTCACCGCCAACCTGCCGGTTTGGACAGGTCCGGAAGCTCAAAATGTCGTTTGTTTATTCGTTCCGCAACGCGACTGCCGGGTCCACGCGTGCCGCGCGTAACGCCGGAATCACGCAAGCCATCACGGCCACTAGAACGAGCAACCCCGCCGTCCCCGCATAAATTCCCGCCGCCGCCGCCGTTACCCCGTACAGAAGCGTTCGCAGCAGCAATCCGAGTCCCGCTGCCAGCGCTCCCCCCGCCAGCAATCCGATGGCGCTCAACTTCATCCCGCGCCCCAGGATCATTCTTGTCACGTCTCCGGGCTTTGCCCCCATCGCCATGCGCACGCCAATCTCCCGGGTCCGCTGTGCCACGGCGTACGCCAGCACGCCGTAGACGCCCAGGCATGCGAGCACCAGGGCCAGCCCCGCGAACACTCCCAGCAACACCATCGGCCGCGTCCGGTCCGCAACGTCCGCCTCCATCAGTTGATCCATGGTGCGCACGTACGATACCGGCTGCTGCGGATCCACCGACCACACCGCGCCTTCGACCATCTTGATCGTGCTCGCAGGATCGCTCGACGTCCGCACCACTAGGAACGAATATCTCTCTGGATTCGCCACTTGCGTCAGCGGCACGTACACGGCGGGCTTCATGTCGTAGAGCAACCCGCGCTCGCGGATGTCGCGCACCACGTCGGCAATCGCCCACCACGGATTCTTGGTCTCGTCGTTGCTGTCACCAAATTTTATACGTTTGCCTACGGCGCTTTTGCCGGGCCAATGCCGTTTGGCAAAAAACTCGTTGATGACGATCACACGCGCTCCGCCCGGGCGATCCCCGGCCGCCAGCAATCTCCCTTCCAGCACCTCGGCTCCCACCGTTTCCAGATATTCCGTGCTCACCTCTCGATACAGCGCATCGTTCATATGGCCCGGCTGAAGCTTTGGCTCTCCTTCCACGACGTACCCTTCCGTGTCTCCGTACGTCATGAACGGTGCGTCGGACGCGAATCCCGCGCCCTTCACTCCGGGCAACGCGCGCGCTTCTTCCGCAACGTTCCGGAAAAACGCCCGCGTCTTTTCGCTGGTATCGTATTTTGTTCTCGGGATCGGAACCGCCATCGTCAGCAGATGATCGGCGCGAAAACCTAACGGCTGCTTCCGGAGATTCCAGATCGTTTGAATCATCAGTCCCGCGCCCACGACCAGTGCAAAGGCCAGCGCAAATTGCCCCACCACCAGTCCATCGCGCAGGCGCAAACCTCCCCGCGATTCCCCAGCCCGCGCGCCCTCTTTCAAAGTGTCCTGCAACGACAAATCCGTGGCCCGCAGCGCAGGCGCACACCCAAACAACACGCCCGATACCACTGAAATGGTTGCCGCGAACAAAAGCACCTGCCAATTCAATTGAAATCCGCCGTCGCCCACCTGGGAGGGCACCAGGCCTGCAAACAGGCTCCAGCCCGCCTGCCCAATGGCCAGACCGAGTGCTCCTCCCACCACTGCTAGCAAAAGGCTCTCCGTCAGCATCTGACTTGCAATTTGTCCGCGGCTTGCACCCAATGCAATTCGAACCGCGATTTCCCGCTTCCGCCCCGTCGATCTCGCCAGCAATAGATTCGCAAGGTTGGAACATGCAATCAGCAACACGAAAACGGACGCCAACTGCAGCACCAGCAGACCGTTTCGGGCGTCTCCCGCGAAATCCTCCTTGATGGGCACCACTACGGCGCCTAGTTTTGCGTTCGAAACCGGATATTGTTGCTGCAGCCGGGCAGCGATGGTCTCCATGTCCTTCTGAGCTCTCTCGCGCGTCACCCCTGGCCTTAACCGCGCCACCACACTCAGAAAATGGGATTGCCGCCGCGCCCACTGCTCCGGCGTGAATGCCGTCGGCACCCAGTAGTCGCTGTTCTTCCGGTCCAGGAAGAAAAACCCGCGCGGCATGACTCCGACAACCTTGGTTTGGATTCCGTCCAGAAGGATCGACCGGCCAACCAGGGACACATCCCCGCCATATCGCCTCTGCCAGAGATTATGGCTGAGCACAACCACTGGGCTCTGTGCTCTGTCCTCTTCCTCTGTGAACGGTCTTCCCACCGCCGGCTGAACGCCCAGAACGTCAAAAAAGTTCGGTGTCACCTTTCGCCCGGAAAGCTGCTCCGGCTGCCCGTCCCCTGTCAGGCTGGCCGTCGTATATCGCGTAGCCGTCATGTCCGTGAACACCTGGTTCTGTGCCTTCCAGTCCAAATAGTTCGCCGGCGCCGGCGTATTCAATGCAAAGCCGATAAACGAAGCGTCCTCCCACACCATCACCAGCCGGTCCGGGTTGGCATACGGCAACGGCCGCAATAGCACCGCTTCTACCGCGCTGAAAATAGCCGTGTTGGCGCCGATCCCCAGCGCTAGTGCCGCTACCGCGACGATGAAAAACCCTGGATTCTTGGTGATTTGCCGCAACGTGTACCGCAGGTTTGCAAGGAGGTTCATGCCTTAGAGACGATGAATGACACCAAATGTTTCTTCCAATTTCGGCCTTTTTGACTCGAGCCAGCCTTCCGTATTACGCGCACGGAAGCCGCCCCAGCACCGATTCAAGGGCGGGGAGCGGCGGCTCTCTCCCGGAGTTGCGGCGGAGCGCCTGCCTTTTTGCGCCGGAGACCTCAAGGGGGATCGCCTCTTTTCAGTGCTGAGGCTGCACCGTATACTTGCCTACGTTTGGAAAGACGTCCCAGAGGATTCTGGTGAAGAAGAAAAAACCACTACTCTCGCGAAGAAAGACGGCACCCGCGAAGCCCGCAAAAGATTTTCCCGCCGTCTTCGCCGCGCTGAAGAAAATCCTGACTCCTTATGAAAAACGTCTCAGCGTCGTCCGCTATAAGCCGGAATTCTACTACCTGGAAACAGTCCTGCCCTGCTACAAGGGGAAGCCGCTTCACTTCGGCGCCATCCGCCTGGGCAAGAACTACGTGAGCTACTACCTTATGCCTGTCTACATGAGTCCAGATCTGCAAAAGCGCATCTCGCCGGAACTCCGGAAGCGCATGCAAGGCAAGTCCTGTTTTAACTTCACCGAGATCGATCCCGTCCTCTTCCACGAACTCATCGCCCTCACCCGCGCCGGCTTCGCCGGTTTCTGTGCGTTGAAATACATCTGATCGGTCTGGCCGCCAAGAGTCTCTTCACAAAATCACATCCAGCTGCAATTCCTGAATCATATGCTGGAGCACCGCACTTGCCAGTTGCTGTTCTTTTTCTCTCGCCTACTTTCCTTTTCGCAGCGTATCGAGCTCTGTTTCTTCCTCATCGAGTTGCTTGGTGTAGCGTTGCAGCAATGTTTTCTCTTCCGCGCTTCCTTTCAGCGCTTTCATGTTTTCCCGTAGCCGTCCCTGGTCGCCGAAAATCTGGTCGATCAATTTTTGCTGCGCTCTGATCTTCTCATCAAAGTCTGCAACGACATTTTTCTGCGCGACGATGCCTCGCAGCGCCTTCGCGATGTCAGAATTTATGGATTTCTGCCGCAGAAAAAGCTCGATCTGGTCGTCCGTCACACCATTCACCGCGTATTGCGTGTAAAGTGGCTTGGCTTCGTTAACCACCAGTCTTTCTGTCTTTTTCGGTTCTACGCTTAGACGAAAGCGATACAGCCCCGAAGCTTTTTCCTCCGGCTTCGGTCCATCTTCGGCAAGTTTCCATTCCGGGCGTGCCGGATGCTCGATCACGAGTGTCCGTGGCGTTGTATCTTCATTTCGCACGATGTACGTTTTTTTCTCGCGTTCCTCGCTCGTGGTGGTCAATGTGCCGCGATAAATCCGCACGCGCGTCACGCGTTCCCGCCCGCTGTCCTGCTTTGTGTCCACCAACAGACCCAAGTCCGTTGCGTAGGAGAGCAGTCTTCGTTCCCCGGGTTTGATGGCCTCGACGAGGCCCTCGCCTGCAAACGTGTTGCTGTCCAGTACGCTAAAACTGCCTCCATCCAGCGTGAGCGAACTGGCGTTATTCACCCACAACGCACGCAGAGGGCGCGCCACACCCAGCAATTCGCTCCACAGCGAAACTCTTTCCGCCGCGATGTCCGTCTGCAAGATCGGCACCAGAGCTGACTGGTTTTTTCGGATCGTTACGTGTTCCTTCAGTTTGTACTCGAAGAGATCGCCAAGAGCGTTGCCTTCCGCGACGGGCTCGCTCTCCTCACGTGCTTCCTCGACTGCCTCTTCCTCTGGCATGGGTGCAGTTGGTGGTCCCGGAGCTACCATAGGGGCCATAAGCCCGCGCGCGCTACCACTTCCCATTCCCACGCCACCGGCAACGCCACCCAGCACGCCACCCATAACTCCACCTGGTACGCCACCTGCCATCAAATGGGCTGAAGGCTCCAGCGCTGCCGCGTGCGTTTGCGGCGTCAATTGCACGCTCTCCGGCAGCGGAACGACTGGTCTCCTTCCGTAATACGGCTGCGAAAGCTGTTGGATAAACGAATGCGGTGCGCCTGCTACCAGCGAGACCTCCACATCGTTCCAGTCTTCGCCAATCGTGTTATCCACAATAGCCCAGCCCTGAAGCAACGGCCTTTTTTCTGCCTTCGATGGCAGGACGATCCGGTAAGTCGTCTTCCAGATCGGCACCTCGCTGATGTAGCTCACGTACAAATTGCGTTCGCCTGTCCCCGCCGTCGAAATAGTCATTCGCCGCAAATCCTGGTCCCGCGAAGAAGCGATCAGGCCAAGGTATCGCCCCACTTCCACCTGCAAGTCCTTTTCGGCAATCCGAACGCTGGTGGAGGGTGTCACCTCTGCGGTGCGTACTTCACCGCTGTCACTCACCAAAGAAATCTCCGTCCACTCTGTCGTTCCATTGTCCTTCACGCGCGATTTCTGCTCGACGCTCAGCAATTTTCCTGTAACCGCCGTCCCGCTGCCGCCGCGCACTTCCAGTCTCGCCCCGCGCAATGCGCCAAGAAAATCCGCCATGCTTGGATTCTCGCCCAGCGCCAATCGCAGCGTCGCCAATCTCCGAGCAAGCGGAGCTTCGGAGTTGTAATCGACACCTGTAATTTTCCCCCCGGAGAGATCGAGTACGGTCAGCGACTTCAGCACGTCATTCAGCTGCGCACTCGTGAAGTCCACGTGAACATCCTGGCTTCCGCGCACGCGTCCCAAGTGCTCGAAGTACCCCACGCCATTTTTGTAGAGCACGACGCGCCGCACTGGTAGTTTCCCGGCCTCTCGATTTGCGCTTCCATTCGCCTCGCCCGCGGCCGCCACAGTTTTTTGCTTTGCGGCTGGAACTGCTCTTTCTTGCGCTGGAATCGAACTGCAACAAAGTAAGGAGAGACACAGTACTGGCAGGACCCATTTCATGCTGCACCCCCGCCGATGCGAAATGCCGGCTTGCCCATCGCGATGCGAATCACATCATCCGCGTTGTCTGATGCACAAAGTCCATATGGAAATCTTCAGTCCACTTCACCCACGTGCTCATGCAGAAGCGTTGCCTCCTGTGGAATACTTAGACACCAATTCTCTTCTAGGAGTTCCGATGCCACGCTACTTTACTCAGCACACGCTGGCTTGCCTCACCCGTCAGGGTGCTGAAGCCCTTGCACAGAGAATGCAGGCCGGCGGCACGGCTCGCGCCGAGCGCGTTCTCGTCAACATGCTCGAAGGGAAAATGTTCGTCGAATTCCGCGCCGACTCGCGAGAAGCCCTCGAAGGCTGGCTCAAGACCGAAGGCATGCATTTCGATTTTCTTGTGCGCATCGAGTGGGAAATGCAGGGAGACAAACTTCAACCCGCCGACTAAAACAAGGTGCGTTCTGACTGGTTCCGCAGACGCTTTCGCTATAACCTTTTTCGTTTGCTTGCATCCTAGAAGCATGTTTGTACGACCGGGTGTGTTCGCAATCCTTCTTGCGTCTTTCTCACCTTTTTCTCCCGCAATTCCGCGCGCACAAGAACTCCCTTCCTCCAACGAGATCCCCATTGAGCGTTGCGATCTCCTGCCCGTCGTGAAAGTCCGGATTGACGGTGCGGACATGCGCTTCCTCCTGGACACCGGCGCGACCACCATGCTCAACCTCAAATCGTTTTCCTCCGGCCGTTCCCAAAAAATTCAAGTGACCTCCTGGAGCGGAACCGCCGCCACTAGCGCCCGCGAAGTAACTCTTCCTGAATTCACACTCGGAGCTCACCGCCTCAAAGATTTGAAACTGCCGGCCATCGATCTCAGTCCCATCGGCAAGGCGTGCGGCGGCCAGATTGACGGGATTCTTGGCGTGGACCTGCTCGACAAAATGGGCGTAACCATCGACCTCAAGCGCCAAGTCGCATCGGCCGGCGCGCAAACGCCGGATGCCAAGACTCTCTATGATCAGATGGAATTGGGCATGCACCATTGCATGACGGCGTTTGAGACGGGCAAGGTTGCCGAACTGCAGGATTGTTTTGATCCGGAAATCGTTTTCTACACGCCTCAGGGAGAATTTCGTGGCCGCAAGCAGGTCATGGAATACCTGCAAGAGCGCTGCCTGAAATTCGCGCCGGACTTGCACTACAAAATGAATCTGCACGATGTAAAAATGTTTGGCGACGCCCTCTGGTACTCCTACGATTACTCGATCGATTCCCCAAAAGAGCATATCGCCGGCCACGGAATGTCCATGTGCCGCAGGCATAACGGCCACTGGCTCATCCTCAACTTGCACAATTCTTTTCTCGAATCACCGCCCCAGGCGGATTCTCCGGCACGAAAGAACGCTGACCGGCGCGGCGGATGAGGATTCCAATTCTGTTGTTTCACTGGCTTGGCGCGGCGCTTCCTCGCGCGTGCGCCTTCCATCCTGTTGTACGCCGCAGGCCGCATCGGAATGAAGCTCTTCGCGTTCAGATGTTGAGAACTTGACGGCGCCGGAACTTTCTTGAAAGAGCACAGCATTAAAACGATTCCGCTCTACTTTTTTGCCCCGGTGCGATGATGGGACAAAGGTGCCTCCCACTTTACAAGAGAAAGGAACCGGATGAAGAAGCTTCGCTTCCTCGTTTCGCTGACCACGCGCGAGAACGATTACCAGCTGGAGCAAGCCGCCGCCGCGCAGGATGCTTCGCGGCGCCTCGGAGCCGACCTCGAGATTCTCTACGCGGAGAACGACGCGATTACACAAAGCACACAGATTCTGAAGGCCGTTCAAGCTGCTCCGGAATTGCGTCCCGATGCGATTGTGTTCGAACCGGTAGGAGCGACTGCGCTGCCGCAGGTGGCGCGCACGGCGGTAGGCGCAGGAATCTGTTGGGCTGTGCTGAACCGCGAAGCGGAATATCTCTCGGAATTGCGCAAAACTTCGCGCGTTCCCATTTTCTCCATCAGCTCCGATCACAAGGAGATCGGCAAGATTCAGGGCCAGCAGTTTGCCGCGCTGCTTCCCCGTGGCGGCTCCATCCTTTACATCCAGGGGCCTTCGGAAAACTCCGCAGCGAGGGATCGGACGGAGGGGATGCACAGTGCGCTGCCCTCGAAGATACAAGTCACCGCGCTGCGCGGGCAGTGGACGGAGGAGAGCGCTCACAAAAGTATTTCCTCGTGGCTGCGATTGAATCTTGCCCGCAAGGGCGGCATCGATTTGATCGGTGCGCAGAATGACGCGATGGCCATCGGCGCGCGAAAAGCTTTTGAGGACAGCGGTAGAGCGGAGGAGCGGGAACAATGGCTGCGCCTCCCTTACACCGGTGTGGACGGGTTGCCGAAGACCGGGCAGACGTGGGTGCGCACCGGAAAGCTCAAGGCCACAGTGCTCGTGCCGCCCAACGCGGGGCAAGCCATCTCGATGATCGCTGACGCGATCAAGGCCGGGTCGAGTGTTTCCGAGCGTTCCTATACAGTTCCGTCTTCGTTTCCTGCACTGGAAAAGCTGGCGCGCTACTAGATGTCCCGACAATTTGAAGACAAGCCGTGTGCCTCTTGCCTGAAGAGCCAATTTGGGATGCAACGGGGAATGACCGGAAACGCACCGTTGCGTCCCAGAAGCGGTCACTTTTTCGGGTGTGATAACTCTCATCGAAGGCCATTAGTTCTTTCTTTTCTATAAATTACACATCGTCAGGCCGTGGCGCTCAGACTGCCATTCTTAACGGTGCCATGTGCGGCACCTACATAGCATTCGACAGTGCCACCCGCGCAGGGCTCCTCCTGCAGGCTCGAAAGGGCGACCGCGAATCGCTGGCCAAATTGATCCTCCCGTACGGGCCCGCGCTGTACCTGGGCGCGCTGCGGCTGACACGCAATCCCGCGGAAGCCGAAGACGTCCGGCAGGAAGCGTTCCTGAAAGCCATCTCCAGGCTGGAGCAATTTAACGGGAGCCAAGACGAGACTCGGGACGATTTGCACGCCTGGGTGTCTCGCATCGCGGCGAACGCATCCATCGATGTAATCCGGAAGCGGCGCGATGGAAAAGTGCTTTCGCTGGAAGAGCCGAACGGCCCGGGCGAAGAGACGCTGGGAAGCAACGTAGCGGCACCGGAGAAAAACCCCGAAGAGCGCTTTGCACGGCGCGAGATGCGCCAGCATCTGGCGGATGCCATCAAGCAACTTGCCCCCGAGCTGCGGCAGGTCTGCCTGCTGCGGGACGTTTTGCAATATTCGACGCAAGAAACAGCGGAGCGCGTGGGAATCTCGGCGATGGCGGTGCGGCTGCGGCTGTTCCGCGCGCACCGGAGACTCCGTGAGAGATTGAGCGTAGCACTGCAGCCGAAAAAAGAACGGCAAGCCCATGCATCCGTGGCGCAAATCCGTGCGCCCGAAGCGGGCCGAAAGCGCGAGCCGAGAATACCGCTCGGCGCGTTCGCCGAATGCGCGTGCGGGGATTGAAAGAGCAGTGACCTGCAGCCGGTGTCCGGCATCCAGTATGCTCGCGAAGATTTTGGACCGAGCCGGTGCGACAAGTTGTTCCTTCCTGTAGAGACGTCAGCATAGCTAAAGTTCTTCTTTACAAATGCCGGTGTAACTCCCAACGACACCCGGCAGTTTTCGTAAAAGCGGATTCTAAAGGACTTACACGCATCACAGTTTGTAAATACGGATTCTAAAGGACTTGCGGTGACGCGTTTTTCATCACGTGACGACAGGATCGCCGTGAGCTGAGGGCGTTTGAGTTTCAGAATGGGAATTGTTGGTACACACCCGGCAGTTTTCGTAAGAGTGGCAAGCAAAGGACTTACAGCCTACAGAACTTGGAAGAGTGCGGAAGCGATTGAAAACAAAGGTCGAAAATCGAGGCGATTCTTGCGCAAAGACCCGTGGAAAGAGGACGGTCTGAGGCTTGGGGATAGATCCGGGTTGTAGTGCCGAGTTCATGGGGAATGGTAGCACGAGATATACCGACTGTCAACTACTAACTACTTAGTGATTCGAATGGAATGTGGCATCCGGGACACAGTGGGGTTCAAGTTAGGGAATTGAAAGGACTTGCGGGAATGTATTGTGGAAAGGTGTTGAAAAGTGAAAAGGCCTTCACGCACTGACTTGGCCGGGATAAACACCAGCCGCGAATGGGGCGACCCGCCGGCCATTCAGTCACAGCAGGTGTCACCGCGCAGCCCTTCCACGCCCTCTTGAGCAATGATTGGCACCATGAGGAGGCCAGCTATAGGATCCGCCCACCAGAGATTAAACGCCGCATTTAGAACTAACCCACCAAGCAAAATGGCTGATAGATACGTGCAAAACTGCGTCTGTTTCGCATCTGCGCGCATTGCGGCACTCTTCAAATTTGACGCAACGCCCCGCTTGGCACGGGAGAGCAAGGGCATGACTACGAGCGAAACGCAGGCCAGGATGATTCCCGGAAGGCTATGTTCGGGTGCTTTCTTCCGGAACAGGTCGCTTGTAGCTTCGTAGCCGACATAAACTGCCAGAGCGAGAAAACAAGCGCCGACGATTCTAAGTGTTATCCGCTCGATTCGCTCTCGCCCGCGTTCGTCTGCATCAGCGGACATCCTCCAGAGGAGCGCGGCCCCTGACGTGACTTCGATGAAGCTATCAATGCCAAAACCTACGAGCGAAACGCTCCCAGCGATTGCACCTGCGGCGATCGCTACCAGACCTTCGAGGGTGTTCCACGCGATGGTGAAGTATTCGAGCCTTCGCCCGCGCTGCACCATGGTTCTACGTTCCAAAACTGCACTTTCCGTCATATGGGCAGCATATAATGACGCCGACCTAGGCCTTCGGTATCGAGTTGCCTGACCCTTGTTGCTGTTAGTTCAGAGAAGCGGCTTTAGGGCGGATTCGAGGGCATCCGTGTACTCGAATCCGACGACTTTCTTCCGAAGAATTCCTTGGCGGTCAAAGAGCATTGTTGTTGGCAACCCCTCGATGCCGCCAAACTTCTGCTTCAAATCGTCTGGGGCGACGGCCAGCGGATAGCGCACTCCAATTTTCTTTGCGAATTGAACGGGGTCCTCCATGTCCATCATGGTATCGAACTTGAATCCGATGACGGCAAATCCGCGTGAGCCGTAGAGGTCGAGGAGTTTCTGATAGCCGGGCATCTCTTTTTTGCACGGCTGACACCACGTGGCCCAAAAATCAACGAGCACGACTTTGCCGCGAAGATCGGCCGATGAGATTTCGCGGCCCTGCAAGTCTTTCACGGAGAATTCGGGCAGGTGTGAACCAATTTCACCTGCCGCGATTTCAGGTTGTTTGGGCGGAGGAGAACTCGCCGGATGCGGACTGCCTCCGGCGAGACTAACTCCAGCGAGGCTCAAAAAAAACAGACATGGTTTTAGCATCTATTCCTTCTTCTGCACTTCGAGAATCAGCAGCTTCAGGGGCGCCGAAGCGGCTGCTTTTTTCTTGCCTGCAGGCTTGCGGTACAATTCGCCACGAATGGTGACGACCGCAGGTGAATCGGCAAGCGGTTCAACGGCTTTGAGTAAATCATTCGATGCGATCGCAAAGGACTGATTGGGCGAAACCAGCAACGCGAAATTGCCTGCAGCATCCTTCACTATTTTTCCGCGTGCAATTACGTCCATTTCCGCAACGGTCACACCACTGTCGTAAACCGCTCTGAGAAGTTGCGCAGGATCGATCTGACCGTCTTCTTTCGGCGTAACATCGACCTTCCCATCGATCAAGCTAACATCCACTCTTTGAACGCCAGACTGGCGTCCGAGGTGTTGTTTCACCCCGTAGGCTCAAAAGTTTCAGGTCATGCCTTCGACGCGCATTTCGATGTGCTTGATCTGCGCCTGCGATACCGGCACAAATGAAGAGGCCAGCAAAAACAGCAACGCTAGTTTTCTTGTGTTCATCGTCCCTCCTTTCATTGGAAGTGAAGCCGAAACTGACGAGTGACTCCGAAACTGATGTGACGACGGACCGGCATGAACATGGCACCCGCGGAATGCGCAACGTCCCAGTCCATGCCGAGCCACAGGTGCACCCCGGGGCACACGCCCACATACGTTGTGACTCCGGCCAGCAATACGTCGCCACCGCTCCCGGTCTGGTTGACTTCCGCGATGCGGTCATCCTGAGAGTGCAGCCAAGTCACAACAGGTCCAATGAACCATTCACGGGCCCCGTTCTTCGATTCGTAAGGCCGGTAGGAGAGCCAGAAGCGTGATTCGAGGTCGCTGCCGAGGTGCGTCTGTTGCGTGCCTTGAGAGCGCAACAGGGAATGGAACTCTTCGTCGGCAACAAGCCGCCTGACATTGAAGAGGCCGGTGTACGTCCAATTCACCACCACGAAGAAATCGGTGGAGCCCGAACCGGGCTGCAAACTTGCAGGGAGCCGTTTTCCGTTCCTGTCAGCTAGATTGGTTCGGCCCGTCGGAACCTTGGGGCCTAGCGTTACAGAAGCTTGCGTAGTGCCTCGTTTGGAATCCCGGCGGTAGAAGCGGTATTTCACGAGTACCATCGCATCGCCCAGGCCTGTACCGCCGCTCATAGGCATTCGAATCGGTTTCGATATTTCGAAATGATTGGTGATCACAGGTACCAGCACCGTCAAATCAAAATCGCGGCGGAAGCCCCAAGTGAAATGGAAGTCACCTTCGTGCGAAAACGTAGGGCGGGCGGTCAAGGGAATATTCCCGGGCAGGTTGGAGATCAGTCCACGTGTGGTGAAAATGGAGTTGTAAGAAATGAGTCCCCCGCCAGGGAAGAGCGGAGGCGCCGTCTCGGGGGCAGGGCCTTGCGCACTTGCCACGGAAGCCAAAAGCGACAACAGAACCAGAGCGAACACCAAAGATCGCCCACGACCTCTTGCGTTTCGATATCCCATTATTTTCCTTCCAGCAGAAAGTAATGTGCCGAGGCACACCCACCCGCGAAGCCGGGAGACGACTGGAAGGCTGACTAGATGCGAAGAGGTGAGGAAGTCGCTATTTGGGAAATTGGCGGCGCGTGGCAATGCGCGGTAAGGACGCCTGCTGGGGAATATAAGCCGTGCGATGCACTAAACGCCGGGAGCGCGGCGACGAAAACGAGTGTGAAGGATGAACCATGCGTCGAAGCCGGCTGTACAAAAGGCGCGTGCATGGACGGCATCGTCTTGCAGCATTCCTGGCTGTGCTGGTGGCCGTGCGATGAGCAGGGCATCGAATCGCAACATTGCATCGCCTGCTCGGGCGTCGACATGGCAAGGCAATCGAACGCATACACAGCGAGGGCAATCGCTACCACCGCCAGCAGCATTGGCTTGGTAAAACGCATCTGTAACCACGTTAGGCGTGTCCTAGATTGAAGTCAAGGGCGGATGGAACATTCCAATTTCTCAAGCAAAAGGAGAGAGATTTTTGGAGGAGAATTGGGGAGAGAGGGATAGAATCGTGGCATTTCCTCTTCCCCGGAGGACCATGGAACAAGAGCGCCGCCGCACTCCCCGATATACATTCGCCGGGGCCATCGAAATGCGCCACGGAACGTCGGAAGACAAGATCACGGCGAAGGTCCGGGAACTCAGCTTGAATGGCTGCTACGTGGAAACGGTAAGTCCCTATCCGGTGGGGACAGCGCTGGGAGTAAAAGTTTTCACGGCGACGGAGTTTTTTGAAGCGCAAGCCAGCGTCGTCTTTGTGGATGAAAACGAGGGTATGGGGCTGATGTTTCGCGAGACGAAGCCGTATTTCATTGCTGTTTTGAGGAAGTGGCTGTTGTCGGCGATGATGGGGAAAAAAGGGCCGGCCGGCTAATGCGTTCCATTTCCAGCCAGCGCCGTGCCGCGTGGTGAAAACAGAGTTGCCATACAAACCTTTACGGGCCGGGTTCGGCGCGCCCACGGCGCTGGCGCGGAATGAGAAAAACAAGTAGATCGCGCGAGGCACACCTTGACCGCGGAGTTCACGGAGAGGGAAGAAGCGACGAGAACCGAGGAAAGCTTTCTACTTGTCCCCGCGGGCGCTGGAGACGGTGCGGGCTTCGGGATGCTTGGGTGACCAGTCTTCGGGAGGAAACGCCACGCGCCAGAAAGTGGGGCGCGGTGCGGAAAACTCCAGGCCTACCTCGCTCTTGCCGGTACGCACTGGACCGAGAAACGCGACATGACAGTCCTGTTCCTCTTCCGTTTTGTTGTGCCGCATCTGGATGACGCTGCCGCTGGTGACGCGTGCAGCAAGTAAGACCAGTGCGCCGTGTGCGTTAATAGCGAGAGTTTCCGTGAATTCCTCGAAGTTCTGGCCCTGGGCGTCCACCCCTCGAAGTCGCAGGGGGACTTGCATCAGCACGCGCTGGCTGCGGCGCCGCGCCCCCGAATTCGAAGTTGTGACCGGATTTTGAGCCATACAACCTCTCTCCAACAACTATACGCGGGGCGAAGGGATTGTCGAGAGACTTCCCGGCCAGGGGTATTCAAAACGGATATAGGGACTTGCTAACCGCGCTGATCGATGGGAACGTAATGGCGCGTGTCGCGGCCGAGATAGATCTGGCGAGGCCGCGCGATTTTCTGTTCGGGGTCGAGGAGCATCTCTTCCCACTGGGAGATCCACCCTGAGGTGCGCGGAATCGCGAACAAAACGGGGAACATAGTCATGGGAAACCCCATGGACTGGTAGATGAGGCCGGTATAGAAGTCCACGTTGGGATAGAGCTTGCGCTTCACGAAATACTCGTCTTCGAGGGCGATGCGCTCGCACTCCAGAGCGATTTCGAGGAGCGGATTCTTGCCCATGAGGTCGAACACCTCGTAGGCGATGTGCTTGATGATGCGGGCGCGAGGATCGTAATTCTTGTAAACGCGGTGGCCAAAGCCCATGAGCTTCACTTCGCCGGTTTTCACGCGCTTAATAAACTCCGGAACTTTCTGAATCGAGCCGATTTCCATCAACATGCGGAGAACTTCTTCGTTGGCGCCGCCGTGCAGCGGGCCATAGAGCGCGGCGATGGCCGCGGCGGTGGCGGAGTACGGATCGACGTGTGAGCTCCCTACGCCGCGAATCGTATTGGTGGAACAATTTTGTTCGTGGTCCGCGTGCAGAATGAAAAGAACGTCGAGCGCCCGTTCGAGGGTCGGATTCGGCCGGTACTTCGGTTCCGTGGTGCGAAAAAGCATGTTCAGGAAATTGCCCGTGTAGCTGAGGTCGTTGTCCGGATAAACGAAGGGCATTCCCAGGGTGTGACGGTAAGAGAATGCCGCAATCGTCGGCATCTTCCCGATGAGGCGATAAGTCTGCTTCTTGCGCGATTCAACACTGAAGATGTCTTTCGCGTCGTGATAGAAAGTGGAAAGAGCCGCGATCGTGGACATCATCATGCCCATCGGATGAGCATCGTAATGAAAGCCGTCCAGAAATTTCTTGATGCTTTCGTGGATGAAGGTGTGATGCGTGACGTTGTAGGCCCAGTCCTTGAGCTGCGGGGAGGTGGGCAGTTCACCATTCAAAAGTAGGTAGGCGGTTTCGAGGTAAGTGCTCTTTTCCGCGAGATCTTCGATCGAATAGCCGCGATGACGCAGAATGCCGGCGTCGCCGTCGATGAATGTGATTCTACTGATACAGGAGGCGGTGTTGTTGAAGGAGGGGTCATAGCTCATCATGCCGAATTCTTTGGGATCCACCTTGATCTGGCGGAGGTCGGCAGCGCGGATGGTGCCATGGGTAATCGGAAGTTCGTAGGATTGGCCGGTGCGGTTGTCGGTGACGGTCAAAGTCTCGCGGGGCGTGACGGAGCCTTCCGGTTTTTTCGTCTGCGTCGCGGACAAAGGGGAGTCCATTAAGCGTTCCTCTGGGGATGAGGCAAAAAACAAACGCTGCCTTGCAATACCACTGTACACCAAAGGGGGCGGCCCCGGAAACTGGGCGGAAGGGCGGGCAAAGTCCACAAACTGAGACAGTTATGGGGGCCGCCGGGGCGCCCGGGCGCAGGTTCAATGTGCCTCTTGACAATTGTCGTTATAACGAGTATTATGCATTTGTCAAAACCCGGAGGTGGGCGATGATTGACATTCGAAAAAGCAGCGAGCGCGGCCGCGCAAACCACGGCTGGCTCGATTCGCATTTCACATTTTCGTTCGCGGATTACTTCGATCCGGAGCATGTGCAATTCCGGACGCTGCGCGTGATGAACGATGACCGTGTTGCCGGCGGCGGCGGTTTTCCGACGCACCCGCACCGCGACATGGAAATCGTGACGTACGTGCTGGAAGGCGCGCTCGAACACAAGGACAGCATGGGCAACGGGTCGGTCATCAAGCCCGGGGACGTGCAGTACATGAGCGCGGGGACCGGCGTGGCGCACAGCGAGTTCAACGCGTCGAAGACGGAGCCGGTGCATCTGTATCAGATCTGGATATTGCCGGAGAAGCAGGGGCTGAAGCCGGTCTACGACCAGAAAAACTTCAGCGAAACCGAAAAGCGCGGGAAGCTACGGCTGGTGGCTTCGCCGGATGGACGCGAAGGCTCGGTGAAAATCCGTCAGAACAATGAGCTTTACGCCACGGTCCTTGGCTCCGGGGATACGGTGAAGCATGTGCTGAAAAAAGACAGGCATGCTTACGTGCAAGTGGCGCGGGGCAGCGTGAAGCTGAATGGGACGAAGCTGGAGGTGGGCGATGGCGCGGCCATCTCCGCTGAAAAATCCTTGGAGCTCACCGGCGTGGAAAATGCCGAAGTGCTGCTTTTCGACCTGGCGTAAACGATAGTGAAAAAGTGAAAGTGCGCCGGAGGGACGACCCTTCCGCGCACTTTTCTTTTGCGGCGCGAATTTCAGCCGCGGGTGCGATGAAATTCGCCCATGAAGCTGGTGAGGGCTTGGACGGCTTCGAGCGTCACCGCGTTGTAGAGAGAGACGCGCAGGCCGCCGACGGAGCGGTGGCCGGGCGTGCCGGCCAGCCCCGCCGCGGCCGCTTCCGCCGCGAATTGCTTCTCGATGGATTCGTCTCCTCCGGCCACGCGGAAGACCACGTTCATCTTCGAACGCGAGCTATTTTCCACGGGGCAGCGGTAAAAGCCGCTGCTGGCTTCCAGGGTGTCATACAGGTGCTTGGCTTTGGCGTCGTTGCGTTTTTCGATTGCGGCGACCCCGCCTGCGGATTCAATCCACTCCAAAACCAGTCCGACGATATAGACCGCGAAGGTCGGGGGCGTGTGATACAGAGACTTCTCCCTAATGTGGGTGCGGTATTGCAGGACTGTGGGGAGATTCTTATCGGCGCGCTCGGCAAGATCTTTTCGAATGATCACGACGGTGACACCGGAAGGGCCGAGATTCTTCTGCGCGCCGGCAAAAATCACTCCGTACTTATCAACATCGATCGCGCGCGAGGCGATGTCCGAGGACATATCGGCGACGAGTGGAACGCCACCTGTTTCCGGCGGGGCGTTCCACTGCGTCCCCTCGATGGTGTTATTCGTGCAGATATGCACGTAGGAAGCATCCGCTGAAAACTGGATTTCTTCCTTGCGGGGAAGGCGCGTGAGTTTTTCGGCCTCCATGGAGGCGGCGAGATTGTAAGGTATGCCTTTCTTGAGCTCGCCAATCGCCTTCGCGGTCCACATTCCCGTGTGCAGGACGTCCACGGGCTTCCCGGGCAAGCAGAGGTTCATCGGAGCCATCGTGAACTGCATGCTCCCGCCGCCCTGCAGGAAAATCACCGCATAGTCGTCTGATATTCCGAGGAGGCTTCGTAGCTTTTGTTCGGCCGCGTCCATGATGCTTTCGAATTCAGGTGAGCGATGGCTCATTTCCATCACGGACATGCCGCTGCCGCGCCAGTCGAGCAGCTCTTCTCGGATGCGCTCAAGGACGGGGAGGGGAAGCGCACCCGGACCCGCGTTGAAGTTGGCAACGCGCTTAGTGGCTTGCGGGGAAAACGTGGATGGCGTCACGAGGGTTGAAACCTCTCTGTTCTGGAATCTTGCCGCGCAGCCCGGGCGGCTCCGTTGCTACGGGACATTTCAGAATAGCAGAATTCGCTGGGGCGTCCGAGATACAGTCCGACGCCGTGGCCGCGCCAGACGCATAGAAGATCACCAGGCGCTTCACGTTTCGGTCGCGTCGGTTCGCTGAAATTAGGAATTCCTCCTTAATTTCCGCTGACCAGCGCGAATTCGACCCGTTTTCGCATGGGATCGATGCGTTCGGTGCGGACACGAACGCGGTCGCCGAGATGCCATTCCATCGGTTTTGCCTTGGAGCCTCGGCCATGTCGGACGCCAGGCCCGCCCCGGCGGCCTTCCTTGACGGGAAGAAGCCCTTCCACAAAAACTTCGAACAGTTCGACAAAGCATCCGAATTTTTGTATCGAGATGATCAACGCATCGTACTCCTCGCCCAGATGCGCTTCCATAAACTGCGCGGTCTTCCAATCCATCAATTCGCGCTCGGCGCCAGTGGCGCGGCGCTCCGCTTCGGAAGTTTCGGTGGCCATTTCCTCCAAGATCCGGTGTGAGTACAGCGTGGCCTCAGATCCCGGAGGCGCGGCAACGCGGGCGCTTGAAGAGGGTGAAGTATCTTTCGGATGATCGAGCGTCCATTTCAAGATTCGATGGACGATAAGGTCCGGATAGCGGCGGATGGGTGAAGTAAAGTGGGTGTATTCGTCAAAGCCGAGCGCGAAATGTCCAAGAGGTTCGGCGGCATAGCGAGCTTGCTTGAGTGAACGGAGCATCAAGTAGGAGACGATGCGTTCTTCGGGTTTGCCGACGACCTTTCGAATGAGCCGCTGGTAATGCTGCGGCGTAATCCGCAATTCCGCACCGGGGAGTGCGACCTTCATGCCACGCTCCCGGCCGTGGCCGTAGGACTCGGGGCGGCCTGCTTTTGCGGGCGCGGGGACCCGCCCGTGACGCACGGTGACTTCCAGCTGATGCAGATTTTCGACGCCGAGTGAATAGCCAAACGCGCGCGCCAGCTCTTCGAATTCCAGGACTTTACGCGGGTCGGGTTTCTCGTGGACGCGGTGCAGAGATTCGATGCCGCGTTTGAGGAGATAGCCCGCGACGGCGCGGTTGGCGGCGAGCATGAACTCTTCAATCAGGCGATGCGCGATGTTGCGCTCGCTGCGCGAGATGTTGGTCATGCGCTGCTGGTCGTCGAATTCAATGACCCGCTCGGGGAGATCGAAGTCGATCGAGCCATGCTCGTTGCGGCGGATGTTGAGGAGCAGGGCGAGTTCCTTCATGTCGCGGAAATGAGGCGCGAGGGCCGCATAGCGCCCGGTCATCTCGGCGTCGCCTTCGAGCACTTTGTTGACGTTGGTGTAGGTCATGCGCTCGGCGGAGCGGATGACACCGGACGCCATGCGCGAAGATTTCATGCGGCCGGCCGCATCGAATTCCATCAGCGCGCTCATCACCAGGCGGTCCTCGCGGGGTTTTAGCGAGCACATGCCGTTCGAAAGAGCTTCGGGAAGCATGGGCACGGCGCGATCCGGAAAATAGACGGAAGTCCCGCGAAGGCGCGCTTCCTGGTCGAGTGCCGTCGCGGTTCGAACGTAATGCGCGACGTCCGCGATATGGACCTGCAGATGCCAGCCGCCATCGGCGCGGTGCTCGACGTATACGGCATCGTCAAAATCGCGTGCGGTCTCCCCGTCAATGGTGACGATGGGAAGATGGCGAAAATCCTCGCGTCCCTCTCGATCCGCATCGCTCACAGGTTGCGCGCGAAGCTTCGCCTCCTCCAGGACTTCAGCGGAAAAGGTATGCGGCAGGTGGTGTTTGCGAATGATGATCTCGATGTCAACGCCGAGTTCACCCGGACGGCCGAGGATTTCAATGACGCGGCCCGTGGGGGGTGCACCTCCGCGCGGGTATCGCAGCAGCTCGACGTTTACCACGGCCCCATCAAGCTCGTCCAGGCGCGGGATGCGTCTTCCCCGGATGCTTGTTTCATCGGAGCCGCTGAAGCCCAGTTTCTTCCAAAGACCTGGTGTCAGTTCCTGGCCGCGTGGTATTTCCACCTCGTGCTGGATTCGAACGTCATACGGCAGGACGGTATTCCCATGTGGGCCGTAGCGAAATAAACCGACGATGCTGGGGTGCGCACGATCGAGGATTCGAACGATGCGTCCTTCGGCTCGTTGCGCACCGGAGGCGCCGCCGCCGCGGCGCTGGATTCTTGCCAGCACGTGGTCCCCGTGCATCGCGTCTTCGATGGCGTCCGGCGGTATGAAGATGTCCCCATCGAGCTGCGGGATCGGTGAATCGGGAACGACAAAACCGTAGCCATCGTGATGGAGGACCAGGCGTCCTTTTACTTCGTCGTGCCGCGCTAGCATGGGGCGTTGGATTTGCTGCGGCCGGGCGGGACGCTGCTCCAGACGGGAGGATTCCCCATCCGACTTGCGGCCCGGGAGGCGGTACCGCCCGCCGGGCAGTTCCTCGATGGCATGGCGTTTCTTGAGTTTCGCCAAAATCTTGAACAGCGGGCGAGTATCGGCTTTCTTTAGGTGCAGACCCTGGGCGATCTCGTTGGTAGAGGCAGGTTCGCTTCTAATTTGCAGAAAACGCAAGATGTTATCGGGGCTGAGGTGTGAAGGACGTGGCATGGAGTATCGCGCCAGTGCGCAGGTGCTATTTTTCCACCGTGATTTTAGTCACTTTTCTTGGTTCCTCAGGAACTTTTTTCAAGATTCCGGGATTATATAGGCAGGCCAACACACGACCGGCCATTCGCCCTCCGTCAGAGTGGCCGGTTCCCCGAGAGGGGAAAATAAAAGAGGCGGGAAGACCTGGCCCGCCTCCTTCTTTCATTTTAGTTCTATCCCTTGACACAAACCACCTGGTGCAGAGTGTGGACGACCTCCACCAAATCGCTCTGCGCCGCCATGACCGCTTCGATGGACTTGTAGGCCGCGGGCGTTTCGTCGATGACCTCGGCATCCTTACGGCATTCGACGCCCGACGTCATGCGCTTGTGGTCTTCCACGGTGAACCGCCGCTTCGCTTCCGTGCGGGACATCGCGCGGCCGGCCCCGTGGCTGCAGCTCATGAAACTTTCCATGTTGCCTTTGCCGCGCACGATATAGGAACGTGCTCCCATGCTGCCGGGAATAATGCCCATATCGCCTTCGCGCGCGCGGACTGCGCCCTTGCGTGTCACCAGAATGTCTTGGCCATAGTGGTGTTCCCGCGCCACGTAGTTGTGGTGGCAATTGATGGCCTTCAACTCGGCGACGAAGGGCCGCACTTCGCCGGAATCACGGACCGCGCCAACAATCTGCTCCATCATGAGGTGGCGGTTCCAGCGTGCAAAATCCTGCGCCCATTCGACGGCTTCGACGTAATCGTCGAAGTGCTCTGAGCCCTCCGAAAAATAGGCGAGGTCCTTGTCCGGCAAATGGATGAAAAATTTCTCAATGTCTCTGCGCGCCACTTCGATGAAATAGCTGCCCATGCGGTTCCCGACTCCACGCGACCCGCTGTGCAGCATGAACCAAACATTTTCAGATTCATCCAGGCAAACTTCGATGAAGTGATTGCCGGTGCCGAGCGTGCCGAGATGATTCGAGTGATTGCCTCGATCGAGCTTTGGATGCTTTTCGAGAATAGCGTCGTAGCGCGGCTTGAGCGTTTGCCAGACTTCATTGTTGCGCAAAGGAATCTCCCGCCAAGCGCCCGCATCGCCGCGGCCCCCGTGGTTGGTGCGCCCGTGTGGGACCGCCTTTTCGATCGCGCTGCGAATGCCCTTCAAATGGTCCGGCAGATCGCGCGCGTTCAAATCCGTTTGTACGGCCATCATGCCGCAACCAATGTCCACACCAACGGCGGCAGGGATGACGGCGCCTTTCGTGGGAATGACGCTGCCAACCGTTGCTCCGATGCCCCAGTGAACGTCCGGCATGGCCGCAACCCACTTGAAGATAAAGGGAAGCTGCGCGACGTTTAGAAGTTGCTTGCGCGCCTGTTCTTCCAATGGGACGCCTTTGGTCCATGTTTTGATCGGCACGCCGGTTGCCGGCGCGAAGACGTTGTAGTTTTTTTCATCAGACATGGAGGCCCTTCGCCCGATTTATCGCGCGATGGTACTGAGGAACGGGTAGTGACTGGCCGCGCCCATGAAGAACAACATCGGGAACGACAGCCAAAACGAAGTTCGCGCCGTAAGATAATTCCAGCGCATCAATCTTTCCGCTTCGGGCGGCATCGGTACGCCCTCTTTGATGCTCAGGCGCGACCATGTGATCAGCCGCTTTTGCGCCCGCCACACCACTCCCCAGGTATTCAGCAGCATGATCAGGCCGAGTCCGCCGCCGACGCTGATCGCCAGATGTGCATTCGATACATTGGGGCCGCCGTTCAGAACGAGGACCAGCCACGAGGCGGCAATCACAACAAGGGAAACTCCGATGACCCGCAACCACGTGTTGTTGAGGATTCCCTTCGCGGGGAGCTGCAGCGCGTAAATGAAGACATACGCGACGAGCCACACCACCAGCCACCAGCCGAACCACTTGCCGATGAGCGAGCGATCTCCGGCAGCCCTCGCATCCGAGGCCAGATGAATCGTGAAATAGCGCAAGCCTACGATTACCGTCACCAGCGCGGACGAACGGAACCAGCCCATCGCACCCGGCATCAGCTCAGGATAGATTTTGATTCGCAGCTTGGGATCGCACTGCTTCATGGCCGGCGTCAACACCAAGTTGAAAAAATAGAGCAAACCAATCCAGATGATCCCGAAGACGAGGTGCAGCCAGCGCAGGGCCATCATTTCGTTGGCGTGCGGCGTGTCCAGAAAAACAAAATGCGGCCGCCATTCAGGGAACGAAATCGCGAAGAGATAGAAAAGCATGCGTGTACCTCGCAACTGTCTTGGATCGGCTCGCGGAAACACCGTAGCGAATCGTGCAACGCGTCGTCAAATGGGGGGCCCCTGGCCTCCGCCCCCGGCGTAGTTTGCTACCACTCAAATCGGTCTGGTCGCCGCTTTCGCTCACTAGGGCTTGGGGAGCGCAGACAGCGCCTCGCGAAATGCCGCCAGATTGCTCTTGTCCACAACGGCCGTGCCGGTATCCACCCAGGTTGGCAACGGGGCCGCCGGAGCGGTGTGCCAGTCCTTGAATTCCCTCACCGCGTTGTGGTGCAGGTCGTCCAGAAATTTCAGCCCGTAGTAGCTCATCACATAAGGTTTCTGCGCAATCGTCGATGCAATGGCGCCCTTCTCGATCAATCCCAATGTATCTGGATCTTTGTCGAACGCCACGATCGGTACCTTGCCCTCCAGATCCAATCGGTGCAGGGCGCTGGCGGCGCCGGGCCCCCCCGTCGCTTCCAGGCAAATAATTCCGTCTATTTTTTCTTTCTTCTGTAGCAGCTCAGAGATTTGGTCATAAGCGTTCCGCAAATCGCCCTTGTCATCCAGTATCTTCGACAGCTTCAGCGAGGGAAAGTTTTTCAACGCGTCGGCCACTCCGGCCAGCCGATCGTCCAGATTGCCCTGTCCCGGGATGGTGACGACCACAATATTTCCCCGGCCGGAAATGAGCGCCGCCATCCTCTTCATGCTCTCTCTGCCCGCCTTGAAGTTATCCGTCCCGATGTACAGGATACGCTTCGAATTCGGCACATCGGCATCCACGCAGATTACCGGGATGCCTTGCGCCACGGCTTTGTCAATATCCGCCTGGAAAATCTCCGGTCGCGCCGCGGAAAGGCAGATTCCCGCCGGGTGCTGTTCCACGACCTGCCGGAAGATGCCCACCTCTGCGCTGGGGTCATACGTCACCGGGCCGGTCATCTCGGCCTTTACGCCGAGCGCCCTGGCCGCGTCCAGAAAACCAGCCTGCGCTTCCTGCCAGTACGGCAAATTAATATTGGTCGCAACGAAGACGTATCGTTCGTTTTCCTCATGGTACGGTTTCGCGCACGCCACAATGATCGTCGCCACCAAGAGAATAAGAAAACATGCCAGCGTAATCCCATATTTCCTCATTGAAATTCTCCTCTCGCATCCAGTCTGACCTTCGGGGGCGTGCCTTGCTCCGATGGCTCTCTTGTTGAAAAGGAACGTTCCGTGCCGTCTCTTCCGGAGGCTGACTCTCGGGGGGATTCTAACACCGCTGGGCTTCGTTCTGGCCAGTGCATTCGGCATGGGCCCGATCCTCGCCACCTCGCATGCCCTGTGCCTTCTTTCCGTCCAGCAATTCGCATTTGTCCCCTGAATTTGCGACCTGGATTGACTGAACTTCACGCGCAACCTAAAGTGTCAGCTTCTTTTGTACCGCAAGATGCATGCATCAACAGCCACTCGACCGATCGCGGAGCGAAGAATTGATCGAGCGCTTTTTCAAGCTGGCGGAAAACCAGACGACCGTGCGGCGGGAGCTCCTCGGCGGGCTGACCACGTTCATGACGATGGCTTACATCATCGTCGTCAATCCGCAAATCCTCGCGCAAGCCGGTATGCCCGCCGACGGCGTGCTGTTCGCCACCTGCATTTCCTCGGCGGCCGCGTCGCTCGTCATGGGCCTGTATGCGAATTACCCCATCGCGCTGGCGCCGGGAATGTCTCTGAACGCGTACTTCACGTATTCCGTTTGCCTGGGAATGCACATCCCTTGGCAAACGGCGCTCGGCGTTGTATTTTTTTCCGGCGTGCTGTTCATCCTGCTGACCATCACGCGCGTCCGCGAGCAGATTGTCAACGGCATCCCCGATTGCTTAAAGCATTCGACTGCGGCGGGGATTGGCATGTTCATTGCTTTCGTGGGAATGCGCGGCGCGAAGCTGGTGGTGGCGAATCCCGCGACGTTCGTCGGCATAGGAAATCTCTCCGATCCGGAAGTGCAGGCCGCTTGCCTCGGCCTGGTGCTCACGCTGGTCTTGATGGTCAGAAAAGTGAACGGGGCGATTCTGCTCGGCATTCTTGGCACGACGCTGTACGGAATTTTTCGCGGAATGGCGCACTGGCCCGTGTCTCTGGTTGCCATGCCGCATCCTTCCAGCACGCTGTTGCAATTAGACCTGCGCGGCGCCGCGCATTTGGGGCTGCTTGAGATTACTTTTGCGTTTCTCTTTGTGGACCTCTTTGACAACGTCGGTACGCTCGTGGGCGTTTGCGAACAAGCCGGCTTCGTCAAAGACGGAAAAATACCGGGGGTAGGCCGGGCGTTGCTCGCCGATGCCGTCGGAACCGTCTTCGGCTCGTTGACGGGAACTTCCACGGTAACGAGTTATATTGAAAGCGCCGCCGGTGTTGCTGTTGGCGCGCGCACCGGGATGAGCAACGTGATCGTGGCTGCCTTGTTTCTCGCCGCGGTATTTTTCTCCCCGGTGGTGGCGGTGATTCCCGCCTTCTCAACCGCGCCAGTGCTGATTCTAGTTGGCGCGCAGATGACGCAATCCATCGCCAAGGTGAAATGGGAGGAATACACCGATGCATTTCCTGCCTTCGTCACAATGGTGGCGACGCCGCTGACCTTTAGCATTGCCACTGGGTTGAGCCTCGGGCTGATTTCCTTTACGGTCGTCAAAGTTGCGGCGGGAAAATTCCGCGAGGTGAGCCTGCTGCTTTGGATCCTCACCGTCTTATTCATCCTGCGCTACATCTATCTCGCGGCTGCATGACGGAGGCTGTTCCGGTTATCACGAGTGCACGGCAAAAGTCTTCTTGTCTTCCTGCTGTCTTCCAAACTTGAAGGCGGGGAAAAGTGGTGCCCGAAAGAGGACTCGAACCTCCACTCCCTTGCGAGAACTAGCTCCTGAAGCTAGCGCGTCTGCCAATTCCGCCATTCGGGCACAAGTGCTGGATTGCGAGGCTTTTTCATTGTGCCCGCCGCTCCGGGCTTTGTCAACGCGGGCCGGAAAGGCTGCTTTTTGGGCCGCGAAAGCATCCCGCCGGCAGCGGACAAGAAGCAGCGTACTTAAGTTTTTTGTATAGGCTCCATGAATACAGAGGACTGGAAATTTGAATACAGGGTGCTATACTCCGCCTAGAAACCCTAGTACCCCTGTCGGCCCCCCTGGGGCGGACACCGCGGAACGGTTCCAACGGGAGGTCACCATGGAATCAACGACGCTAACGGGGCCACTTCTCTACCTGCTGATCACCTGGGGAGTCGTAACCGCCATATTCCTGTTCCTCTTGCTTCGGCGGAGTCTGCTCGCCAGCCATGAAGACGACCAGATCTTTCTCGATGCCGCAGAAGAGCACATGGCCAGGGAACAGCGCGAGTTGGTGGCAAAGATCGACGCCCTCTCCAAGCCCCTTATGGGCACGGGCATCCTGGCAGGCGTTCTGCTGCTGGTCATTGCGGGGATGTGGCTCTACGGTGGGCTGAAGAACTTCTAGTTCCTCGGGAAGGCCCCGCTGCCGCGAAGCGTCAGGGCGCCGCTGGTTTTGCAGGAGCTTCCGCAGGCTTCGCCGGAGGAGTTGCTGGTGGCGGGGCTGATGCGAGCGAAGTGTGGTTGTGCACGATAACCCAGCGGTTGCTGCGCTTCTCTAAGACCACTGTCGTGTGGCCCTGCGATGCACTCGGCTGGCCATCCACAACACCGGCAAAATCCCACTGGTAACACGCCCACGCCACCGTTCCGCTCACCTTGATGTACGTATTCGAGCGGTCCATCCGCACCTGTTTCATGCGTGCTCGCTGCTCCTGGTAGACAGCGAGATAGTTGGTCCAGCCAAGGATGGGGGGCGCCCAGGAGCCATTCACGATCGAGACATCATCCGCATAATCCTTGTGCAGCTTCTCGATATCCCCAATCTGCCAGGCGCCCAGCATGTCGGAAAGCATGTAATCAATCTGCTGCTCATCGGGCAGGGGAATCATCATATTGGAAGCATCCGCAGGAGGAGAGGTGTCCTTCTTCTTTTTCTTTTCCTTCTGTCCTGCGGCTGGCGACGCACAAGTCAGAAAGAGCGCGACGGCAAAGAGGAACAGAACCGTATTCTGGAAGATGCGGGCGGCGGGACAAACTAAAAAATATTTCTTCATTCGCGTGCGACTCCTCTGGCAGAAGAGAATAGCACGGCGATTCGAACGCGGCAGCGATGTGCCCAGTTGGTTTACTTTGCCCGGGAAGCACCGAGCAGATTGACGAACAGGCGGTACGCTCCGGGAACTCCTTCAGGCAATTGGCGGAAGAAGGCCAGCCCTGTGTAAATGTAACTCCCTTTTCCGTAGCGCGTGTAGACGAGCCCGCCGTTCAGCTCGGGCTCGCCCGGATCGTTCATGGCCAGCAGCGGCGTATATTTCGAATCGAACTGCGTCCAGAAATAGAGTCCGCGCTCCTGCACCCAGCCCTTGAAATCATCCTGCGTAATTTTGTTGGGACGATTCAGTAGCGGATCAGGCGGCTTCAGAAATTTGACCGGAGAATTCTCGTCGGTGATGCGCGGCAGCGGCCGGGGAGCCGCCGGCGGCTCCCCCGCTTTCGCAGGCGGCACCGGTGGCGAAATCAGCGCCGGGTACGGCGCATACTTGAATTTGTCCCACGCAAATTCGCGCTGGTATTGCACTACCAGAGTGCCGCCCTTCGAAACGTAATCCAGCAGCCGCTGGTTCGCGCCCGCAAGTTCGGGCCGCAGCTCATACGCCCGAACGCCAACGACAATGGTGTTGTACTTTGACAAATCGCCGAAGTTCAGCGCCGCCGCGTCCAGTTGTTCCACGTGGATGCCCAGCATCCTCAGCGCGTCCGACACGCGCTCGCTCTCCGCATTGACGTAGCCGACGCGCAAATTCTGCGGCACCGTCACCGCGAATGCATGAACCATGCACTGCGCCGGCTCACTCCAGAGCTGAGTGGGCAAAGTGGGCAGGGGCTCCAGAGATGTCGTGAATCTCTCCGACTTTATGTTTCGAGATCGATCGGCGGCGCGTTCGGCGTACGCGGAAATCTTGTACTTCCCCGCGGCGAGTTTCAGCGGCGGTGTCACTGTCACTCGCGCATACCGGTCGCCCGCCCCGTCAAATTTCAATGCGACGGCAGCGCCCGTCCTCCATCCTTTCGGCACGGTAAGCCCGATGCGCACCTGACCCGGCTGCGTCGCATACGAATGCACGTGGAGCAACACTTCAAACGGTCTTCTTGGCCTTGCCACGATATCAATCGCCTGCTTCGGCTCGACCTCCAGCGCATACGCCGTCACGACACGCAGTGCCATCCGATCCGCTCGTGTGGAACTCGCGTGCACGCTGGTCACGGGCGAAGAAACCATGAACGTGTAACCGTTGATGACCGCTTCCTGAGTTGCGGTTACGAGTGGCGGCGGTTCCGGCAGAGCCGCGTCGGAAACGCGCGCGGTGCCTTGCGGATTTTTCGCTGCCGAAATCGTAGAGCGAAAGGCCCCGCCGGCTTCTGGTTCTTCCTTTGTGACGCTCCACTCCGCCGGAAGCAACAACGATGACTTCCCAAAATCTCCCGCAATTCCTTCGCGATGACGCGCGTCCACTCGAACCGAAAATGTTTCTCCGACGACGATTTCGCTTCGATCGGCGCTCGCCTCCAGCCGCACGCCCGCAACGAGGGCCAGCGCTCTGTCAATCTTTTCCCGCTTCCGTTGCAGGCTTCGTGCGAGGGACACCACCGGAGCGGGCGTCTGCGAAGAAACAGAAGGCCGCGGCACTTCATCGATCTTCTTCCCCGCTATTACGAGTGAATCGGCTGCGGCTTTCCAATCAAGCCGCAAAGCCGCATCACGCGCTGTCGCGAGGGCCGTGCTGACCGCGCGCATGAGCGGATCCACGCCCATATTCCCCACTTCATAGTCTTCATCGAGTGCGCCGAGCGGTTGCGCCAGCACTGCAGGGTCCAGCTCGCCGCCATCTTCGCGTCTGAGCGCAATCGGCCGCCGCAGGAAAGGCGAGCCCAGAAATCCGGTGATTCCCTGCGTGCGATGATTTGCAAACCCATCGAGGCCGATTTCTCTCCAGGACTTGCCATAAAGCGGCGAAATGTCATCCAGCGGCAAGAAATAGCCCTGCGGTTTCTCGCTTCGATCCAGGTCCAGCACGAGCACGGGCTTGCGATCGCCCCACGGTGCTAAATCCTGCTGTTCGGATGCCGCTCCTTGCAGTCTAAAAGTCGGATCGGCGGCCAGTTGTACAGCCTTTGGTGTGAGCAAACCTGCGGCTTGATGGTGGCCATGTCCGCCGTGCACTCCGCCCCATCCATTGATAACCACGTTCGGGCGGAAGCTGCGAATAACGCGGACCATGTCCTCAAGAACCTCTTCGCCCCAGACTTTTTCGGTCTCCTCCGGGGTTTTCGAAAATCCAAAATCCTTCGCGCGCGTGAAATAGAGTTTCACGCCGTACCCGCGCGTGGCAGCCAGAAGCTCCTGCGTTCGAATCAGCCCCAATTGCGGCGCTTGTTCCGGGCCGAGGTCATTTTGGCCGCCTTCACCACGCGTCAAGGAAAGCAGCGCCACGTCGGCGCGCAAGCCGCGCGCGAGATACGTGAGGACCGCCCCGGATTCGTCATCGGGATGCGCGGTCACATAAAGGATACGAGTCGTGACTCGCGCGCAATCGATAGCATCAATAGTCTCGGCTAATCCCGCGCCGGTGCCCGGAGCGGCGGGAAATTGTCCGGCCGCGCGCTGCGGCATGAACATTAGCAGCGCCGCGCCCACGGACAATAAGACGCGCTGAAACACGGACCCGGATATTTTCATTCGACGACCTCAGAGTCTGGCGAGCCGAAAGGCCATTCCTCTCGAATGCGCGCCTGCACGAAAAACACAATCAGTCCCATGATAATCACCAGTAACCCCCACCAAATGGCCTTTCCCGTATGCGAAAAAAGCCACAGCCAGCCCACGATGGTCAACAGCGCCGGCAGCGGGTACAACCACATCTTAAAGGGCAGCCGCTCCGGGGGCCAGCGCCGCCGCAGCAACATGACACCCACGGCCTGGCCTATGAACTGGATGATCAGGCGCATCGCCAGCACCGCGGTGATCACCGTCTTCAGCTTGAAGAGCAAGCTGAAGGCAAACGTCAGCGCACCCAGGAACAACAGCGAAATGTGAGGGAATTTTTCCTTGGGATGCACGCGCGCAAAAACCCGGAAGAAATTTCCGTCCAGCGCCGCCGAATACGGCACGCGCGAATACCCCAGCATCGAGGAAAAAAGCGACGCAAACGCGATCCACAGGATCATCAGCGTCGCGAACCACGCCGCAAACGGGCCGTAAAGTTTCTCGACGAAGGCGCTTACGATGAAAGGCGAATCCTGCGCCTGCTGCCACGGCAAAACACCGAGAATGCACGTCTGCATAACGAGATAGAGCACAGCAATTCCCGCAATCGAAATGAAAATGCCGCGTGGAATGTTTTTCTCCGGCTCGCGAATCTCGCCGCCGAGGTGACAGATGTTGTAATAGCCCCAGTAGGTGTAAATCGTGTTGACCGTGGCCGAGCCCAGCCCGGCAAAGAATAGCCACGAAAAATTCCAGGTCCCGGGAGCGTAGGTGAAGACCAGCCGCGGATTGAAATGCGTGGCCCCGCCCCAGATAAGCCAAAGGATCGTCCCGATGACCCCTACCCAAAGGAGCATCGAAATTTTCCCGATCGAAGTGATCCGCCGGTAGAGCAGCGCGACGAGAACAATCACCAGCGCGCCGGAAACCGCTTTCTCTCCGTACTTGCCGAGCGGATGGAGGTAGGACGCATACTGAGAAAAACCGATCGCGCCCGAGGCCAGGCTGAGCGGCGCTTGTATCAGAGTTTGCCAGACGAACAGGAACGACATCATCCGGCCGAAACGGCCCGGACCATAAGCTTCCCGCAGGAATACGTAGGTGCCGCCGGCAAGTGGCATCGCCGCGCCGAGTTCCGACCACACAAAACCGTCGAGAAGCGCCAGTACTGCTCCCGCAACCCACGCCAGCAGCGCTTGCGGCCCGCCCATGGCCTTGATGACCAAGGGAATCACGACAAACGGGCCGATTCCCACCATCTCGATCATGTTCAGCGCGACGGCCTCTTTCAGGCCCAGCCCGCGCTCGAGAGCATTTTTTTCGGCTTTATTGCCCGTCATCATCGGTCCGCCGAGAATAGCAAATGCTCATCGTGCCGCCTAACGCAGATTCTTCTGTGCCAGCCATTTCCGTTTGCAACTTTACGCGAACCGCTTAGACTCATTGGAAGTACAGACGCATTATGCCTTCGATGCCAACACTCCACCGCGCCGCGCTCATTTTTCTTTTGCTCTCTTCGTTTGCCGCGCCTGCCGGCTTCGCCAAACTCACTCTGCCACCCGAGACGCCCGCCGTTCTCGACAAAATCTATTCCTTCGACATCACCGAGGCTGTGGAAGCCGCGAAGCGCATGGAACAAGAACACCCCGATCATCCTTTGGGCTACCTTCTCGAAGCCGAAGCGCTGTGGTGGCGCATTTGGTGCGCCTCGGCGGAATTCAAATATGGAATGACCGACGCGCGCCGGCGCGCAAAGTACGGCGCGGATCAGCATTATTTTGAGTCGGCCGCCAAGGCCTCCTCTTTGGCCGAAGCGCAAAACAAGCAGCACGAAACCGCGGGAATGCAGTTCTATGCGGGAATGGCCGATGCCGCGGCGGCCCGGCTCTATGCTCTTCGCGGCGAGAATCGCAACGCCGCGCGTGCCGGAGTCCGTGCCCGCGAGCATTTTCTCCGCGCCAAGACTTTGGATGTCAGCCTCGCCGATGCCGACATGGGCCTCGGCCTTTACAACTATTACGTGGACACCCTTAGCGCCATGGCCAGAGTCCTGCGATTTTTCATGGGCATCCCCGGAGGCTCCAAGCAGGAAGGCGTGCGCCTGCTCGAGCACGCCATCGCGGAGGGTGTTCTGACTCCCAATCTTGCTCGCTTTTACCTCGCCCTGAATCTGCATCGCTACGATCTGCAATATGAAAAAGCGCTGCGTGTGATCAGTCCTCTAGCCGAAAAATACCCGGCGAATCCGCTGTTTCAACTGGCCCGCGGCGATCTTTACGCAAAACTTGGCCGGAAGGAACTGGCGCTGGCCTGCTATCGCGCTGCAGGGGCTTTGGCAGTGCCCGATGCAGAGTGCCAGGTCCGCGTCCGTGAATTGGTCCGCCTCTCGATCGAGGCTCTCAGCGCAACCAAAGGTCGCTGACCCATCCTCCGGCAGCTCCCTCAGACATCCTGCAGCGCTCTCGACATGAACATTGACCTAATCCCCACCGGAATGGTAAGCATGTAGGGTTGCGTGGGCCCTGAAATTCGGGCCTCCGAGATTCCGTGTAACGTGCGGCCTGAAGCAGGGGTGCGGATGGGCCGGCGAAGGTTCTGAGTGACCGCCAGACGGTCAACGCGCAGCGCGATTTCGGCATCACACCCCCAAAGCACGCTGGCGCCGCGCGTTCCCCGCCGTTCGCCGAAGCAGGCCAGCCCCGACGCGGTCGGGGTCGCCAGAAAAAGATCAAGGAGTATCAATGAAGCGGTCTTGGACAGCGCTGGCTGTCGCAGCAGTGGCGGTTCTCGCGGTGGCGGGTTGCAACGATTACGGCAACACGTTTCAGAACAACACCGGCGCCACCATCCTATCGATTTCTCCCTCGGTCATCAGCGCCGGCCAAGTAAATGATTTTACGCTGACCGTGAACGGCGGCACCTTTGTGAAGGGGACCGTCGTCCAGTGGAATGGGCAGACCCTCGTTACAACCCTTCCAACCGACAGTGCGGGAAACATACTGGGGAGTATCGCTACGGCAACAGTTCCTAAGGCTTTGGTGGCAAAGCCCGGGCTCGCCACCATCATCACGCTGAGCCCCACCACCCGCTCCGGCACCAATGGTCTTTCCAACCCAGTCGCGTTCGTCATCAATCCACCGGCGAATCCGCTACCGGTTTTGACCAGTATCACTCCCAACACTGCCGTTGCCGGGGGCGCGACGACGAGCCTCTCACTGACCGGCTCCAGCTTCCTCTCCAGTTCGGATGCGACTCAGGCTTCCCAGGTGAATTGGACCTCGGGAGCCAAGACCACGATCTTAACCGTGGGAACCATCACTGCCACTCAGATTCAGGCATCGATCCCCGCCGGGTTGCTCACGGCTGCAGGCACTGCCACGGTTACGGTTTTCAATCCGGGATCTCCGCCTCCGGCCGGGTGTTCCACCGTGTGTAGCGGCGGCGGTGGCGGTGGCTCGAGTGCTCCGCAAACCTTCACGATTTGCGCGTCAGCGCCTTGCACCGCGCCCGCGGTGGCAAGTGCAACAGCCGCATCGCTGGTTGCCGAAGAAACACCGGTGGTGAGTCTCGATGGCCGATATGTTGCCTATACCGCCGTACAAAACGACCGCGCACAGGTTTTTCTGCGCGACACCTGCGAAGGCGCGGCGGCTGGCTGCCAGCCGCGTACCACATTGCTCTCGGTCGCAGCCGACGGCAGCGTGGCAAACGAAGAAAGCCACACGCCTTCGATGAGCGCGGATGGCCGGTATGTCGCCTTCAGCTCGGCTGCGACAAACCTGATCGAAAGCGCACCCGCCGGGCGGCAAGTCTATATGCGCGATACCTGCCCAGGCGCCGGAGACTCGTGCAAGCCCTCGACCCAACTCATTTCTCTCGATTCGAACGGCGCGTTGCTTGGAACGCAGAGCATTCTCCCTTCCGTAAGTTCCTCGGGAAGATTTGTCGCCTTCCTGGCTATTACCCCGAGCCATTCCTCCACTCCGGCAAAGAATTCGGTGAACTCCAGCAACAGCGGCTACCGCCAGGTATTCATTCGCGATACATGTTTGGGCGCGGCCAACTGCACTCCAAAGACGACTTGCATTTCACTCCAGCCCGGTGACGGCACGGGAAGCGAAGGAAAGCCCGCCGGCCCCGCGTTGAGCGGCCATGCGAATCAGGTCGCGATTTCAGGCGGCACTGCAGTGACTCTCTTTAAGCGTTCCGTCGCCGTCGATGACCGCGTCTTCTTGGCCATCGCCAATCAGCAACCGTAATAATTCTGTTTGGATTTTCTGCTACCGTCGATTGTCGGCTCTTTGAAACGTAGCAGCCACGGCAAACTTTTCATTTCACTTCAATTAAATCGCACCTTAATATCCGGCCGCTTCTCCAGGTGCACCGAATCAATGAACCGCACCTGCCGGTCATCCAGCGTCAAGATCATCGAGCTCGTTCGAATGCCTTCCCCGAAGAACCGCACGCCCTTCAGCAAATTTCCATCCGTAACGCCGGTGCACGCAAAAATCATTTTCTTTCCGGGCGCCAGATCCTCGGTGTCGTAAATACGCTTCGTATCCTTTACCCCCATTTTTGCCAGCCGTTCGGCGTGCTCCGGTTTGCTCACCACCAGGCGCGCTAGGATTTGCCCGTTCAAGCAGCGCAGCGCCGCCGCCGTCAACACGCCCTCCGGCGCACCGCCCGTTCCCATCACCGCATGCACTCCTGTCCCGATCACGGCGGAAGAAATTCCCGCCGAGAGGTCGCCATCGCCGATCAATCGGATGCGCGCCCCCGCCGCACGAATGTCCGCGATGATCTTCTCGTGCCGCGGCCGGTCCAAAACCACCACGACAAGATCCTCAACATCTCGCTCCAGCCGCTTCGCGATCGACTTCAAATTGTCGGCCACCGGCGCATCCAGGTCCACGGCGCCCTTGCACGACGGCCCCACCACCAGCTTCTCCATGTACAAATCCGGCGCATGCAGCAAGCCGCCGCGGTCGCTGGCGGCCAGCACCGCGATCGCATTCGCGGCCCCCGTCGCGCAGAGGTTCGTTCCTTCCAGCGGATCCACGGCGATGTCCACTTGCGGAAACAAAGCCTTCGGCGCGTGCGTCGCCAGTCCCACTTTTTCTCCGATGTACAGCATCGGCGCTTCGTCCCGCTCGCCTTCACCGATTACAATCGTCCCGTCGATCTCCACCGAGTCCATCGTCTTGCGCATCGCTTCCACGGCCACTTCATCCGCATGGTGCCGGTCGCCGTATCCCATCGTGCGCGCCGCCGCAATCGCGGCGTTTTCCACCACGCGCAAAAAATCCAGGCTCAGTTGTTCTTCCATTAGCTTGCTTCTCCGGATTACTCCGCCGGGGGCTTGTCCCGTTTAAGATTTGCCCCGGCGGTCCAACGCGGGCGTCATCATAAGCCAAAGCGCAGTTACCCGTCGACACTTTACGATTCAGAGAGCATCTTGCAAGCCAGAAGTCGGCCCCTTACAATTCCAGGATGTTCGACACCCACCGTTTCTTGCTTTTCTTTGCTGCTGCTTTGGTGCTGGCCATCACCCCGGGGCCGGGAATTTTTTACGTTTTGGCGCGCAGCCTCGCCGGAGGCCGCCGTGAAGGCATCCATTCTTCTTTCGGTACCCTTGTTGGTGGACTCTTCCATGTCTTGGCCGCCGCGCTCGGCGTCTCCGCGATCCTTGCCGCTTCCGCCGTGGCATTTCACACCGTCAAGTTTGCAGGCGCTGCGTATCTGGTTTGGCTCGGCATCCGCATGATCCGCACGCGAAATTCGGAAATGACTGTCAGCGTATTGCAACCCTCGCAGGGCGCGTTTCGGCAGGGAATTCTCACCGAGGTTCTCAACCCAAAGACGGCTCTGTTTTTCCTGTCCTTCATCCCGCAATTCATCGCCCCCGAACGCGGCCATGTTTTTCTGCAATTCCTGGTTCTCGGGGCTTTCTCTGTGATCCTCAATACGGCCGCCGATCTTCTTGTGGTTGTCCTCGCCGCTCCTCTCGAGCGCAAACTCAAGAGCAGCGTGCGCTTTCGCCGCGGCCAGCGCGTTGCTTCCGGCCTCGGCATGATCGGCCTCGGCGCTTACGTCGCCCTCGCCGACACCAAGTAAACCTCCCTTTGGCGTGCGACAGTTTATCCAGAGCTCTCTCGCACGGTGGGACTCGGCTACAATGCTGCCGGAGGACCCCATGTCCAAATCGCGCAGGCACTTCTTGACTCAGGCTTCGCTCGGTCTCCTCGGCGCAGCCGTCGCAGTTCGTTCGAACGCACAGGACCATCCCAACGAAATCGAGCAAGATCCCACGCAACTCCCGCCCGGCGCGCCGCCCGCTTTCGGCACCGGCCCCGCCGTCGGCCCCGAAGTCTCGCCCGCGACCTTCGCCGAAGCTGAAAAACTCGTGCAGGTGCAACTCTCCAGCGCGGATCGCGCCATGGCCGCCCAAACCTGGCGCGTCAACCTCGCTTCCGTCTACGAACGCCGCACTGGTCCTCGCACCATAGCGCTCGAGCCAACTCTCGCGCCGTGGTCGCGCTACCACTCCGTGTTGCCCGGCCAGCCCGCCGGTCCGCAACGCGATCAATTCATTCGCAGCAAATCCGATCCCGGCCCGCTGCCCTCCAGCGATGCAGACGTCGCCTTCGCCCCGGTAACCCAACTTTCGCGCTGGATCGAGCAGCGCAAGCTCACCTCCGAGCGCCTCACGCAAATCTACCTCCACCGCATCGAGCAATTCGATCCCAAGTTGCGCTGCGTCATTACCCTTACGCGCGATCTCGCCCTCGCCCAAGCCAAAAAGGCCGACCGCGAAATCGCCGCGGGAAAATATCGCGGCCCGCTTCACGGCATTCCTTGGGGCGGCAAGGATCTTCTGGACACCGCCGGAATCCCCACCACCTACGGTGCCGAGCCGTTCCGCAATCGCATTCCCAAAGACGACGCCGCCCTCGTCAAGCGCCTGCACGCCGCTGGCGCCGTGCTCATCGCCAAGCTCAGCCTCGGCGCGCTTGCCCTCAACGATATTTGGTTCGGCGGACAGACCGTGAATCCATGGCTCTTGGAAGAAGGCGCATCCGGCTCCAGCGCCGGCCCCGGCGCCGCCACTGCGGCAGGCCTCGTCGGTTTCTCCATCGGCAGCGAAACCGGCGGTAGCATCGTCAGCCCCAGCATGCGTTGCGGCATCACCGGGCTGCGTCCCACCTACGGCCGCCTGCCCCGCACCGGCGCCATGACTCTCTGCTGGTCGCTCGATAAGCTCGGTCCCATGACCCGCACCGTCGAAGACGCGCTCCTCGTCCTCCAAGCCATCTCGGGCCCGGATGCTGGCGACGTTTCGAGCGTCCCCAGCCACCTGGACTTCGACGCCAGCGCAAGCGTCAAACGTCTGCGCGTCGGCTATTTCCCCGCGTGGATGAAAGAAAGCCCCGCCACCGACGTGGATCGCGCCGCTCTGGAGACCATCAGGAAACTCGGCATGATTCCCGTGGAGGTCTCTCTTCCCGATTGGCCCTACAACTCGCTCAACCTGATTCTTTTCGCCGAAGGCGCCGCGGCTTTCGAGGAACTCACCCTCACCCACGGCATAGACCAGCTCAAAGTCCAGACGCCCGACGCCTGGCCCAATCTTTTCCGCCAGTCCCGTTTTCTCTCCGCCGTGGATTTCGTCCAGGCCGATCGCTTCCGCCGCAAAGTCGCGCAGGAGATGGCGCGCATCTTCTCGCAGGTGGATCTGCTCCTCGTCCCCTCGCTCCGCGACGAAATGCTCACCATCAGCAACCAGACAGGCCACCCGTCGCTCACGCTACGCGCCGGATTCGTCCAAGTCTCCGAAGCACGTTCCGACTGGGCCCCCGACCCGAAAAATCCCCTGCCAAAATTTTCTCCCCCGCGCCGCGTTCCCCACGGCGTCACCCTGATCGGCCGTCTTTTCGAGGAAGGCACCCTCGGCCGCGCCGGCATCGCCCTCGAGCGCGCCTTCGCCGTCTCCGCCGAGCGCCCGCCCTCCTTCTGATCCGCCCGCAGGGGCGTTGTTTGTTAGCGGCTTGCTTCGGCGTGTTCGTTGCGGTTGTCCCGCGGCGCCGCAGAAATCCGCTTGCGGCAAAGCGGCGGACCATACATTCCGGATGGCCGACCATCCGGAATGTCATCGCCTGACGGCTCGAATCGAAATGCCGCTGCCACTTCTATGGAAGCCCGTTTTCATCGTCCCGGGGACTCCGTCTGGTTCAACATCAATGTGGTGGCCTTTCAACCCCTCCCGCCTGGCCGTCTCCACCGCAGCCGCTGACCTAAAACTGGTCTTCCGACCAGTAGACCGTGACTCACTAGCGGCGCATTCTTCACTCATCCTGGCCAGCGACCTTCGGTTTTTCAGTGCAGCAGTTCAGCGGTGGGTCGTACTCGAATGAGGAACTCAGGTTTTCATGACTAGAGGTTCGAACAAAAAAAACGGAGGAAGCCAGGCTTATGAACATGAAAAAGTTAGTATGTACATTCGCATTCGCAATCCCAATGTTGATCGCACCCATCGCTTTCGCGCAATCCAGCGGCAATTTCAGCGCTAGCGGCAGTTCGGTGGCTTGTTCGATCGGCGCCGGCGGTGCTCTCAGCACAGGCATCGTAGCTTCGCAATTCACCGCAAACATCT
>QHYE01000075.1 GCA_003224055.1 Acidobacteriota bacterium | reverse complement strand
TCTATTTCACGTACTGAATTCCGCTGCGATATGAACTTTGAAGCGCGGATCTCTAAGAAAAGGAGACTTAACTATGTACCGCAAAATGTTCACTGGCATGATCTGCCTGGTGCTCTTGGGAATCTTTTTTGTCCCGATGGGTCGGGCAGACGAATCGGATAAGAAAACGATTGTGACCGTCAAGGAATCCATTCAGGTTCCCGGGAAAGTTCTTCCCGCGGGCACCTACGTACTCAAGCTGCTGGATTCCAACCATCCCACCCTCGTCGCAATTTTCAGCGCTGACGAGACGCATTTGATTACCACGGTCCAGGGTATTTCGGACTCTCGGCTGGAAACCCCAGGCAAACTAATCCTTCAGTTCGAAGAGCGGTCCTCTGGCCAACCGGAAGCCCTAAAGGAATGGTTCTACCCGGGCGATAACACCGGCGTCGAATTCATTTATCCAAATCAGTAAAACTAAGACTATCCAGATCAGAAGAACTAAGGTCGTCCAACGCAGAAATAATGAGTAAGACCTAGGCTCTCGCACCTGGCGCTGCACACGGCGCCAGGCGCTTCCCGGGTCTGCCCCGATAAACCGTACGCGGCATCACCTGCCGAAACACCGCCCCTTGATCCCCTCAACCCCAGCCTTTTCAACACCTTCCCACTCCATTCGAATGATACTCAACAAATGAATTAACATAAGTGTATTTCCATGCTATTTTCTATTGTGTCTAGCGAATCAGATTCTCGCCCGACCTCCCAGCAGACCAATGCTGTTTCAACCAACCCGCTCCCTCACCATTTTCCAGCTTCACTCTTCCAATTTCCAGGCCCCCTAAGCCATTTAGAATCAACACTTATGAAACCTCCCGTAAGTGAAGTGTTTGCAGGGAAGATCTTACAGGATCGCTAAGTCTTTTAGATTCAACACTTTTGAAAAACAAGGGGGTGGGGGTGTTATGGTTAACTAGATTTTCGACTAGGGAACCAGCTCCTCAGCTGAGAGCAGCGCGCAGCTCCCGGCCATTTGACTTCCAATTGCCTGCCGTGCCGAAGCGCAATCTCTTCCGTCGCTCCGCTCTCTTGATGAAGTACTGGTCCAGTTCGCGCCGCATTTTCGGCCGGGCTTGGAAGATCCGCGCCTTTACGGCCGTAGCGGAAATGCCCAAGGCTGCTGCGATCTCCTTCATCGAGCGCCCTTCCAGTTCATACAGCTCAAGGACGCGCCGTGCATTTGGCCTCAGTTCGGCAAGCGCTTCCCTCAGAATTCGCGATCTTTCTTGGCGTAAGCAGTGCTCCTCGGGGTTCGGCGCCAAATCGGTTACGGCATCTCGAAACGACATGTCCTCAGATTCGGAATGCTCGTCAATCGAGAGCTCCACTTTCCGCGCCTTCTTGCGGAGCTTCATGAGAGCGACATTGATCGCAATGCGCGAAAGCCAGGTGGAGAAGCGAGCGCCGCCCTCGAAATCCCGCAGATGGACAAATGCCTGCTGGAAAGCTTCTTGCACAACGTCTTCGGCGTCCTCGTGGTTTCGCATAATGCGTTGTGCGAGGTGAAAAATCCTCCGCTTGTAGCGATCGAAGAGCTCGCCAAAGGCGACCGAATGGCCGCTCTTCGCCGCGGCTAACAGCTGCGCGTCACCGCCCCGCCCGGCTTCCAGTTCGGCAATCCACTGGTTGCTCTGGGGGGCGGCTCCATCAAGCATCTGGATTGACATTGCCCTTCGCCTTTCTGTTTTCATTCCCCTAAATCCAACTAGCCCCGCGGCGCCGAACACGTGCGTCTGGTGATCGTTGACCGGCACTCTTTAATCGCTCCGAACGTTGGAGTCCTGAGGGCCGTGATCTTTACTGTGGGGCACTTTCTTTTCGCACCGTGAGTAAAGGCACCCTTCGTACCAAAACCGATGCGTGTTACGTCGCCGCAAGTGGTTGATTTAGAAGGGAGATCCGAAAGTAGAGCCGAATTCGAGTGTCGGAGTGTCGGACACAGAGACACGTCTTCTGACACCTCTCCTGACACCGTGCCCGCGATAACGGCGGTGTTTCTCTCCGACCATCGAGGACAGGTCGCAGACTCGCCAGCCTCCGCAACGCAAGCATTGACTTTTTGAGCCGAACAGCCGATTGTTGCTCCCCTGATACCAGGCGGGTTCTCAAGTCTTTGCGTGATCCAAGCCTGCTAAAGCTGGCGGAAACAGGTCAAGGAGACTGCAATGGTCTTTCGTTCGATGCAAACCGCCACGATGGCTCTATTGGGCATCGTGGGATTCACTGCGCCGCCGACAGTTGCGCAGCAGCCGGCTACGGGCACCAAGGTTGTACAATTCATGGGGCTGGAAGGCGTCAAGGCGAAGTCAACAGGACGGCTCACCCTCGAAGGCGGCAACCTCCAATTTACGAGTTCCAACGCGAAAGCCAATGTACCACTACATTTAATTGTCGATGTTGTTACAGGAAATGACAGCCAGCGCGTGTTTCGCGGAACGATTGGGACGCTCACCATGTTTGCGCCTTACGGGGGTGGCCGATTCCTGAGCCTGTTCCGTTCCAAAGTCGATACGCTATCGATCCAATATCGCGACGCGGAGGGTGGATTGCATGGCGCCATCTTCACGATGGCCACTGGCAAGGCGGATGCGCTCAAGAAGGAGATGGTCGCGCAAGGAGCACACACGAGCATTCCGATACAGGATGACGCAGGAAGTTCGGATGCGAAGCCGGCTGCGGCGAAGGAGAAGAAGCCATGAAGCGCGTTCTTTACACCATGGCGATTTCATTTTTGTTGCTGGGTGCCCAGATCAAGTTGGCGGAACTCCGCGCTCAGTCTGCCCCGACGCCAGCAATGAAAGCGTCAGCGATTCAGGTTTTGATGATTCAGTCGGACGAGATCAAGATGCCTGCGGACTTCCAGATTTCACTTTACGAGAATCTGATTCAGCAGCTTCAGAAACAGGGCGGGTTCCAGCACGTGTACCGCGAGGGCGAGCACAATGCTGCCGGGGTAACGGACCTGGTCGTACTTCACAGCACGGTTCGTGGGTTCAAGAAAGGGAGCGAGATGGCCCGCAATGTAACAACAGTCGCGGGGAAGACCTCGATTGACGTTCATTGCCAGTTTACGGACAAGGATGGCAAGACCGTCCTGGAGCGGGATTTGAACGGCAAAGTGAGGTTCTTGGGCGGAAACCTCCGGGCCACTCTCGATTTTGCAAAAAAAGCGGCAAAGCTGTCTCATGACAATTTCGCCGCGCGTCCCGTATCCTAAGCAAGAGGAGAACGCCCCTTGAACCGGCGCAATTTGCTGCTGAAAATGGAATTGCGCAGTGATCCGGAGACGCTTTGCGCCGTGCGCGGCGCGGTGGCGCAGCTTACGGAGCGGCTGGGATTCTCCGAGCCGGAATGCCGAGCCGTGGTGCTCGGGGTCGACGAAGCGCTGACGAATATCATACGTCACGCGTACGCAGGCCACCCCGACCGGCCCATCGAAGTACACTTCCGCCGCATTCAGGCTTCCTTGTGCGGGAAAAATGGGGAAGCGCTCGAGATCGTGCTGGAGGATCGCGGCAAAAATGTGGACCGCGCAAAATTGTGCGGACGCGCGCTTGAGGACGTGAAGCCCGGGGGGCTGGGACTGCATTTCATCCGAGAGAGCATGGATGCACTAGAATTTCGCCGCAGGGTTGGCCGGAATCAGCTGCGGCTTGTAAAATTTCTGCCTAAACCGGATCCCCCGGCGGGTTCCTGAGGAGAACGAACAGTGCAGATTTCTGCGCGTCACCTGGACAAGATAACGATTTTCGACATTTCAGGAGACATTGATCTCGCGACTTCGCCAGAATTGCGGAAGCCCCTGTTGCGCGAGCTTCGTGAACTGCGCACGCCGCGGGTGGTGCTCAATCTCAAGGCCGTCCGCTACATTGACAGTTCCGGCGTGGCGTCCCTGGTGGAAGGGCTGAAAGCCGCGCGCGATGTGGGCGCTCGTTTCATCTTGTTTGGCTTGAACACTACCGTCCGGGAAGTCCTTCAACTGTCCAAGCTGGTGAGGATTTTTGAAATTTGCGAGAGCGAAGAGCAAGCAGTGGCCACTTGAGGCTTCCCCGGCCTCATACCACGGAAATTTGTTAAAGAGATTGTGGAACTAGCGACACAAATTGGCGGATCGGTTCTGGACGGGCTTGCGTATCTCGGCGCGCTGGCCAACCTGGGTATCCGTGCCGCCTATTTCACATTTGTGGGGCCGTTTCGCGGCAGGCCATTTCGTTTTCAACGGGCCATCTCGCAGTCCATGCAGGTGGGCGTCCACGCGCTGCCCATTCTTTCCCTGATCACTTTCTTCATCGGGTTGATCCTGGCGCTCCAAAGCGCTTATGAGCTGCGGAAGTTTGGCGCAATCAACATTGTGGGGAGTGCCGTGGCCATCTCGATGACGAGAGAGCTGGGCCGTTGATTACCGCCATTGTCGTTATCGGGAGGTCTGGGTCCGCGTTCGCAGCGGAGATCGGCACCATGAAGGTCACGGAAGAAATCGATGCGCTTGAAACCATGGCGATCGATCCGATCCACTTTCTCGTGACGCCGAAATTCGTTGCCATGATGATTATGCTGCCGTGCCTTACAATTTGGGCG
>QHYE01000074.1 GCA_003224055.1 Acidobacteriota bacterium | reverse complement strand
TTCGATCATGTGTTTTCTCTCGAGAGAATTTGAAGGTGGCTTGATTCCCATCCGACGATTGCGGGTACGGACTCTCTGGGAGAGTAGCAGAATCTCCGCAACCGTTAGATCGAGGACCGCTTCTTCCACGGTGTAAGCGCGTTCGCGTTTTGCAGATCAAGTTCCGAACTATCCCAGATTGGCAGTCTAAATCATAGAGTACGCTATACTTAAAAACGGAGGAGTGGGTGAGCGGTTGAAACCGGCGGTCTTGAAAACCGTTAGACTCGAAAGGGTCTCGGGGGTTCGAATCCCTCCTCCTCCGCCAGACCTCGAGGCTAGCTGCCTTTGTTGCGCGAAATAGCGGACTTGATCTTCGTTTATCATTGGGCAAGTCCGGTCTGATTGTCCGCTCCTGCCCTCCTCTGCACGCCTACACTAGAAAGACGTATCGTATGTCTTCTTCGCGCAGAATCGTCTGGATGTTGGGGATTTGGTTGCTCATCCTCATCGTCTATACTGCAGTCTCACTGTCGCTTCCGCGCGGCGCGGCAACGCTTTTGACATTTGGCAACCTGGTGCAGTGTGTCGTGCCGCTGCTAGCGAACGCAGGCTTGCTGCTGAACGCAGGAACGCCTCACTGGCGAAGAAACCTCTTCTGGATGCTCATTGCCCTGAGCTGCACACTCTGGATGTTCGGGTTGTTCCAGTGGGCCTACTACGAAGTCTATCAACATAGGCCGCTCCCCGACCTGTATCCCGGCGACGTCGTGTTCTTCCTGCGGGGCATCCCGCTCATGGCATCTCTCGCGTTGCTTCCGCATCGCAGGGGTGGAGAGAATCGATTCCGCTTTGGGTATCTGGATTTTGTGCTGCTGTTAATGTGGTGGACGTTTTTCTATATCTTCAGCGTGCTGCCCTGGATGTATGCGACGCCGTCGCTGGGACAGTACAACCACAATTACAACGTCGTTACAAATATCCAAAACATGGTCGTCGTCGTGGGATTCGGCATTCTCGCGCTGCAGACGCGCGGCACCTGGCGGACGGTCTATGCCAATCTCTTCGGTGCTACCACGCTTTACATGCTTGCTTCGCTGGCGCTCGACGTAGCCTCGGATGTGAAAGAATATTACACGGGAAGTCTCTACGATATCCCCTTGATCTCCTCTTTCCTGTGGTTCGCGCTGGCGGGAGTGATCGCCTATCAGCTTCGAGACAAGCTCGACACTCCGACCGGCGATTTTTACGAATCCGAATCGGACTCCAGTGGCGAGGAAAGAAGCGTCTGGGCTTCGTGGCTGGCGATGGCCGCGGTCATCTCTCTCCCGTTGTTTGCGATCTACACCTTGCGGTATGGCCATGACACACCTGAGGTGCGCGATTTCCGTCTGATGACCACGCTCGTTGCCGCCCTTCCCCTCGCTTTAGTTGTCTTCCTGCGGACGCGAATGGCCGACCGCGACCGCTCGCGGCTTCTTGCTCAATCGCAACAATCCGTCGAGAATCTGAAACGGCTGCAGGCGCAGTTCGTGCAATCGGAAAAACTGGTTTCTCTTGGCCAGCTTGCCGCGGGCGCGGCCCACGAGATCAACAATCCATTGGCAGCGATTCTTGGGTTTTCCGATTTGCTCGCCGACGACCCGACAATTCCGGAAAAGGCCCGTGCGACCGCCGCAAAAATACGTGACCAGGCACGCCGTACAAAAACTCTGGTTGGCAATCTCCTGAGCTTCGCGCGGCAAGTTCCCCCTGAGCGCACGCTTCTGGACATCAACACGGTTGTGAATAATGCCGTGCAGCTGCGCGCTCTCGATTTGCGCTCCGCCACCACGCGGGTAGAATTGCAGCTCGAATCTGTTCTCCCCGGCGTACGCGGCGATGGCAATCAATTGATGCAGGTTTTTTTCAACATCATCAGTAATGCTCTGGATGCCATGGAAGCGGCCAATGGCGGCGTCCTTACCGTCAAAACCATCCGAGATCGCTCCAACGTCGTGGTTCTGTTTTCCGACAACGGCCCCGGCATCAAGGAGCCGCATCGTGTCTTCGATCCTTTCTATACGACGAAGCCCGTCGGCAAAGGCACGGGTCTGGGTCTCAGCATCTGCTTCGGCATCATCCAGGAACACGCCGGAAAGATTTTCTGTTACAACCGTCAGGAAGGCGGCGCAGTTTTCCGCGTGGAACTGCCCGCAGTTCTGGCGGCGTTCCCCGCCAAAGATCTGCAACTCACCAGCACTTCGGCGGAGCCAGCCAAGCCCTCCTGAGAGATTCTCGATTCCCGGCCTTTAAAGGATGTGCTCCCCGAAGCGTCGCAAGACTCGTGGTAGAGTTTTGCTTCTGATTTTCGAGGTCGAACAGGGAGATGTGATGCCGGACATAGCCATTCAGACCCAAAAGCTGACGCGGACCTTCGGGAACCTCACCGCCGTCGAGGCCATCGATCTCCAGGTTGCTGCCGGACAGTTTTTTGGTTTTCTCGGGCCGAATGGCGCTGGAAAATCCACGACCATCAAGATGCTGACAGGCTTGCTGGCTCCCACGTCTGGGAGCATGCAGCTTCTGGGCTTGGATTTTGCCGCAAATCCAGTCGAAGTGAAGCGCCAGATCGGCGTCGTTCCGGAGGGCATGGGCCTCTTTGAACGGCTGACAGGAAGCGAATATTTGCACTTCGTCGGCCGCATGTACGGCTTGGACCGCGCAACGACGCAGCGGCGCTCTGAGGAGTTGTTGGATTTCATGCAGCTTGCCGACCGGCCCAAGACGATGGTCGCGGACTACTCGCATGGAATGCAGAAAAAATTGGCGCTGGCCGCCGCCGTCATCCACGGGCCGCGCATTCTTTTTCTCGATGAACCGTTCGAAGGCGTGGACGCGCTCGCCGCCGGCGCGTTGAAAGCACTACTCGGCCGCATGACGGAACGTGGCACAACGATTTTTTTGACCTCTCACGTATTGGAAATTGTCGAACGCCTGTGCAGCCACGTGGCCATCATTCACAAGGGGCGGCTCGTCGCTCGGGGTTCGCTGGACGAATTGCGCGCAGGAATCGCGGGCGCGGAAGGAAGTCAAACCACGCTCGAACAGATCTTCCTCTCGATCGTCGGCCAGGAAGGCGCGGAGCGTCCGCAGCTCGAGGAACTTTCGTGGCTGATGTAACGCGCTCCGCCGGCATCGGCGAACAGATCCGGCTGGTTGCCGGACTCCGCTGGCAAATCCTTCGAAATAGCCTTCGAAAGAAAAACAATCGCCTTGATCTAATTGGTCTTATTTTTGCCGGTTTCTTCAGCGGCATATTTGTTCTCGGACTGTGCTTTGCCTTTTACGGTGGTGCGTACTTCTTCCTTTCGAAAGGACGGCTGGACTGGATGGCCTTGCTCTTCTGGTGCATTTTCCTTTTCTGGCAGGTCTTCCCGGTTTTTGTCGCGGGGTTTGGCGCGAGCTTCGAGTTTCGTACCCTTCTGCGCTTTCCGTTGAGCCTCAACGCGTTTTACGTCATCGGTTTGGCCTATGGGCTAGTTGATTTTTCCACGATTGCGTCGGTCTGCTGGCTTCTGTCCATGACCCTTGGAGCCACGGTAGCGAAACCAGGTATTTTGCCAGCCATGCTTTTGATCGTCACAGTGTTCGTGCTGTTCAACGTGACACTGGAACGTTTGATCGGCTCGTGGCTAGAAAAACTGTTGTCCCGGCGAAGGACTCGCGAGATCTTCCTGGGACTGTTTGTCCTCTCAATGATTTCCCTGAATTTCATCAATCCGCTGTTACAACGCTACGGCGCGGAAGCACGCCCCCTTGTTATGCGTCTCTTGCCTTACTTCGTTGTGTTTCCCCCCTCCCTCGCGGGCCGCGCTATTGCGGCCATCTCGCAGCTCCATCCAGCAGGGTTCCTTGTAGCCTCAGGTGGACTCTCGCTCTACCTGCTCTTTTTCAGCGCGCTCCTGTGGAGGCGTTTCGCTGCCCAATATCGCGGCGAAGAGCTTAGCGAAACTGCCGCGCCGGCCCGCGCGATAGTTCGGCCCATCGCAAAAACAGAACAAGGCGCAGATGGCTTGCGTCTGCTTTCGCCGCAGGTGGCCGCAGTCGTTCGAAAGGAGTTCCGTTATCTCACGCGCAACGGATTCGCGTATCTGACACTTCTAATGCCGCCGCTGCTAGTGCTGGTCTTCAGCTCGCAGTTTGCAGGCCGCCACCCGACCGTCTCTGGCAAAGCAGTCTCAGCGGAAATGTTTTTTCCCGGCATGATGGCCTATCTCATCCTCATTCTCATGGCGCCGGCCTACAACAGTTTTGCCTATGAGGGCCGCGGCATTCAGACTTATTTCACCGCGCCGCTGCGCTTTCGCGAGGTCTTTCTTGGGAAAAACCTGATGCTGCTCACGGTCCTGACACTGGAAATTGCTCTGTCCATGGCCATGCTGACCTGGCGTGTGGGCTTGCCTTCGACTCCCCGCCTCGTAGCCACCCTCGCGGCCATACTCTTTACTATCGTTGGTCAGCTCACCGTAGCGAACTGGTCTTCGCTCAGCTTTCCTCGCAAACTTGAATTCGGCCAGATGCGTGGCCAGCGTCAATCCGGGATGGCCGTGCTCGTTGCGTTTGGTTCGCAGATTTTGACGGGAGCAATTTCGGCCGTGATCCTTCTCACCGGGCACTGGGTGGAAAATCCTTGGCTCCCCGCGGAAGCCTTTGCGTTTCTGGCGGCTGCCGCTGTCGGTGGCTATTTTGCGTCCCTCGACATACTCACCACGCTCGCGGAGAAAAAGAAGGAAACCCTGATCGAAGCGCTCTGTCGCTGAGACTCGCGGTTCTGCTGGACCCCATGTGGCAAAGCTTTGCTTCTATTGCTTCATGTCGTGCACTTTGAATCATTGCGGCAGCGCCAGGACGTGGTGTTCGTCGAGCGATTTGCAGGCGTAATCGAAACGGGCGAACGTTTCGAGAAGCAGCCGCCGATTTGCGTCGCTGTGCATTTCGCAAAGGATGCCAGGACGCTTATGAGTTAACAAACTTTGGGCGCCGCGAAACACTTCCACTTCCGCGCCTTCCACATCACACTTCACAAAATCCGGCGCTGGCGCAGTTTGAACATACTTATCCAGCGACACGGCGTTAATCTGGATTGTATCTCCCGCGCCGGTCGCGACGACATGGCCAAGCCCCCGGTCGGGTGACGTTGCAGGATCCGTGCGCGCAAAGAAGACCGTGCCGGGTTCCGACCACACGGCCTTTTCTTCAACGGAAATTATGCGAAAATCGTTGCGTGTAACGTGTTCGCGAAGGCGCGCAGCAATCTCTGGATCGGCTTCGAACGCTACGACCCAGCCATCTTGCCTGACGATTCGCGCGGCAAGAAGCGAGAAGAAACCAATATTCGCACCGATATCGTAAAAAATCATGCCGGGACGGAGATACTGCTGCAGCGCGTTTTGCACTTCGGGCTCACCGCCGCCTTCGAAGTAGGTGCGGCCGGTGCGTGGATTCAAGTGCAGCCACAGCCCCTGCGCGGGACCGCGCTGGACTTGTACCCAGGCCAGGGAATCGCGAGGTACGAGTCTTCGACTTGCCCAACTGAGGCAGCGACCCACGACGGGCAGCCGGCGCAACCCCACCAGGGGCGAGGCATACCGCAGAAAAAGCTGAGCGAGGCGGCCGTTCGACGGGCTCACGCTATTTCTCCACGAGGAAGCTGCCAATTACGAGCGCATCCATGCCTGAACTGAAGAACGTTCGAACCGCGTCTGTAGGGGTGTGCACGATCGCTTCGCCGCGCAGATTGAATGAAGTATTCATGACCACCGGCACGCCGGTGCGCTTGCCGAATTCATCGATTAGTCTCCAATAGAGCGGATTGATCTCTTTTTCGACCGTTTGCGGCCGCGCGCTGCCGTCCACGTGCGTCACCGCAGGGATCACGCTGCGCTTTTCCGGCCGCACCTGCGCCGTCACAATCATGAACGGCGAGTCCGTCGCACTCTCCAGGTATTCGCCCGCCACGTCCTTCTTGAACGAAGGCGCGAACGGCCTCCACCACTCGCGGAACTTCACCGCATTGTTAACCTTAGCGTTCATCTCCGGATCGCGTGGATCCGCGAGGATCGAACGGCTTCCCAGCGCGCGCGGGCCAAACTCCATGCGCCCCTGAAACCATCCTAGAATCTTCCCTTTCGCGAGCAGTTCCGCAGCCGCGGAAGCCGGATCAGGCACACGCGCATAACGCAACTTATAGGTCTTCAGCGCACTCTCGATGGCGCCGTCGTCGAAGCACGGCCCCCAATACCCGTGCCGCATCGCCGCAATCGGCACTCTCCCGTTGTTGTCAAGATACGGAGCCAGCGCGGCGCCGAGCGCAACCCCGTCATCGGAAGCAGCCGGCTGCACGAAAAACTGGTCCACCAGCCCGGAAGCGAGAATTTTCCCGTTCGCTTTCGAATTCAGCGCCACGCCTCCGGCAAGACAAACGTTGCGGCAACCCGTTTTCTCGATGGCCATCTTCACGACGTGCATCATCGCGGTCTCGCACGCGTCTTGCACGGCATACGCGATATTCTTACACCTGTCGTCAATGTCACTCTCCGGCACGCGCGCTGGCCCGAGGCGCGCCGTCATGCTGGCGAAGGGCGTCGCGCCATTGGCGGCGAGTTGCCTCGAATGAACGCGGTACGGTAACACGTTCAGATCGATGAACGCAGACAAGTCGACACCCGGGCGGCCGTACGGCGCGAGTCCCATCACCTTCCACTCGTCGCTATTACGATGAAAGCCGAGAAACTCTGTGAATTCGCTGTAGAAATATCCCATCGAATCCGGAAACGGAATCATCAGCACCGGATTGAGCCTGCCGTCGCGCCCGCGCCAAATCGTCGTTGCTTCCCACGCTCCGCGGCCGTCCATAACCACGACGGCGGACTCGTCAAATCCCGAAAAAGCATACGCACTGATGGCATGCGCAAGATGATGATCGACAAAACGCATGCGAGCCTTCACCTTGCCAAATTCACGTTCGAACAGCTTTGCCCCTCCGCCCTGACTGAGCATACTTAGAAAGTAAACCGTGCCGTTCCTCAGTCCTGCATAAGTGATGGGGTACTCTGCCGTTGCCAGACATTTCAAGTCGTGCCTGAAAAGAGCCCCTGGGGCCTGCCAGCCGAAACACACTTCGTCCAATTGTTCGGCGCGTACGCCCGCGAAATCCAAGCACGCTTGAATGGCGTTTCTCGGAAAGCCCGCGTCATGCTTCAGCCGGCTGATGCGCTCTTCCGCCACGGCAAACAGCAGTTCGCCGTCGCGTACGATGCAAGCGGAAGAGTCGTGCATCTGTGAGTAGTTGATCCCAAGCGTTAGCATCTCGGATCAGGCACCGGTCTTCTTCACGCCGCAGCACCACGCCATCGGCGTGTTTTCACCGGCCAGCTCGCGGATCTCGCCGCCATTCGAGCACAACACGGACACAATTCGGGCGGCTTCAATCGCTGCGCCGCGCCAGCTCTTGCCCGCAGCCGCAGGGTCCAATCCCAAGAGCCTAGCCGCAGTTCGGCTGACAGATACCAATCCGGCTGCCCACAACGCGTCGACCGCGCCCCAAGCCAGGCGCCCGCGCGAGTTCATTGTTGGCTTGTGACTCCCGTTGAATTGAAACAGAAAGGCGCCGCCTGGTCGGAGGACTCGCAGGAATTCCCGGATATAGCCGAATACGAGTTCTTCTGTGGGCACGTGTTGGAGCACGAGGTAGCTAAACATAAAATCTGCCCACCCGCTCGCCAAGCAGGCAAGATCCGCTCCGCCCACCCGCAGCCATAGAATGTTTTGTTGCTCCGCATGGATCTGGCGGGCGCGCTCCAGCATTTCAGCAGATAAATCGAGAGCCACGACGCGTTTGTACCGGCGCCCGAAGCTCGGCGTCATGCGTCCGGCGCCGCAACCCAGCTCAACCATGACTTCACCATTCGCTGAGACGCCGCATCGCTCCAACATCGGGGACACCAGGGTTAGGTAGTCGCTTTCTCCGGAAGCCAAAAAACTGTTGATGTCCCAATCTCGCTTCCAGCTGGCGATGTAATGGAACGCGTCGCGGCGCGCGCGGTCGTCCCAATCCCGCCGCATCATCTCGTTCACATTCACAAACGCGACCCCCAATCGCCGCTTACGGCTCAGTCTTGAACCTGCCAACCTTACCCGTGGAGAGGCTTCTGGGCAAAGAGCGCCATCCGGTCGCTCATCCCAAGTCGCTTGCTCGCTTCCGCTACAAGCCTTAATCCAAATCGCTTCGTGGCCGTGGAACCAGCGCCCTCATTGGTCGATAGAGGACTGGGCTCCAGCCAGCTAATGTCCTGGACCGTAAATCCCGCTTTTTCCACGCAACGCGCCAAGCTCGCACGCGTGAATCCCCAGAGGTGCCACGGTACATCGTCGATCGGGCAAAATGGCCGTCCGGTGAACCATCGTTGTGCCTTGACCACTCGCTGTGGAAGTCCCCTCACGTTCGGTGTCGTGAGAATGAGCCATCCTCCGGGGCGAATGATGCGAAAGGTTTCTCTCAACTCGCCCACCGGATCGGGTACGTGTTCGATGACATCTAGAAAGCTCACCACGGCGAAACTCTTCGTGTCGAAGTGTGCCGATTTCAGACTCCCGTGGACCACTTCAAATCCCTGCGCATTGCGCAAATTCAAGAATGCATCCTCATTTGGCTCGACGCCAACGCACTCGAACCCGCGATTCCTTGCATTACTGAGAAAGATCCCGCTAAAGCAGCCAACGTCGAGAAGCTTCCCGCCCTTCATTCCCCAGCATGCGAGACGATCGAGAAGTCGCTCATGTTCCACCATTTTCCAGGCAGGCTGTTGCCCTTCTTCTTTCGTTAGGGGATCTGGGTGCTCCCCGATCAGTTCGTGGCCATTGTATAGGCACATCATCTCTTCTTCCGTCGGCCGGTCGGCCGTGAAGAACACGCCACAACCCTTGCACTCGTCAATGCGCATATTCCCTTGCCGCCAAACGGGCTGCGCCCTGTCGGATTCGCAAATCAAACAGCTCATCGTTGTCACCGAGGAGCCTGCACGGGATTCATCTCCATTGCGAAAACTTGATCGAAAAAATGCGAACCCTGCGTCAGCCTGAGTTCCCTCTTCGTAAACTCAATTCTTTCATCCAGGCCTTCGCGAGAAGCGTGGCCCCCTGCATTGTCTCGCTAAATCCACGCCCGGCAAAACGCCTGAATTGCGCTTGGGCGCAGCTAGGAACGCCATGTGCCGCAAAGAAATCGACGTACATTAATCCTACGCGGGACTTGGACCATCTCCGCGCCGGGGCGAGTTTTTGATTCCCAAATTCGCGGAGATGGTCCAGGAACTGGTCGACCCTGCGATCATAGGTGTGTTCCTCCAGGCACTTCTCTCGCCCTGCGTTTGCAATGCAGGCACGAGCCGGCTCATCTTTCAGGTACCGCGCCACAAGTATGGGGATTTCGTTTTCCGCTCGATATCCTGCGAAATGAACGCCGTCCTTAAAACCCAAATCCGTCAGCTCGCTGGGCAGAGACGTGATGAGCAGTGCTCCCGAGGCAAGGGCCTCGAAGACTCGCATGTTGGCATCTCGGGGAAAATCATCCCGGCCAATATTTACAACCACACAGGAGCGTCGATAGATCTCGGCCACTTCTTCTAATGAATAACTTCCCTTCCAGTCGTTCATATGGAAGCGGGCAGCAAGCTTCGGCAGCCACTTCTGGCGCCTGCCATAGATGGCCCCGTCCACCTGGCCGACCCAGCCAATTTCAAATTCGCGTTGCAACTCCGGCTTCTCAAAGAAATCACGACGGACCGCATGCGCTAAGAGAAATGCGCCAGGATGACCCCCTTGCCGGAAGGTCTCATCGTATCTGGGATGGCAAACTGAGACGTGATCAAACAAAGATGCCCAGCGCATTCTTCTCCGCGTGTAAGCATAGGTGTCCACGTCAAAACGCATGTTAGGGATTTCACTTTCGACGAGCCCCTGGGGCAGGAGAGGGAAATCGGAATCGAAGTGAAGAATGCAATCGGGCCGTTCGGGAGAACGTTTCAACAACTCCTCGAGCGAGGCATCAAACGGAGGAGACCAGTCGACACAGGAAAACGTGACGCCGCGCCCCCGAAACGCTCGAACATAGGCCGGCAGCATCTTCCGATGATTGTCCTCCTGGCATAGGCAAAGGATCTTCATCGATCGAACACCACCACCAGCTCTTTCCCAACGTAACGATTAACCGGTAGCAGCAGGTACCACTGAGACGCAAAAACCCAGGATTTCGCGACAGATGAAGCAGTCATTTCTCAGCCGTGAATTGGCATCGGCTGCCGGGCCGCGTTTGGGCAGACACCTCTTGAAAGATGTTGGCTTGCTTGGTCTTGTGATTCCGGCAGTCAAAAGTCCAGAGCCAATAACAAAATGCCGGAAATGTGTTCATGGCCAGATACGTTTTTTCGACAATTCTTCGAATCCCCCCCGCGATGATTCGGCCGCGGAGCAGCGGTATCTTTCGGAGCGACCTGGGAAGTATCATTCCCCTCGGAACCTTCTGCCAGGGCGCTACGCGCTCAATCACAAAGCCCGATTGCTCCAGAAAACACCGGAAGTTTGCATATTCGAATAGACCCGGATAAAGGTATGGGTGGCCCGTCAGCGGATTCGGAACGCTGCACAGAAAACGCCCCTCCGAACGCAACACTCGCCGGACTTCCTGGAGCGCGTAGTGAGGGTTCATCAAATGTTCGAACGTCTCTAGGCTAATAACGATGTCAAAGCTGTCATCGGCAAAAGGCAGGCCGTCAATGCTGACATCCAGGCACTGCGCACGCAACCCGGATGCTGCGCAGCGCTCCACCCCGGAGGAGGAGGCATCCACTCCCTGGGCATCGATTCCGCGCGCCGCCATCAGGCGCAGCATTGCCCCGTCGCCGCAACCTACTTCCAGGGCTTTGCCCACGTCGCCCGCCGAAAAGAATTCACTAACAGTCCATGCCAGCCGATCATCGTCGTAACTCCCCGCCGCGTAATAATCTCGGTGAGCAGAGAAAGCAATTTCGCGCGGGTCTTGTGCAGGATTCATCGGTCAAACCCCGGGGGCGAAGGGATCATACTCCGTCCGCAGCGTAACGGATTGTTTCGAGCTACTCATGAATGTGCTTGGGCGCTTCAATCTTGCTGATGCCGGGAACTGGCAAAAAGTCCCTTCGTGCTTTGCTGTACCACGACTGACCTCCAATCCACCTTCGTGCCCCGTAAAACCACCTCGGTGGAAGCAAGAGCGCCGGAAACGTCGTTATTTGGCGAAAGAGTTTCTGCTTCCATGAAGCGTCTGCGTGCTGAATCCCATAAATCGTGCATTCAGCGCGATAGGTCTCCAACGGCGCTCCTCCATCCAGCATGAGGCGCAATTGTGCGGCCTCTGCCTCGACGAGTTCAAGCACACAGTCGACGACCTCTCTTGGCGCGCCGTGACGCGGAAGATCCCGACGGAGTGCAGCGGCTAAAACCGCCAGCACACGTTGCTTGCGTCGCAGCCCGCAGGACTTTGGATCGGCTGCGACAAACAAATTTGCTCCGTGTATGCAGTAGTGCGTGAGTGCCTCCTTCTGGATCACGAAGTCTGACAGGACTCCCGCTACCGTGAAGAGATACTCGTCGGCTTCGAATTCAAGCTCTTCCGGAACGGGCAGGATTTTCCGCACGATTTCCGCACGTAGCGTCAGTCGGCTGGTTCCAAGATACGCCCGGTGAAGGCGGAATACCTGCGCTGCATGGGCTGTAGTGAGACGCAAGCGCTCCGTCTGTTCCAAGGCGACCACACGCTCTGTTCCATCCTCGAAGGATTCCACGATTGCATGTCCGACCATGCCAATCGCCAGGTCTGCAGACATGCTTGCGACCACGCGCTCCAGTTTATTCCGTGCCCACCAGTCGTCGCCATCCAAGAATGCGATGATCTCGCCCTTGCATTCCGGAATGCCGGCGTTGAACGCCGACGCCTGTCCCCCATTCTTCTTGCGCAGCAATCGCACGCGCGGCTCAAATTTGCGCACGATTTCCGGCGTGCCATCCGTCGAACCGTCATCCACCACGATAATTTCCCGCTCCGAAGCAGGAAAATCCTGCTCGAGCACGCTCACAATCGCTTTCTCGATAAAGCGCTCGTGGTTGTAAGTGTCAATCAGCACGCTGGCAAACTGTTTTTCCAAATTACTGCTCCTCTGAAATCCTCAATCGCGTTTCCGTGCCAGGCAATACAGGTACGTTCCCTTGTAACCGCGCATTCGAACATAAGGAAGTGCCGCCACGGCCAAAGGAAAGCAAGCCGCAAACTTGATTCGGCCGAACGTCTCCATCACGCGTCGCAGCATCCCGGGCTTTGCTTGCAGCGCGATCTCCGCCTCCTCCCGCTCCATCTGTATCACGTCGCGAAAACTCCTCGATGTTTCCCCGGGCTTCGTTTGTGTCATTCCCGTGCGCAACGCCATGTTGATCATCTGCGCCGTGTGCACAACACCTGCGGGTTGCTCCCTCATGGTCATCACTTCAAATCCCTGCATTTCCAGAAACCTTTTCAAAGCTCCGACATTCCACCGCAAGAAATGATTCGGCGGATAATCCAAAACGTCCGGCCCCGTCAGCCACCGCTCACGATTCGGAACACTCAAAGCAATGCTCCCTCGCGGCTTCAAGCAGGATTTTACACTTCTCAAAAACTCCGCGGGCGCGGCTTGGTGTTCCAGTACTTCAAAAAATGTCACGACATCAAACTTCTCGCCCGGATTCTGTGCGGCGAATGCAGAAATGGTCAGTGGCAGAACTTTTTGCAAGCCAAGCCGTTCTTTCGCAAAGCGCGCCGCGTTGCGGTCGAGTTCAATTCCCGTCACGCGATAGCCGGCGTCGCGCGCCTCCGCCAGAAAATTTCCGGTCCCGCATCCCACATCCAAAAGTTCCCCGCCGCGCGGCGCGGCGGCATCCCCAAGAAAATACTTGTGCCCCGGCTCAAGCGGCAGCAGGTCTTCATCCCTGGCGCCATATATTTGCTCGTACCAGCGTGCATCCGGCATCTCGCGTGGTTCCCAGAATTCCAGACCGCACGCGGCGCAGGCAAACCGCTCATATTTTCCGTACTTCTCGAGTGCAGCGTTGTGTACAGGTTCGTCGCAGGCAGGACATAGGGCGGCGGCCGCAGCCCTCTCATCCCTGTCATTCGCACCCGCCGGAAACACCCCGGCGGTCATTGCGCGTTGTGATGCCATCCTCACAGTTTAACTCTTTGCCGCCAACGCGTTCTCTTTTTCCGGCGTTCTACCCTGCTTTGCAGAGGAAGTGAAAATCATCGAAGAAATGGCCTGCTTTCCCAACGGAATTCACGACGGCATGCAAAATGATAATCTCCTTTAGTTAATCACCAATTAAGTAATAAATAGGCAATAGACCGCGTCTTAACAAATTTGAATCTTAGGTTTTCTTAGGTTCCCGCTGTCGCGGCGGCCTGGCGTTCGCGGAATGCAGAAGTACTCGTCCAGGAGGTTTCAGTCATCGGTCCCCCAGAAGAGCAAAATTGCAAAACGAACTTCAGTAAGTCTTTTTAATATAGACGCTTAGCCCCCGAGGATGGGTGGACGGATGGTCCCGCTAACGTCCGAACATGGAATAGGAGATACCTGGCGACTCGCGCTGCGGGGGCGTCTGCGTCTGCTGTTGACGCCGCGATGCGGCTGCAATCGCGTCATCCGCCGGACGATTGGCGATGCGCTCGAGCGCGTCTGCGATACGGGACAACTCGAACGTAATCTGGTCGGTTCCGCTGGACCTTTTCAGCACGACGATCCGTTTTCGACTGAAGTAAAGCGCAGTCCAGAACAACAATCCCGTCACAACAGACACGAGAATCATGATCAGGTCGTGGCTCGTGATGGTGATGCTTCTGCCGGCGAAAGTAATCAAGTGGTCTGAGAACAAAGTTTCCTCCTGGACTGGGCCTTAAGGTCTGCTGGTTTGCGGCTGGATACGGCAAGCTTGGATTACTTACGAGTTATACTAACGCTTGAGCTGAGGAGATGACTTTCGCAGGGACGCGATCAGGTTATGCGCGGCCGCTGGAGCTTCCACATCCGATTCCGTGATGATCTTGGCGGCGTTTGTGGATTTGCCGTAGAGCTTGCGATTCGCGTCTTCATCGGGACGGAGCGTCGAGCCCTCGAGAGAGATACCAGCAAACGCGCCTCTTGCGCGGGAGTAGCTCAGAATTTCCGCGCGCATGTAAGCGTCAGTGTCGGCGGAAGCTGAACGGCCCTTCGGTCCCGCGGCGGCGGAAGCGTCCGCGCCGAGCTTTACCTTGGTATGAAGTAGGCTACCTGCGCCACGATCGTTCATGACGAGAAAAACGAAGTCGGTGGCTTCTCCGCCAATCTGCAAACCGATGCTACCGCCTTCCAGCGCGTACATGGCTGGCGCACCCCAGGGACCGGTGAAGTCCTTGCCGGTGCGGCAGACCATCGTGCCACGGCCGTAGCTGCCGCCAACAACAAACGCGGCTTTCAACACCGACGGCATCACGACGACGCAACGGGCCTTGTCGAGCAGGTCCTGCGGAATGTCGTCAGGGACATTGAGGATTTCCTGGATGACTTTTCCTGCGTTCTGAAGACGATCCTGTTCCGTTTTTGCTTCGCCCGGATTTTTCGCGGACGACAATGGCCCCAGAGCAAGTGTGCCCGCAAGTAGAACGATCCAACGCTTTGAGTAAGTCATTTGCGGCGCCTCCTTGTGCGCATGTTTTTTCCCGCGGTGCAAACTTCGGATGTACATTTCGAGCGAGCTGGTAGGGTTGGGGTTCTTGCTTCCAGCGTTGGAAGGGCAACTCTTGGACCAAACTCACAGTGAATCTGGTAGAGGGCTGAGAATTCAATGGCATACAGCGAATGTGGAGACAGATTGTTCGAGGCTGGGCTTCGTGCAGCAGGAGAGAAACCGGTAAAATTTGCAGGGGTTGATGGAAAAAATTAACGGAAATCGTGTACCAGTACTGTTCCTGATGCAATGATCCAATTCTTCTAAAATTCTGAAAAGCCTCAGGTTACGCAGTGTGGCGAGACGAGCACATGCCTAATTGCCGTTGTTAAACAGGTGCAGCCACACCCACCATGAGGAATTTTTCGATGATGACAGGCACTAGGAACCATGGCGCTGCCGCGCGGCGTTGAGTCCAGACGCGACGGCAGCCGAGAAAGTCAGCGGGGCCAGAGCCAGCCGAAGGTGCCGGCGGTCAGCATGCTATAGACGAGTCCATCGAAAATTTCTTTGAGGGTTACACTCCAGGGCTGACCCTTCCAGATGCTGTTGACCACTGGTCCCAGGCCGTAGGACATAAAGGCGGCGGTGCCTGCAATGCGAAACACCACGGGGTAGCGCGCGCCGAACGCAACGGTGTAGCCCGTGAGACAGGCGACGAAGACGCCGACGATGAGGCAATAAACAAACCACAGGCCGAGGAATTTCGGCATGTTGGGTGGGCCGCTTGGATACATGGTCAGAAACCCGACCGGTCCCTGCTTGAATCTTTCCTGCTGGGCGGGCGAATTCATGTCCTTGTGGGTGCAATAAGGAAAATGATAGAGCCCCGGCTGCAAGCCGGCAGCGCGCAGAACGGGGAGGAGCTTGTCCTCCTCGGGGAGCTGCTTGTAGTCGCTGCGGTGATAAGGCAGCAGCATGTGGATGATGGAGCTGGCGATAAACACGATCACAGCGGACAGCAGGATGGGGAGCCACAGAGCAATGAGAGAAACCATGCGCAGCCTCCTTGGAAGAGTAGGTGAGCGGCCGGAGAATTGAGCGCGAGGCTATCGGAGAATCGGGGGAAGGTCAAGGGGTGGGAGAGCGAGCGGGGGAGCAAGAGCGAGGAGAGATACCTCTCTGCGCAGGCCGACCCTTTTGCACGAGCGGAAGGGCAAGAAAAAGTCGGCCCACTCCGTTCGGAATGACGGGTTGGGGAATGTGACGACAGAACAGCCCGAGCGCGCGGTTACTTTTCGGGGAGGCGGTTGGCGGCGAAGTCGGCGATGCGCTGGGCCGCGGGCGGGTCGAGATTGGCCAGAGCGGCGATGACGTAGCCGGATTGCGGGCAGATCCGCAGGTCGCCATTCATACCGGGAGCGCCGCCGCCGTGGCCGAAACAGCGGACTCCGCCAGACGTTAGGTCGATGAAACCGTAGGCGTACTTGCCGCCCATGGGCGTGTCCATTTTCCCGGTGGTGAGAAGTTCGGTGTGCCGCGCGTCGAGCAGTTTGTGATTCTGGAGCGCGTTGGCGAAACGGAGCAAATCTTCGACGGTGGAATATCCGCCGCCGGCGGAAGTTCCGCGCCAGGGCAACGTGTCCGTATTCGGCTTCCAAGCATCGCCTCCGCCGGATTTCGTGTAGCCCACGGAACGATCGGGCACGGCCTGGTCTTCAGAAAGCGAAGCCGTGGAAGTCATCCCGGCGGGTTTGTACACATGCTCGAGGACGTAATCGTAATAATTTTGGCCACTGACCTTTTCGATCAATACACCGAGGAGCAAAAATCCGTAGTTGCTGTACGCCCAGCGACTGCCGGGTTCGAATTCGAGTCCGCGCTGGCCGTAGAGCTTCACGTAGTCCTGCAAGGTGCGGAGTTCCAGACGATGAGCGTCGAATTGCGGGCCGAAGAAATCGCCGGTGCCGCCTGAATGGGTAAGGAGATGGTGGATTGTGACTTTGGAAGCGACATCTTGATTGGGATAATCTGCGAGATATTTTCCGAGCGGATCGGTGAGCTTGATTTTGCCGGCCTGCACGAGCCGAAGAACGGAGACGGCGGTGAACATTTTGTTCATCGAGCCGATGCGAAAACGAGTGTCGAGTTTATTGGAAATTTTCTTTTCGCGATCGGCCAAACCGTAGGCGGCGGTGAAGACCGGCTTGCCGTCCTTGACGACTAGGAGTGCACCGGAAAAACGATCGGCTGCAGCGGCTTTTTCCGCCTCCACGCGGAGAGCGGCGAGGGCCGCATCTTGACTCAGGCGCGGCATGGGAAATTCCGCGGGCAGCGGAATGGCCCGCAGATCCAGCTCTTTTATGCGATGAGGCTCGGCGGGCTCGACTTCGATGGTGAAGCGCGCGAATTGATCGGAGCCCCGTTCTTTGACAACTCCCGTTAGCCGCGTAGGGGCGGATTCTTCAACTTTCTTGAAGTCGAAACCGCCGGTTTGCGTGCGAAATCCAAATTCCTGGTCGATGTCGGCGGCGTGCGAGGGATTGTTTTTCTGCAAGTATGCGAGGAGCACAGCGCGGTCGCCGCTGTTGAAGGCGTCCAGCCAAGCCGAGAATTGAAGGGCGGCGGGCGTGTCCGGGAACTTTGTTTGGGCGGCGCAGAGGAGTGCGGCGGCGAAGAATACGGCGAAAAGTAGTCTTGGCTTCATCATGCACCTTCAGACGCAGGAAGACTGAATTCGACGCTAAACCGCGGCGGCCTCAGGGGGATGGGTACTGGCACGATCATGCCGATGAAGGATGGTATGGGGCGGAGAAAGAGTCAATAGATCACTTTTAGGGAGAACTGGATCTGGCGCGATGGGCCGGCGGTCCTGCTGATGATGCCGAAGCCGCTGCCGCGGACGATGTTGGAGGGCAAACCGAAATTGACCACATTGAAGATATTGAAGAACTCGGCGCGAAATTGCAGGATCGCGAGTTCGCTGTTTCCGCGACGGCCGAACGCGGTGTCCTTGATCAAGGCCATGTCAAAATTGCGGAAGCCGGGGGCACGAAAGGTGCTGCGGCCAAGCGTGCCGAAACGGCCATGGTTCGGGCCGGTTCCACCGGGGACGTTGATGGGGATGTGAAAAAAGGAGCTGTTCGCCGCGCCCAAGCCGAAATAATCCTCGCGAGTGGCGCGGTTGGTAGAAAAACTCGGCATGGCGAGAAGGTCGGGGCGATCGGTGCCACCGGCGCCTGCGCCAGTCTGCTGGACTCCCGAGTAGACGGTGAACGGCGGTCCGCCCGTCAAAGTGGTGATGTTCAGGAACTGCCAGCCTTTGGTGAGAGTCTTGGGCACCGGCTGGAGAAAGCGAACGCGGTCCAGGGGCAGTGACTGAATCAGGCTTAGCGTGAAAACGTGTGTGACATCGAACGTGGAAGGGCCTTTGTCGGCGTTCGAATTAAAAGGATCCTGGGGCAAAGTCTGCAGGATCACGCCGGGGCTGCCGGAAATGCCGCCGGGCACGGCGCTGGCGTCATCCAGGCTTTTGGAAAACGTGTAACTGGCCTGAAAGCTCAGGCCCATTCTCGCGGTGCTCTGGCTGATGCTGGTCTGCAGAGCGTGATAGCTGGAATGCGAACCGGAAGTCATGACAGTTTCGGGGCCGAAGCCACCGATGGCGTGGCCTGCGGAATTGAATTGGGTATAGGGCGTAAAGGCCGGGTCCGCGCCTCCGTAACTGTTCGGCGAGAGGATACTGGCGAGATGAATTCCCGCGGTGCCAACGTAGGAGGCGCTCAGTTTGACGCTTCCGATTTCATGGTCCATGCCGAAGGTGTCCGTGCCGATATATCCATTTCGGAAATGTGGATCGAAGCTGATGGTCGTGAATAATTGAACCTGATTGCCCGGGGTGAGAGCAGCCAAATCGTCTTGGAAACGCTGCACGTCCATCGGAATGTTGGGAGGAAGATTGCTGCTTCCGGAAGCGAACAGCAGCTGCCCTTGGGTCGTGTAGACGGGAGGAAGAGTGACGGGCACAACGGAATCCTGAAAGTTCAGCGGGAAGCCGGGAAGAGCCGTGACCAACGGTTGAAAGACGAACGGAAATGCGCCGGTGACATAATTCTGGAGCCACAGGTTGGGGAGAATGGTGGTGATGGCGCCACCGGCATGAAGAGTGGTGTGCTTGGAAAGGCCGTAGTCGAGAGAGAGTCGCGGGCCCCAGCCGCTCCAGTCCATGGGGTACGGGGGTTGCGGATTGTATACGTAAATTTGTCTCGTGCCCGGAGTAAGGAAGCCTGCGGGCTTGCCATCCGGGCCAATCGGTATTGCAAGTGACGTGCGATGTTTCGCCTCATGAATGCGGCTGTTCACTTCATAACGGAAGCCATAGTTGACACTCAATCGGGCGGTGGCCTTCCAGGAGTCCTGAAAATAGAAGTTGTAAGCCTCGCGGCGGACGGCGGCTGCGTCAAATTTACTTCCCTTTGGCGTAAGATCCGCGGCCGCCGTCACGGTGTAGGAATAGGGTGTCGCGGTCAGAAGACCAGTGAGGGAATCGGGGAGCGGATCTCCTGGATGAATATCATGCTGGCCGCTGGCGGAAGAAATCAGGACAGGGGAATAAGCGGTGCCTCCTCCGAACGTGTAGAGCCCGCTGGGATTCGTTCCAAAAATCGTCGTATCGCGGTTGAAGCGCAGCTCCGCGCCCCACTTGAAGGAATGGGAAGCGCGCGAGTAGGTCATGTCCTGTTTGACCTGATAGACGTTCCCGTACGAACCGAAGATGGATCCATCCGCGGAATTGAAGCCTTGAAATAGGCCGTCGCCGAAGGCAAGCGCAGGCTGCGTTTCGTTACTGGTGATGAACAACGGCGTGCTACGAATGAAGCCGAGAGCCGTTTGAAAACTGAAATGCGGAGTGGGAGTGCGCGAATATCTTATGGCGAAATTGCGCTGGTGATCGGAGAATTTCACGCCAAAATCCGGATCAATGGCGGTTTGATCGGGGTTGGTGGTTGGCCCGGTGACCTGGTTACGGCTGGCGCGCAGGAACAAGGTTGACTCGCCGGAAAGGCGATGATCAAGGCGGAGCGAAGCCTGATCCGTTCTGGTGACAACTTTGGAAGATGTGGCGTAGGTGCGCGCACCGTAAGCGCCATTAGGATCGTTCGGGAAGGGATAGCGAGCAAGCAGAGGTGCGATGCTGCTGCTGACGGGAACGGTCAGAGTATCGCCGGGAAATGTGGTGGTGTCGATGCCCTGCCGCTCCGCGACGGTCGGAACAGGGAATACTTGCGTGGTCCCGAGAACTTGCCGGAAGCCTTGATACTCCGCGAAATAAAATGTCTTACCACGTCCATCGTAAATTCGTGGAAGGACGACGGGGCCGCCGTTGGTGAGACCGAATTCATTGCGGGAAAACGGCGGGAGACGGCGAGTGCTCAAATCGCTCTTGTGGTCAAAGTAATTTCGTGCGTCGAACGCCGCATTGCGGACAAATTCGAAAAGGCTGCCATGGACTTGATTGCTGCCGGACTTCGTAATCACGTTCGTGAATCCAGCGGCGCCGTGCCCCGTGTCAGCAGGCATTACTCCGGAGCTGGATTGCACTTCCTGGATAGCGTCGACGTTGAAGTTGGAAAAGGTAGCGCCGCCGAGCTCGGGGTCGGTGGTGTCCGCTCCATCGATGGCGAAGACGGCGGCGGAGCCACGCTGGCCATTGACGGCGAATTGCTGCGTGAAATTGGCGGCGCCGTTGGTGTCCGTCATGGTGCCGGCGGCGAGGAGAAGAAGCCTGCTGAAGTCGCGTTCGTTGAGGGGCAGGCTGGACACTTCTCCAGTGGAGAGACGCTCGCCGCCACTGGCCTGGGGAGAAACCAGATCTGTAGCGACGATGACGCGGAGTTCCTGCCCCTGGGTCGAGAGTTGAAGTCCGGAGGTAAGTGTGGCGCCGTCTTTGATGACCACCGGATCCGATGCAGTCCAAATCTTGCCCGCAACGCTTACCGTGAGAGTGTAGTTGCCCGCTGCGAGTGCAGTGAATGCGAACAGGCCTATCTTGGAAGTTGTGGCGGAATACTCGCGGTTGGCGTTCGCTGCGAAGAGTTTGATGGAGGCGCCGTCCACAGGATTTCCCCCCGAGTCGCGAAGGACGCCGCTCCAGGAAGGCGGAGGTAAAGGGTGGAGAGCGGGAATCAGGGGAAACACGAGGACAAGGAAGAAAGCACATGCGAGCCAGCGGGACCAGAAGCGCATCGAGAAACATTATACCCGTGTTGATTCTGGCCACGACCGCGGCAAGCGGCCATGCGCTGTAGAGCAGTCCCGCGGCTCCCAGAAGCGAATGCGTCCGTAACGGACGCGCGAAAAAACGGGGCATCCATACGTACTTCCAATCCTAGCCCGCCGGTATGCAGAGAACCCTGCGCGGTTGCTCCCAGTTGTGGTTAG
>QHYE01000013.1 GCA_003224055.1 Acidobacteriota bacterium | reverse complement strand
GGTCCGTGCCATCCCCAAAGCATTGAAGCTCGCCGGACTCTCCCTCAGCGACATGGCCGTCATCGAGCTCAACGAAGCCTTTGCCGCGCAATCCCTCGCAGTCATCCAGCAAGCCGGCCTCGACGCTTCGCGTGTCAATCCCAACGGCGGCGCCGTCGCCCTCGGCCACCCCCTCGGCTGCACCGGCGCCAAACTCACCGCCACGCTGATCCGCGAACTCCAGCGCCGCAACGCCCGCTACGGCATGGTCACCATGTGCATCGGCGGCGGCATGGGCGCCGCCGGCATCTTCGAGCGCCTCTGACTCTTGGTTTTGTAAGCGCCGGGCTTTAGCCCGGCCCGCTCTTGTAGTGGCTGGTCTTTAGACCGGTGGGGTTTGCTTTGTAGCGGCGCGTTCATCTCGCCAACTTTCTTTTCGCCGCGGGTTTGCTCTTGTAGCGCAGGCATCCTTGTCGGCTCTGCTGGAAAGCCAGCGGAGCGTCGATCTGGATTTTGTGGAGGCGAGTTTATCTCGCCATTTTGCCTTTCGCTTTAGGTGTCGATCCTCGGGAGGCTCCCAATGAAACCGCTCCTATGCTCGGCGCTTCTGCTTCTGACATTTTCTTCAAACGCCCAAGCCCCCACCGCCGTTCCCATCCCCAAGGAACCTCACCACCATCTCGTCCTTGAAAATGATTACGTCCGCGTTTTCCGCGTACGCGTCCCCGCCCACGACGCCACCCTTCTCCATCAGCACGACGTGCCCTATCTCTACGTCGCGCTCGGCCCCGCCGACGTCATCAACGCCGTCCAAGGCAAACCCGAAGTCCGCCTGGTAATGGCCGACGGCCAACTCGGCTACTCTCCCGGCCACTTCGCCCACATCGCCCGCAACCAATCCGACATGCCATTCAACAACGTCACTATAGAGCTGCTAAAACCTCAACGTGAACCGCGAAATATTTGCGCGGAAGTCGTGCCCGGTGCCGAACTAGAGGTTTGTGGCAAGTCTCTCACAGTAAAGAGAAACGGGGCGGCCCACCTGCCGCAATTTGCGACTGATGAGACACAAGTAAGCCTGAGCCGTTTTGATCCGGATATAGAACAGATTGGATTAACGACAGGCGCAGGAACATTGCTTGTCCTTCTCAGCGGGTCCGGAATTCAAACAATGGTAAAGGGCAAGCCGGAAGAAACACTCGTAGTCGGTGACGTGATGTGGCTCCTCGCTGGATCGAACACCACGTTCGCCAATCCGTCGCACAAAGCTTGGAGTTACCTCGCATTGGGTTTTAAGGGGAGTGAGGCCCTCCATAAATACTAGGAGGCTTTGTGGACCGCCCGGGGACACCCGGACTGTGAAACGATTGTCGATTTTCAAGGTCTCCGTTCGACTAACCTGCAGGAGGCAAGACCATGGAATACCTGCTGCTTATTTATCACTCGGAAGCCGGCTGGGGAAAGATGACGCCAGGGGACGAGGCGGCTATTTACCGGGAATACGGGCAACTCAGAGACGATCTCTCGGGAAAGGGCAAGTTCCTGGGAGGCAGCCAGTTGACGCCGACCACAATGGCGACGACGGTGCGCGTGCGAGACGGCAAACGTGTGGTCACCGACGGGCCATTCGCGGAAACCAAGGAGCAACTGGGCGGCTATTTCCTTGTGAATGCCAATGACCTGGACGAGGCCATCGCCATCGCTGCGCGAATTCCGTCCGCGAGGAACGGAACGATTGAGGTGCGTCCATTGGCGGTCCGCGGACAAGCCAAGCAGGCGTAGAATTGGCGAAACGCAACCGAGTATCTCGGGGCGCTCCGCCGCACCCCGAAACGCTAAAGCTTGCTTCGGCAAAGTGCGGTGAGGAAATTCCTTCCTAATGGATTTTGAAAAACTGCATCGCGAAGAATCGGGGCGGATTCTGGCGACGTTGATCGGTCTACTGGGTGATTTCGACCTGGCCGAAGAAATGTTGCAGGAAGCGTATGCCGTTGCGCTGCAGAAGTGGCCTTCGGACGGGACGCCGGCGAATCCGCGCGCCTGGTTGATCAGCACGGCGCGGCACAAGGCCATCGACCGCTTGCGGCGCGATCAGCGCTTCGAACGGAAATCGGAAGAGATTGCGAAGACTGCTGAGATCGCCGCGCAGCCGGAGGGCGATCGGGAAGAGGAAATGTTCGCGGATGACCGGTTGCGCTTGATCTTCACGTGCTGCCATCCAGCGCTTCCCCTTGAAGCACGAGTAGCGCTCACGCTTCGCACCGTTTGCGGAATCACGACCGAGGAAATTTCACGGGCGTTCCTGATTCCGGTGGCGACGATGGCGCAGCGGCTAGTGCGCGCGAAGGGAAAAATCCGCGAGGCGGGAATTCCCTATCGAGTGCCGTCGCCGGAAGAGTTGCGCGACCGCCTGGACGGTGTGCTGCTCGTCGTCTATCTGATTTTTAATGAAGGCTATTTGGCCAGCAGCGGCGACGCGTTGATCCGGCGGGAGCTTTGCGCGGAAGCGATTCGGCTGGGGCGTGTTATGTGCAGTCTTCTTCCAGCGCAAGCGGAGGCGCAGGCATTGCTGGGGCTGCTGCTGCTGCAGGATTCAAGGCGGGACGCGCGCGTGAGTGCGCAAGGAGAGTTGGTTTTGCTGGAGGAACAGGACCGGGGTCTGTGGCATGGGGAACAGATTCAGGAGGGGACGGAGCTCGTGAAGTCGGCGCTGCGGCGTGGGGCGGCAGGCGCGTATGCGCTGCAAGCTTCGATCGCGGCGCTGCATGCCAATGCGAAGACCGCCAAGGACACGGACTGGCCGCAGATTGCGGCATTGTATGACGCGTTATTGAGGATGCACACGTCGCCGGTGATTGAAGTGAATCGGGCCGTGGCGGTGGCGATGGCTCGTTCCGTGGAAGAAGGACTCGCGCTGCTCGACGAACTCGAAAGGCGAGAGGAGCTAGAAGAATTTCACCTGCTGCCTGCTGCACGAGCGAATTTGTTGCGGCGTCTCGAACGCATGGGCGAAGCCGCGAATGCATACCGGCGGGCGCTATCACTCGCTACCAACGACATCGAGCGCCGCTTCTTGCGGCGCAGGCTGACGGAACTTGAAAAACTGCGCGATTTGCGGAGTTAAAGGAATTCAAACAAGAACTTTCCGTAACGGGGGAAATCCATTCGCTGCGTAACAACGCCTATGCGAAGATGACATTTGCGCCCGATGCTTTTTTCAAGGCTGTCCTTCGCGGCGCTGTTGGAGGTCTTTGAAGAGCTATGTACGTCCACATGTTTGCCTTTCGCTGGAAGCCGGGCGTGACGGAAAAGCAGAAACTGCGCGTAGCGGCTGAAATTCGCGGCCTACAAGGAAAGATTCCCGGCTTAGTGGAAACAGCCGTCGGCGTGAATATTTCCTCGCGTGGACAAGGGTACGAGTTTGGAGGCGTGATGAAATTCGCCGACAAGGCCTCCCTCTACAGTTACGGCCCGCATCCGGTGCATCAAGAATTGGTGAGCTGGTTGATGCCACTCATTGAGCCGGTCGAAGTGGATTTCGAGCTCAGCCCCGTAAACAAATTCCCGATAAACGCGCCGGCAGGAAAATGGAGGCACAAGTTTCCGGCTGCGCGGTCTTACCCCGCTTGCGCATGCCTTGAACCTCGCTACCCGCTGCCATGCTCACGGCATAGTAACCAACGGTAACTCGATGAAGGTGGCTTGGCCAGGGGCGTGGTAGATGCGCTGCGTGGCTTTGCGAAAGTCGGAGGGCTTGGCCCAGAAGATGTTGGGCACGAAAGTTTGCGGATTGCGGTCGTACAGCGGAAACCAGGTGGATTGGATTTGGACCATGATGCGGTGGCCGGGCAGAAACACGTGATTTGCGGTGGGTAGCGCGAAGCGATAGAGCAGCGGCTTATCGGGCGCGATAGCCTTGGATGTTTCGAAACCTTCGCGGTAGCGGCCACGGAAAATATCGGCGGAGACCATAAGTTGATAGCCGCCCATTTCCTGCTGGGCGCCTACTTCGTCGGGATAGAGGTCGATGAGCTTGACGACCCAGTCGGAGTCCGTGCCGCTGGTGGAAGCAATCAGGTTGGCGATGGGCTGGCCGCTGATTTTCATCGGCGCGGTCAGCGTGTCCGAGACGAAGGAGATGACATCGGGACGGCCGGAAACTCCGCGCTGGTCGTCGACGAGCCACTGCTTCCATGGAACGTTTTCTGCAAAGCCGACGGGATGGCTGGGGCGGCCGCTGAAGGGCACAGGCTTGGCGGGATCGGAAACGTATTCTTCGAAGGCCGCTCCACCCGCGGCGGGCGCGGTGAAACTTAACTTTAATGCGGCGTTGAGGTAAAGCGGCGTTGGTTTCACGCTGCAGCCACCGGCGCAGCCGGCAGGCCATGCTTGCAGGCGCCGCCAGGTGTTCGTGCCGGTTTCGAACGTCGTCACCGGCGCGATGTCGCTCTTCGGCGCGTCGTCTTTCAGATAATGCGCCAGGAACGGCGCGAGAATTTCCCGGCGGAAATACAGCCCGGTGTCGCTGCCGAATTTCACCGCGCCCAGGGAGCTGCCGTCATATATTTCCTGGCCGTGGTGCCACGGGCCCATCACCAGAAAAACTTTGTCGTTGCTTGTGTCTTTGGGTTTGATCGCTTTGTAGACAGCGATGGCGCCGTAAATGTCTTCCTGATCCCAAAGGCTGTTTACCAACATGGTGGGAACTCTAAGCGGCTGGGCAGCGAGGATTTTATCCATGGCTTGTTGCTGCCAGAACGCGTCGTAACTCGGGTGGTCCAAAAGTTTGCGCCAGAAGCCGACCTGTTCGAGGCCATGACGGCGGCCAAGTTCTCCGGCGGAACCGGCTTGCAGATACAGGTCGTAGTCGTCGTAGTTGCTGGTCCACCAGTGTTCATCGTTCTTTCGCGTGGCGACTTGTTCGTAGATGTAGGGCATGTTCAGTTCGCGAAACGCGCCGTTGTGGAACCAGTCGTCACCCATCCAGCCATCCACCATGGGGTTCATGGGAACGGAAACTTTCAGCGCGGGATGCGGATTGACGAGAGCCATCAGAGGGGTGAAGCCGTCATAAGAAATGCCGAGGATGCCGACCTTGCCGTTGCTCTCTGGAGCGTTCTTGACGAGCCAATCAATGGTGTCGTAGGTGTCCGTGGCGTGGTCGACGGCCGTGGGATTGAGCGGGCCGCGGAGCGGGCGATTCATCACGTAGTCGCCTTCGGAGCCGTATTTGCCGCGAACGTCCTGGACGACGCGGATGTAGCCGCCTTCGAGAATGACTTCCAGCGCATTGTCATAGCCCTTGAGGCTGGGACCGAGATGCGAGCTGTGCTGGTGGGTGGTGAGATCGGTGGCGTCGTAGGGCGTGCGGGTAAGGAGGATGGGCGCGTTCTTTGCGCCTCTGGGGACGAGAATGACGGTGTGCAGCTTGACGCCATCGCGCATGGGGATCATGACGTCGCGCCGCGTGTAGTCAAAGCTGTCGGTAACGGGCGTGAATTGAGCGGGCGTTTCGCTTGGGAGCGATGGAGGAGCCTGCGCCGCTGAGGGATCAGCGAGCAAAAGGACGCCCAGAATCGGTGCGAGCAAGCTTAGAGTGCAAACACAATGGACCGGCTTCATAGCACTTCCTCAGTCGTGCGTGAAATGATCGTATGGATGCTAGGTGCAGCGTGGAGCAGCCGGATTATATCGCTCTGAGAGCGTTTGTTGCCACTTTCAGAGCCCGGGTGAAAGCGTCATCCGGGAGCAGGAAACGTGTTGGTTACTGGCCACTGAACTTAACGCTGTTTACGGCAACTTTTTGCCAGAGTAAAATGAAACCGTACGGTCAGCGCGACCCGCCACACACAAGCGCCTGACCGAATCGCATTCGCAGCCATTCCCCCACTAGGAGCGACCCAAATGGCGACGGCTACTCTCACGAAGCCCGCAGCAAAAGGCGGCAGTTTTCTTCTCGAATCGCCGCAGCCGGGCGACGTCTTCACGCCCGCTGATTTGAGCGACGATCAGAGGCTTATCGGGCAGACCGCCGAGGAATTTGTGCTCAAGGAAGTTTTCCCGCTCATCAAAGACCTCGAGAACAAGAAGGCCGGGCTGATGGCGTCGCTGGTGAAAAAAGGCGGCGAAGTCGGTTTGATGGGCGGCGGCGTTCCCGAGGAGTACGGCGGGGCGGGCTTGGACAAGATTTCCACGACCGTATTGACCGAGAAACTTTCGATTTACGGCGGCTTCGCGGTGACGCACGGCGCGCACGCGGGGATTGGCACGCTGCCGATTGTTTACTTCGGAACGGAAGAGCAAAAAAAGAAATATCTGCCGAAGCTGGCCACCGGCGAGTGGATTGGCGCGTACTGCCTTTCCGAACCGCAAGCGGGATCGGACGCGCAGAATTCGCTGACGCGCGCGGAGCTCAACGCCGAAGGAACCCACTACATTTTGAACGGGCAGAAGATGTGGATCACGAACGGTGGATTTGCCGACGTGTACATTGTGTTTGGGAAGGTTGACGGCGAGAAATTCACGGCGTTCATCGTGGAGCGGAGTTTTCCCGGCTTCAAGCCCGGGAACGAAGAACACAAAATGGGCATTCACGGCAGCTCGACGACGCCGATTTTCCTGGAAAACTGCAAGGTACCGAAGGAAAACCTGCTGCACGAAATCGGGCGCGGCCATATCGTGGCGTTCAATATTCTGAATGCGGGGCGCTTCACGCTGGGCGCGTCGTGTGTGGGCGGATCGAAGCACGTGCTCATGACTTCCTCGAAGTATTGCAAAGAGCGCAAAGCCTTCCATAAACAGATCGGCGAGTTCGGGATGATGAAAGAAAAGCTGGCGGAGATGGCCATCCAGATTTTCGCGGTGGAATCCATGGTGTACCGCTCCGCAGGCAACATCGAAGCCGCGATGGCGGCGGCTTCGGGCTCGGGCGACAAAATCCAGAACACGATGAAAGTGTTGGAGGAGTACGCGATCGAGAGCTCGATCGCCAAGGTGTACGGCAGCGAGATGCTGGACTTCGTGGTGGACGAAGGCGTGCAGATTTTCGGCGGCTACGGTTTTCATGAGGAATATCCCGTTTGCCGCGCGTACCGCGATTCGCGCATCAATCGCATTTTTGAAGGCACGAACGAAATCAACCGCATGCTGATCATCCAGATGCTGATGAAGCGCGCGATGGGCGGGCAGTTGCCGCTGATCCCCGCGGCGATGAAGCTGGCGGACGAAATTCTTGCGGGTCCGTCGTTTGAGGAAACGCCGGAAGGCGTTTTGGCGGATGAAGCGCGCGTGGTGGCCAATGCCAAGAAGATGTTTTTGCAGGCTGCGGGCGGCGCCGTGCAGAAATTCCGCGAAAAGCTGGCTGACGAGCAGGAGCTGATTGGCGCGCTTTCGAATATGGTGATGGAGATTTACGCGATGGAATCCTGCCTGCTGCGCGCACAGAAGGCCGCAGCGGCAAAAGGCGAAGCCGCGACGCAGACGATGATTGATGCCGCCCGCGTTTTTATCAATGACGCCGCGGAACGCGTGGAGCACGAAGCGAAGCGCGCCGTCGCCGCTGCGCACGAAGGCGACATGCTGACGACACAGATGGCGGTGCTGAAGCGCTTCGGAAAGCGCGCACCCGTGGACACAATCGCGTTGCGGCGCCGCGTGGCTGCGGCGGTGCAGTCGCAGGACCGCTACCCGTTGGAGGCCCGCTAGGCTCGAGCAGAGCCGAAGTTCGAACTGAATCACTTCTCCGATCATCCCTTCGGACAGTCCCGTATCAGGCTGGGCACGCCTTCCGAGGGATTGCGAAGAGGGGCGCGCGATTCCCCGTAGAATAGTTTCGGGCAAAAAATTCAAATCGAAACGCGAGAGTGCGACAAGGAATGGCGCGAAAGTTCCTGATCCTTGCGGCGGTCATTGTCGCGCTGCATCTTTGCGAAGCAGCGACGCTAGGCACCACTACGGTCGGATCCTTTCTCGCAAATCTCCTGCAAATCTTCGCTTGCGGTTTTGCCGCGGTCATGGCTTTCGGGGCATCACGCCGCGGGCGCGGCTTGAGCCGCCCCTTCTGGCTGATCTTCGGCGCGGGCATCGCGATGTGGGGTGTAGCGAACCTAGGCTGGATGTACTACGAGGTAGTGCTGCACAGCGAACCGCCCACAACCTCGGCGGTACGATTCTTATTCGGTTTTGAAAGTGTGCTGATCGCGATGGCCTTATTCCTGGACCAGGATAAGGACTCTCCGCGGATCGACGCGGAATCCGTCCTGGACTTCCTCCAGATTGGAATCGTCTTCTTTTTTATTTACGTCGAATTTTACTACTTGCCGGCTCACCGCCTTGACGACAACTCCGCCTTCCTGCGCGAGATGCGCGTCGAGAACGCGGAAGATGCCTTGCTCACCGCGCTGGCGGCATTCCAGGCGCTGCGCTCGCGGAAACAGCACATCCGGAAGCTTTATGGCGGCCTCGCTCTCTACCTGCTGTTAGTGACGGTGTGCGCGGCGCTGGCCCAGTACCTGCAAATTGTCAGGCCCGCCCCAACGGGGACATTGCGGGACCTGTTATGGACGTCGCCGTTTCTCGTTGCTGCCATGTGGGCGGCGCAGTGGCAGCCGAGTCCTGCGGCGGAATCCGGCTCACCTTTGCGGCGGAAGACGCTCGGCGAATTGATGCTGACCAACACCACATTTGCGCTGGCGCCATTGATCATACTCTGGCAGGTCTCGCAACTGGGGGCGGAGTGGCGCGTGCTTCGTTTCTCGCTTCTTGGCGTTTCCATCGTGTGCTACGCCGCGCGGCTGGGAATCAGCCAGTATCGTGAAGCGAAAAGCGCGAAGGCTGTGCTGACGCACACGCTGGCGATGGATTCCGCCGTGAATGGCATGGCTATTCTCGATGCCGGAGGGAAATACATTTATGTCAACCCGGCCTACGCGCGAATGATGGGGAATACCAATCGGGAAGCCGTGCTGGGCAAGTCGTGGCGGGAGGTTCCCGACGCCCGGGATGTGGCGCCGGTCGTGTCGGAAGTTCGCGAAGCCCTGAAACAACGTGGCAAATGGTTCGGGCGGCTCACCGTGCACCACAGCGACGGAACAGTGGTCCCCACCGAAATGGCCGTTACTACCCTGCCCGACGGCGGCACGATTTGCGTGAGCCACGACATCACCGAGCAGCTGAGCGCGCAGCGTGCGCGCGCCGATACCGAAACTAAATACCGCATGCTCATCGAACAGGTCGCGGCCATAAGTTACATCGCGGAACTCGGCATCAATGGCCAATGGCTCTACGTCAGCCCACAGGTCGAAACGATGTTCGGCTACTCCGCTGAGGAATGGCTTTCGAGTTCGAGAGATTGGATACGTCACATCCCTATCGAAGATCACCCCATCGTTCATGCCGCGGAGGAAGCCTGCGGACGCGGCGAACCCTTTCAGGCCGAATATCGCGTTACGCGCAAGGACGGGCAGACCATGTGGGTCAGCGACACGGCGGTCGTGGTGCGCGGCAGTGACAGCCATCCTGTCATGGAAGGCCTGATCGTCGATATCACCGACCGGAAACTGCTCGAAAATCAATTACTGCAAGCGGGCAAGATGGAGGCTGTCGGGAGGCTGGCGGGAGGCGTCGCACACGATTTCAATAATCTTCTTACGATCATCAAGGGTTACGTCGAGATGGCTCTGCAGCGCTGCATGGACCGGCCGGAGTTGCACGGCGATATCCGGCGCATCGAAGATGCTGCCGATCGCGCGGTCACGCTGGTTCGGCAGTTGCTGGCCTTCAGCCGCAAGCAGGTTCTGCGGCCGAAAATCCTCGATCTCAACGCCATCGTGGTGAATCTCGACCAGCTCCTGCGGCGGCTGATGAGCGAAAGCATCGAGATGAAAACATTTGTGTCGAAAGACGTTGGAGCGATCAAGGCAGATCCCGGACAGATCGAGCAGGTGATCATGAATCTGGTCGTGAATGCGCGTGACGCCTTGCCCAACGGCGGCCGGATCGTCATTGAAACGAGCAACGTCGATCTCGACTCTGCATATACCCGCGATCATACGGTCGTCCATCCGGGGCCTTACGTTTTGCTGGCGGTCACTGACACCGGCATCGGCATGACGGCCGACACGGTCGCCCACATTTTCGAGCCTTTCTACACTACGAAGGAAAGCGGCCGTGGCACCGGACTTGGTTTATCCACCGTGTACGGCATCGTGAAACAGAGCGGCGGCTACGTCTGGGTATATAGCGAGCTGGGAAAAGGCACGACCTTCAAGGTATATCTCCCGCGCGTCAAAGATGCCGTCCAAGTTTCGCCGGCACCGGAAATGCCCGCATCCACGAGGCGTATGGGCCACGAAACCATCCTGCTTGTCGAAGACGAACCCGCCGTGCGTCAGTTGGCGCAGATGGTTCTCTCCGAGCGAGGGTACAAGGTGATCGTAGCGCCTACCCCGGAAGACGCAGAGCGCCTCGCCGGAAACAACGGCGCCGCAATCCATCTACTCCTGACGGACGTGGTTATGCCGGGAATGAGCGGGCACGAGCTGGCAAAGCGGCTCACGGCACAGCATGGCAATCTCCGAGTCCTATATATGTCGGGTTACACGTACAACGTCATCGCCGAAGATGGCACGCTCGGGGAAGGCGTTGCCTTCCTGCAGAAACCATTCACTCCCCAGATTCTTGCACAAAAAGTACGCGAGACGCTCGACCGCGCCGTCCTTGCTAAGTAAGGCGCAGTACGATTTCGAACGATTTAGTGAGCGCCTGCAAGGCGCACGGTCTTCCCTGTCGCTGCGGACTGGCGCGCCGCGTCCAGGATCTCCGTCACAATTACGTTGGTTTCCAAAGCAGAAGGCCCCACCGGCTTGAGTCCGCCGAGAACCACGGCTCGCAGATACGAGACGGAATCTTCATACGGCGCCGCCAAAGGCTTGGCCTCGGTCAATTTCTCTTCCTTTTTCGGAAGCCGCACGCGCAGCTCATCGCGCCCGACGGTGATGGCATATCCCTTCTGCCCGTACACTTCCATGTCTTTCCTGGAGAACGGCCAATTCCAGGAAGCCTGCACAATCGCCTGCGCCTTCGGATACGTCAGGAGGATCGTCGCCTCGTCGTCTACTCGCGGATAAATGTCCGGCTTGATTTGCTGCGTGACGGCGGTCACGGAGTCCGGCCTGCGTCCGTCCATAAGCCAGGTCATCAAGTCCGCGCCATAACAGCCAAAATCAAAAAGCGCGCCCGCGCCGTTCAGTTTCGGATCGGTGAGCCAGGCTAGAAACTCCGGTCCCACGCCGATCTCTTTCGGACCTTCATGTCCATCGTGCACAACAACCTTTCGAATTTCTCCGATGGCGTTTTCGTGCGCCAGGTCATACGCCGCTTGATTGCTGCGATACCAGGTCGTTTCGTAGTTCACCAAAACCTGAATCTTGCCCTCGCGCGCCGCTTTTTCGATCGCGTGCGCATCTTCCAGGCTGACCGCCAGCGGTTTTTCCATCATCACGGGAACTCCATACCGCGCGCAGATTTCCACCACGCGGCGATGATCGTAGGTGTTGGTGTACGCGAGCACCGCCTGAGGATGCGTGGCCTTTAGCATCTCTTCCAGATCGGAATAGAAGAGACTTGGCTCCAAGCCATAGCGCTTTGCAAATTGTGCGGCGAGCTGCCGGTTGGGTTCGGCGATTCCCACAATCCGCAAGTCCGCGCGGTGTTGAAACTGATCGAAGAAACCGGAGGCATGTCCGTGCACCAGGCCTGCCAGGACGACTCGCAGGGGCGCTTCGTCCTCCCTTGTCGCGGGTTTCGCTTGCGCTATGGCGCTGGCTGTCGCAAGAGAAAAAATAGCCCCCCAAATTAGGGCAACTTTTGGAACAGAGTTTCGTCGCAAGTGAGCCTCCTTCAAGGCATCGATTTGCTCAATTAAGAATAGACGGCCTCGCCCGGCCCCTGGGCACTGTCCCTCAATCGAACCAGGAGATAGATGGATCCCGCGATGAGCAGCGGCGAGGAATAAAAGCCCGGTGCGGGGCGTGGAAAGTGGACCGAAGAAACAGTCTGCCCGAAGATTGTTGCGAGCGTGTGGCCCGTACCGTTCAGCAAATGGACGCCAGCGAAAAAATACGCCAACGGGCGCAGCCACCGCGCATTTCGAAACGCAAACGGCGTTAGCAGCAAGAAGACGATATTCGCGACAATAAGCCCGACCAGCCAGTCGCGGTATTCAAAGGTGGGCATCGGAAACCACGCGTATTCACTGCGCATGGCAAGAACGGTGGCATTGTAAACCGGAAGGAAGCCCGTAAGCGCCTCGTCCGCGACGTGGGTGCAAAAGGCAAGACACAGAAAAACCCACGGTGCGCCAAAGTTGGCAGGCTCGCCTTGAGAGCGCTCCAAGTTCATGCGCCGCATTCTATCTCAACTGACTGTGCGCGCTGAAAGTCGGACTAGGGAAAGCACTTGGGGCAGGACCCAGCAGCTTCGCTCCGGGCTGCTGGCAGGATTAATTGCGAGCGACGCCGCTGGGGTTTTTCCTATCTAGGAAGAGATTCTCGACCGGCATTTTGGCGTCAAAGACGAGATTGAAAAAGCCTACCATCATTTCGTCCCAGCTTTGCTCGCCCCAGGTGACTTCCTTTGTGGCGTCGGCGTTTTCGGGATTGCTGGGGGAATTGTCGAAATGAGCGGTGCATTCGATTTTTGTGCCCTTGGGCAAAACGATCGGCTCTTCAAGATTGTACCAATTCTGCCAATGCCAATCGTAGTGAGGCACGCTGAGAAGCTTCTTGCTTTCGCCCGATGGGTACAGCACGCGATATTCAAAATCTTTGCCGCGACCGTGCATGTGCGGGTGCAGGCCGGAGAGCTTCACGTCCGTTCCGACTTCAAAACTGGCATCCACGCGATAGTTGGGATGACCGGGCGGGATTTTGAAAGTGCCGTTGGTGGCAGACAAAGTAAGCACCCGTTCTTTCGGCAGCTCCTTTGCAAAGATGATGCCGAGTCTTGACTGATCGCGAGTGGCATGGCCGTGGGGTGTATAGTGGACCTGAAAAATAATGTCTGAGCCGGCTTTGATGAGCTTGGCCTGGCCCGGGCGAAGAATCTCGGGAGGCTGACCCGGCGCGTAGCCGACGAGGAAATCGCTGGGAAGAGCGCTGGTATCCGGTTGCTCTTTCGTTTTGACCTGAGGCGCGGTGAAGAAGACACCCGGCTTTTGCTCGCGGAACCAGTTTGAGCCCGGTTCACGAACGAAGGCGATGATGTGATGAACGATCGTGCGCTCGGTAGGGCGGACTTCGGCGGCCTGGATCCACCTGTCTTCGGTGAATCCGGTGGGGACGATCACGTGCTGGTAGTCGATCACGCCGGAAGCAGGAACGTCGAACGGCACAGGCAGTTCGTAGACGAGATCGGGTTTCCCGATGCCCCAGCCCTCCACCCATTCGACCGGCGGAGGCATGTCCTTGGGATCGCCCTTCGGCGCGCCGGCATCGGCCCACTTCGCAAGCGTCTCGATTTCGGAAGGGCTGAGACTCATAGCGTTGGAGAATTTGCCGTAGCGAGCATCAGCAAACCACGGCGGCATCTTTCCCGTTTGCACGTCCAATTTCATCGCCATGGCCCAAGGCCGGGTCTGTTCATAGGTCAGCATAGAAAATGGTCCAGCTTCGCCCTGCCGATGGCAAACTTGGCAATTCCTCTGAAGAATCGGGGCTACGTCTCTGGTAAACGTCGGAGCTGCGGACGGCGCAGGCGAGCTTGTCGACTGGCCAAACGACAATGCCGCAGACAGGAGAAGCACCAGGGTGAACAAAAGGCGGCCATTCATTTACAGACCCCTCCGGTGAAAACGTGGGCGGACGGAAAGTATATCTCGGAGAATCGGCGTTTTCAGAGAACTATTGGATAGCGGGCTTATCGACGCGCAGTCTTACTGGGGGCGGGTTGGGGGGATCCCGGGGCGCATCGGCAGCGCCCTTGGGCTTTGCGATCGTGGAGAGGGTCTCCACGTTAAATTTCTTGTAGTCCCAGTAGCGCGTCACAACGCGGGCCTTGATGCCCTTTACCAGCAGGAACCGCACGCCGATGTGCGCTTCTCCGTAAGTGGGGAGCCACACTTCGTTATTCACAAAAGCCTGCTCGAAGACAAAGCTGGTTCCTTTTTGCAAATTCGCGAGCAAGCCGCCAGCAATCTTTACATCGCCGACGAAATAGGCCTCCAGCCGGGCTACCTGGTGCGCTTTTTCGTCTACCCACACGACCCCGGCAAGTTTCTGCACAATTTTCTCCACCAGCTTGCGCGGCTTGAAATCCGGATTTGGCTCGAAATCGAACACCAGCACGTCCAGCCCGCGGAATCGCTCGCGGCGCGGATTCACAAACTGGCACGCGCGCAGGAACACTTCAATCCCGGGTTCATCCTTGTCTTCCTCCTTCCCTGCTTGCCGGGCTTTTTCTTCCTTGGCTTCTTTCTTGGCTTCGCGCTTCTGCAGCTCCTCGATTCGTTTGCGGGTCTTGTCGTTTTCTTTCTTCTGATCCTCGGCGCTCAGCTCCTTGCCGTCTTTTTTCACCAGCGTCGTCACTTCATGACCGTTGAGGTAGAAAAAGGTGTACTCACTGGCCTCGCGCTTCTTCACCCGGCCGTCGCCCTCGAACTCCATCTCTTCTTCAGATTGCGAGCCTGCGTAGTTCTCCCGGATTTTGTCGGTGGCTTTCTGATTCTCGTCGATTTCCTTGAAGAGCGCCCTGAGGTCCGGCAACTGCACTTGCGACTTTTTCGGGAAGTCGAAGACGCGCTCGCCCACGGTTCCGCTGATGACCGCGCGTGTCACGCTGATATCGTATTTGTCGCCGGCACGGTGCAATTCAATCTTGTGAGGAAGCTTCACGCCTTCGACCGCGCGGTAATCGTCGTACAGAATCTCTTCCTCGACGCCGCCTACCGTCGCGGCTTCCTTCACGATCAGGTGAGTCTGGGGATCGAAGAACACCTGCAGCTTCACGCCGGTTGGCGCAGTCACCTCCAGCTGCAGCGCGTCCTTCCCGCGCACTTGTGCGTGACCAACGAAAGTCACCGCCATTTTGATCTTTTTGGGATTGACTAGATGAGAGTTGTAATACTGCGCCGTGGCTTCCAGTTGCATTCCTTCGGGACCGACTAGCGTGCCGGGTTCTCCGCCCGCGGTTTGATGCCAGGCAGACTTTCCGTTGTAGGCTTCAATCCAGCTCTTTTCATTCACGAGCAGTTCCATGTAGTAGCGATTGGGCAGTTTGGTATCGAGGGTGTATGTCCCGGCTTTACCGTCGCCGCTCGTGAACGTTCCTTCCAGCGTGAGTGTTTGGATCTTGCTCAGAGCCTTCGACCCGCCGGCAGCCTTGACGTACTGCGCGACAATCTTTCCTGCTTCCTGCGCGCGCGCAGGACAAGCCGTGCCGGTCAGGATCAACGCAATGAGGATGATACGAAAGGGTGTGCGCATAAGGCTCAAGTGTAGGAACGCAATCCCGCGCAGAAAGTTTCGCACAATGCTGTGAGAATCCGCGCTTTGCCGGAGGGCAGAACCCTGTCATTCGTAGCGCAGGGCCACCATGGGATCCACCAGGCTGGCGCGTCTCACAATTCCATCCTGCAGCGCAGCGGGCGCCATGGATCAATTCACTGGCTTTGGGCGGTTGAGATACTTCTCATAAAGCCACTTGTGCCGGTTGTTCGTGGACGTGAGCTGGCCTCGTATGAAAAGGTAGCGCACGTCGGTGGTCAGCTCGAGCGGATCGCCGTTGGTGACAATAAGGTTGGCGATTTTGCCCGGCTCGATCGTTCCAATTTGATTGTCCAGGCCGAAGATGCGGGCCGGATAAACGGTCACGGCTCGCAGCGCTTCGTCATACGGCAGGCCGTGGGCCACGGCGTTGGCCGCGTTCTGGCCCAGGCGCCGCGCGAAGGAATTGTCGAAACTCGCGAAGGCGAACCTCACGTCGGCAGCCGCAAGCTCCGCAGGCTGGGAGAGCAGACGATCGTAGGGATCGTCCTCGTCGAGCGGCGATGTTAGAGTCGGACGAAGAATTACGGGTATGCCTTTCGAACGCAGCAGATCCTTGACCTTATAGGCCTCGGAACCGCCGGCGAGAATCATGCGCAGCTTTTGTTTTTCGCAAAACTCGACGGCGTTGCGAATGTCGCGGGCCCGATCGGCAAACACCAGCACGGGCAGCTCGCCGCGAATCACCGGCGCGAGCGCTTCCAGTTTTACGTCGCGCTCGTACTTCGCCGCAGATCCTTTCTCCAGGGCCCGCGCATAGTGGCGGGCGCGCTCCAGCCAATCCCCGAGTTCGTTCACTTGCTTCTCGTATTCCTGCTTGGCTTCGCTGAAAGATTTTTCTTTTCGCGTGAAGGTCGCAAAATCAAACGTTCGTGTTTCGATCTCCGGCCAATTCAGCACCATCGCCGCGCTTTTCTTCAAGAGCATTTCATCGATCGTCCAACCGGAAAGATGAATCGCTGAAGCCTGCCCGCCGAGCACCCCGCTCGAGCCAAACGAGTCCATGCCGCCGCTCGCCGGAACCGCAAGAACTTCCGTGATGCCCGCTGCCCGCGTCACGGGAATATGCTCGCTCGAAGGTAAGACCGCGGTTGCCGCGATCACGTCCGGGTTGTAATTCCCGGTTTCGTTCGAATCGACGGTGGAGCTCACTGCTCCAATCTCGCGCAAGCCCATCTGCGTGATGGCATCGAACATTCCCGGATAAACCTGCAGGCCCTTGGCGTCAATGATCTGAGCGCCCGCGGGAACGTCCACGCTTGCGCCTACGGCGGCAATTTTCCCATCGCGGATGACCACTGTGCCATCATCGATGGTGTTGCCCGCGAGCGTGAGAATCTTCGCGTGCGTGATCGCGACGGTGCCCGATGGCTGAGATTGAGCAACTGCAGCAGGAAGGAAGCAAAGGAGCCCAAGGAAGCAAATCAGTTTGCGAGACAAGAAAATCGCCTTCACTGCGCACCCCCGGTGGAACTCACCAGCGCTGGCGGCTTGGGTTTTTCTTCCGGCTTCTTTTCTTCTGGTTTTTTCTCTTCCGGTTTCTTGGCGTCCGGTTTCTTTTCGTCCGGTTTCGGGCCGATGGGCACGGTCACGTCCGGCTTTTTCTCAGCGGACTTCTTTTCCTTTTCGATGAGCGCCTTCTTCTCCTTTTCGCGTTCGGAGCGCTGCGCGATGTCGCGCTGGCGGTCGAAGTACACCCGGCCATCGATCAGCGTCTTCTGCACGACCGCGTACGCGCTGAGCGGATCATGATTGTAGATCACCAGGTCGGCGTCCTTGCCGACGTCAATCGACCCTACGCGCTTGTCAATGCCAAGCTGCATCGCGGGATTCAGCGTGACCAGCTTGAGCGCTTCTTCATGCGACAGGCCGCCGAACTTCATGCTCTTCGCGGCCTCCTGATTGAGATGCGTGGCTTCCTCCGCGTCATCGGAATTGATGGAGACGTTCACGCCGCGGCGCGTCATCAACGCCGCGTTGTACGGAATCGCGTCGTAGGCTTCCACCTTGTACGCCCACCAATCCGAAAAGGTTGACGCACCGACTCCGGCAGCGGCCAATTCATCGGCAACTTTGTAGCCTTCGAGGACGTGCTGAAACGTCCGGATCTTGAAGCCGAACTCTTTCGCGACGCGAAGCAGCATCAGGATTTCATCTTCGCGGTAGCAATGCGAATGCACATAGCGCTTGCCTTCGAGCACTTCCACCAGCGGATCGAGCTTGAGGTCGCGGCGCGGCGGGATGAGATTTTTTTCTACGGCGGAAACGCGCTTGTGGTAATCGTCCCAGGTCTTCTTGTAGTCGCGCGCTTCCGTGAACGCGCCGCGAATGGTCTCTTCCACGCCCATGCGCGTGGCCGGATACCGCTTGGGCTGCCCGGGAAGACTGAAGTTCGAGCGCTTGGGGTTTTCGCCCAGGGCAAACTTGATTCCCGGCAGCGCACCTTCGAACAGCAGCTTCGCGGCAGGCTGGCCCCAGCGCAGCTTGATCACTTCGGTCTGTCCTCCGATGGCATTGGCGGAACCGTGAAGAATATTGGCGGTTGTCACGCCGCCGGCGAGATCACGATAAATGTCAATATCGTCGGAATCGATCACCTCGGCAATATTCGCCATCGACGAAACAGACACGCTGCCCTCGTTGACGCTGCCGTCCACGGCGATATGCGAATGGCAATCGATGATGCCCGGCATGACGAATTGTCCGGCGGCATCAATGATCTGCGCATCCTTGGGCGCCTTGATGGACTGTCCGACCTCGACGATCTTGCCATCCTTAATCAGGATGGACCCGTGCCCGATGGTCCCGTGCGAAACGGTGAGAACCGTCGCGTTCTGAATCAGGATGACGGATGGCGCGTCGGGCGGATTCGCGGCACGCAAGGCGTGCGGTGCGAGGCCAGCAAAAAATGTAATAGCCAATCCGGCGATGCTTCGCTTCATCGTTGCGCCTCTCATCGCTCACCTCGCAGAACCGAGCTCCCGGGTTTAACGCCGGTAAAGTCGATCGAGAGGCCAAGGACGCTGATGGCGCCCTTCAGCGAAGTCCCGTCGAACGTTCCGCTGAATGTCGCGTCCGTCGGCCCCTGGTCGAGTGGAATATTAATCGTGAAGCTGAATTTGTCTCCGCTCAAATAGCCGCTGATGATACTGGTTGTGCCGCGCTTGCCTGAGACCGTGCCGGAAACCGTGCCATCTTTCTCCATGGTGAGGTCCGCCGTGGATTCCTCGGGGCCTTCGGGCGTCGTGTAGGAAAGTTTCCATTTCCCCGTGATGTCGCCTTTCGGGGCGTCTTTCGGTTTCTCCGGTTCGCGCGGCTCGTATTTACGTCCGTCCACAAAAACCAGCTTGATTTTTGTTTTTTCCTCGAAGAGATCGCCGTCGGTGACCACCAGATTCGCGATTTTCCCGTTTTCGATGGAGCCCAGCCGGTCGGCAATGCCAAAAATTTCCGCGGGCGAGAGGGTCAACGCACGAATCGCGGCCTCCGGCGCGAGACCCGCGTCAATGGATTTTTTCGCCGCTTTAACAATATCCTTCGGCGTGGTGATCCCGCCGGAATAAAACGCGAATTTCACGCCGGCCTTGGCAAGCGCTCCCGGCGAAGACGGTGCGCGATCGCGAAACTGCAGTGTTCGCAGTGAAGGCTTGTCCTCGGGGTCGGCATCTTTCTCGCCCTCGGGCCATTTCAGATTCACAAGCACGGAAAGTTTCTTGGCGGCGACTTCGGGGGCAACCTCATAGCCCATCTGCCCGCCATAGAGAACGCCTTTCACTTGCCAGCGATCGACCAATTCCAGCGCGCGGCGGAGTTGCACGGAATTATTCGCGGGAATCAGAACCAGCGCGTGATCTTCCAGCGCATCCGCGAGCGCGGCTTCCGTGCGGTCATATCGGGGACGCTCGATGCCGCGCGGATTTTTTTCGTACGCGGCTTGCGCTTTGCTGCTACAGTCCGTGTCCAGCCAGACCTGATGAACATAAGCGAGCACACCCATGAGCGAACTAGGAAATCCGCTGCCGAAACCTCCCGAGGTCTGCAGCGACACGGGAATCGCCACAGGCGATTTCACAACCAGGTCACCGGCGCGCTCTCCCCCAAGATCGAGCACGGCCGCCTGACCCGGAAAGAATCCGCCCTTCGGCGCGGACACCACGGTCGTGAAGCCCGCGTTGCGCCAGGTTTCGATGCGCTTGTCGCTGAGGCTGACTTCGTCCGCCGCGCTCCGCCACGGCGTGGAACCCGGTCGGTCCTGCGGGCCACGAGACGCTTCCTGCGGGCGGCGCGGTCCTCCTTCGCCTCCAGTTGGGGCCAGCGCGGCGGGGATGCTTACATCCGTGAACGAATCCACCAGACCGGGATAAGCCGTAAGGCCCTTGCCTTCAATGACCCACGCTTCCGGTGGAATCGCCACGTCTTTCCCGACGGCGGTAATGATGCCCCGGGAGAGGACCACGGTGGCGTTTTCGATGGGCGGCCCGGAAACCGGCACGACCTTCGCGCCGCGGATGGCAAAATACTGCGGCTCGCCTCCCTGTCCAAAGAGAGTTGGCGCGCTATAGGAAAGCAGTAGAAGCGCGCTAAGGCACACCGCTGACGCACACCTGCGAATCAGGCTGGAACGCATGCAAAACTCCTCGCGAGAGAGCGTTGGAAGGACCCCGTCCCCCGGTAAACGTAAAGTCAGACGGATGAGGCTAGTGGGAAGTTTCGACAGAGTCAAGCAAACGGGGCCAAAAAAATAAAGAATTCCGGAAACAAAATAACGGGGTCGCTCGTTTCTTCTATTGCATTCCCATAGGGACTGTGGCATCTAAGTATGGGTATCCTATAGGAGCCACGGGGGAAAACGATGGGCGATAAAAAAGACGTTTGGCAGGGCACCCTGGCTTTGATGGTACTGAAAACCTTGCAGGCGCTGGGCCCATTGCACGGGTACGGCATCGCGCGCCGCATCGAGCAGACCAGCGGCGACCTGCTGGCCGTCAATTACGGCACGCTGTACCCCGCCCTCCTCAAGCTGGAGCAGGAGGGCTACATCTCCTCCGAATGGGGCACCTCCGACACCAATCGTAAAGCCAAGTATTACAAGCTCACGCGCGCCGGGCGCAAGCAGTTGGAGAAAGAAGCGCGCGAGTGGGAACAGACCACTGAAATTCTGGCCCGCTTCCTGGCGCCGGGAAAGGAATCCGCATGAGATCGTTGCGTGCGCTGCTTTTGCGGCTGGGCGGGGTGTTCCGCAAAACCCAGTACGATGCGGACCTTTCCTCCGAACTGGAAAGCCATCTCCGGATGCACATCGAAGAGAATTTGCGTGCAGGAATGAGCCTGGAAGAGGCGCGGCGCCAGGCGTTAATCAAACTTGGCGGCGTCGAGCAAACCAAAGAGATGGTTCGCGAGCGGCGCGGGCTTCCGATACTTGAAATAGTGCTGCGGGATTTGCGTTTTGGCGCGCGCATGCTGGCGAAGAGCGCAGGTTTCACTCTTATCGCAGTTTTCACCCTGGCTCTGGGCATTGGTGCCACAACAGCAATCTTCAGCGTCGTATATGGCGTTCTCCTTCGCCCGCTTCCCTACCCCAAGCCGGATCAGATCTTCCAACTGTGGGAAGTCAACGCGAAGGGCAACCGGGTGAACTTCACGGAGCCGAATTTTTCAGACATGCGGAGCACTTCTCGAAGCCTCGAAGGCCTTGCCGAATGCGACGCGGGACCCTTTACAATAACGGGCGGCTCGGAGCCGACGCGGACCCTCGCAGCAGAGGTCTCCCGGGATTTCTTCAAGGTGATGGGTGTTTCACCGCTCTTCGGTCGTGGTTTCAATGCCGAAGATCAACGCGAAGGCGCCGCACCAGTGCTGTTGGTCAGCCATAGCTATTGGCAGCAGTACCTAGGCGGCTCAAAAGATTTTTCGAAGCTCAAGCTTGCAGCGGATCACAAGGTTTTTTCGGTCGTCGGGGTAATGCCGCAAGGGTTCCGCCTCCCCGATAACGCTGACTTCTGGGTGCCGCGCGAAATCTATCCGCCAAATAATGAAAGCCGTACGGCGCACAATTGGCACGTCTTCGGCCGCGTGCGTGACGGCGTCACTTTGGCGCAGGCGCGCGCTGAATTCACAACGATCGCTCATCGCTTGAAGCAGCAGTACGGCCAAGACATCGACATGACGGACGCGGCGGCCGAGCGTTTGCAAGACGCCATGACGGGCCAAGTCCGTTCCGCTTTGGTGCTTCTACTTGGTGCAGTCAGCTTCCTGCTCTTGGTGGCCTGCGCCAACGTGGCGAACCTTCTTCTGGCGCAAGCGGCGCGGCGTGAGCGCGAACTGGCCATCCGCGCGGCTCTCGGCGCGGACCGGCGCCGTTTGGTTTGGCAATTCCTGATGGAGGCGGCTCTGCTTTGCGGCATGGGCGGAATGATTGGAGTGTTCGCAGCCCACTGGGGCGTGGACGCTCTCGTGGGACTGGCTCCGAAGGAACTGCCCCGCTTAGATTCGGTTTCTCTGAATCTGCCGGTGCTTTTATTTGCCCTGGGCCTGTGCATTTTGCTGGCAGCGGGCCTGGGCATCCTCACCGCGGTTCGCGCCACGTCGGGAGACGTCCGCGAGGCGCTCGCCGAAGGCGTCAAACAGCAGGCTGGCGGACTGCGCGAACAACGAATCGGCCGGACGATCGTCGCCGGTCAGCTCGCGATTACCCTGGTTCTGCTGGTTGGGGCAGGTCTCCTCGGCCGCAGCCTGATGCGCGTGCTTTCCGTGGATCCGGGATTCCGCACGGAACATGTCGTCACCATGGATCTATCGTTTGCCTCGCTCGGCGACAAAGACGCGGAAAAAACCCTGCAAGTGAAGAAGCTCAATGATCTGTTTGCTCGCTTGCGTGCAATCCCGGGCGTCGAAGCCGTGGGCGGAGCCAATGCGCTGCCGCTTGCAAGCGACTTTATGGCCAACGGCACATTTCTCGTGCTCAATCCCGGGCAAATACCAACTCGCATGGAAGACTTTGAGCGACTGATGCACGACCCTTCCATCACGGGCTACGCCGACTACTGCGTGGCTAGCGAGGACTATTTCCGCGTGCTGGCCATTCCGCTTCTGCGTGGACGGCTCTTCGAGGACCGCGACGTAATGGACGCGCCCCACGTGGCAGTCATCAATAACGCCCTCGCGCGCACCCGTTGGCCGAACGAAGATCCGCTCGGCAAAACCATCGAGTTCGGCAACATGGACGGCGATCTGCGGCTTCTCACCATCGTTGGCGTGGTCGGAGACGCTCGCAACAGCAGCCTGGAAACTCTTCCAAGTCCCACGGTCTACGTAAACTATCGTCAGCGGCCCCAGTCAACGGACCGATTCGCCGTTGTGATAAGGACCGCCCTGCCGCCCTCTTCCGTGGTCTCTGCCTCGAGGGAGATTGTTCGCGAAATCGATCCGGATGTACCGGCGCGTTTCGGCACTTTCGCGCAGGTTTTCTCTTCCTCGTTGTCCGCGCGGCAGTTCAATCTCACCCTGCTCGTAGCGTTCGCCGCAACTGCGCTCTTGCTCGCCGTGGCCGGCATTTACGGCGTGATGGCCTACACGGTCGCGCGCCGCACACGTGAAATCGGCGTTCGCATGGCTCTCGGAGCCGCAGCAAGCGACGTTCTCCGCCTGATATTGGGTCAGGGGCTGTGGACGACGGTGATCGGCATGGCGATCGGGGTCGCCGGCTCCTTCGCGCTGTCGAGAACGATGCATTCGCTGCTGTTCGAGGTGAGCGCAGCCGACCCGATAACTCTTGTCTGGAGCGCCCTGCTTCTCGCCACTGTGTCGTTGCTGGCGTGCTGGATCCCGGCGCGCCGCGCCATGCGCGTCGATCCCATGGTGGCACTGCGCTACGAATGAGTTTTAGAACTTCTTCGCATGACTATTTGAAGTCAAGTCGCGAGTGGCAGAGGACGTCATGAGACAACTGCAAGCATGGCTGTTGCGGCTGGGCAATCTTTTTCGAAAATCACGGCGAGAGCGTGAACTCGCTGCGGAGATCGAAAGCCATCTCCAGATGCATATCGAAGACAATCTGCGGTCAGGTATGACGCCTGGCGAGGCTCGCCGGCAGGCTTTCATCAAACTTGGCGGAGTGGAGCAGACCAAGGAAGAATACCGGGCGCAGAGAGGATTGCCCTTAATAGAAACATTTTTGCAGGATATGCACTATTCCTGTCGCATGTTGGTCAAAAGTCCTGGCTTCACCACCATAGCCGTGCTCACCCTGGCCCTAGGAATCGGGGCCAACACAGCCATTTTCTCCGTCGTGAACGGTGTCATGCTCAAGCCTCTCCCCTATCGCCAGCCGGATCGCCTGGTGTCACTTTTTCTTCACGGCCAGGGATTGGATCGTGGCTCGATGGGCGAGGCCGATTTCCTGGCTCTCGACGAGCGCCAACACGTATTCGAGCACGTTGCGGCCTTTTCTCCATCCTCCATAGGATTCACGCTTACGGGCCTCGGCAGTCCTCAAATGATCCCAGGGACATCTGTCACGTCGGACTTCTTTTCCGTTCTTGGCATCCAGCCCGTTCTGGGCCGTGCGTTTCTTCCTGAGGAGGGCAAGCCCGGAGTAAGCCTTTCCGTTATCGTCAGTCATCGCTTCTGGGAACAGTTCCTTCACGCCGACCCGGCGGCCGTTGGCAGCAGTATCAAGCTCGACGGAAAAAGCTACACCGTGATCGGAGTTCTGCCATTAGATTTTCACTTTGGCTCTCATAACGAATTGTGGCCCATCCTTCAGTTGCGACCGGCCAAGCAGCGCCCGCCGTACTGGTTGCTAACCATGGGCCGCCTCAAACCAGGCATTTCTGAAACGCGGGCCGCCGCAGATGCTTCCCTCATCGCAAGACAAGTTCGCGAACAATTTCCTCTTTCGGACGACATGAGCACCATCGTCGTTCTTACGAAGGATTTGATCGCTGGAGATGCGAGCGAGGCTCTGCTGATTCTTCTCGGCGCGGTGGGTTTTGTTCTGTTAATTGCTGTGGTCAATGTCGCCAATTTGCAATTGTCACGTTCCGGTTCGCGCATGCGCGAATTTGCCATCCGTTCCGCGCTCGGTGCAGGCCGCCGGAGATTGATCTGCCAGCTTCTGACGGAGAGCCTCATTTTGGCCGCTTTGGGGGGCGTGCTCGGTCTTGCCATTGCCTATGGAAGCGTCCGCGCCATTCTTGCCCTCAGCCCGGACGTGCTCCCCCGGATGGAGGAAATCACCGTTGATGGCCGCGTTCTCGGCTTGACCGCGCTCATTGCCATCATGACTGGAATTCTATTTGGATTCGTTCCCGCGCTGCGTTCCACGGATTCGCCGGTCGGTCAGTCGCTAAAGGAAGGAAGTCGTGCAGCAACTTCAGGCCGGAGCGCCCGCCGCTTGCACGGCGCGCTGGTTGTGGCCGAATTCGCCCTGGCGCTTGTCGTCTTGACTGGAGCTGGCCTGCTGATTCGAACCTTGTCCCAGCTGGAATCCGTGAATCCGGGCTTCAATTCCTCGCACATCATGACCGCGCTGCTCTCTCTGCCGCCAGAGCGCTACGCGAAAGCGCCGCAGGTTATTTCGTTCTACGAGATGCTCTTTGAGCGCGTCAAGAATTCTCCCGGTGTTGAAGCCGTGAGCATAACCATGAGCTTGCCTCCCAACCTGCTCGAACTTACGAATCCTTTTCACATCCAAGGCAAGCTTGGCGCGCCCGGCCAGCCTGCGCCGGCCGTCGCCGAGATTCCCGTCGGCACGGACTACTTCGCCACTCTTGGCATCCCGCTCTTTCGTGGCCGTCTTTTTTCGGACGCGGATCGTTCCCCTGCCACTCACGTCCTTGTCATCAACGAAGACATGGCCCGGCGTTATTTCCCGGATCATGAACCCGTAGGAACAAGAGTCCAAACCGGTGAGTACAACCCCAAAGGAGACTGGTACACGATTGTCGGAGTCGTCGGCAATGTGAAGTACAAAGGTCTCGGCGAAAAAGATCAACCGACGATGTACGTTCCCTATTTCGATTCCGGCTGGTGCCCGTGGTTTGCTCGAGAGATGTACGTCGTCCTCCGCAGTGCGTCCGCCCCCGAAAAGGTTGTTTCAATTCTCCAATCTGCGGCGTGGTCGCTGGACAATCAGCTCCCGTTAGGTCACGTCCGTACCATGGATCAATTGATGTATGACTCCGTGGCGGGCTCGCGATTCCGCGCCGTTCTCTTCTGTATTTTTGCGGCTCTAGCTCTCGTTTTGGCGATGATTGGAATCTACGGAGTAATGGCATACGCCGTCAGCCAGCGCACCCATGAAATTGGGATCCGAGTGGCTCTCGGAGCGCAGCGAAAGAACATTTTGCGGACGATTCTCCGCGAAGGTGCAAGTCTCGCCGTGCTTGGTGTTGCGATCGGCACTGCCTCGGCGCTCGTCTTGTCGCGGACGCTGGCTGGACTGCTCTTTGGGGTGCGTGGCACCGATCTAGGGACATTTGTGACTGTTGCCGCGCTTCTCTTGGGCGTGGCGTTGGCGGCGTGCTACATCCCCGCGCGGCGGGCTATGCGCGTCGATCCGATGGTCGCACTGCGCTATGAGTGAGTTTCAGAATTTCTTGGCGTAACTGTTTGGATTTAGGTCGCGGGTGGCAGAGGACGTCATGAGAAAACTCAGAGCAGGGCTATTGCGGCTGAGCGGGCTGTTCCGCAAAGACAAGCGCGATGCGGAGTTTTCGTCCGAAATGGAAAGCCATCTCCAACTGCACATCGACGAAAATCTGCGCGCAGGCATGAGCGCCCTAGAAGCGCGGCGGAAGGCGCTAATCAAGCTCGGCGGCATCGAGCAAACAAAAGTGCTGGTTCGCGAGCGGCGCGGTCTGCCAATGGTGGAAGTGTTGCTGCAGGATCTGCGTTTCGCCGGGCGCACTCTACGGAGAAATCCCGGCTTCACCTCGGTTGCGGTCTTGACTTTGGCGCTTGGCGTCGGCGCAAACACCGCGCTTTTCAGTGTGGTAAAAGCAGTGCTGCTGAATTCGCTTCCTTATCGCCAGCCGGAACGACTGATAACCCTCGCGCGTGGCGACTCCCAAACGCCGAATCCTACGAATGTTTCCTATGGCGAAACTGAGGATTGGAAAGATCGCTCACGTTCGCTCCAGCAGATCGCCCTCTACCACGGGTGGACGCCATCGTCTTCGGCCAGCGGCGCTCCAGAAATGGTTTTCGGATTACGAGTCACTCGCAATTTTTTTGAAACACTTGGTACTTCTCCGTATCTTGGCCGTGAGTTTCTGCCTGACGAAGACCGGCCCGGCCGGTGGCATGTTGTCTTGCTTAGTTATCCCTACTGGATCCGGGGTTTTGGTGCCGACCCCAACGCCGTTGGCCAAACAGTATTACTCGATCAAATTTCCTTTCGGATCATAGGCGTTCTTCCGCAAAGCTTCGAACCGCTGTCATTTACTGATGCGGGCAGCCCACCGGATGTCTGGGTTCCGCTGGGATACGATCGGTCGCTGCCGAACGCTTGTCGAACCTGCCAGCATCTTCGCGCCGTCGCACGATTGAAGGATGGCGTCAGCCTCGGCCAAGTGCGTGCGGAGATGAACTCCATTGCCTCACAGTTGGCTCACGAGTTCCCGAAGGATTATCCACCGGACGCGGCTGTCCTAGTCTTGCCGTTGCGGGAGAGTTGGTACGGCAATATAACCGCGGCTCTCTGGTTACTGTTCGGCGCCACCGCCTTAGTGCTTTTGATTGCCTGCGCCAATGTCGCGAACCTGCTTCTGACGCAAGCGATCAAGAAGCGCCCTGAAGTCGCTCTTCGGTCGGCTCTTGGCGCGTCGCGATTCCGAATTGTGCGGCAACTCTTGACCGAGAGCATTCTTCTCAGCTTGATCGCTGCCACTGGTGGAGTGCTACTGGCATTCTGGGGGACGCCGCTACTGCTGAAATGGGCGCCTGCGGAAGTTCCGGTCTTGAAGGGGGTTCATTTCGATCTCGGAATTTTGCTCTTCACTTTGGGAATAGCCGCGGCAACCGGAATTTTGATGGGACTCGTGCCGGCGCTGGCGACCGCACGAGGGGATCACCTGGAAGCACTGCAGCAATCGTCGCGCGCTTTGAGAGGAGCCTCACGCGGCTGGACTCGCGGCTTCCTCGTCTCGTCGCAGGTCTGCCTCGCCTTCGTCCTCACTGTTGCTTCCGGCCTTCTGCTGAAGAGCTTCGTACTCGTGTGGAGGGTCAATCCCGGCTTCAATGTTCAGAATCTCTACGAGGTAAATTTTTCGCTGAGCGGCCCGAAATATGAAAATGACAAGGCCGTCGTTCGCGCCCAAACAGAAGTGCTCGGCCACATCCGGCAGATTCCCGGGGTCGAGTCAGCGGGCCTGACCAGCACACCGCCGATTGCGGGAAGATTCGGAAGTCTCGATCAGAGCGGATTTATCGTCCAGGATCGCCGCATTCCCGATTCGCAAGTTCCTTCTGTCGACCGCTATATCGTCAGTCCGGGCTATTTCCCCACCATGGAGATCCCGCTACTCCGCGGCCGCTTGTTCACGGAGGCGGATGTCGCCGGAAGCTACCAGGTGGCAATCATCGGTGAAATGACCGCGCGACAATTCTTTCCGGGCGAGAATCCACTCGGCAAAAGAATTCAATTGGGGGCACGTGAAGACGACCGACCGTGGGCAGAAATCATCGGGATTGTCGGCGACGTTCATCAGTATGGCCTCGACGCTCCCGCAACGCCACAGGCCTATCTGCTCTACTCACAATTTCCGTTTAACTACGCGACCGTCCTTTTCGCACGCAGCACGGTTGCCCCCGCAGCACTTACGCGCGCGATGGATGAGCAAATTCGGGCCGTCGACAAGGACACGCTGGTGTTCAATCCAGCCCTCATGACGGAAATTCTCTCTCATTCACTTGCGCAGCGAGGGTTCACCATGGCATTGCTTTCCGCCTTTGGAGCTCTCGCGCTCCTTCTCGCCGCCGTCGGGATTTACGGTGTGATGTCCTACATGGTTGCGCAGCGCACCGGCGAAATTGGTATCCGTATGGCACTGGGCGCGCAAAGACGCGATGTCCTGGAACTCGTCTCGCGCGATGGAATGCTCCGAGCGGGTCTTGGCTTGCTGGCGGGCTTGCTTGTTTCGCTGGCTCTCACTCGTGTTTTGACCAGCCAGCTTTTCATCGTGAGCGCGCTCGATCCGACCACCTTTGGCGGGGTTCTGCTTTTGCTGGCGGGCGTCGCGTTCGGCGCATGTTACATCCCCGCTCAACGCGCGACGCGCGTCGATCCCATGGTTGCGCTGCGCTACGAGTGAATTGGCAGTTTTCAGTTTTCAGTCAGTTTTTGATCTCTAGTTTTTGACTTTTGGCTCTCCCTGATCGGGCGTCAGATTCTGGTCTTTGCTTTTCGGTTTTTTCTAAGGTTTTTTCTTTTTGAAGAGGCCGCCGAGAGCGCTGATGGCGTCGGCGGGATTTTGTCCTTGCGCCAGTGACTTGGTGGAGCCGGCGGCGGAAGTGCCGGCGCAGCCAAGCTGCGATTTCAGCAAGCCGGCAGCAAGACCACCAACGTCGGGAATGAATTTTGGATCGGAAGCCGTACCGTGAATCAAGAAGGGCACGGATGTCCCGCCGCCTTTACATCCACCGGCGGCGCCCGTGACTTGAGTGAGGATGCCGCCAAGGCCGCTTCCAGGAGCATTGGTCGAGCCGCTTGCGGCGCCCGCAGGAGCAGCGGCCGCGCTGGCGAGGGTTGCCACCATTTTGAAATCGAGATTGTTCTTGGAGTCGATCGTGCCGGCACCGACGAGTTGGCCGAGCGTGGGGACGACGGCCAGGAAATTGGCAGCCCTTATGCCATCGGGCGCCATGTGGAGATTGCTGGTGAGCTTTTCGATGTCCAAATCTTTGCCGGTCTTGACGCCGGTGAGCATGGAGATGGCGGACATTTTCGAGCCTAGATCAAAGCCGACAAGCTTCGCGCTGTAAAGTCCGACCGTTCCTGTCGTAACGATTTTGTTGGTGGGACCTGTGATCGTGAGATCGGTGTTGAGCGCGCCGCCCTGCAGCGATGCGCCCTTGGGAAGATTGATACCGAGCGCGGGGAGAAAGGCTTCGAGATCTCTCGCGGGCATGTCCTTCCCTTCAAGCTTGATGTTCACGATGGTGGCCTCGCCCGCGGAGTTGTAAGTGCCATTGAGGCGGGCGACCGCGCTGCCGATTTTGAGCGCAGAGGGATTGAGGACGCCGGTGTTCTTGCGGAGATTGTATTTGGTATTGAAATCCACGGTGAGGGGAACGCCGGCGGGCGAACCGCCAGCAATGAACAAGGCTTTGGAAAGTTTGGCGTTGCCCTTGGTTTCGGCTTCGCCGCCCTTCGATTCCAGCGTGCCGTCGAGATCGAGAAGGCCGCCGAGTCCCATGGAGGGATCGAGGAAACCCGTGGAGGCAAGATTCAAGGAACTGACATGGAGCTTGGCGGAGAGCGGAGTCAGCGACGTGTCAGCCTGATCGATGGGGCCGACGGTGCCGTCGAGCTTGAACTTGCCGCCGGAAGGGAGATCGGCGGTGACGGTGATTGGAAACTTGGAAATTATGGAAACGTCGGAGGCAGCAACGTCGACGTGGTCGTATGTGCTGCGCTTCTGCGAATTCGTAGAGCCGAGGATGATGCTGCCGTTCTTGAGCTCAAGCTTCTTGATGGTCAGGTCGGCTGGCGCACTCGTCGAACCCGCGGGTTTCGGGGCAGGAGTCTGGCCGACCTGAGACTTAGCACCGAGGGAGGAATAGTTCCAGAGGCCGGCGGCATTGTGAAGAAGGGTCACTTGCGGGCTGTCAATGGTGACGCCGGTGACGTTCAGGGTCTTCGAGAAAATCAACGGAATCATTTCCACACCGACCTTGAGGGACTTGGCCGTGAGGAACGGCGAAGAACTGAATTTGGAATCGTCGCCGATGGAAAGATTTTCTGCGGAGAGCGAACCGCTCAGCAGCGAGAGGCTCATGTTGCCGAGTTGCACTTTGCGGCCGAGCGCGGCGGAAGCTTTTTCTTCGATGGTGGGACGGAACTGGTTGACGGGAATCAAGAACGGCACGATGAGAACCAGGACGATCAAAACGCCGACGACAATAAGGGTGATGCGGAGCTTGCCCTTCATGACGACCTCCAAGAGACGGGAACGAGCGATCCCCCGGACCGAGAGGAAGGGAGGATGCCGCTGTAATTATATGCATAAGGGAGGGGGCGCCGGCCTGTTCCGTTTGGGACAGGGGGATGGGCGACTTGTGACTGGTAAATCGTGACTGGTGACTGGTGGAAGATGAAGAGGAGCAGACTTTGACCGGGGCAAATCTCCAGGTTGAGTTCCAGAATGGAAATTGTTGGTACACACCCGGCAGTTTTCGTAGGAGTGGCCCGCCACGGCGGGCAGGCAAGCAAAGGAGTTACAGGATACGGAAAATGAAAGAGTGTGGAAGCAATTGAGAACAAAGGACGGTTGAAAGCACGTTTGAACTTCGGAAAACAGAGCAAGCTGGTTAACAATAACACTCCCCACCCCCCCTGTTTTTTTGTAAGTGTTGCATCTAAAGGGCTTAGTCCTGGCGTAAGTCTTCTGTTTGCAACGCTTGCGGGGAAATCCATAAGTGTTGCAGCTAAAGGATCTACGGCAGTGGATTGTTGGCGAGAAGGTAACTGTGTGCGGTGGAAGAATTCTGAAGAAGTTAGAAGGACTACCTGGCGGGCGAGCATGGTTCGCAGGGCACGGTGGAATCGTGCCGACTCTAAACAGCGATTATACAATATCGGTATAGTATGTCAATGATTATCTGTAAGTGGTTTGCATACTGCGAGATAGCCCTTCGCGCGGCTCAGGGTAAACAGGGTGTCGGTGAGAACTGGCACCTTGAAATTCGTAAGAATGCCCCACCCTTGCAACAAACAAAAGCGCAAAGGTAGGTCAGCCAGAGGTCCGAAGGGATGAGGCTGGCCCACCCGCCGGGATTGATCCCAAACGCAAATCCTACTCCGTGACAGCAAGGAGAGCCCTATCGCCGGTTACTCTTGCTCCCGAAACACCTGCCCGTAGGTCTTGCCGTAGGGATAAAAGCGATTATGTTCACCCCGTTTCCAAGCGGCTTTCAGTTCGGGCGTGGTGATGTCCCAGTCCGGACGGCACTTTCGCAACACAGCACGCAAGTCTTGCCGAAGCTCTTCGATGGTCGGTCGGCCAAAAAACCAGTAGCCGTTGTAGATTTTGAATATAACGAGACCAGGTTCGAGGACGATGACATGCGGGATCATCGGATTATGCTCGGGGTCCGTGTACTCTGCGATGTCGAGATCCTTCTGAACCTTTCGACCCGGATCGGATAAAAAAGTCCAATGAGCGCCGACGCCAGTGCGGTACTCATTCGTTGTAAGCATGTTGTCGGTACTGATGGTGACGAGCCGGGAGTAACCGACCTCCATCTCACGGTAAAGTTGGACCAGACCCTCGGCCTGGCGCCGATCCTTCGGGCAGAATCCTCGCCGGCTAAGCACTAGAACCATCGGATCTGGCCCCTGAAGATCGGAAAGCTTCCGACGTTTGCCCGTATGATCGGTCAGTTCATAATCGGGAAATACTCCGCCAGCTACAATGTCCGCTCTCATGCGGTTCAACCTCCTCTAAGACAATGCGACGTATCAGCTTTTTATCGGCCACTCGCTTAGGTCGTGAGCTGCACACCGAGCATCGCTGGCCCTGTCACTTCAGTGCGGCCAATCACCCCGCGAGCATCCCTCCATCCACCGCCAGGGATGCACCGATGATGTAGGAGGCCTTGTCAGAGCCAATGAACACGATGGCATTTGCAATCTCTTCGGGCGTTCCCATGCGCTTGGTAGGAATGTGTGCCTCGAGGAAATTTGCTTTGTTTTCCGGCGTTTGCGCAAAGCGGTTGAACATCCCCGTTTCCGTCGGACCAGGGCCAACGATGTTGACACGAACGCCTGTTCCGGCGAGTTCGATAGCCGCAGACTTCGTGATGCCTTCGACGGCATGCTTGCTGCCGACATACACCGCTGCGGTCGGGCCGCCGACCTTGCCGTACGAAGACGAGATGTTGACGATGCTGCCTTTGCCTTGCCGTAGCATGGCCCGAATCTCGTACTTCATGCACAGTAGTACACCAAGCACATTCGTGTCGAAGATGGCTTGATAGCTCTCGGGGGTTACATCGGCAGCCGAACCGGGAGTGCCGACGGTGCCAGCGTTATTGACAGCAATGTCGAGGCGACCGAAACGAGCGATGATCTTGTCGACGAGGTTTTTGACTTCCTCTTCATGCCGCACGTCGGTGCGCACAAATTCGGCCTCAGTACCAAGGTTGCGCAGTTCAGTGGCTAGCTTCTGACCTTCATTGTCGTGTCGACCGGAAACAACGACGCTCGCTCCGTCATGCGCGAAGGCCAAGGCCGTGGCGCGACCGATGCCAGTCAGTGCGCCTGTAATCAAAACAACGGGTGAACTCATAGCTACTTCCTCCTTGATCTGGAACCCATGCAGGTCAGGCATGACTGAACGTCCGCCAAAATCCACTATGGAATAACTCAGATCATCTTGTTAGATTACGAATTTCGCTGGTGGTAGCGCCGTTGAAGCATACTTTGTTAAGCTGGGAGCCATGCTTCAGAGATATGGGGCGAGGGAATGGAATTACGACATTTTCGTTATTTCGTCGCGGTCGCCGAGGCGGGAAGTCTGACGGTGGCAGCAGAGCAAATACTTCACACGTCACAACCTTCGTTGAGTCGGCAGATTCGAGATCTTGAGGAGGAGGTAGGTGCGCGACTCTTGACACGCCGCGCTCGCGGCATCGAACTGACACCGGCGGGTCGCGCCTTTCTCGATCACGCCCGCTCGGTGCTATCGCAGGTTGAAGCGGCAGCCGACGCTGCGCGCCGGGTCGCTCATCCCGCCAAGCCATGCTTCACGATGGGCTTTTTGACTGGACACGAATTAACTTGGATGCCCGAAGCCTTGCAGATCTTGCGCGACGAACTGCCTAACATTGACGTGATGATATCGAGTCAATACTCGCCTCTGCTTGCGGACAGCCTTTCGAAAGGAAAAATCGATGCGGCCTTTCTTCGGCGGGAACGAGGAGTGCCAGAGTTGGCGTTTCGTCTTCTCGTCAAGGAGCCCTTGGTTGTGATCTTGCCTGGTGACCACCGTCTCGCTGCGCTCAAGGCCGTCAGTCCGAGGGATCTGGTGGGCGAGACATTCGTGGCCGTGTCGAACACGGCTCCTGTACTGCGTGTGGTCATCGACAATTATTTAAAGCGCTCCGGAGTCAATATCACGCCGCAACATGAGGTGGACCACATCGCCATGGCAATGTCCCTAATAGCATCGACGCGTGGCGTGGCGCTGTTGCCCGCTTACGTGCAGAACTTTCTGCCCTCGTCTGTAACGAGTCGTCCTCTCAAGGGAGATACGCCGACGATCGATCTGGTCCTCGGCTACAAAAAGTCCAACGAGTCTCCCATCCTAAAGCTTTTGCTTTCGAGATTGGACGAGTTGGTCGCTCGTGTCTCGAAGAAGACCCGCTAAAATTCCGCGGCTCAAGCTATTCGTATCGCAAGGAAACCATGGGATCCACCAGGGAGGCCCGCCTGGCTGGCAAATAGCCCGCCAGCCCCGCAACAACCAAGAGCACAGCGACCCCCGCCAGCAGACTCACGGGATCGCTCGCCTGGAGCCCGAAGAGCATGCTCTTGACCAGGCGGTTACCCGCAAGCGCCACAGGAACTCCGATGGCTATGCCCAACGCGACCAGCCAGAGACTCTCCCGCATCACCAGCCACAGTACTTGGGAACGTTCCGCGCCGAGCGCCATGCGAATGCCAATCTCGTTCGTGCGCCGTGTGACGACATAGGACATCAGGCCGTAGATCCCGATGCACGAAAGAAATACCGCCAGCAGCCCAAAGAATGTAGAAAGCTGGGCGACCAATCGTTGATTGGTCGTCGACCGCGCGACTTGTTCGTGGAGTGTCATCACATCGGAAATCGGCAGGGTGCGATCCACGTCGTGAATTGCCTGCCGAATGGCGGCAACGACCACGGCGGAATCTCCGGTATGCCGCACTTCGAAGTCATTGAGGTACCGCACATTTTGTGTGTACGGGAGATAATCACCGGGCTGCGGATCTTCCTCGAGGCTGTTGTACTTCACATCCTCCACTACGCCGATTACTTCGATATCGCCGGCATTCTGCGGGCCGCCGCGGCCATAGTGCCGGCCGATGGGCGAACCGCTCGGAAACAGCGTGCGCGCCATAGTCTCTCCGATAACAGCAACTTGCTGCGAAGTTGCCGTATCCTGAGGCCCAAATGTGCGGCCAGCGAGGAGAGGAATTCCCATAGCGGCGAAATAGCCCGTGCCGACGGCGTTGTGATGCACGCTGGTTTCGCGATGGCCGGACAGATAGCCCTGCACCCAAATGCCGTTATTCCACGTGCCCTCATTGAACGTGAAGATCGAAAAGCTAGCAGCGCGCACTCCGGGAAGACTGCTTGCGCGCTCTTCAATTTGCCGGTATATGCCGGTCAGACGAACGTCTTCCTTGTATCCAGCAGAACTCGCATCCACGCGTAAACGAATCACATTTTCCTTGTTGAAACCAGTGTCGACATTCGTGAGATTCATCAGACTGCGGACAAACAGTCCCGCGGCCACCAGCAAAACAAGCGAAAGTGCCACCTGCGAAATCACCAAGGTCTTTGCCAGCGGCCCTTTCGCTGACGCACTGGGCTGGCTCCGGCCGTCTTTCAGCGAATCCGTAAGGTTCAACCGCGTCGCACGGAACGCGGGAATCGTTCCAAATAAAGCCGCCGTTGCCAGCGTGACCCCCAGGGTGAATAACAGCAGGCGCATGTCGATCGGCACATTCAATTGAAGCGCGTCACGCCCGTCGGACACCATGCGCACCAGCAGATGGCTCGCCCCGGACGCAAAAGCGATGCCAAGCGCACCTCCAGCGAACGCCAGCACCAGGCTCTCCGTAAGGAGCTGCCGAATCAACCGGGAACGCCTGGCGCCGAGAGCCTGACGCACAGCAAGCTCTCGCGCTCGCGCCGTGGACCGCGCCAGCAGGAGGTTTGCGATATTGGCGCACGCGATCAGGAGCACCAGCCCAACCACGGTCATCATGATCTTCAACGGTTCGGAGAACTCCCAGCGCAGCCGGGAGAAGCCGGTGGCCATGGAGTTCAGCTCCACGCGGGTCTTGTCCAGCTTTCGAAGATTCTCCTCAGTCAGCGGCGCACCGGAAAATCCGCGCAAGATCTGCTGAAAGAGCAAATTCGCATTGGAATTTGCCTCTGCCATGCTCACGCCAGGCTTCATCCGCGCCATCAAGTGCAGTGACTCGAACATGTTGTCGGAATAGCCGTCCCAGCCTGGTGGAATTTCCTTTTGCATTGACAAAGGGATCCAAATGTCCGCCGCTTCACCGACTCTCGTCCCAAAAAACTCCGGAGGAGCGACGCCAACGATCGTAAAGACGGTCGATCCAATCGTGAGTTTCTTCCCGAGTACCGAAGGATCGCGTGCCAGACTGCGTGCCCACCATGCATGGCTGACCACCGCGACCGGGTGTCCGCCCTTTGTTCGGTCATCCTCGTCCGTAAGCGCGCGCCCGATCATGGCTTCGACGCCCAGCATGGGAAAGTACGTTCCAGACACAAGCTGGATGTTCATGGGCTCCGCATCGTTGCGCCCTTCAACCGATCCGTGCGCCCGATCTGTCATGCTGAAAGCCGCGGCTACGTCCGAGAAAACTTGATTCTTCTTCTGCATCTCGCGATAGAAATGATAGGAGTAGAGCCAAGGATTCGGAAACCCATCGCTAATCCCTTGGTCGAGTCCATTGCCGAACAGAACCAGCCGGGCCGGATCCTTCACCGGCAGTGATTTAAGCATCACCGTGTCCATCAGGCTGAAGATTGCGGTGTTCGCACCGATCCCAAGAGCGAGCGAGAGCAAGGCGACCAGCGTAATTCCCGGGCTACGAAGCATCGCCCACGCGCCGTAGTTGACGTCCTGCACCAGCTCTTCGAGCCATTCCCATCCCCAAGCCGTGTGGCTTTTCTCTCTCAACACGGTGGGGTTGCCAAACCGGCGCCGGGCGGCGGCGCGCGCATCTTCTGCCGTCACGCCGGACTCGATCCGTTCCTGCTTGCGCAGCTCCAAGTGCAGGCGCATCTCCTCTTCGAGGTCCGCATCAAATTGACGACGATGGACAACCATGCTGAGCCGTCTCGTAAGCTCGCGCAGCCATTTCATGACGGAGTTCCTTTCAGACCGCCTCAATCACACGCGTGATGGCTCCGATGACGCGTTCGAACTGCGACATCTCGAGGGCCAATTGTTTCCGGCCCGCCGCGGTCAGCTCGTAGTAGCGCGCGCGGCGATTCCCAGCAGTCGTACCCCATTTTGCGGTTACCCAACCCTTGATGAGCATTCGCTGCAGCGCCGGGTACAAAGAGCCTTCCTCGACTTGAAGAACGTCATCCGAAATCCGCTGAATAGAATTGGCGATTTCATACCCATGCATCTCGCCCGAGCGCGCCAGAGTCTTCAGGATCAGAAGATAGAGTGTTCCAGGAGGAATCTCGTCTCGATGCAATGGAGCACCTCTGCCATAGTTAGACTATGTCAGCGGTGAGTGGTTAGCAAGCTTTATCAATTCAGTCCTCACCCGGCTGCAAAGAAAGGGGCGTCCGCCGCGGCGGGCGCCCCGCGTCGGTGATGTTCAGCCCGCGATGGAATTAGGAGCTGGCGTCCTTGATGTCTTCGTGGGCGCGCTTTTCGGCGGTTTTGGCTTCGGCCCTGGCGTCAGCGTCCGGCTTGAGCAGGCGAATCGCTTTGACGAGATTCACGGGCTTACCGTTCTCGGGCGCCTTGCAGGCGGAGGCGTTGCCGCTGGACTGCACGGCGGTGAGCTCCCACTTCAAGCAGGTAAACCTGATTTTGAGATTGTGGCTGACGTGGAGGGCCGCGACGCAATCGTTGAGACTCTTGAATGCCAGGCAAGCGTCGTTGAGGCTCGTGCGCGGCGGCAGGATAGCCTGCAACTGCAATGCGAGCTTTTGGTTCTGGTCTTTGTTGGCCGCGAGCTGCTCGGTGGCGGTTGGGCCCTTCTTGATCCAATGGATCGGATTGAAGGACTGCGCTGCTGCGCTCGCAGCTCCCAGGAAAAAACTGGTTGCCAGGACTCCCACGATTATCATTTTGGCTTTCATTTCTTACCCTCCGTTGGGCGCTCCCGCAAAACCCGGATTCGCGGCTGATCTGAGGGAGCACTTTGCGAGCCGCAGTGCAGAGTTCCGCGAATCTTGCGGACTGCTCACCGCCAAAGGGATGAGCGATGGCGGAGCGGCGCGCGTTGCAATCACAAGGGAAGGGCTGGCTTCTCTTGAGAGCGAGTCGGCGTTGAAGAGCCGCACTTGAGGCAAGTAGACCACGATGGCGGCGGGGCAGCGAGTCCGGCGAAGTGCGGTACTCCCCCAATGCGTTATCCCTGTCCGAATGAGCAGGTTCGCGGAGTGTGACCTTGGGGGGCTGAGGGCTTGATGCGCGGAATTCAAGGAATGGGGATTGGATAAGAGCGGCACGCGCCCTTCGGAAAGGATTAAAGCGGTTTCCGAAACGCGTCTCCCGAACGGCGTTGCAGGGGCCTTAGCTTGCTGTTATTCTGAGATTGCAATGGAGATCAAAAAAGCAAAGCTTGACGTGGCCGTCAGAAGGGCTGCGGCGATCATTCAAGATCACCTTAGCACTTTGCCGCCCGCTGAGGCCAAAGCCATGCGCAAAGACCTCCACAAGCTAGCTGTCAAGTCTTCCCGCTCCGCAAGTCGCGGAAAAGTTTCACGATCTCGGCGAAGCGCGGGTCCTCGTCTTTTATCCCGCGCTTCCGCAAAACCTGCATAAACTCCCGCTCATCCCCATATTTGAAAAATGTTCCGGAGATCGCGCAATAGCGCATTCATTTCCGCTCGCGTGAGTTTGTACTTCTCGGGCATGGGTACGGGTGGCGCAGATGCCACTCATTCCTTCCTCTTGCAGCGAGATGCGAGGAGAGAATACCACTGTTACAATTCATCGGGGAGTAGCATGGCGGGCAGGCCCATCTTTGCAAAAACCCGCAAGGATGGGCCAACGCGCGAACTCGGTGCGGCTTTCTGGAATTCTCTTGCCGATGGAGGAGAAAAAACCATACCCTCGTGGAGCCATTGGAGCAACGGCTATGAAAAGGGTACGAGCGGCGAAAACTCCCAGAGTTCTCGTGGTCGATGTTGGGGGGACGAACATCAAGATGCTGGCGACCGGGCAAAAAGAGGTGCGCAAGATTCCCTCCGGGCCCACGATGACGGCGGGCAAGATGGTGCGGGTGGTTAAAGAGTGCGTGAAGGATTGGAAGTTTGACCGCGTATCCCTGGGATACCCCGGGCCGATCATAAACGGACATCCGCTACGCGAGCCGCATAACCTGGGGGGCGGGTGGATGAGATTTGATTTCAGCAAAGCTTTTGGATGCCCCGTGAAGATACTCAACGACGCGGCGATGCAGGCGCTGGGCAGTTATAAGGGCGGGCGCATGCTTTTTCTGGGACTTGGGACGGGGCTGGGATCGGCGATGATTGTGGATGGAATGCTGGAGCCGATGGAGCTGGCACACCTCAGCTACAAGAACGGGAAAACTTACGAAGATTATCTCGGCCTGCGCGGGCTCGAGCGATTGGGGAGGAAGAAATGGCGTGGGCACGTTGCGAAGGTTACGAAGAAACTCAGGACCGCGCTGGAAGCCGATTACGTCGTCCTCGGCGGGGGAAACATCAAGAAATTGAAGAACCTGCCTGACGGCGCACGGCTAGGCAGCAATGAAAATGCGTTTCTAGGCGGATTCCGGATGTGGGAGAAATAGGAGAGAAGGCATGGCAGCGGTGTCGAGGATGAGCGGGGCGAGTGTGAGCGGGGCGCACGGCGGGATCATCGAACCGGTGATGGTGCGCATCCCGGAGGGCTGGTTCGGGATGGGTTGCGAGACTGGACGCGATGATGAGAAGCCGGTGCACCGGGTGTGGGTGAATGCGTTCGAGCTGGCGACGCACCAACTGACGAATGCGGAGTACGGATGCTTTCTTGCCGCGACAGGTGGTGCGCCCCCGCCACAGTGGAATGATTCGAATTTTAATGATCCGCGGATGCCTGTCGTCGCGGTGTCCTGGGATGAGGCGACAGCGTACTGCCAATGGCTGAGCCGCGCGACGGAGAAAGCGTATCGCTTGCCGACCGAAGCCGAATGGGAACGCGCGGCCCGCGGCGGCGTCGAGGGTTTGCTGTATTCGTGGGGGGACGCGCCTCCAGAATTTGTTCCTGATTACGCCACGCGGTGGAAGAATGGCCCGGAGCCGGTGGGTTTGTATCCGCCGAATGCGTATGGGATTTACAATCTCGGCGACAACGTTCATGAATGGTGCGCGGACTGGTACGACGACGGCTACTACGCACACTCTCCGGAACGAAATCCGCAAGGGCCTCGGAGTGGCAGCCGCCGTGCTTCGCGTGGCGGGTCCTGGCGGCACCATATTAAGGTTACGCGAACCGCGGCGCGCTCCAGCATTCCGCCGGAGTTTCAATACGCGGACTACGGATTCCGGATCGCGCGGGGGTAGACGCCCGGGCCAGCGGCGCCTCCGACGCCATGGACCTCGCGGCCTGACCGGGATGAAGCCGGGCAGAACTGAAAAGCGCGGGAAGTATTACAATGGAGAGACGGGGCCGTAGCTCAACTGGATAGAGCGAGAGTTTCCTAAACTCTAGGTTGGCGGTTCAAGTCCGCCCGGTCCCGCCATGATTTCCGCAAGAGTGCGCTAGTCCACCGGCTTGACATCCTGCATCAGCGCAAAAAAACCTTCGGCGAGCGTCGGATGGATGAACACGGCGCCCTTCAGGAGCGTGTACGGCTGCTTCGAAAGCATGAGCGTACCGAGAATTTGCACGAGCTCGCCGCCTTCGGTGGCCAGGATGGAAGCGCCGAGAACGCGGTCGTTCGAAGCGTCGACTACGACTTTCATCAGGCCGGCGGTTTCGTCGCGCTCGATGGCGCGTGCGACATGCGTCATCGGACATTTTCCAATTTTCAATTTGTAGCCTTTCGCGCGCGCTTCTTTTTCCGTCATGCCGACGCCGCCGAGCTGGGGATCGGTGAAAAGGCAATACGGCACGAGACGATTTTCTATTGAAAGCTTTTTCCCTTCGACGAGATTGCCGTAAACAATTTGGAAATCGTTGTAGGAAATGTGGGTGAAAGCGGGGCCGCCTTTGCAATCTCCCAGCGCCCAGACGCCGGGGACGGTGGTCTCGAGGCGGCTGTTTACTTTGATGAAGCCATTTTTGTCCGTGGCGATGCCGGCCTCGTCGAGACCGAGCTCGCTGGTGTTTGGACTGCGTCCGGTGGCGACCAGGAGATGGGAACCGCTGACGCTCGACGCGCCTGGAGAGCCTGCGTAGAAAAGCGTAACGGCGTTGGGCTTACCTTCGGCACGCGAGGTGCGCGCGTTGAGAATGAATTGAATTCCTTCGGCCTCGAGCGCCTTCTGGAGTTCGGCGGAAATTTCGGGATCTTCACGCCCAACAATTTGCGGACCCATATGCAAGATGGTGACGCGGCTGCCGAAGCGGCGAAACATTTGTCCAAATTCGAGCCCGATGTAACCGCCACCGAGGATCAGGAGGTGTTCGGGAACGGTAGTGAGCCGCATGACGGATTCGTTGGTGAGATAGGGAACGGTTTCGAGGCCGACAATCAGCGGGATACTCGGGCGGGCACCGGTGTCGATGAAAATCTTTTCGCTTTCAAGGGAATCCTCGCCGACCTTGAGCTGATGTGCCGCGACAAAACGCGCGTGGCCGCGATAAAGGCGAAGTTTGGGGCGCTTGTCTATTTGTTTTTGCTGGCCGTTACGGAAACTCATGACGACTTCGTCTTTTTGGGCGACGATTTTTGCGAGATCGGCGCTGACGTTTGAGGCGTTGACGCCCCAGCGCGCGGAGTTTCGCGCGTAGTGGGCAACTTGGGCGCGGTGGACCATCGTTTTGGTCGGCGTGCAGCCAACGTTGATGCAGGTGCCACCAAGATCTTTTTCTTCAATCAGCGCGACGGACCATCCGAGGTCGGCGAGATGATGCGCGAGGGGATTACCGGCCTGGCCTGAGCCGATGACGATTGCGTCATATTTCATGAACGGCCTCCCGAGAAAAGACGAAACAAGACAGTACATCGGATGCAGTGGGAGCAGACTAAACCTTAGAGATATTCTCAGAAATGGCGAGCGATGGAGTGCAAATCTTAGAGCGGAACCTAACACGATGGAATTGGTCTGGATTGTGCCAGAAGCAGAGAAAAAGTATTCAAGAAACTGTCCGAGATGAGAAGATGCTGTTGATTTCGCCAGGGTTATACAACTTCTCGGGCGACCACCAGCCGCGCTGGCGCTTCGCGAGGTGATTCGTGGGACAAGCACTGGATGTGCACCGCCTGCACTTCGCGTTCACAATCACGTTTCATTACATTTTTCCGCAACTGACGATGGGCCTCGCGCTGCTGCTAGTCTATTTGAAGACCAAAGCGTTGCGCACGGGCGATGAGCACTACAACCGGGCGGCGCGATTTTGGGGACGAATCTTCGGCATCAACTTCGCCGTGGGCGTGATCACGGGCATCCCGATGGAATTTCAGTTCGGAACGAACTGGGCGGCGTTTTCGCGAGCGGCAGGCGGCGTGATCGGCCAAACGCTGGCGATGGAGGGCGTGTTTTCCTTTTTTCTGGAGTCGAGCTTTTTGGGATTGTTTTTGTTTGGCGAGAAAAAACTCGGACGCATTGGACACTGGTTGTCCGCTTTTCTGGTTTTTTTGGGCTCGTGGCTCTCGGGATATTTCATCGTAGCAACAGACGCTTGGATGCAGCACCCGACGGGCTACCGGCTCGGCGCCAACGGCGCGATCGAACTCGCCAGCTTCTGGGATCTGTTGCTGAACAAGTGGGCATTGTGGCAGTACGCGCACACCATGCTGGGCGCGGTGCAGACCGGATGCTTCGTGATGGCCGCGGTGGGCGCGTTCTATTTGCTGACAAAACGCGATGAAATTTACAGCCGCACGTTTGTGAAAGCAGGCGTGCTGGTCGGCGCGATCGCAGCGCTGCTGCAGCTTTTCCCGACCGGAGACATGCAGGGAAAACTGGTTGCGAATCATCAGCCGGTGACGCTGGCGGCGATGGAAGGACTGTTCGAATCACAGCGGGGTGCGCCGCTGGCGATCCTCGGGCAGCCCGACGTAGAAAAAAGAAAGCTCGACAATCCTTTGGAAATTCCGAACATGCTGAGTTTCCTGACGTATCGGCAGTGGCGCGCGGACGTGAAGGGCCTGTCCGAATTTCCAGAAAACGAATGGCCGGATCAGATTCCGCTGCTGTATTACAGTTATCACGTGATGGTGGGGCTGGGCACGATCTTCATTGCAGTGATGGTTGTGGCGGCGCTGCTTTTGTGGCGGGGAACATTGTACGATTCGCGGTGGATGCTTTGGACGCTGATGCTTTGCGTGCCGCTGCCGTACATTGCGAACACGGCGGGATGGATGACTGCGGAATTGGGGCGGCAGCCCTGGTTGATCCATGGATTGATGCGCACGGCGCAGGGAATCTCGCCGCGTGTGGCGGCGGGGAATGCGTGGTTCACGCTGATCGGGTTCATGGGGTTGTATACCGTAGTGGGGATCCTGTGGCTGTTCCTGTTTTACCGCGAGATTGAACTCGGGCCGGAACCCGGCGCGCATCCGCGCGGCGAAGACGCGGCCGTCCTGGCAGCGGATTGAGGGGACGATGGGAACGATTTGGTTTTGCCTCGTTGCGTTCATGATCGCGGTGTACGTGCTGCTGGATGGTTTCGATCTGGGGGCTGGCGCGATTCATTTGTGGGTGGCGAAGACGGATGAAGAGCGGCGGCAAGTTCTGGCGAGCATCGGCCCGGTGTGGGATGGAAACGAAGTGTGGCTGATCGCGGCGGGCGGAACGATGTATTTTGCCTTCCCCGCGCTTTATGCCAGCGGGTTCAGCGGTTTTTATCTCCCACTGATGATTGTTTTATGGCTTCTGATTGTTCGTGGAGCGTCGATCGAATTCCGGAATCACATCAAAAGCGCGGTGTGGGATCCGCTGTGGGATTTTCTTTTCTGCGCATCGAGCCTGCTACTGGCCGTATTCTTCGGAGCGGCGCTGGGCAACGTGGTGCGCGGCGTGCCGCTGGATGCGAGCGGCTACTTCTTCGAGCCGCTATGGACCAATTTCCGCCTGGGAGAAGAAACCGGGATTTTGGACTGGTACACCATCCTCGTCGGCGTGCTTGGGTTGCTCGCGCTGGCGATGCATGGCGCGCTCTGGGTGCAGATGAAGACCAGTGGCGCGGTGAGTTCGCGCGCGAGAAAACTGGCTGGGCAGGCTTGGTGGGGCGTACTTGCTTTCACGGCGCTGGTGACGGCGGTGACATTCCGCGTGCAACCTCAAGTGAAGGAAAACTTTACGACCTGGCCCGGCGGATTTGTTTTTCCGCTGCTTGCCGTGGCGGGAATCGCCGGTGTCGTGTTCGAGTTGAGAAGATGCGATGAGCGAAAGGCTTTCCTCGCGTCCTGCGCCTATTTGACGGGGATGCTGACGAGCGTCGTTTTCGGCGTGTATCCGATGGTGCTGCCGGCGCGAAATGCGGTGTACTCGTTGACGGTGAGAACCGCCAAAGCGGGTGACTACGGCTTGAAGATCGGGCTAGTGTGGTGGATTATTGGGATGATCCTTGCCGCGGGATACTCCACGTACGTGTACCGCTCGTTCGCGGGTAAAGTCACGGTGGACAAAGACTCTCGCGGTTACGGCAACTAGGAAGTTGCCCGTGATGAACAGCTCCTTCACCAAGCCGGTTGACTCGGGGGATACGGCGGCGTAGCGTGAAACAGATGATGAGTTTCGCGACACCAAGACGAACGAAGGCCATGCTGGCGCAGGTTTGCGGGGTTGTGACCATCCTGGCTCTCGTTGTTACTCCAGTTTGCTCGCCGTTGTGTGCCGCTCAAGTCTGCTCGCGAACTTCATCCACTGGCGCAGTGAATGGTCCCTGCCATTTCGCGGAAGCAGCACAGCAAAATGCCCAGTACGTTCGAGGAATCGCGCGCTGCGGCGCGACGGAACTGCCGTCGGCCACTCTGACTTCGAGCAAGCTGATGGAACTTTCTTCTTCCGCCCGGTTCCTGGCCTGGGCAGGCACGCCCTACATTTTCTCAGCGGAGTTCCCTGCTTTGATGACGAGTCAACGCGGGGCTCGTGGCCCTGATTTGCAGCTCTCGCCGCACCCTTCTGTTCTCACCACGGTAGTGCTTCGCTTCTGATTCCATCCCTTTGAAGCTTTTGAGAACGGAATTCCTCGTGGATCCGGCGGGCGGAGCCGGTCCGTGGACGTTTTACTTGGTCTCTAAAGGGGGGGTACACCCCCATTACATACATGAATGTCAAAACAAAGGGCTTACAAAATGGGCAATTCGTAAATGATTGATTCTAAAGGACGGAGATTCGGCTTTCATGGCGCTTGCGTGCGGGGCAATACGTAATCTGAACAAAAGAAGGTGCTTAGGCCAAAACGAGGTCGAAATTTCCGCCGGAAGAGTAAGAAAGCAGATGACCACGGGAACTCGTGGATACACCTAGTGACAATTATATCACAGGGTAACTGGAAGTCAAGAGGAGAAGGACCCTTTTTCACGTGATGGGACGTTTCGAGTCAGATTCATGGGGCAGGCGCATTACGGAATTCAGGAGGCAAGCATGAGCGGTACGAGAAGAAGATTTTTTCAGGATGCGGCGGTGCTGGGTGCGGGATTGTTCAGCTTGAGCGAGACGCTGCGGGCGGCGGAGCCGGAAGGCGTGCAAGCAAACCACGCGGCGCATGCGACACAAGCGGCGCCCCGCGGATTCCAGCCGATGGTAACGCCGGACGTCAGCGATTTGCCGCATGAGATGGATGGCGGCGTAAAGGTCTTCAAGCTGGCTGCCGAGCCGGTGAAAAAGAAGATTGTGCCGTTCAAGACGATTGATGCGTGGGGGTACAACGGGAACTGCCCGGGACCGACGATTCAGGTGCAGCAGGGCGAGCGCGTGCGAGTGATTTTCGAAAACCGCCTGCCGGAATCGACTTCCATGCACTGGCATGGGCTGGAACTTCCCATCGAGCAGGATGGCGTGCCGTATATCAGCCAGAAGCCAGTGGCGCCGGGCGAAAAATATGTCTACGAATTTACGGTGCATCAGGAGGGGACGTTTTTCTATCACGCGCACAGCGCGATGCAGGAAATGATGGGGCTGATCGGATTTTTCGTGGCACACCCACAGAAGGATTACAAGCCGCGCGTGGATCACGACTACGGCCTGGTTTTGCAGGAATGGGCGGTGCTGCCGAGCAACACCGTGCCAAATACCGCGGCGATGGAATTCAACTGGCTGACGTTCAATGGGGTTTCCGCGCCGATGACGACGCCGCTGCTGGCACGGCTGGGCAGCCGCGTGCGGCTGCGTATCTTGAACCTGGGCATGGATCACCATCCGATCCATCTTCATGGGCACCAGTTCGTGATGACAGGGACGGAGGGCGGGCGCGCGCCGGAATCGACGTGGTATCCGATGAATACGGTGCTGGTGGGGGTGGCGCAGGCGCGCGTGGTGGAATTCGAAGCGAAGTATCCGGGCGCGTGGATGATTCACTGCCACCTGCCGCACCATATGATGAACAGCATGATGGACTTGTTGAGTGACCGGGCGATTCAGACGGCGGACCAGACGGAAGAAAAAGCGGTCGGGCAGATGATGTCGCTGGCAAAGAGGGTGGCGTTCGAACACGTCCATCCTTCTCCAATTGCTCCGAATGCGGCAAGCGTGCCGGGGTTTCCGCAGGACGCGTTCATGGAAATGGGAATGGATGAGGTGGTGGAAAAGCCGGAGACCGAAGGGCTGCCGAAAAACTGGAGCGCGGGGATGATGGGGATGATGACGATGATGCGGGTGCTGCCGGTTAGGGAATATGACGCCATTGTGATGAAGAAACAAATGGCGAGAGAGTTGGCGCAGGATGGGCAGCCGCGAAAATCGTAAAGCGGGAAAAAGGATTTAACACAGAGAACACAGAGAATGCGGAGAGGAAGAGGAAACGAGATGCGAATCATGGCGAGATTGGGAATGCTGATTGTCGCGGGCACATTGTGGATGCAGGATGCCGCGGGAGCACAAGAGATGCAGATGCCCAAGCAGGAGCACACGATGCGTGGCGGGATGAGCGACATCAAGGCGGAATACCCGCGGCTGGGGAGAGCGCAGGAACGGGGGCACGGGCAACTCGTCACGCTCGAGCAGGCGCAGAAGATCGCGAGCGAATCAAATCCTACTTTGCGGCAAGCCGAAGCGGAAATTCGCGCGACGAAGGCGCGGCAACAGCAAGCGGGGCTCTATCCGAATCCGACGGTGGGATACACGGGGGATGAAATTCGAGGGGGGGCGGGGGGGAGCGGAAAGCAGGGATTTTTTGTGCAGCAAACGATCGTTACGGGCGGAAAACTGGGATTGAGTCGAGAGGTTTTTGGAAAAGAAGTGAAACTCGCGGAGCTGGAAGCGGAGGAGCAGAAGATACGAGTACAGAGTGCGGTGAAGATCGCGTTCCTGCGCGTCCTGGCGGCGCAGGAGTTGCTCGATGCGCGGCGGGATATGGCGAAGATTGCGCAGGATGCGGCAGAAACCGACCGGCGGCTGATGAACACCGGACAGGCAGATGAAAGCGAAGTGCTGGAGGCGGAAGTGGAAGCACAGCGCATGCGAATGAGCGCGCGAATGCAGGAGAACACTCTGCGGGAGGAATGGCGGTCGCTTGCGGCAGTGATCGGGCAGCCGGAAATGCCAATGGCGACCGTGGCGGGAGACCTGGAAAAAGACTGGCCGGAATTAAACGAGGAACAAGTGGTGGAGGCCATTTCCAAAGAGAGTCCGGCCGTTCGAATCGCCGAGGCGGCGGAGGGCCGGGCTCAGAGTGTGCTCATGCAAGCCAGGCGCGGAGCGATTCCGGATGTACAGTGGCGCGGCGGACTGGAGTACAACCACGAAACGCTCGGGAGCGTGCCTTACGCGAAAGGCTGGGAAGGAATTGCAGAAGTAGCCGTCGAGATTCCGTTCTTCAATCGCAATCAAGGGAATGTGGCGGCAGCGAGAGCCGACATTGAGCGCGCGGGACAGGAAAAAAAACGGATTGCGTTGACGCTGCGCGAACGCGCTGCGTCGGCGGTCGACCAGTACGCAAATGCGCGGTTGATGGCGACGGAATATCGGGAAGAGATGTTACCGCGCGCGAAGAAAGCGTATGGATTGATGGTGGACAAATACGGGCAGATGCTGGCTTCGCACCTGCGCGTCCTCGATGTGCAGCGGAAACTTTTCGAATTGCAGATCGAATATATCGCGGCGCTGGAAAGCGTCTGGACCAACGGCCTCGCGCTGCAAGGCTATCTGCTGACGGACGGGCTGGAAGCTCCCGCGCGGCCCGGAGAAGTGGACCGGCCGGTGCGCGAAACCAACGTGCCGATGCCGGAACGAACGATGTCGCCCCGCGAACCCGTACGCAACCCGTAGGGATGGTCCAAGCCCGGGCTCGAAGCAGCGCTCCCGTATCGAGTGCGAAACACTAGTACGGCGGTAGCGTTGACCAACTGAAAATTGGGTGCGTACCGTGGATGTTAGGGTGGCTGGGTGTCGGCGGATGCGTGTCCGCTGCGAACTAAGGGCGACTGTGCCTGTCGGTGAATTGAAACTACGATGCCAACTGTAACAAAAGCAGGAAGATACGAGATCGTCAGCGAGCTGGGCCGCGGCGCGATGGGCGTCGTTTATAAGGCCGTCGACCCCGTCATCGGGCGCACCGTCGCCGTTAAAACCATCAAGCTGAACGAAGCGGGCACGGGACTCTCTCGCCCGGAGCTGCTGGCGCGATTCCAGACGGAAGCGCGAGCGGCGGGATTGCTCACTCACCCCAATATCGTTGTGGTTTTCGACGCCGGCGAAGAAGACGGGCTTTACTACATCACTATGGAACTGGTGGAAGGAAAGAGCCTGCAGGCGATGATGGATGCCGGGCAGGCGTTTCCGCTGCCGCGGACGCTGCGCATCATGGAGCAGACTTGCAGCGCGCTACAATTCGCGCACGAGCGCAGCGTGGTGCACCGCGACATCAAGCCCGCCAACCTGATGCTGACGGGCGACGACACTGTGAAGATTACGGACTTCGGCACGGCAAAAATTCTGCAGTTCGGCACGGTGCAGCAAACGGCGCACGTGATGGGCACGCCCAGCTACATGTCTCCGGAACAAGTGAAGGGCCGCGCGGTAGATGGCCGCAGTGATATCTTTTCGGTGGGGGTGATGCTCTACGAAATGGTGACCGGTGAAAAGCCGTTCCCTGGGCAAAACATCACCACGGTGATTTACAAGATTGTGAACGAAGCTCCCGTGCCGCCGCGGCAGATTGATCCGTCGATTCATCCGGGCATCAGCGCGGTGGTGATGCGGGCGCTGGAAAAGGAACCGGATCAGAGGTATCAGAGCTGCCGGGAGATGCTGGAGGATTTGAAGAGTTACCGCTCGATCGCTGCGGGAGGCAATCCGCAATCCACGATGGTGATGGGAGGAAGTTCTCCGGCGGCGACGATGATTTCGGGGAATGCCGGGGGCCGCGGCATGGCCGGCGACGATGCAGCCGTAAATGCGGCAGCGCATTCGTTGAATGCGCGAGCGATGGGCTCGGGACAAACGCCGGTGGTGCGACGGACGGGAACGATTGCGCCGGTCAAAGAACCGCCGAGAAAGAAGAGTCTGTTCGCGACGATCCTCGCGGCAATTCTACTTCTGGGAGTGATCGCTTACGGCGCGAACAAGATCCGGCCGGTCTTCGAAGCGGCACGGGAGCTGCACGAGGCGCAGGTGAAGAGCGGCAGGCAGTCGCCGACGGCGGCGCCAGCGAATGCGATTCCGGAAGATTCAAACGCGAATCCAGCCACGAATGCAAATGACCCCGAGAATTCGACGCAGCCGAAAGAGACGGTCGAGGCTCCTGCTTCCGGTGGAGAGACGAAACCTCCGGGACTGAAGCCGGAGAAAATCGTCCCCAAGAAGGTGGAGCCCGCGATCAGCGTGAAGGCTGCGCAGTTCAAGGGACGCATCGAGGAGGCCATCTCTGAGAAGGGTTTGAGCGGACGAGCGAGGGTGCAAGGATCCGGAAACACGCTCACCCTTGCGGGAAAATTGCACCCGACGGAGCACGCGGGACTGTTGAGCCTTCTGCGAAATGCTCCATCGGACGTGCGAGTGATCGATCACATCGAATATGACTATGCGCCGGTGGGCACTTCAGGCAGCGGGGACGAAGGGGCGGATCCGGTGCCCGAGCTGGGGCACGGTGCGATCCACGTCGTCACGGACGTCATCGGAGCGAGCGCAATCTTGCGCGGGCAGGCGGGCCGCGTGTTGAGCAAATGCGAGACACCGTGCAGCTTCAACAATCTTTCACCGGCGCAGTACAGCCTCGAAGTGCAGAAGGAAGGGTATCAATCCGTTCAGACGGCGCTGCTAGTGAAGAGGGGCGACGTCCAGGATCAGAAGATCAAACTCGAATCGCTCGCCAAGGGCATCTTCATCAGCAGCAAGCCGCCGGGAGCCGACGTATTTATTAACGGAGCAAAACAATCGGGGCAAACGCCAGTGACACTCCCGCTCGCGCCGGGACAGTACAATCTGGTGTTGCGGCTGCCCGGTTACGAAGCGTATGCCGGAGGCATCCAGATCAATGACAACATCCAGACGCAACTGGACGCGACATTGAATGAAAAATCCGCAACCCATGTTGCCTGGGCGCAGGTGAACACCGATCCGAAAGGCGCTGAAATCCTTGTGGACGGGACGACCACCGGGCAATTCACGCCGGCGCGCGTGCGGATTCAGTCGGGATTGCACAGCGTGACCCTGCGGCTGAACGGGTATCAGCAAGCGAAGAGAACGGTGCAAGTGAGCGAGGGTGGCACTGTCCTCGTTGATGAATCACTGCGGCCCAAGTAAGGTCCGAGAGCCCAGAGAAACACGAAGTTAGCGGCTCCTAGAGTCCCAAGAGAGTCTCAGGCCTACTCCCGAAATCGTAACAATTTGTTACATCGGGTCATCGATAGTTCTAGGACTAGACCAAGTATTCATTCAGGATAAGGCACTTAGCCGGCACGGAACCAGGCCGGAAGCGTGCTTTCCTTATTTGTAGGGACCACCTGCCCAGCCGCGAAGTAGTCGCAGGCTTCGACAGACTCCCACGGGTTCGAAACAGCGTGCAGGAACGACGGGGACCGGAAGCGGAGAGTCTCATTTGGTTTCACGGGCGGCCATCTCGATTCAGAAGGCAGAGCGCAAAGCCTCGCCGAAAGCGGACGCGACTGCGGGCCCGAATTCATCGCGGCGTTTGCTGGCAGCTCCAGCAACGCGAATTCAAGCAGTGGCAACGGACCAGAAGGCCAACGAAGTTCGTCGCGCCCTGCGAAGTCTGCATCTGCTGCTCCGGGCAGAGCGATTCTATGACAAAAATCATCCGCGCAGGCTGGACAGCCTGGACGGCGCATACGATTCATTGAAAAACACGGCCGAGATGCTGGGCGGACTCGAGATTCGAATCGAGCGTGGCGGCGTGGTAGCTCCAAGAATCAGTGACGCGCACCTCGCGGACGCGCGCGGAGAAATGCAGGCGCTGGCGGCGGAGCTGCAGCGCGCAGGCATCGAAACTCTGGTCTTCTCGAAGAAATTTCATGTAGGCGAACTGGACACGCTTGCCCGACTCGTGAAAGCATCGTTGCTAAGATCGCAAGGGCCGGCGAAGGATGTGGGGAGCGCGTGGTGGCCGGCACGACTCCTAGAGCAGCGCGTGGAAGGCATTACTGTGAATACGCAAACGGAGCGCAGGGTGGACACCGTGCTGGCGAGCCTGATCGCCGCGTTGGTGGCCTATGGCGGGCATTCGCCTCGCGAGAAGGCCGATACGCCGATTCACGCGCCGGATTTCGACGATCTGGTGGCGAGCTTGCGGCTGCTGGCGCGCCTGACTCCACCGCTGGACAGCGAGCGCGGTCTTTCGCCGGAAGAGGCGGCGCGTGCGATTCACGGCGCGATGGAGGAAGCCAGCCGCGACAGTGTTTGCATGATGCTCAGCTCCGTCTCGCAGTATGCTCCGCGGGAAGGCGAACGGCCACAGCCGTATTTGCTGCGGCTTTCCGAAAATATCATTTTTGAGTTTCTGAACGCGGAATTCTCCAGCGGGTCGCTGACGCCGGCCTCGGTGCGGCCGATGTTCGATCGCTTGGGCGACGTGATCGTGAGCTCGGGAGGGTACTCCGGGCCGCATTCTTCGCAACATCTCTCATCGCTTGCGGTAACGTGGGCGACGGATACGCATCGCGAAAATTTGATCGATCGATTCTGGATGGAGCTGCCGGCGCGTGAAAAATCTGCAGTTTTGCGCGGGGCAGATGTATGGTGCGTTCCTGTGCCGGCGTTGAGCCAGACGCTGGGGCAACTTGCGGATGCCGGCGCGGATGCGCCGCGCCGCGAAGCGCGCAACATCGTAATGAATTACGCGCGACGCCTCGAACATGTGGAAGCATCCGCGCGGCGCTGCGTCGCCGCAGGACTGAACGAACTGACGTCCACTATCGAATCGCTCTGGCCCAATCAAGTGCCCGAAGATTTGAGCCGCGGGGCTCTGAAAGCTTTGGACAAAGAAACGACTCCCGAAACGGCAGGATTGCTCGCAGCATTTGTGGAATCGCTTGGCCGCATTGCCGTGAACCGCGCGGACTATGGGGGATTCGAAGCGATCCTGACGAGCCTGGAAAATGCGCCGCGGGACAAAGAGCACGACCATATGGCCGCGCTGGGGAGCCGACTCGTCGCGCAAGACCGCTGGCTTTTGCTGGCGGATGCAGCGCTGGCAAACCGGGCGTTGGATCCTGTGCTGCCTCGATTGTTGCAGCGCGATCCAGAACGGCTGCTGGATCGCTTGACGTTACTCCTCACCGATCCCCGAGGCGCGGAGCTGGTGCCGCCGATGGCGCGGTTATTGCGCGCGATTGGCGTGCCGGTTTTGAATCTGCTCGAGGCTCGGCTATATGAAGCACGCCGCCAGCGCGTAACTGCGGCGATCAAACTGCTCGCAGCGGCGGACCCGGAGCGTCTGCTGCGCGGGTTGGCGCGCGCGATGGCAAGCTGGGAATGGAACTTGCAGGATTTGGCGGTGAGCGAACTTTCGCGTCCTGCCAATTCCGCATCGATACACAGCGTTGCCTTCGTGTTTTCGGCGATCCTCGCGGATGCCCATCCGCTGGTCGTGCCCATGATGATCGATCAGATCGGCCTGGCGCAGGAAACCACGGCGGTGGCGCAACTGATGGAGATCGCTGCGGGCGAACACGAGATTCTGCGCGATCAGTTTGTGCGCATTAAAGCCATCGAAGCGCTGGGACGCATGCGGGCAACGGAGGCGGGGGAACTTCTTCGCAACCTGGCGGAAAGCCGCGAAGGGCTGACGTATGCCGAACCATCCGGGTTGCGCGCCGCAGCGGAGGATGCGCTGGGGATGATCGAGAATCGTCCGGCGTCCGCGCGGGCGCGTGCTGCGTACGAATCCGCGGCGCAGCCGAGTGCCAGCTATGTGGTACCGCGGCGCTACACTCGTGTGCCATTAGAATCACCGCTCCGGGCCCACATTGAAGGCTCACAAGAGGGTCTGGTGCGAGTGAAGACCATCAGCCTAGGCGGCGCCTATCTGGAATCGCCGAAGAAACTGAGCGTTGGCGATTCGATCAAGCTTGAGGTTCGCTCCGGCCTGCGCAAGATCAGTTTTACAGCCGTGGTCCGAAACATCGGCCCGAACGGCAGCGGCGTGGAATTTGTGCACATGCGCGACGAAGACCGCGAAAAACTGCGCAAGCTTGTGCAACGTAATCTCCACGTCTAGACCAAGCTGCTCTAAAATCCAGAAAAGCATAGGAACCAGGGGACCGCTATCCTTCAGCACACCAAGCTGTTTTCCTTTCCAATTCTTGCACCAAGAGGGGGGCACCGGCATCACGACAAGTAGCGACATTCCATTTTCTCCCTTCTGTTTCGCTCCTTGTCTCTTGCCAGTTCTTCAAACTTGGGTGATGCTGCGGGGGAAGTCAGAAGATCCCTGGGGGAATTTGATGCATCTGACGGTGTAAACCGTGGGCGTTCGCGGGAGTAGTTGCTTCGCGACCCCGGCTTGGAAGTTTTCAGTTGAAAGCAACGGTGTATTGCAGTAAAAGCCCAGTATTCAATTGCGTACGCAGGGAAGCGGCGGGGGTGACCCGCCACCGCTAGGGGTAGCGGAGATTCGCGGGTGCCAAACTAGGAGGACTAATGGAACGCCGACAGGGTGTGTGTGCGCTGATCGCTTCGCGGTCAGTCATAAGCGTAATGATTTTGTGCATTCTGGTGCTGGCGTGCGCCGCGATGGCCTCGGCGCAAGCGAATACGGCTGATCTCTCTGGTACCGTCACCGATCCGTCCGGCGGGGTACTAAAAGGGACAAAGGTCACAGTAACCTCTGTCTCCACCGGAGCCTCGCGGACCACAACGACCGATGATTCCGGCCATTATAGCTTTGTGCAGCTTCCTCCGGGGGGTTACAAACTGTCTGTGGATGCCGGAGCAGGCTTTGCCACGCTGGAAATTTCCGATTTGGTTTTAACGGTTGGCACTCCCTTCATCTACGATGCGCACCTCCAATTGCGCACGCAATCCCAGTCCATTGTGATTAGCGATTCGACGGCACTAGTCGAGACACAGAAAACCGAGGTCTCGCAGACGGTGGACGAGCGGCGGATAGACAACCTGCCAATCAATGGGCGAGGCTATATCAACTTCACGTTGACGAATTCGCAGACGCACCGCGATGCCGCCCCTTCGATCGGAGCTGCGCCCACGAGCGGGCTGAATGTCGGTGGGCAGCGTGCACGGTCGAACATGGTATCGGTGGATGGAGCGGACGCTGTGGATAACTCCGTGAACGGCATCCGGGCAACGGTATCACAGGAAGCCGTACAGGAATTCCAGCTCATTCTAAGTAACTACAACGCGGAATACGGCAGAGCCATGGGCGGCGTCATCAATATCGTCACGAAAGGTGGCTCAAATGATGTCCATGGCAACGTCTTTGGATTTCTGCGGAATAAGGCGTTCCAAGCGCGAAACTCGTTTTCAGTGGAAGTCGATCCGGTGACCGGAGCGGTAAATCCGGTGAAACAGGCGTACACCCGCGTGCAGGCTGGAGCGACTATCGGCGGGCCCATTGTGAAAGACAAGACATTTTACTTTTTTTCGTACGAGACCACTCGGAGGCAAGAAACGGGATTCACGAACATTGGCCAGAATAACTTCAACTTCGTGCCGGCGACGACACCGGTGATCCCCGGGGTCACTTTACTTATGACGCCTGCTCAGCGAGATTTTGTCAACAACCCGGCGGTACTCGGCGCCCTTGGCGGCCCACAGTTGGCAGGGAAGATTTTCGCGCTGGCCGGGTCATCATCGAGCGTCGCGCTAACCGGGATTGATCCGGGAGCGCTTTCTGGCGCGCCCCCGGGCCCGCGCTTTCCTATTCCCATCGATTGCAATCCAAGTATTCCGGGCAATTGCACGGCCAGCAATCTCGTCCCGCTGCCAGGTTCCTTCGTTCGGCTGAATTCCCTGAGGGGAAACTACCCCATTAAGGAGGGAACCAGCCTATGGTCCGCCCGCCTGGATCAGCATTGGAGTTCAAATAACAACTCCTTCCTTCGCGTTAGCGTATCGCCATCCCTGATCACGGGGATTCAGGTCAACGCGCAGAATCAAAACTTTGGTCAGAACGCCGGTTCACGTACCTCCTTGCAACAAACCCGCGATGTTGCCGGTGTTTTCCAGCACGACACCGTCTTCAGTCCATCGCTCGTGAACACCGCCCGCTTCCAGTATGCGCGCCGCGGCTTGCACTATGGCTTCTCCCAACTCCCGGGCGGCGGCGGCCTCGGCGTAAATATTCCCGGCTTTGCTTTCTTCGGCCGCGAGCCTTTCTCGACAGAGGACCGCATCGAACGGCGCTTTGAGTGGACGGACAATCTCGCCTGGGTCAAGGGACACCATACTTTTAAGATGGGCGCGGACATCAATTACATCCAGTTGCGTTCCAAGAAGGCGCAAGTCTTTGAACTGAATTTTGGCGGCGTGATGAACTTCGGCGGGCTTACCGCGTCGAACTTGTCGTTGCCCACTACGTTCAATGGCGTGACCGTCCCAGGTTTCACCGGTGTGCAGGCTTACGGATTAGGCCTGCCGACTACATTCATCCAGGGCATCGGGAATTCCAACCGACTGTTCAACGACCCTCTCATGGGATTCTTCATCCAGGATAGCTGGAAGATCAGTCCACGACTCACTTTGAACTATGGCGTGCGCTATGACCTGGAGTTGACGGCGCAATTCAAGCCAGCCACGGATCTCAACGCTGCGGCAGAAGCAGCGTTCAAAGTGACCGAGGGATATCCTCGCGATTTCAATAACGTGTCGCCAAGGTTTGGCCTCTCCTGGGATCCCATGGGTAACGGCAAGACAGCCATCCGCGCGGGTTACGGACTTTTTTATGATCACCCCTCATTTGCCTCTGCTTTTCTCTCCACCACCTCCGATGGCGCGCTTTCCTCACAACTCCTGATCTTCGGTGGCACGCCCACTCGGGCTCTTATGGCCACCAATCCAACGGCTGCCAACGGTGCATCCATCTTTCAGGGAGTCCTGAACACTACGGGCATCCCCGGCATCACTTACCTGCCGAATGAGCAGCGCTTCGATCCAAAGAACAGCCCCTTCTTCAACAACCAGAACTTCCTCCAAACCGGCTTCCCGGTGGCCCTTCTGCCTTTTACGCTGCCCATAGCAAGGAACTTCCAATATGCCTACGCCCAGCAAGGTAACTTGACGATTGAGCGTCAACTCGGTCACGACTACAAGTTCAGCATCGGCTATTCCTATACCCACGCCGTGCACTTGAACCGGCCCCGAAACATTGATTCCACCGATCCAAAGCTTCTGGCCCAGAACCTCCGCAATGCACTGGCTGCGGGCATCCCGGGCAATAATCCTTTTGGCGTGGTCGCACCTCTTGGCAATACTGGTGCTACATCGAGCACCTGCGGCGTTAACGTGATTGCGCCTAGGGCGCTGGGGGTTCTCGTCAATTGTCCTGCCCTCGCCGGTCTCGCCCCTCTGAATGGCCAGTTTGTCGGCACCGCCGCCTTGTTCAACTTCTTCAAGCCATCTGGCCCCAACCCCTCGTTCGCAGGCCTCGCAGGCGGGTATCCCAACGAGGTGGCTCTTGCCGCTCTGGCGGGCTATCCCACTGGCTTCCCAGGAGTACAAGTACCTTGGGCCAGCGTGGACCAGCAAGAGTCTTCCGGAAACTCCATTTATCACGGACTCACGGCAAATTTCTCCAAGCGTTTTACGAGCCACTTCGAATTCCTGTCGAGCTACACCTGGTCGCATGCGATCGACGATTCCACCGACTTGCAGACTCTGCTCGAGCCGCAAGATAACCGCTTCCCGAACCTCGAGCGCGCGAACTCCAGCTTCGATCAGCGCCACCGCTGGGTCACCAGCGGCGTTTTCCAGACTCCGGAATCGCATTCGGGCGACGGCTTTGCCAGGAAGTTCTTCGGCAACTTCACCGTCTCCCCAATCGTTGAACTAGCCTCGGGCCGCCCGTTCACCGTCCTGACAGGCACGGATTTCCGATTCGATTTTTCGTCTAATGGAGGCCGTCCGTCTGTAGGCGCAGGCGGCGTCTCTTCACAATACATCCCTGGTAAGTCCTTTGTTCTACCGAACGTCTGCGTGGATAACAGTGGCGCGCCCTTCGCGGTCCAGATTCCCCCCGCCCCTGTGCCGATCCCCCCGGCGGTCTCACTCACCCCCCCGGTGGGCTGCACAGGAAACCTGGGACGTAACGCGTTTGTTCGTCCGGGCTTCTTCCAATGGGATATGCGTGTCGCCAGGCGCATTCCGCTCGGCGAACGGCTCAGGCTAGACCTTATCGCCGATATGTTCAATCTGTTCAATCGCAACAACGTCGCCGATGTCAGCCCCCTATGCAGCCCAACGGACCCGGCGGGATGCAATGCCGGTCAGCCAACGGCGGCATTGGATCCTAGGCAGTTCCAGTTCGCGCTCAAGTTAGCTTGGTAGGAAGGACGAAAATCCAAGTCGCCAGTTGAAAATTCAAACTAAAGAGGGCCCCTCCCGGGGGGCCCTCTTTGTTTTGGTGGTAGTTTGAAGAGCAAAGTATTGCGAGTAAAGTAAGGAGACGGTTTTTCGTGGACGCATTGGAGAACGAATGAACGTGGCCCTGATCGGCGTGGTGATTTTTGTGGCGGTCCTGGTTCTCTGGCTGATTTTGCAGAGTTCACAGAGCCGCCAGAAGAGCGAAGCAATCGAATCGCAAATGAACGAATTGCGCCGTGACTTGCAATCGGTTGCGACGGCGCAGGCCAAAAGCACCGGCCAACTGGAAACTATCGCCAAGGGCGTCGCGCAACGCCTCGATAGCGTCACGCCTGCCCTGCAGGATGCCATTCGCAATTCGGCTCAGATCACCGGCCAAATGACTTCCGACGCGCAAGCGAAGATGGCTGACGAGCTGAAGAACACTCGCGATCAGATCGGCGAGATCCAAAAACAACTCGGAGCGGTGCAGCTTGCGGGACAGCAGATGTCGCAAACGGCGCAGACCCTCGAAGGCATTTTGGGCGGCGCGAAATCGCGTGGATCCTTGGGGGAAGTCACTCTGGAGCGGCTGCTGGAAGACTCCCTTCCACCAACACAGTACGAAATGCAGTACCGCTTCTCGAGTGGCGAGGCAGCCGACGCCGTGGTCAAGCTTCGCGACAAGAAATTGCTGGCCATCGATTCAAAGTTTCCGCTCGACGCCTACCGCAGAATTGCAGCCGAGGGCGATGAAGCGCGCCGGGCGTTTACACTCGCAGTGAAGGGCCACGCGGACGCTATCGCCAAGAAATACATCGTGCCGGATGAAGGTACGCTCGATATCGCATTGATATTTGTTCCTTCGGAGAGCGTCTACTACGAACTCCTCATGACGCAAGACAACAAAGGCCAGCCTTTGGACGGCTATTGCCGCGACAAAAAGGTCATTGCGGTTTCGCCGAATACGCTCTACGCGCATTTGTGCGTCATTGCCATGGGGCTGCGCGGCATGCAGATGGAGGAGAATGCCAAACGGCTCCTGGCTAGTCTTTCCGGCATGGAAATACAGATGGCGAAGTTTACGGATAAATTTGGAGTCTTGGGTACGCACTTGAAAAACGCACAGCAGAGTTACAGCGAATCCGACAAGCTGTTCGAAAGAGCACAAAGTACCCTGGAAGGGATGCTAGGTGGCGGTACCGACGACGCAACCCTGGAAAATGCGCAGGGCAACCTTGCTCTTCCGGCTGAGGCGAGTGTCAAGAAAAGCGCTTAGTTCTTCTCTCAAGAAGGGAATTCACCGAAAGTTCGCTGAGTCGATTTCCCTCTGTTCAGGGGGGCGGAGTCACTGCGGGCGCGCGAAGGATGGAACGAGACGTATTGAAATCAGGAAGCTGCCGTTCTTCCTGCCAATCAGGTCGAAGCGCGCGAAATTTTCCGGGCCGCCGCTGCTCAATAGTCGGGTCGGATTCCCGCCGGAGAGCTCCGCGATTCCCGGGGCAAGATTTCGGGCTTCCAGCGCGATCTTCGCCGTGCTGCCGCGAACGCGCACGGTGAGCGCCCGATGCTCTCCCGGCTTGAGCGGCGACGAATCCGCCTCGAGGTCAAGTGCGGCGAACGCCACAGAAAAAGAAGGCGCTTGATGATTTGCACAGGAAACGTTAACTGCTGCGAGCCCAGGGCCCAAATCCATCGGCGGAAGAACGACGAGAGAAACTGGCGAGGACGCGAGGACCAGCGCTGGATGGCTCGACACCGAGACTTGGTTGGAGTCCGCGTCGCCGCAGAAACCGCGTCCGAGGAGTTCAAAGCGATCTGTTAACGAAGCAACGCGCGGCACGGAGGCTATTTCCAGCGAGGGCGACGCGGCCTCGGAAGGCGGGATAACGGCGGTGGTTACGCGGCCAGTGCGTCCCACAATGGAAGCGAAAAGAACTCCCGGAGTCAACGGAGCGACGAACAGAGCTCTACCCGTGGCATCGGTTGCGAGTTTGTCTCCGTTGGAAAAATTGACGGTTACGCCGGGCGTCAGCCGCCCGCTTACATCGAGTACGGCCAGCGTCGCGCGCTCGCCGGAAACGATTTGCCGCGGAAGCAGGAGGATTCGCGCGCCGGATGCCGCGGGCGCCTGTTGTTGCGGCCGCGCAAACGAACAAAGTTGTGCAACCGCACAAACAATTCCAAGAAACAAGCCGAACCGAAAGAAGCGCCGCAAGGGCATGCGTGGGATTGTAGTGGAGAACGTCATGACGACTTGCCAGCCAGGCGGTACACCTGGGCATCCAGAAAAACGCGGAACAGCTCGGGATCGATCTCATCGTCGCGTACGCAGAGCTTCAGAATATCGAGGGCGCGGTCGGTGGGAATCGCTCGTTTATAGGGGCGGTCCGAAGCGGATAGCGCGTCGTAAATATCGCAAATGGTCATCATCTTGGCCTGGATGGGAATCTGGTTCGAATTCAATCCGAAAGGATACCCCTTGCCGTTGAGTTTCTCGTGATGTGCGCGGGCAATTTCGGGGATGCCGCGGAATTCTTCGGTCCACGGGATTTGCGCGAGAAAATTGAAGCTGTGCAGCACATGCGATTCGATCTGGCGGCGCTCGTCGGCGTCCAGGCTGCCGCGCGGGATGGACAGAAAGCGCACTTCCTCGGAGGACAAGTACGGGCGCTCCGTTCCGCGGGGATCACGGTAGGTCTTGTGGGCGATTTCGTTCAACATGTCAAAGTCGCTCGTAGGAAGGAGCGTCGGCTCGTTGGCTCTGGCGATGAACTCCCCATAACGATCGAGTTCCCCCAGCAAACGCCGGGCTTCCTCGTCGAGAATACGCAAGCGCTTCTCGGCTTCTTTGCGTGAGAGGGAGAGCAGCGCTTCCACCTTTTGCTGCGAGACGCGCGCTTCAATATCGCGGCGGATGTAATCGAAGCGATCCAGCACGCGGACGAACTGCAGCGGATAGAGTTTTTTCGCTTTGACCAGCACTTCTTCGCGCACGCCGACTTTGCCGAAATCGTGTAGGAGCGAAGCGTAGCGGATTTCTTTCATTTGTTCGCGGGAAAAGCGCAGATCGCCGTAAGGCCCGCGCGCCTCGCGATCGATGGCCTCCGCCAGCGCCACAGTCATCTCGCATACGCGATGGGAATGGCCGGAAGTCGTGGGATCACGCTGTTCAATGGCCTTCACCGCCGCGTTCACGAAACCATCGAACAGGTTTTCGATGTCCTGGTACAAACGCGAATTCTCGTAAGCTACGGCGGCCTGCGATGCCAGCGAAAGCGCCAGCCGCGCGCCTCGCTCTGGAAATGCGCGCACCCACCGGCGCACCGTCGGGGCGCCCGTCAGCCGCGCCCTTGGGTTGCGCTTGCAGTTGATCAGCTGCAGCACGCCCAGAACTTCGCCCTTGCCATTTTTCATCGGCAGCGCGATCAGCGAACGCGTGCGGTAACCGGCCTCCTGATCGAACGACGAATTGAAATGAAAGGGCCGCGACTTGGGAATCCGATAGGCATCGGCGAGTTCAATCACCTCGGCATGCAGCGCGCAATATCCTGCGATGGATTCTTCCGTCAGCGGAAGGGTGTGCTCGCTAAATGGAAATTGCGCGCTGTCGTTCTGGATCAGCTTGAAGCGCAGCCGCGGCGGTCGCAAGGCGCGGTTCGCCGTTTCCGAATCCCTCTCGACCAGATAGAGCGAGCCAGCATCCGCCGCGGTAATCTCCCGTGCTTTTCTGAGGATGAGATTGAGAAGCAGCGCGACATCTCGCGTTTCGGAAAGCGCAATTCCAATACGGTTCAGCTCTTCCAATTCACGGGTGGCCTGGTTAGCGCTGAGCGCTGCGCGACTGGGGCGCGGGTTGCGCGGGAGCAGCGGTTTCTCGATTCCACTCATAAAGGACGGGTGTTGGGCAGCAGAGACGGGGCGCTCCGCGCGAACCGAGAGTATAGCGGAAGCGGGTCAGCTAGGCACGGAAAGCATAAAAGGCCAGGACGTCCGTAACATCCAGAAACCAAAGGGGATGGCTAGCTTCACTGCGGGAATGTAGCGAATTAGCGAGTAATTAGTAGGGTTCAGAGCCTTTCGCCGCTCTTGCGGCTCTGTTACGTTGGGAAGAGGAATGCCCGGGATAGGTGTGGGCGGGGTGTATTCTGCCAGCAGCTATGGGAGCTAGTGTGAGAATCGTGAGCGGCGGCGTGAGCGATGTGGGCCGCGTACGCACAAACAACGAAGACTGCTTCCGCATCGTTACGCCGCTAAACCTTTTTGTGCTTTCCGATGGCATGGGCGGCGAAGCGCATGGTGAAATCGCCAGCGCTCTCGCGGTGGAAACCGTAGTGAAGCATTGCACCGACGCGGAGAATAATCCAGCCGCTCCATTTTACGGTCAAGAGCAGCCTGGCTTAAGCGGCAAAACGAGACGGCTTGCGAGCGCCGTCCACCTGGCCAACAGGAGCATCTTCAAGTCGGCGGAAGAACATCCGGAACAGCAAGGCATGGGTGCGACGATGACTGCCGTGTGGATTGACGGCTCGAAAGTAAGCATTGCTCATGTTGGTGACAGCCGCGCCTATCTTCTGCGTGTTGGCAGCCTGCTGCAGCTCACCCAGGATCATTCTCTCGTCGCCGAACAAGTGCGGCGCGGCATCCTGACCGCGGCTGAAGCGGAAGAGAGCGATATGCAGAGCGTGCTGCTGCGCGCGCTGGGCGCACAGCCGGAAATCGAAGTGGACGCCGAAGAGCAGATGCTTATGCCGCGCGATGTCTTGTTGCTGTGCTCCGACGGTCTGACGCGCATGGTGACCGAGCCGGAGATCGCCGGCACGCTGCAATCTGAAATGGATCCGACCAAGGCGTCGGAGAAGCTGATAGCGCTCGCTAACGAACGCGGTGGCGGGGACAACATCACCGTAGTTGTTGTGCGCCTCGAATCGGATTCCAAGGGGTGGTTTTCGTGGCTGCGCCGCGGGGCGCCGAAAGAAGCAAGCGGAAACGGTTCCGCTGGAGGGAATTGAGATGCCGAAGCTCAGCCTCATGTTTGAAAATAAAATCGTGCAAGAGCTGCCCGTTGGCAGCCGGCCGGTAACCATCGGCCGCTCGCCGGACAACGATTTGTCCGTCGATAACCTCGCCGTGTCAAATCACCACGCAAAGATCTATTTTGAAGCCGGCCGGCTGGTCGTCGAAGACCTCGACAGCCTGAACGGCACGTTCGTGAATGATCTGCGCATCGAGCGCGCCACATTGCACGACGGAGACAAGATTCATATCGGCAAGCACCACATCAAGGTGGACACCAGCGGCGACGCGCCCGTGCCCTGGGACACCGGGCGCAAGACCGCTGCTCCGCGCATCAACGAAACGATGGTTCTGGACACGAAAGAGCGCCGCCAAATGTTGTCGCAGGCTGCCGCCATGGGCGAATCCATGCAATTTGCCGGGACTCGCATGAAGGTTCCCACTCTCGTCGTATTGAATGGAAAAACGGATCAAAAAGAATACGTTTTAACCAACAAACTCACGGTCATCGGAAAATCCGCCATGGCCACGGTTCGGGTGAAAGGGCGGTTCAAGCCGCAGATGGCCGCACAGATCAATCAGCGCGATGACGGCTACTACCTCGGTCCCGGCGACAAAGTGCCCAATGTGAACGGCACCCCCATTCAAGGCCCGGTGCGGCTCAACGACGGCGATCTCATCGAAGTCTCCGGCGTGCGGCTGAACTTCATCTTCCGCGAGTAGCACTCGACGCGCGATGGCAGCTCCGTCAGAGGGGTTCTGGCAACGGCGGGGCGTTTTCGGCCTCTACGAACTCCTGCAATCGTGGTGGCGGCATCGTGTTTCCTTTCTCCTCAGCCTCTCGATTACCATCTTCGCCCTCTTCTTATATGTTTTCACATTTGTCGGCGAGCGCCCCACGCCGATTTTCGAATTCATACAGCGGCTTGAGCTCGCCACGCTGGATACCCGCTTTCGATACCGACCTCAGCGTTATTCGCATCCGGATCCGCGGATCGTCGTTATTGACATAGACCAGCGCGCGCAGGAAGTCCTCGGCCGCTGGCCCTTCTCACGTACAAACTTCGCCAGGACGCTCGACGTTTTGCATGACGACGGCGCAAAAGTAGTGGGATTCGATATCACGTTCAGCAAACCGGATCGGTCCGCGGCGCCAATTCGCGCTCTCTGGGCCGAATTGGAGGCCCGGCGGAAACGGGGAGAACCGGTCGACGCCAAACTTTCTGCGGAAGTTCAGCGCTTCGCCGCGTCATTTGATGCGGACAAGCAATTCGCGACTGCAATCCAAAGATTTGGCCCTGTCGTCCTCGGCAACTATTTTCTCTTCACGGACGCCGACCTCCGGGGAATGGAAGCTTCCGCCCTCGACGCCTACGCCAACCAGATTGGTTTTTTCGCGTACCCGCCGGCGCATCCACTTCACCTCGAATCTCAAAAACAGGAAAAGGCCGGAATGCTGGAAGCCTTCGCGAATACGAATCTCTTGCCCCAGGGCGCCGAGGCCAATCTTGATCAACTGACCTCGGCCCTCAACGGCGATTATTCCTGGACGGGTTTCTTCAACGCACCGCCGGATGCGGATGGAATCGTGCGAAGGGCCTCCTTGGTCCTCCCCTATGGACGCACTAAGAATCCCGACGAATGGGACATTTACCCCTCACTGGATCTCATGACGGCTCGCGCGTACCTCGGCCCTCCGGCGCAAGACATGAATCTGATCTATGGCCCGCAGGGAATCGTCGAGATTCGCTTCGGCAAAGCGCTGCTTCTTCATCCCGACGGCCGCGGCCAGATGATGATCAACTATCAGGGGCCCGCCAGCACGTTCACGCACTATTCCATCGTCGATGTTCTCCAGAAAACTTTCCCTCCCGGCGCTTTTCAAGGAAAAATCATTTTGGTTGGAGCCACCGCTACCGGAATCGGCGATCTTCGCGGCACCCCTTACGGCGGAACAAACTACCCGGGAGTGGAGATTCACGCCAATGTGATTGACAACATTTTGAATCAGCGGTTTCTGAAGCACGGCTTCCGCCAGGCACTTGCAGACGTGCTTCTAATACTGTTTTTTGGCATTCCGCTGGGGATCTGGATGGCCCTGGTTTCACCGCGCTGGATGTGGTTTGGCGTGTCGCTGCTTCTGCCCATAGTTGCCGTAAACTTCTGGGCTTTCCTTCACGGCTGGTGGCTCAATCTGCTCGTCCCAGCGCTCACGCTCTCAACTAACGTTCTCCTCGTCTCCTTGTACCGCTCGCTTTTTGAAGAAAAAGAAAAGCGCCGTGTACGCACCGCCTTCGGTCAATACCTCAGCCCCGAAGTGATCCGGCGCCTGCTTGTTAATCCTCAGCTTGTCGAGCCGAAAAAAACCGACATTACCGTGATGTTCAGCGACATCCGCGGCTTCACCACTATTTCAGAAAAATTAGACGCCCAGGAGCTGGCGCTCTTTCTCAACCAATATCTCTCGGACATGACCGGCCTCGTTTTCGAACACCACGGCACGCTCGATAAATACATCGGCGATGCGGTGATGGCTTTCTGGGGCGCGCCGTTCGAAGAGCCGGGGCACGCCGCCGGGGGCTGCAATACGGGCTTGCAAATGATGGACCGCGTGCGCGAGATGCAAAAGAAGTGGGAAGCCGAAGGCAAGCCGCACCTCGACATCGGCATCGGCCTGAACACCGGAGTGGCCAGCGTCGGCAACATGGGCTCGGTCTTGCGCTACGGCTACACGGCTCTCGGCGACACCGTGAATCTCTCCTCCCGCCTCGAAGGGCTCAACAAAGATTACGGCACGCACATCCTGGTCAATGAAACGACCTATGCTGCGACCAAGGATGATGGCTTCGTTTTTCGCGAGCTGGACCTGATCCGCGTAAAAGGCAAATTGCAACCGGTGACAATTTACGAGCTCATCGGCCGCGCGGGCCAGAATTCCGTCTACGGCACCCCGGAAGATGTGCGCGCGCGCATTTCTCTCTTCCAGCATGCTCGCGAGCTCTACCGCAAGCGCGAGTGGGCCGAAGCGCAGAAAACGTTTCAGATTATTCTCGACAAGTGGCCCGATGAAGGCCCTTCACGCACCTACTGGAAACGTTGCCAGGACTATCTCTTCGACGAGCCATCCTCAGGATGGGACGGCGTCTTCACCATAACGCACAAGTAGCGACGACCTCGAAGTTCGTTCCCAATTCCCCCGCTTCTTCGACCTGCATCCATGCCGATTCAGAGTCCAAATTGGATGGAGCTATGCCAGTACCCTGCGCCAGAATGGCGGCATCCAATCGGTTTGGAAATGAGAGGCACCTTCCGATGGCGCTCCCTAACCGATACAATTTGCGAGATTTAGGTTCTGGTGTGCATCTGAGTTTTTTTCAGATGCGGAATGCTCGCGTGCGAAGTCAAGAAGCAGGACGTGCGGGCAAGCGCTCCAGGAGGCTTTGCATTCAAACCATGACCGTACCCAAAGAAACGCCATCGCGAATCTAAGTAGAATCCCGACGCGGGGCCCCGCCGGTATGCCCTCGCGCATCGCAGATCGCCGAGCCGGCTCAAAGGAATAAAGTAACACCCAATGTGGATTGTTCGATTAGCGCTGGCGAGGCCATACACGTTTGTCGTGATGGCGCTCGTGATTATTCTGCTCACGCCAGTTGTGCTCCTCCGAACCCCGGTCGACATTTTTCCCGATATCAACATTCCGGTCATCAGTCTCGTCTGGACCTACAACGGCCTGCAGCCCCAGGAAATGGAGCAGCGCATCACTTCCAACGTCGAGCGCGGTATCACCACGCTGGTCAACGACGTTGAGCACATCGAATCGCAATCGCTGAACGGGATTGCCGTCATCAAGGTCTACTTCCAGCCCGGCGCAAACATCCAGACGGCGCTCGCACAGGCAGGAGCCATCTCGCAAACATTTCTGCGATTCCTGCCGCCGGGCACCACTCCGCCCCTGGTGATTATCTATTCAGCTTCGACCGTGCCGGTCATTCAGATTGGCCTGACCAGCGACACCCTCAGCGAGCAGCAGCTCTTCGATTACGGCAACAATTTCATCCGCACCCAGCTCGCCACAGTTCCCGGCGCGGCAACGCCTTTTCCCTACGGCGGCAAGCAGCGCGTCGTCAGCGTCGATATTGATACCAAGGCCCTCCAGTCGAAGGGACTTTCTGCGGTTGACGTCGTCAACGCCGTGAATGCCCAAAACCTGATCCTGCCGACGGGAACGGCGAAACTGGGCCCACTTGAGTACATGGTCGAAATGAATGGCAGTCCGCAGACCGTTGACGAACTCAATGATTTGCCGGTAAAGACCGTCAACGGCGCGACGATTTACATGAAGGATGTTGCTCACGTTCGCGACGGCTTCTCTCCGCAGACAAACGTCGTTTTGTCCAATGGCCAGCGCGGCGTGCTCATGAGCATCTACAAAACTGGCGGCGCTTCGACCCTTGATATCGTCGACCGCGTAAAGAAGATGCTCGACTACAACAAGGGTTCACTCCCCGAAGGGCTGCACATCTCCACCTTTTTCGACCAGTCGCTCTACGTTCGCGCTTCCATCCTGGGCGTCATCCGCGAGGCGATCATCGCTGCGTGCCTCACGGCGATCATGATTTTGCTCTTCCTCGGGAATTGGAAGAGCACTCTGATCATTGCCATTTCGATTCCTTTGTCGATTCTTGTCAGCATTCTCTGCCTCAGCGCACTCGGCCAGACCATCAACATCATGACGCTGGGCGGTCTCGCGCTCGCCGTCGGCATTCTGGTGGATGACGCTACCGTCGAGATTGAAAACATCAACCGCAACCTGGCGATGGGCAAGGAAACCGTTCAAGCAATCCTGGATGGCGCCCAGCAGATCGCCGTGCCTGCTTTTGTTTCCACGCTCTGCATTTGTATTGTTTTCATCCCCATGTTTTTCCTGTCGGGAGTTGCACGGTTTCTGTTTGTGCCGCTTGCGGAAGCGGTGAGCTTTGCCATGCTGGCTTCCTATATGTGGTCGCGGACGATCGTGCCGACGCTGGCAATGTATCTCCTGAGCTCCGAGGACGAATATCAGTCCGAAGATCACATCGGGGAGAAGATGGGCTTTTTCCGGCGCTATCAGCAGGGTTTTGAAAAGGGCTTTGAAAGTTTCCGCGAGGGATATCGGAGGGCTTTGCGCACTGCGCTCCATTCGCCCAGGCTCTTCGCCGTATGTTTTCTTGCGTTTTGCGGTTTTTCACTCTTGCTTATCGGCGTTCTTGGCCGCGATTTCTTTCCCAAAGTCGATGCCGGCCAGATCCGTTTGCATATGAGAGCTCGCACGGGTCTGCGTATCGAAGAAACGGCGCGTCTCGCCGACCAAGTCAATGGCGTTATCCGCGAAACCATTCCGAAAGACGAACTGACCACGGTCCTCGACAACATCGGCTTGCCCTACAGCGGCATAAATCTTACCTACAGCAACGCGGGCACGATCGGGAGCTCCGATGCGGAAATCCTGGTTCAACTGAAAGAAGTCCGCGGCAAGCCGACCAGCATGTACATCAACGACTTGCGCCAAAAACTCCCCCAGCGTTTCCCCGGCGTGCAATTTTTCTTCCAGCCGGCCGATATCGTCACGCAAATTCTGAATTTCGGAACTCCCGCACCCATTGATGTGCAAGTGACCGGCATGAACCAGCGCGGAAATTATTTGATCGGCGAAAGGCTCGCCAACCAGTTCCGCCATATTCCCGGTGCCGTGGACGTGCACGTTCAGCAGGCCTTTGACAATCCCACGCTGTTTATGGAAATCGATCGGGCACGCGCCCAATCGATTGGCATGCAGTCTCGTGACGTTGCGCAGAACGTTCTCGTTTCTCTCAGCTCCAGCTTTCAGACTAATCCTGCTTTCTGGCTCGACCCCAAAAACGGCGTGGAATACAGCGTTGCTGTGCAGATGCCACAGTATCGAGTGGATTCCTACCAGGCGCTCCAGAACACTCCGATCAACGGAAGTGCTCCCGGCGCCGCACCTCAAATACTCGGGAATCTTGTACAAACACGCACAACGGCACGGCCGGCCGAAATCTCGCATTACACGACGCAGCCGATGATCAATGTGTACGCAGCGGTGGAAGGCCGCGACCTCGGCGGCGTCGCTGACGAAGTGGAAAAGCGCGTGCAATCCATCGAAAAGGATTTGCCAAAAGGCAGCCACATCGTCACTCGTGGCCAGGTCCAAACCATGAAGAGTTCCTTCGCAGGTCTCGCCATTGGATTGCTCGGAGCCATCGTGCTCGCGTACCTGCTGATTGTCGTGAACTTCCAGTCGTGGCTTGATCCCTTCATCATTATTACGGCATTGCCCGGCGCCCTTGCGGGAATTTGCTGGACGCTGCTGCTTACCCACACCACGCTGAATGTGCCCTCGCTGACGGGCGCGATCATGTGCATGGGCGTGGCGACCGCCAACAGCATCCTAATGGTTTCGTTCGCTCGCGAGCAGATGGATGAAGGCAAAAACGCCCGCGATGCCGCCATCGAAGCGGGCTTCGTGCGCATTCGCCCGGTGCTCATGACGGCTCTGGCCATGATCATCGGTATGGTGCCGATGGCCGTGGGCCTCGGAGAAGGCGGTGAACAAAACGCGCCTCTTGGACGCGCCGTAATCGGCGGCTTGATTTTTGCCACCTTTGCGACGCTCTTCTTTGTGCCTTGCGTTTTTTCATTGATTCACGGACGGCGGCAGCGGAAAGCAGCACAAGGCGGTTCACCAGCGGCTGCAACGATTTGAGATTGTTCTACGTGGAAGCAAAGAGCAAGATTAGGCGATGACGGAAGGCGGAGTCTAGATGGAATCTGAGTCTCACGAGCATTCGCACAGGAAGGGCGGCCGGCTCTTCATAATTCTTTTCCTCGGAGTCATCGTGCTGGTGATCCTTGGCGCATTGACGTTGTTCCAGCGCCGAACGCAGTATCAGGCCCTCGCGAAGGAAACGGAAGCGCTGGCGATCCCTACCGTAGCCGTATTTCATCCGGCAATCGAATCGGGAGAGGAGGATCTCGTCCTTCCCGGCACGATGCAGGCGTACGTCGAGTCGCCGATCTACGCGCGCACAAGCGGCTATTTGAAAAAATGGTACCGCGACATTGGCAGCCGCGTCCGGCAAGGGGAATCGCTTGCGGACATTGACACTCCCGAAGTGGATCAGCAGCTTATGCAAGCGCGCGCCGATCTTAACACCGCAAAGGCGAACTCCCGCCTCTCTGAAATCACGGCGACTCGCTATGCCGAGCTCATCAAGACGGATGGTGTCAGCAAACAGGAAGTAGACAACGCCACCGGCGATTTCGAGGCCAAAAAGGCCACCGTGCAATCTTCAGAAGCCAACGTGCGGCGGCTCGAAGAACTCGAATCGTTCAAGCATATTTACGCGCCGTTCAGCGGCGTCATCACGCGGCGCAACGTGGATACCGGAACACTGATCAACGCCGGCAATGGCGGCGCTTCGCAACAGCTCTTTTTTCTGGCGCAAACGGATCCCCTCCGCGTTTATGTAAGCGTCCCTGAAACCTATGCTCCCTCGATTCACGCGGGACTCAGCGCGTACTTGGAGCTCACGCAATATCCCGGGCAAAAATTCCAGGGCAAGGTCGTGCGCACCGCCGAGGCCATCGACCCAGGCACGCGAACCTTGCTCACCGAGGTGGACGTGCCGAATCACGATGGCGCGTTGCTTCCCGGCGGTTACGCACAGGCGCACTTGCAGGTAAAGGTGACTGGAGCGCGGCTTGTCGTGCCTGTGAATGCTTTGCTGTTTCGGTCGGAAGGACTTCGCGCCGTGGCCGTGGATGCCAATCACAGAACGCACCTCAAGCAGCTTACGATCGGCCGCGATTACGGCACCACACTCGAGGTTCTGCAGGGCCTCGACGCAAGCGACTGGATCGTGCTGAATCCCGCGGACTCCCTCGAGGAGGGCCAGGAAGTTCGCGTGAAGGAAACCGTCATGACGGCTGCGCCAGGTCAGGCACGTCCGGCTCCCGGCGCTGCACCGGGGACAAGAAAACAATAATGGCGCATTCGATGCGATTCCCTGCACTATTCGGACTCGCCGCGTACATCGTTGCGTGCGGCTGCACCGTGGGTCCGAAGTACCAGCGTGCAACCGCGCCCGTGCCCGCCAAATGGGACGTTGCGGAGCCTTGGCGCGAGAGTGCACCGAAAGATGGCGTGGCCAAGGGCGAATGGTGGGCCGTTTTCCGCGACGACGATTTGAGCGCGCTGGAAAAGCAGGCGCTCGATGCAAACCAAACAATCAAAGTCGCGGCGGCCCGGCTGGAGCAGGCACGGGCCTCCGCCGCAGTGCAAATCGCAACGCAATTCCCTACTCTCTCGACTTCTCCCAGCGTACAACGCCAACGGCTCTCCGGTAATCGTCCTGCGAGCAGCAATTTCCCGGTGAGGTCGCCGGTGTCGCAGACCAATAACGTTCTACCCTTCACAGTGGCATACGAAGTGGACTTGTTTGGGCGGCGGCGGCGAAATATCGAAGCTGCTCAGGCGTCTTACCAAGGGACTGCGGCCGCTCTGGAAAATGTCCGTCTGGTGATCACCGCGGAGCTCGCGGGCGATTACTTCACGCTGCGGCAGCTCGACACCGAGATGGGAATCTTGAACCGTACCGTGGAAACGCTGCAAAAGGCCTTGCAGTTGGTGGATTCGCGTCACAAAGGCGGCGTGGCCTCCGGGCTGGATGTCGCTCAGGAAGAAACGCTCTTGAATACGACTCGAACGCAAGCCATCCTGCTGCAGCAACAGAGAAAGCAATTCGAAGACGCCATTGCGGTGCTGGTCGGAAAACCTGCGCCGGATTTTCACATTGCCAACAAAGAATTGAACGCCGAGCCTCCCGCGCTGGACGCCGGGCTGCCGTCCGATTTGCTGGAGCGCCGGCCGGACATTGCTGAAGCCGAGCGTCAAATGGCTGTCGCGAACGCGCAGATCGGAATTGCGAAGGCAGCGTATTATCCGTCGCTGAATCTATTCGGAAATGGCGGCTGGCAAGCGGCGGACATCGCCAAGCTCGCAAACGTGCAGAGTACTTTCTGGGCGGTGGGCGCGAATGTGGCCGAGACGATTTTCTCGGGCGGCTCGCGCCGCGCGCAGGTGCAATTCGCCAAAGCCGGCTATGACGCAAGCGTGGCTTCCTACCGCGACACGGTGCTCAACGCGTTCCGCGAGGTGCAGGACGACATCACTGGCCTGACCGTACTCAATCAAGCCAAGCAATCGCAGCAGCAGGCCGTCGACGCCGCGCGGCGCACCCTGGACATTGCCAGCAACCGGTATACCGGTGGGCTGGTGAGTTATTTGGACGTCGTGAACGCCCAGCAGAATTTGCTGAACAACGAGCAGGAGCTGGCCGTCGTTCAAGGCCAGAAACTCGTGACGAGTGTGCTGCTGATCAAAGCGCTAGGCGGCGGCTGGGATGCATCAAGCCTCTCTGCGGTGCAGGTCAAACCGAAGTTAAAAGATATCGTGGCGCCCTAAAGGCAAGGCGCAACCAACATCTGGTATCTTTTTGTTCAAGACCCGCTCACTTTTCTTCAAGCACGACCTCCAGCGCCGGATGATCCGCGGTGCCTTCGTGCGAGGCGGTCCGCCGATCCGCACCGCGGTCTTGACTTGCCCCAAACGCTGCCGTATGGTCTGCGCTCAGATAGTTGCAAATCCCCTCCATGAAAGAGGATTTCCGATTCGGAGGTGTTCGATGCCATTCAACATCATGACCCTGTCGTTGGTGGACCGGCCGATAAGTCGAGCAGAAGGCCTGAAGATCCTGGAACGCGATCAATTCTGCTGCCAGTACTGCGGATTGGACGGAAAGGCCAGCTTCGAAAACGCGCTGGTCATGTCCGTTGATTTCGTGGTGCCGCGAGCGCGCAAGGGCAAAAAGGATCCGGGCAACCTGGTGGCATGCTGCCGCCCCTGCAACATGATCAAGCGCACCCGCGTGTACGCGAATTTCGACGAGGCAAGAAAATATGTCCTCGCTCAGCGCGAGGAAATGCGCCACGCATGGGAAACCAAACGGGTGCGTCCCGCGGCTCGAGCGGCTACCGCCTAGAACGTCTCTCACAATTTAGATTGGCTGGCTGACGCCTCTTTCTGGAACGTGGCGCGACTGGTGTCATGTGCCGATCCGGGAACAAAAAAGAGACTCAGGGATTCCCCGTGTCATGCGGTGAGATCACCCGCCCGTATTCAGAAGCGCGGCTCAAGCGGTCAAACATGCGGTAGGCTGCGGTCGAGATTCGAACGATGGCATCCCCGCCATCCCGTTCGCGGCGAAGATAAGTCGTCATCACGCTGATGACAAACGGCCGGCTACCAGTAAACACGATCCCCGAATCATTGCGAACGCCTTCCAGTTCGCCGGGTTTGTTCGCAACACGAAGATCCTCGGGCAATTCCCGCGGGATATAGCTTTCCTTATGAACGCTGAGTAATTTGAAAAAGTCCTCGGTAAATTGTTTGTTCAACACTCTGCCGCGATAGAGAGCTTCCAGCAGCAGCATGAACTCGCGAGGCGAGGCGACATTTTCGCGCCCTTCTCCGGCCGCTTTCAAATCCATCATCTTCCGCCGCAATCGCATGTGCGTGAGCCCGAGAGAATCTAGCAGCGCGTTCACGTTTTCCATCCCAACGCGGTCAATAATGATGTTGGTGGCGGAATTGTCGCTCACGGAGATCATTAGTGCCGCGACGTCGCGAATTGTGAGGCGCGTAGTGCCGGGAGTCAGCGCTTCGGCAATACCGCTGCCACCGACGAGGTCGCTCTGTTGCAAAATGTAGAGATCCGTGAGTTTTACTTTGCCTTGCTGTGCCTGTCGGTACAGCTCGGCCAGGATCGCAATCTTGATCGAACTGGCCGTGGGAAGCACTTCATCCGCGTGAAACAAATATTTTTGCCCGGTGGAAAGGTCCATGATGGCCGCCGCAAGCACGCCGTCAAGATTGTGGTCCACATCATTGATAGTCGCTTCCAGCTTTTGCCACAAAATCTGCTCTTTTTCTCGAGGAGCCCTGTCTTGCGAAACCTGTTGCGCCTGGGACGCCCTCGGCAAGAAAGCGCATATAGCGGCAAGCAGGGCGAAATAAAACATTCGTTTGATCACGTTGACCTCCGGGTCGGCGCGATTATAAGGCGTAAGAGCGGCAAGAACGCATTTCAACTGCAAGAAACTTGTAGCGTCTCCTGTTCCGCCGGACAGCCGTACCTAGTTTGGAACACAGACCTCTCAATCCTGGCTTGAACGAGCTTGTAAGCACGACAATAGAAAAAGACGCCCGCATACCCTGCGGTAAGCCGCACCGGTGATGATGGGATAACGCAGTGTGAAAAGGTCGGTCGGCAACGCAATCTTTGGAGAGAATACTTATGCGCAAAATCATAGCTGGGACACTGTTCATGGCGTTGGCCGGGTCTTTGGCGGTCGCGGCACCCGGGCAGGGCCGGGACGACCATGGCGATAAGGGGAAACACAAAGGCCAGGACAAACACGAAGACCGCGACGACCGCCACGACAATGGGAAACACAAAGGATGGGACAATCCAAAGAATCCGCATTATCGCGACTGGGACTACGATCACGACCGCATACAGCCCGGTCGGGCCTATCCGCGCGGCCGCTACGGGCATGTGCGAGAAGTCTTTGTCGCACGCCGGATCGATTACCGGACGCGGCGCGTCATACTCTACGACAACTCCAATTGGGTAGTTGCTTCGTACGACCTGAATCGCTGCCGCGATTGGGAATGGGATCGCGATCGCGTGTACGTCTATGACGACGATCATCACCCGGGATGGTATTTGCTGTTCAACGCGCGGCTAGGGCGCACTGTGCACGTGGAATATTTCGGCGTTCAATGATTCGGAATAATTTGCGGAACGCCGCCTAAATCGGTACTCGGTCCAGCGGCACAATGAATTGGATGCCGGGAATTTGCTTCGAATGCAGTCGAGCTTCGTTGGTGATAAACAGGTCCACGCCTGCCGAAGCCGCGCAAGCCAATTGCATTGCGTCAGGCGGACGCAACGAGCGATCTCCTCGAAGCCGCGCGCAAACCACAGCCGCCTTCTCTTCAAAGGGAAGGACCGTCGCCGCCGTAGTTAGCAGCTTTTGATAATAGGCCACGGCTTTTGTATCGCCCATCTGCATCGGTTTGACCAGAATTTCACCGAGCGTGACTGCAGACGTGAACAGTTCATCCCCGCGAGTGAGCATCCGGCTTCGCAGAGTTGCTACTTGGCTGGTGAATCCGCCGAAGTCTTCGAATAAGTAGATGAACAGATTTGTGTCCCAGAATACCCGGCTCATTCCCATCCTTCCCGCAGTCGCCGCACATACTCATCCGCGTGCTCATCCGCCCAAAGATGTTTGCCGGATCCTCGGGCCTGTAGCAAGGGATCAGTTTCAATAAGTTTCCGGGACGCTGCGATGCTCCAATCGCGGTACCAATCCAGGAGATCGGCATATCCAGAGGGCATATCCCTCGGGTCCGGACTGATTTTTGAGTCTGCGCGGGCCGGATGATAGGCATCTCCTCTGCGAAAGAGGCGTCGGCGGCCCTCCGAGGTTTCGACAAGCATACAGTAGCGGCCCGGGTTCGGTGCGCGATTGGCTACGCAATGCAAGACGACGTGAACGTAGACCCCAGGACGAAGCGGCTCGTGGAGGCCTTCACGCCGAGCACGGTCAACGATTTCATCAATGGAAAAGTCGGGAGCCGCAGGGTGCTCGCGATGAAGCAGGGCTGTGGCAATCCAAACTTCATCGGCGACCTTTAACTTGGTGAGAGTCTGGCTCTTCATAAATTCCTATTTGCGATGTTCCTACATCACAACTAAGTGTTACAATTGATTCCAAGTCGCCGTCAAGATGAATTTTGGTTGTCTACCGATGCCAGAGCTATCTCTAATAGATTCTACAAGTTGTCAAGAAAAAATTGCGTCACCCGTTGCATCAGGACGCGGCGCGCAGGCGGGTCGCTCACCCCGTGGCCGCGGCCGGGGAAGGCCAGAACTTCAACATACGTCCCTGCCTCGATGAGCTCGTTGATGACCGTGAGCGTGTTCGCGAAGTGCACGTTGTCGTCGCCGGTGCCGTGGGCAATGAGCAGTTTACCTTTCAGCTGCGCGGCATATTTCACCGGTGATGAATCCCGGTAGCCCTTCTCGTTTTTCTGAGGCAGCCCCAGGTAGCGCTCGGTGTAAATGGAATCGTAGTAGCGCCAGTCGGTCACCGGGCCGCCGGCGAAGCCCGCCTTGAAATCATCACCCGCTTCGAACATGGCGTGCAGCGTCATGTGGCCGCCGTAGCTCCATCCCCAGATGCCGATGCGGCTCGCATCGACATACGGAAGCGACTTCAGATATTGCACGCCATCGCGCTGATCGGATAGCTCTTGCGCGCCGAGGCGCAAATGCAGTGGCGTTTCGAAAACATGGCCGCGGCCCGCGGACCCGCGATTGTCCAGCAAGAAGATGATGTATCCCTTCTGCGCCATGAGTTCATGCCACAGGAAGCTGGACCCGCCCCACGCGTTGCGGACCACTTGCGCGTGCGGGCCGCCGTACGTGCTGACAAGTACGGGATATTTTCTCTGCGCATCAAAATTCGGCGGCTTGATGATGCTGGCATTGAGCAGCACACCGTCACGGGACTTGACAGTGAGAAATTCCACCGGTGAGAGATGGTAGTCCGCAAGCTCCGCCACTTGGTTCTCGTTGATCACCGCAATGCGTGAGCCATCCGTGCGATAGAGGTCCTGGCGCGGTGGAGCTGCGGTATTCGAGTGGGTGTCATAGAAAGTGGCCGCGTTCGGCGCCAAGACGCCGTCATGCGTGCCTTCTTCCTTGGTGATGCGTGTGAACCCAGAACCATCGACACCTACGCGATACAGATGCCGCTCGAGCGGGGACTTTTCCGTCGCCGTGAAATACACTACGCCCTTCGATTCCTCTACGGCGTTGAGTGAAGTGACTTCCCATTCTCCTTTGGTGAGCTGCGCGAGCAACTTGCCGTCGAGATTGTAGAGATACAAGTGCCGGTATCCGGTGCGTTCGCTGGACCAGAGGAAGCGCTTGCCGTCCTTGAAGAAATAAAGATCGTCGCTGACATTGACCCAATTGGGATCCTGTTCGCTGAGCGCTGTTCGTGTCTTGCCCGTGGCGGCATCGGCAATCAAGAGATCGAGTGTGTTTTGTTCACGATTGAGGTGCTGAATCGCGATGTGTTTTGAATCGTTCAGCCAATTCACGCGCGGAATGTAAATATCGGTCTCGGCCCCGATATCCATGGCGCGAGGCTCGCCCCCCTGCACGAAAACAACGAGGACGCGAACAACAGGATTCGCGCCGCCCGCCACGGGATAGCGCTCCAGCTCCTCTTCCCCCCTGGGAGAAGAGAAATCGACCAGCGGATATTGCGAGACTCTGCGCTCGTCCATCTCCAGATAAGCAATCGCCGAGGAATCCGGCGACCACCAGTACGCGGTCTTGATCTCCAGCTCTTCGGGGTATACCCAGTCCAGTTCGCCTTTGCGAATCTCTTCGGTGCCGCCTTGCGTAATCGCGCGTTCTTTGCCGTCAGCAAGATTCACGAGCCAAAGATTGTGGTTCCGTACAAAGCTTACAAACTTTCCATCGGGAGAAATCTTGGGATCAGCAAGTGCCGCTTTGCCCGAAACCAGCGTGCGCGCGACTTGTGATTTCAGATCCAGCCACGCCAACGCCGTTGGACCTTGAAACAAGATCGCGGCTCCGTCCGGCACCCACTGATACTGCGCCGGAGCGCGGCGGCCGAGACCAGTCGCCTGCGTGGGTTTCGAACTATCCGCAGGAAGGATCGATTCCAGTTTGTCCGCCGCAACAAGAAGCCGGCGCTCTCCAGAAGCAGCATTCATGGTCCAGAGTTCTGTTTTCGCTTCCTTCCCTGCCCCCTTCGTTTCGAAGTAGCTGAGCTGCTTCCCGTCGGGAGTCCAGGTGAGCCCGCGCGTCAATCTTCCACTCAGGCTCGGCATGGAGTAGATGCGCTCTACGGTGAGAGCTTTTCCGGATGTGGCCGGTTGTTGCGCCGCAGAAGGAGACGCGAAGAACCCGAAAAGAAAAAGAGCGGTCAGAAATGCTGGCGAAAAACAAATGCGGCGCCACAGGTGCATGCGATCCTCCTGAGAACGGACGCTAGTCTAAGCCGGAGCGCCGAGAAGAACAAAACTCTTGAGAAGAACCTAACCCGGAGGCCAGCGGAAATGGCGGCCGCCGAGCAGATGCAAGTGCAAATGGAATACGGTCTGGCCGGCGCCCTCGCCGCTGTTCAAAACGGTTCGGTACCCATCGAGAAGATTCCGTTCGCGGGCGAGTTGCGCCGCTACAAGCTGCAGTTTTCCCAGGATCGCTTGATCTTCGGGCGCGGCGTGGGCCAGAGATTTGAAATGTTTGCGCGGACAAATCAGGATGTGCGTGGGAGCCTGCGGGTTGATGTCTTCGAAGGCAAAAAGATCGGGATCTTCGTACACAATCTTCGATGGGATCTGTTTCGCAGCGATCTTGCAGAAAAGGCAGTTCGCGCTCATTGGGTTCCTCCTGCGGGCGTGCCTTCATCCAGCCGCAGAACCATCGGCGTGAATCCCTCGCGGTCGCGGAGTTGTTGGCCGAATTGTTGGGCGGCGTCCTCGCCGGAAATCTTTCCGACGCGCACGCGGTAGAAAATGCCGTCGGGAGAATCATACTGCTGAATGAAAATCGGCGAATAGGATGCGTTGAGCCGCTCGCGAAGCCGTTCGGCGTTGTCGCGGTCGCGGAACGCGCCAACCTGTACGGTAAAGAATCCCGAAGTGGGATCAACTCCAGGCGAAAGCACTTCCACGCGGACGGGCACAACGCCCGGTCCAACCGATTCTATTTCGCGGGCGGCGGCAAGAGAAAGATCGATAATGCGATTGTCCACAAAAGGTCCGCGGTCCGTGATGCGAACAACGGTGGATTTGCCGTTGCCCACATTGGTGACCCGCACCATCGTCTCGAACGGCAACGTGCGATGCGCCGCCGTGAGTTTATACATGTTGTAGACCTCGCCGTTGGAAGCGCGCCTCCCGTGAAACGGCGCTCCATACCAGGACGCATTTCCTTCTTCCGTGTAGCCGACGGGAGCAGGCCCCGGCGTGTTGCGTCTCCGAGCGGCGGCAGTCGCCGGAGTTTCCGGCACATCGGTCGAGCGTTTCGCGGCCGCTTCCGTTGCCGGCGGCGTGTCTGTAGGCTGCGCCGGAGGCGGCTGGCGGCGGCTGATTACGGGCCTGCGCGAACCGCACCCGGAAAAACAAACGCAAAGAACACAGAGAACACAGAGTTCACAGCGAAAAAAAGAAGCCGCACGCAACGGCTGCTGGCTGCCACGAAGTCCGGAAAAAAAGGCCGAGTTCGCGGGAGGTGACTGTGCAGGTATCGGTTCGGTCAAAATCCTCAAGGGTGGGCCCGCGTCATGAAGTTGGCGGATTCTGCGGCGACTGCGCGGCCGGTGGATTCCGGTCGTTCCGCGCGGCGTTGCGCGCTTCGATCCACGCCGCCGCCTCGGTGAGTTTTTCGGATACTTCGCGCAAAAACTTCGCCGTGCGCTTCTCGGTTTCTGGCGCGACCTCTTCCTTCACGAAGCTCTTCACCCGCGTGAGCTCTTCGTCAACGCGCTTCCCAAAATCCTCGAAGTTGTGGATGCTCTTTATACGCGAGAATTCCTCGTCGATGCGTTTGCCGAACTCTTCGAATTTGTCCATGGGTGGGGTGTCCTTGGTAAATTCGCCGCGCTGAGAAGAACAGCGGCGACTTCTGTATTATAGGAACGCCGTTCGCAGGTCGCAAGGAGGAGAATTGCCCCTTCCCTATCAATGGCAGATGCGCGTGGAAAAATGGAAGAGCGCTATGCTCGGATTTTTCGGCGGCGGCGAACAGCAGCCGCGTCCGAAAATTTGTCCCGCCTGCGGAGCGCTGGTGGGAATCAGCGCAACGCGTTGCCATGAATGCGGCACCAGTTTGCGATTCTCGCTGGTGGCGTTGAGCAAGAAACTATCCGGCGTGTTTGGCGAAAGCGAAACGCCGGTGACTTCAGCGCTGCTGGTCGCAAATATTTTGATGTTAGGCGTCAGCTTGGTTCTGACCATGCAGGCAGGCGAAGCAGGCGGCCTGCATACTCTTTTCGGCATGAGCGGGGAAGCATCCTACCGGCTCGGAGCCAGTCATCCGTACGGCATATTTGTCCAGCATCAGTGGTGGCGCCTGGTTACTGCAATGTTTCTTCACGGCGGACTCATCCACATTGGGTTCAATATGATGTCGCTTCTTCAGTTGGGTCCGGCGCTGGAGGAGTTGTATGGATCCGCACGCTATTTTTTCCTGTATGTCGTTACAGGGGCTTTCGGATTTCTCGTGAGCGCTTACACGGGCCACTTTTCTCTGGGTGCAAGCGGCGCGCTCTTGGGACTGGTCGGCGCGATGCTGGCTGTCACGACGAAGCGCGGCGGCGCGTTTATGCGCGATTTGCAGTCCCGGTTGATCACCTCAGTGGTTATCCTGTTTGTCATCGGGCAGTGGGGCGGCTTCGGCATTGACAACACCGCGCACATCGCAGGCTTTGCCGCAGGATTTGTCTTCGGCAAGATTTACGCCGATCGCCAGCCCATGAATTCGCGCGAGAGGCAAAGGGCGCAGGCGCTTGGCTGGCTGGCGGGGGTTGTTGTCTTGGCGAGCTTCGTCATGATGATGCTGCACTTCCACGACCAACTGCCGTAACAATCGCCGTGACGTGCGCGGGCAGGGATTCTCAGTTCGCCACTCGCGGAATAGTCCGATCGACTCGCGGGGAAAACTTTTGCACCGCTGCTGTGGAAAATCCTGTACTCTGTCTTTGAATCGTCGCCGTCATTTCTCATGGAACTACACTCCATTGTGATCGTCAGCTTGCACTCGCCCAAAGAAAAAATTTGGGGCGAGCTCCTCGCGATCAATCCATCCGGAATCACGGTGCGCGGCGTCGACCTCAACTCGTTCGATCATTTCATCCGCCAGATTAACGAGCCCGATGGTGAGCGCATGGGCCTCCCCACGATTTTCTTCCCAATGAACCGCCTTGAGCGCATCTCCCTCGACGAACCCTCGGGATCGATTCCATCAATGGACGAACTTTTCGCTCGTAAGATCGGGCGTTCGCTCACCGACTATCTCGCGCAATTTGCGTGACGGAGTTTTCCGGAACTGCGTTATCCTGAATCACAATGCAAGGCCGCATCTGGACAGTACCCAATCAAATTACGTTTCTCCGGCTCGGCTTTCTGCCGCTGTTTCTCATACTAATGTCGTACGAGAAATACCGGTGGGCTCTGCTCGTGCTGGTCATCGCGGGCCTTTCCGACGGAATCGACGGCCTCCTCGCGCGCAGCCTGAACCAGCGCTCCGCTCTCGGCGCTTATCTTGATCCGCTTGCAGACAAGCTCCTGCTCTCCTCTTCCTTTATCATTCTCGCCTTCAAGCAGCAGCTCGCGTGGTGGTTGACGATTCTGGTGCTCAGCCGCGATATCTTGATTCTGACGGTGGCAGCGGTGATCTTGCTTGTCTCCGGTTATCGGCCGTTTCCCCCGAGCTTTCTCGGCAAGCTGACAACCGCTTCCCAGATTATTTTTGTTTTTACTCTTGTTCTTGCCGCCGCGTATCCCAATGACAGTCTGACGTACCTCAATCACCTGCTGGTCTATGCCGTAACGGCGATCACGCTCCTTTCCGGATTTCACTACTCGTTTTCGATGGCCCGCCGCCTCAGCTCTCCCTAAAGTCACGCAACACTCGACAGTTCGCAGTCGACAGACCTCAGCCGGTGAAGAGCGCAGCGTACAGGAAAAAGCAGCGGCCCTTCGATTATAATAGGCTCGGGCAAACAGGCTGCGGCACTGCGGAGAAAACAACAAATGTCTGAGCAAGTGCAGGTGCGGGAAGAGTGACCGCTATTTCGCGCGCTCGTAAGCCTGATTCAGCCACCACAGCGCGCCGCGCAGATCCTCTTCTGAATTCACCTCAAACGAGTACCACTGGCCGCCGGGCAATTTGTCTTGCGCATCAATGCGTGGCTCTTTGACGGCACGCCGCATCAAATTGGGTGGCATCGCCTTGATCTTAAACATAAGCGAATTGGGGGTTTTACTGCCGCGCGTGACGGGTAATGCGGCAAAAATTTTGGCTCGGCGATAGAAACCGAGAAAACCAAACATTGGCCGCGACGTAGTATTGGGCCAAGTGATCAGCTCCTGCCTCAGCATCGCCGAGAACTGCCTCATTTCTTCGCTGATGGGCGGGAGTTTCGGGCGCTTACGCTTCGTCCTTTTGCCTTTGACCGGCGAACTTTTTCGCATCGTTTTCTCTTCCCCACGGATTGACGAATCTCGAAAAGCTGCGCCTCACACTTAAAGGACTGCGCTACAAGCTATGTGGGCATGGGTTTGGGGCCGGTGGGCGGAAGAAGGAGCTTGGGCTCGGTAAGGGATTGAACTTGTTCGAGGGTGGCGTCGGGAGCGAGCTCGCGGAGGAGCAGACCGTCAGGCGTGACGTCGATGACGGCGAGTTCGGTGACGATGTGATCGACGACGGCGACGCCGGTGAGCGGGAGGGTGCATTTTTTGAGGATTTTGGGTTTGTTGTCGCGGGTGGCGTGCTCCATGGCGATGAAAACGCGTTTGGCTCCGGCGACGAGGTCCATGGCGCCGCCCATGCCCTTCAGCATTTTGCCGGGAATGGCCCAGTTGGCGAGCGTTCCCTTTTCATCCACTTGCAGGGCGCCGAGAACGGTGAGGTCCACGTGGCCGCCGCGAATCATGGCGAAAGAATCGGCGGAGGAAAAATAGGAGCTGCCGGGAAGTTCAGTGACGGTTTCTTTTCCGGCGTTGATGAGATCGGGATCGACTTCGGATTCGAGTGGATAGGGGCCGACGCCGAGCATACCGTTTTCCGATTGCAGGATGACGTCCATACCTTTCGGGACGTAGTTGGCGACGAGCGTGGGCATGCCGATGCCGAGATTGACATAGTAGCCGTCGCGGAGTTCGAGTGCGATGCGGCGGGCGATGCGTTCGCGTTTTTGGTCTTCGGTCAGCGGCATAAAGAGATCTCAGTTGTAAGTTTTCAATTTCAAGTCAACCCAAAGGCAAAAACACCGGTCTAAAGGCCGGCCACTACTTTCGCGTGGTGCGGCGCTCGATGCGCTTGACATAGTTTTGGCCTTGGAAAATGGCGTCGATGAAAATGCCGGGCGTATGAACTTGATTTGCGTCGAGTTCGCCCAGTTCGACGAGTTCTTCGACTTCGGCGATGACGTAATCGGCGGCGGTGGCCATCATGGGATTGAAGTTGCGCGCGGTCTTGCGATAGATGAGATTGCCCCAGCGGTCGCCCTTCCACGCTTTGATGAACGCGAAATTGCCGCGGAGGGCTCGTTCGAGGACGTACTGGCGGCCATCGAATTCGCGCGTTTCTTTGTTGTCGGCCACCATGGTGCCGTAGCCGGTGGGCGTGTAGAAGGCGGGGATGCCCGCGCCTCCGGCGCGGAGGCGCTCGCTCAGCGTGCCTTGCGGATTTAATTCGACTTGTAATTCTCCGCTGAGAACCAGCTGCTCGAAGAGTTTGTTTTCGCCAACGTAGGTGGAGATCATCTTCTTGACCTGGCGCTGCTGGAGCAGAAGGCCGATGCCGAAATCGTCGACGCCGGCGTTGTTGCTGACGATGGTGAGGCCTTTCGTGCCTTTGCGGCGGACGGCGGCGATGAGGTTCTCCGGGATGCCGCAGAGGCCAAAGCCGCCCATGAGGATGGTGGCGCCGTCGGTGAGGTTGGCGACGGCGGCGTCGGCAGAGGCGATGCGTTTGTCCATGCGGTGTCCCGGGGTGCAAGGGGGAGTTTACTTCATCCGGGAGAGAAGCAGGAAGACGCCACTATTCCGGAGCAAGGCGACTCGCGACTCGTGGCTGGTGACTCGTGGAAGAGAGATCCCGGGGTCGCGCGATGCTACCCAGGACAGATTCCTTACCAGAAATCTGGTTAACCGTAACACCCCCACCCCCCTATTTTTTGTAAGTGTTGATTCTAAAGGGAGTTAGTGTTTCTATAAGTCATTTGTTTTCAACACATACAAGAGAGTTCACAAGTGTTGATTCTAAAAGACTTGTATCGCACCAGAATTGGGCGGAAGGGGCTGGCTTTAGCAAGTCCAATTTCAAATAGGGCGACGGTTTCGGAGGCGGAAGGGGGCTCGAAATCCAGTATTTCCTACTCCTAAAATAGCACATCCGTTATAAGAATCAAGGTCCATTTTCCGGGGAACAGGCGAACGCAGAGTTGGCTAGCGCCGGATTTCCTACCAGCGCCTAGCCGCATCCTGGGTGAAGCAGGGTAGGGCTAGTATTGGACTACAAAGAAGACCAAAGCACCGCGCCCGTTGGGAGCGCCGTCTTCGACTGCAACGAAGTTGCCGGTCCAGCAGAGTTGTGCGTCCCGGAGCAGAAGCGGAGCTGCGGGGCTGTGATCGAATAAATCGGATTGGGCAAGGCCAACGTCTCCCAAAACTGGTGGGTACGGTCCAAGGAAGGTCAATGCCGTTTCCGTTGGCGTCAAAGTAGACGAGGCGACCGGCATTGGAGACGAGGAGGCCGCCACCGGACGTGGAGTGTTGAAGCTTGACTCCGGCGGTGGGAGGATGGCGGGCCCAGCTGAGTTCACCTGCCTGAATGTCAAAGCGGAGAAGTATAGGGCCATTGGTGGCATAGAGCGCGTTGCCTTCGCCGAGAATCATGTTCTGGTCAAAGAGGCCAGCGAGACCCTCAGTCCAGGAAGGCATGGGAAGACTGAAATCCCGCTGACCGGACGGACTAAAGCGAGTCAGGCGCGCCTCGAGGTATGGCTTTTGGCCGCCCGCAGCACCGGGAAAGGCATAGGTCCATGCGGCGAGAACGCCGCCAAAGCCATCGGGGATGGATTCGCCGGCGAAGACCCGGGGCTGAGGGACGAAAGATCCGGTAGCGTCCGAGTGGATGTGCTGAAACGTTTTCCACTCCGTCTCGCCCGTGGGGGTAACTCGCAGCAAAGCGAGGGAGTTGTCGACTGTGTACTGTTTGTCCTTGCAGTTGTCCATGACCAAGGACTCGACGTGGATTTCGACCTGGAGATACATGTTGCCATCATCTGAAGTGAAGACGGAGCCCGCCGGGGAAGGGCGGAGGTTCGAGAGAATATTGGTGTTCGTACATTTGAATCCGTTGATGGTACTGGAAGAAACGGGAAAAGGGATTCGGTAACGCACTTCGCCGGTTTTCCCGTTAAGGACAAGAAGGGCAGCGGAGATGGGCTTTGTGAGAGTCTCTACAATGCCGACGTCGCCAGATTGATTCACGGTCCAATTCTTGGATAGCCGGCCTGCCGAGCGATAACGCCAGGATTCGGTGCCATCCGCCGCACGAAGATCCAAAAGAGAATCGCGGAACCGCCCGCGCTCCAAGAGGAGCAGACCGCCAAAGCGGTCGCCCGAACCACGCAAGAGAATGCTATTCCCGTCCGAAGGAAGACCGGGAGCACTCAAGGCGTCTCGTAGCCTGGAGTGGGTTCGAGTGACCACCGAACGGTAGCTGGCGGAAGGGCCGAGCCCGAAAGGATGGAGATGGTCGCCGAGGCGGACTGGCCATCGAAGGTGGCTGTGAGGGTGGCCCGGCCCGCGCTCAATGCATCGAGGTGAGCCTCTCCATTCTCGACGTGGAAGTCAGCTATGGGTGTGCTGAGGGCCCATTCAGCACCTGAAACAGGCCGCCCGGTTGCGTCGAGTGCCGACAGCGCATAGTCCTCGCCGACAAGGAGTACCAAAGTGCTTGGCGCGACGATTAGAGAAGAAGAGCTCGCCGATTGGGCTGATGCGATTTTTGCACCCAAGAGAATTATGAGAAGTAAGGAGAGGAGAACGAATGAGATTGCGCGACCAGCCAATATCCTCCAGACGTTTTTTTCAGCCACCTTGGTCATGAGTTAAGAGCCTCTCCAAGAGCGGTTGGTCCGGGCGCACCGGGCTTGCCTCTTTATCTAGGCTACTGTGAGAGAGAGGGTGTCCATGGCTGGCGAGGTACAGGTATGCACAAAACGACAAGTCTGTATCGATGAAAACGAAACAAAACTGTTCCTTGAAGTTAGAAGGTTTTCGAGCCGCTGACGGGCGCGAATGGGGCGCGGCTCGCCGCCGTGGGCGCCCCTACAGGCTGCGGAGGAGTTTGTAGAGTTCGTTGGCGGCGTCGAAGTCGGCTTCGAGTTCGCGGGAGGCAAGTTTTTCGCGGAGATCGTCGAGGCGGCGGGCGAAGAGATCGAGGGCGGCGGAGAGGACTTCCTGATTGGTGAGAACGATGTCGCGCCAAGTGGAATAGGGGCTTCCGGCAAGGCGAAGGGAATCGCGGAGGCCGGGACCGGCGAGGGTGATGGGAAGGCCGTTTTCGTCGAGATGGTCGTACAGGAAGCCGGCAAGAGCGACCGCCGCGAGCTGCGGGAGATGCGAGGCCAGGCCGACGGCGTAGTCGTGTTGCTGCGCGCCGAGCCAGAGCGGACGCGCGCCGATTTTTTCGAGAATCTTCACGAAGGCGAAGACGCGCGGATCGTCTTTAGCAGAAGACGTGCCGATGAGAGCGTAGGTGTTGCCACGAAAAAGATCGGCGTCGGCATGTGCGATTCCGGAGAGTTCCCGGCCAGCCATGGGATGGCCGCCGAGGAAAAGCGGTCCGTTCGCTGCGGGATAAAGTTTCGCGGCGGATTCGACGATGCGAACTTTGGTGCTGCAGGCATCGGTGACGAGCGCGTGAGCTGGGGCGTGGCGCGCGACTTCCGGAAGAAGATCGAGGGTCGCGGCGATGGGAAGTGCGATGTAAATCAAGTCAGCATTTTGCAGAGCAGGAGCGAGTTCTGCGGAGAACGTTTCGTCAAGTGCGCCGCGAGTGTGCGCTTCACGAACGACTTCGGCGCGGTCCCAGCCGGAGATGTGCATGTCGGTGGCGTATTTGCGGAGCGCGAGAGCGAAGGAGCCGCCGATGAGGCCGGTGCCGAGGATGGTGGCGCGCGAGATGAGGTGGCCGGCCGGCATGCTCAGGCGATGCGACGGCCGATGGCGGGGGCGATGATGCGGAGCTCGGCCATGAGTTGAGTGAAAGAGTTGGGCTCGAGGGATTGCGCGCCATCGGAGAGCGCGTGATCGGGATCGTTGTGGACCTCGATGAGGAGGCCATCGGCGCCGGCAGCGACAGCGGCGCGGGCCATGGGCGGCACTTTGTCGCGGCGTCCAGTGCCGTGCGAAGGATCTGCAAGCATCGGAAGATGCGAAAGTTTCTTGATGACCGGGATAGCGGCAATATCGAAGGTGTTGCGGGTGTAGGTTTCGAAAGTGCGGATGCCGCGCTCGCAGAGAATGACGTTGAAATTGCCTCCGGCAAGGATGTATTCAGCGCTCATCAGCAGCTCTTCCATCGTGGCGGACATGCCGCGCTTTAAAAGAATGGGTTTGCGGACTTCGCCGAGGGCGCGGAGGAGAAAGTAGTTTTGCATGTTGCGTGCGCCGACCTGGAAGATGTCCACGTAACCCAGCATCATCTGAATCTGCGAGGCGTCCATCACTTCACTAATGGTGAAGAGGCCGAACTTGTCGGCCGCTTCGCGCATGAGCTTGAGGCCGGGCTCGCCCATGCCCTGGAACGCGTAGGGAGATGTGCGGGGTTTGAAGGCACCGCCGCGCAGGATTTTTGCCCCGGCTTTGGCAACGCTTTCGGCGATGGAAAAGATTTGTTCGCGGGATTCGACGGAGCAAGGACCGGCGGCGACCACAACTTCCGGGCCGCCCATTTTTACACCGCGGCCGAGATCGACGATGGTGCCTTCGGGCTTGAACTGGCGGCTGGCGAGCTTGAAGGGTTGCGTGATGCGCATGACTTCGCGCACGCCCTCTAGCAATTCGAAATCGCGATGATCGAAGTCCCGGTGAACGCCGACAGCGCCGAGGACGGTGTGCGATTCGCCGGTGGAACGATGCACGTTGAAGCCGCTGGCGACGAGGCGGTCGATGACATGCTGGATTTGGGCGTCAGTGGCGCCTTCTTGCATCACGATGACCATGGGCGTTTCCTGCTCTCCTGGACCTTCCGGTAATGACCGGCAAATGGCCGGTTTTATTTCTCGTTTTTCTCCGTGCCGCTGCTGGAATGCATGGCGTCGCGTTCCGCGGCGCGGGCTTCGTCAATGATGCGTTCGAACAAGCGGCGAATTGCGGCATCGGTCAGCGGGCCGGAATTGTTGGTCTCGGCGTTCGCGAGGACTTCGTTTTCGCGGTCGGGCTGATAGAGCGGAATTTTCGCCGCTTGCTTCAGTTTGCCGATTTCAAGCGCGCACTGTGAGCGCGCGTTCAAGAGTTCGACTAGTTTCTTGTCGATTTCGTCGATGCGGCGGCGCCAGTCGCTGAGATTCATGGCAGAGTTCCTCGCCATCGACGGTCGGCAACCAACAGTTGAAAGTTGAAAGTTGAAAGTCGAAAGAAAACCAATTGGTGGTGAAGGTGGGGCATGGTCTTCATGGGGCGACCTCGCGTCGGGAGAGGCCGTGGCGGGCGGCTTCCTTGAGGGGGCGAATTTTTGCGGCGAGGGCAGAAGCAGCAGCGGCGATGGATGACGCTTTTTCGATTTCGGAGACGAGGGCGGAGCCGATGACGGCGGCGTCGGCGAGGCCGCCGAGAAGGGAGACGTGTCCGGGCAGCGAAATTCCAAAGCCCACCGCGATCGGAAGATGTGTGACGGCACGCGCGCGGCGCAGGAGCGATGGAAGATCGTCGGGAAGCGCATCCTTTGCGCCGGTAACGCCGGTTCGAGAAATGAGATAGAGAAAGCCGGAGGAGCAGGCAGCAATTTTTGCGAGGCGTTCGTCAGTGGAAGTAGGCGCACCGAGGAAGATGGTGTCAAGATGCTGCGCGGTGAGAATACGGCGATAGTCGACGGATTCTTCGGGAGTGAGATCGGTGGCGAGGACGCCGTCGGCGCCGACGGATGCGGCGGCGGAAGCAAATTTTTCGAGGCCCATTTGGAGGATGGGATTGTAGTAGCTGAAGAGGATGAGAGGGACTTCGTTCGCGGGCGGGCTCGATTGGTGAATGCTGCGAACGAGATCGAGGACGCCGACCAGCGTCGTGCCGGATTTCAAAGCGCGCTCAGAGGCGCGTTGAATAGTGGGACCGTCAGCGAGGGGATCGCTGAAGGGCACGCCGAGTTCGATGACGTCGGCGCCGGCTTCGGCAAGCGCGAGGACGAATTGCAGCGTGGCATCGAGCGAGGGATCGCCCGCCGTGATGTAGGCGACGATGCCGAGTTCGCCGGAGGCACGCAGGTCGGCGAAGCGTTTGGAGATGCGGGTCGAACTGGAGGTTTCGCCGGACATGAGTTTTTGAGAAAGACTAGAGCTTAGAGCAGGCGGGAGTAAGTGTCCATGTCCTTGTCGCCGCGGCCGGAAAGGTTGAGGATGACGAGGTCAGCTTTGCTCATTTTGGGAATGCGTTCGATGAGGCCGGCGATGGCATGGGCGGATTCGAGCGCAGGGATAATGCCTTCGGTCCGCGAGAGGAGGCGCGCGGCATCGAGTGCGGCTTGATCGGAGACGGCGGAGTACTCGGCGCGGTGCTGGTCGGCGAGCCAGGCGTGCTCGGGGCCGATGGCGGGATAATCGAGGCCAGCGGAGATGGAATGCGTTGCGGCGATCTGGCCGTCCTCGTTCTGCAGAACGTAGGTGTAGGTGCCCTGGAGAACGCCGGGGCGCGCGCCGGTGAAGCCCTGGTGCGCGGCTAGGCGTGCGGCGTGTTCGCCGAGCTGGCCGCCTCGTCCGCCGGCTTCGATGCCGATCATTTTCACTTCCGCGTCGCGAAGGAATTGGTGGAAGAGGCCGATGGCGTTCGAACCGCCGCCAACGCAGGCGAAAAGATGCGTGGGGAGGCGCTTTTCCGCAGCGAGAATCTGTTCGCGGGCTTCGCGGCCGATGACGGACTGAAAATCGCGAACCATCGTCGGGTAAGGATGCGCGCCGAGAACGGAGCCGAGGAGATAGTGAGTGCTGCGGACATTGGTAACCCAGTCGCGCATGGCCTCGTTGATGGCATCCTTTAGAGTGCGGCTGCCGGAATCCACGCCGACGACTTGCGCGCCGAGCATGCGCATGCGGGAGACGTTGAGCGCCTGGCGGGCCATGTCTTCCGTGCCCATGTACACGACGCAGTCGAGGCCAAGGTGCGCGGCGACCGTGGCGGACGCGACGCCGTGCTGGCCCGCGCCGGTTTCCGCGACGATGCGCGGCTTGCCCATTTTCTTCGCGAGCAAGCCCTGGCCGATGGCGTTGTTGATTTTGTGCGCGCCGGTGTGCAGCAGATCTTCGCGCTTGAGGTAGATGCGGAGGCCGCCCAGTTTTTCGGTAAGGCGCGAGGCGAATTGCAGCGGCGTGGGGCGGCCGGCGAAATTTTTGAGAAGGTCCTGAAGCTGGGCCTGAAACTTTGGATCTGATTTCGCTTCTTCGTACGCGCGTTCGAGCTCGAAGAGCGGCACCATCAGCGTTTCCGGAACGTACCGGCCGCCGTAGGGGCCGAAACGGCCCGGCGCTGTCGTCGCTGATTGAAGAATGGAGCTCATGTTCTAACCTAAACCTTCGATTCGAATGCTCTACTTTCTTTCGCCGCGGCGCACTTCCTGAATGAATTCGCGCAGCCGCCCGTGATCTTTTTTCCCGGGTTTCGATTCTACACCGCTGGCGACGTCAATTCCGTAAGGACGCACGATGCGGACGGCCGCGGCCACGTTTTCGACCTTCAAGCCACCGGCGAGAATAATACGGTGATCCTTAGCGGCACGTCGGGTAACGTCCCAATCCGTGGTGCGACCCGTACCACCATATTGGCCGGTATAGGCGGCGTCAAACAAGAAAGCAAAAACGTTGCGATATTCGTCGAGGGTCTTCAGGGGAAAGTCCGGCTCGACGCGGAAAGCTTTGATGACTGGGACGCTGCGACCGAGTTCTGCGACGGCTTCGGGGGGTTCGTCGCCGTGAAGCTGCGCTGCGTAGAGCCTCAACAAACGGCACAGCGCGGCGACGTCCGCCGCCGGTTTGTTCACGAAGATGCCAACGGTTTCGACGTTCTTCGGAAGCTGCGCGAGGATTTTTGCGGCTGCGCTCTGGGTGAGGAAGCGCGCGCTCTTTTCATAGAAATTGAAGCCGAGGAGGTTGGCCCCGGCATCCACAGCGGCGAGAGCGTCGGCCGCGTTCGTGATACCGCAGATTTTGATGCGGACCATGGCTGGCTACTTGGCTTCCGGGGTGGCGATCAGAAGTGCAGTGAGCGCGGCGGCGGGGTCGGGAGAAAGCATCAGATGCGTGCCGATGAGAAAGGCGTCGAAACCGGCGGCGCGAAGTTTGACGAGATCGTCGTTCGTGCGCAGGCCGGATTCGCTGACGGCGATGCAATGGTCCGGGATGCGGCCGATCAGTTCGAACGAAGTCTCGGCGCGAGTCGTGAGAGTTTTGAGATCGCGATTGTTCACGCCAATGATGCGCGCGCCAGCGGCGAGGGCCCGATCGAGTTCGGCTTTCGTGTGCACTTCGACCAAAGGTTCCATTCCAAGTTCTCGCCCAAGAGCGATGAGATCGCGAAGAAGGTCATCCTCAAGCACAGCGACTATGAGAAGAAAACTGTCGGCGTCGTTGGCCCGCGTTTCCCAGACTTGCCAGGGGTCGAAGATGAAGTCTTTGCGGAGTACGGGGAGTTGGATGGCTTTGCGAGCATCGCGGAGATTCTTCAACGAGCCGCGAAAGAATTCCGCTTCGGTGAGTACGGAGAGCGCGGAAGCGCCCGCCGCTTCAAGGGACTGCGCCAGGGCAATGGGATCGAAGGGATCGCGAATCACACCGCGTGAAGGCGAGGCCGGCTTGAGTTCGGCAATGATATTCAGGCCATCGCGCTCGAGAGCAGCCGAGAATTTGCGGAGCGGTGTGGCGGCTTTCACCCCATACTTCAGGGCCGTTTCTGGAAGGACGCGTTTGCGATGGTCCACCTCGGCGCGCCGCGCTTCGAGAATGCGGTCGAGCACGGTTCCGGTGTTGGCCTGAGCAGACATTTCGATAACTTTGTATGCTAGGGGTGTGGGGTAAGAGAGTCAAATCCGGAGAAGCGATGGGATACGGAGAAATGTACGGGGCTTTGCTGAAAGCGATCGCGGAGGAGGCGGATGCGATTGCCATGCGATATTTTCGGACGGGCGATTTGCGGATTGACAGAAAAGGCGACGGAACAGCAGTGACGCAAGCGGATCGCGCGGTGGAAGAGATGGCTCGCGCAAAGGTGGCGGTGAGCGGACTGGCGCTGGATGTACTGGGCGAAGAGATGGGCGGCGTTAGTGCAAACTCCGCGAACAGTTCCGGGCGGGCACGGATGATCATTGATCCGATTGATGGGACGGAAGAGTTTTCGCGCGGCATCCCGACATTCGGCACGCTGATGGGGATCGAATCGAACGGCGAGATCGTGGCGGGATTCGCCAGCGCCCCCGCTCTAGGCACGCGCTGGTGGGCGTATCGAGGGGAGGGTGCGTACCGCGATGGAAGACGTCTGCGGGTTTCGGAAGTGTCGAGCCTGAGCAAAGCCATGGTGTTCACTACCGGAACGGGCCCCAGCAAGAACGCCGAGGACCAAACGAGAATTCGGCGACTGCTGGACGCCGCGCGAAACACGCGATCGTTTGGAGGTTTCTGGCAACACATGCTGGTCGCCGAGGGAGCGATTGAAGCGGCACTCGATTGGACGTCGAAGCCGTGGGACCTGGCTCCACTGGGTATTATTGTGGAAGAAGCCGGCGGGCGCTCGACGAATCTTCGCGGCGAGAGAACGATTTATTCCGGCCAGCTCCTGGGCACGAACGGCAAGATCCATGACGAGGTGCTGAAACTCTTGGCCTGAGGGGTGCGATGGATGCGAGGTATCTGGCATTTGCGGGAATCGCCGCGGTTCTGACAGTCACGCCGGGCGCGGATATGGCGCTGGTGGCCAAGAACGTATTCACGCGCGGGCGGAGAGGATCGTTCGCGACGATCTTGGGAATCTGTTCCGGACTTTTCGTACACGCGACGGCGTCAGCGCTCGGCCTGTCAGCAATTCTGGCGAAATCGGCGCGAGCGTTCGAAATCGTGAAATGGATGGGCGCCGCTTATCTTTTCTACCTTGGCGTGATGGCTTTGCGGCGTGCCATACGGGGCGAAGCGCCTCCAGGCCCGTGGGCGCCGGACAATTTAGCAAAACAGCGTGCAGGATGGTGGGGCGCGTTTTCGGAGGGAATGCTAACGAATATTTTGAATCCCAAAGTTGCGTTGTTCTACCTGACCTTTTTGCCGCAATTCATCGCGCCCGATGATCAGGTGTTGCGAGTTTCGCTGTTCCTGACAAGCCTTCACGTGGCCATGGGACTCGTCTGGCTCAGGATCTACAGCAGAGCGCTGCATCAGCTGAACACGAAACTGGCGTGTGGGCGCGTGCGCTGCGGCATTGAAGCGGTAACCGGGGGCTGCTTATGGCGCTCGGCGCGAAGCTTGTATTCGCGAGGCGCTAGAATATCCAAGCGGTTTCAAGCAATGCACGATTTCAAGAAAATTTCGCTCTCCAATTTGGACGTTGGCACCAGCTTGGACAAGGCCTAGGCTTTGCTTCTTGCAGGGTGAAACTGTTTTCAGTGGAGGTTCCCGATGGACGCGCGAGTGCAAGCCGAGAAGGCCGAGCAATTCCGGAAGCTGCATCGCGGACCGCGTATCCTGGTGCTCCCCAATGCCTGGGATGTGGCCAGCGCGAGAATTTTAGAAGAGCTGGGTTATCCCGCCATTGCGACCACCAGCGCCGGGGTTGCTTTCTCGCTCGGATATCCGGATGGCCAGCGCGTCTCGAGAGTGCAGATGCTGGAAGTCGTGGCACGAATCGCGCGCGCCGTTCGCGTTCCGGTGACCGCTGATATGGAAGCCGGCTACGGCACAACCGTCAAAGACATGAGCGAAACTGCAAAGGCGCTGATCGCTGCGGGTGCTATCGGCCTGAACCTCGAAGATGTGACTGGCGAGGACGAGAGCTCGCAGGTCAACGTGGCGCTCCAAGTGCAGAAGATCCAAGCGATACGGGAGACTGCCTCCTCGTTAGGCCTTCCCCTCGTCTTGAATGCGCGCACGGATATCTATCTGATGCCTATCGGACCGGCTGAAACGCGCTTCGATCGAACCGTGGAGCGGCTGCGTGCCTATCGTCAAGCCGGCGCGGACTGCCTTTTCGCGCCGGGCGTACAGGACAGTGAAACAATTGCAAAGCTGGTGCGCGCATTCGAGGCACCACTGAACATTCTCTTGAGCCCGGGATGTCCTCCGCTCCGCGAGTTGGAAAAATTGGGCGTGGCGCGGGCCAGCGCCGGCTCCTCGGCGATGCGAGCAACTCTCGGCCTGCTGCGCCGTATCGGAAAGGAATTGATGGAAGCGGGAACGTATTCGTGCTTGCAGGACGGAGCCGTGCCCTTCGCCGAAGTGAACCAAATCCTGGCTCGCAAGAAGCCGTAGCGCGATGCCGGACAACCTAGATTTGCTTCGCATTCTGAACGAAGAAATCATAACTTGCCGGAAATGTCCGCGGCTCGTGCGCCATCGCGAAAAAGTGGCCCAAGAAAAGCGGCGTGCCTATCGCGAGTGGACGTACTGGGGGAAGCCAGTACCTGGATTTGGAGATGCGCACGCGCAACTGCTCATTCTGGGTCTTGCACCAGCAGCGCACGGAGCAAACCGCACGGGGCGCATGTTTACTGGAGATCGCTCGGGCGATTTCTTGTACGCGGCGCTGCACAATGCCGGCTTCGCGAATCAGTCCACTTCCCTGGACCGCGACGATGGATTGCGGCTGAAAGACGCGTATATCAGCGCGACATGCCGATGCGCCCCGCCCGACAATAAGCCGCTCCCCGAAGAAATTGCGAACTGCCGCGGCTACCTCGAGCGCGAGATGGAGATCTTGAAGCCAAAAGCTGTCCTGGCGCTCGGGAAGATTGCCTGGGATGCGTTCCTCGAAATCTTGAAGCGGCGCGGCGTGATCGCATCGCGGGCACTCTTCAAATTCGCGCATGGCGCGGAAGCGGAAGTTGCAAAGGGCGCGCCCCGCCTATTCGGCGTGTACCACCCGAGCCAACAAAATACACAGACCGGCCGCGTGACGCCTGGGATGTACGCCATTGTTCTGCGGCGAGTCCGTTCCTTCCTTGAGCTGTAATCCGTAGAAACAGTCAGGACGGCGGATTGAGAATGTCGGCAAAGTCTTGCAGCGTTGAGGCGAATGGCCGACAGACTGGACGACGCAGGTCCACGACCGTCTGAGGACCCCTCCAAATGTATTTAGTTTCAGTCACTTGCGAAGTTTTCCGCCAGGCCATTCTGGCTGCTGAAATGCATCTTTCCCATGCTCAGCTATTCGAGGGAGGAAATTATGAAGCTTTCAAAGGTTAGGAATGCACTGGCACCGACGGCAATTCTCGTGATGATCTTGTCGTCTGGGATCCCGTGCTTTGCGCAAGAAACAGCGCAGGAGCCGGAGAGGCAGGCGCCCGTGCGAGCGCCCGAACCACAGCGTCAGAAGGCCGACGGGGAGCGGCGCGGGCTGCCGATCGAAGCTTATGCGGTCACGCCGGGAACCAAGTTCCTGGTGAAGCTCGAAGACGAGCTGAGCACCAAAGACACGCGAGAAAACACAAAATTTAAGGTGAAAACGCTGGAGCCCTTGGAAGCGGGCAGCGGAATTTACCTGCCTTCGGGAGCGGAAATCCGCGGCCACATCAGCCATGTGGAACCGGCGGGAGTGGCGGGCCGGGCGAAACTATGGCTTACGTTCGATGAGATTCGCACGAAATTTGGCAAGCTGCCCATCGTGGCCGAAGTGGTGAGCGTGCCGGGCGACCACAGCGTGAAATCCGCCACAACGCAAGAAGGGCTGATTGAAGGGCGTTCCAGCAACCAGCGCGACGCAGCGCAAGCCGCTGCAGCAGGCGCGGCGATCGGCGCGGTAAAAGGCGTGAAGGATAAAAACAAGAAGGAAGCCGCCGAGGGAGCGGCCTTGGGCGCGATCACAGCATATTTGATGGAATCCGGCCGCGGGCACGAGTTGAATTTGCCGAAGGGTGCAAAGCTGGAACTGGAGCTCGAGCGGGCGCTTTATCTCGTGAAGGAGTGAAGCGGAATACGAGAGCAAGGTAATAGTGGAAAATTGTTGAAGGCCGGTGCAGCCGCAGGACTGTGCCGGCCCCTTATTTTACGGCAGATGAGAAGCCGGTGCGCGAAGGGACAACTTGGCAACAGCGCGGCAGATTGTTAGAGTCGAAGTGTCCAGCAAATCAGTGAGCAAGCCATTCAGCAAGCGAAGGCCGAAAAGAGGCTGAGACCCATGGGGGAAGAGACACGGGCTGCGGTGCGTGCCGTCGAAACGGCGGAGCGAAAAGACCGCGTGCTGATTGTTGAAGACGAAGACAACGCGCGGAAGGGCTACGAACAGCTCCTGCAACGATGGGGTTGCGACGTTATGGGCGTGGGCACTGCGGAAGATGCGCTGGCGAAATTTGCCAGCTACCAGCCGGACGCGCTCATCGCCGACGTCGAATTGCCCGGCATGAACGGGCTGGACCTGCTGAAGCAACTTGGCCAGGAACTGCTGGATGTTCCCGCCATCGTCATCACCGGCAAAGGGAGCGAAGAGCGCGCCGTTGCAGCCATCGAAGCCGGAGCCTTCTGGTATATCGAAAAACCGATGAAGGGCCCGGTGCTGCGCGCGCTGCTGGACCGCGCCTTGAGCCGCGCGCGAGATGCGCGGCAACTCGCCGTGCTGCAGCGGCAACTGCGGGAAGCGGGCCGGCTGGGTGACCTGGTTGGCGCGTCGAAGCCCATGCAGGAAGTGATGCGTATCGTGGAAATGGCGGCGCCGAGCTCGGCGTCCGTGCTTATCACCGGCGAAACCGGGTCGGGCAAAGAGATTGTGGCTCGCACGATTCACAAGCTCTCGCCGCGGGCCGGCGGGCCGTTCGTGGCAATCAATTGCTCCGCGATCCCCGAAACTTTGATGGAGAGCGAAATTTTCGGACACGAGCGCGGCGCTTTCACCGGCGCGGCGGAACGCCGGATCGGCTGCTTCGAGCTTGCCGACGCTGGAACGCTGTTGCTTGATGAAATCGGTGAGATGCCGGCGCCGACCCAGGCGAAACTGCTGCGTGTCCTCGAGGATCGCAAGGTCCGCCGCCTGGGCAGCAAGAGCGAAACACCCGTCGACGTGCGCGTGCTGGCAGCGACGAACAAAGATGCGGAACAGGCAGTGGGCAACGGCCAGTTGCGCCAGGATTTGTATTTCCGCTTAAACGTATTTCACATCAACCTGCCCCCCCTGCGCGAACATAAGGACGATATTCCGCTTCTCGTCGAGCATATTCTGCGGGATGTGAACGCGAAGCACGGCAAGCACGTTCGCGGCATTGGCGCGGAAGTTCTGGACATCTTCATGGGGCACACCTGGCCGGGAAATATCCGCGAATTGCGCAATGTTTTGGAGCGCGCCTCGATCATGTGCGAGAAGGACCTGATCACGCGCGCCTGCCTGCCGGGAGAATTTGGCAAGTCCGCGGGGAAAGGCCCTAGCGATCTGTCCACGATCAAGTTTCCGGTGGGAACCACAGTGGATGCGATGGAGCGCGAGCTGATCCTGCAGACGCTCGGCGCTACGGGAAACAACAAGACGCGCGCCGCGGAATTGCTGGGCATCAGCCTGAAGACGCTTCACAACAAACTCAAAGAATACGGCGGCGATCGCGCCGAGGCGGAGTAGGGTCGCGTGATGCAGCTCCGGCTGCGAACTAAGCTCACGCTCGTGATGACGGGCCTGGTATTGCTTGTTGCGGCTGTGCTGTCTGGCGTTTTCGCCGCGCAGCTGCTGGACCAATTACTGCAAGCCACAAAAGACCGCGCGAGTGACCTTGCGAACCAAGTCTTCGTGCAGGCGCAGCACGCATTAACCGATGCAGCGCAACAGGGCTTGCGGCCGGCTTCGGACTCACCACAGGAAATTCACGATTTCGTGCGCCACGCCTTCGAAATCGACGAAGGCCTTCATACCCAATTGAAAGCGGCGAAAGAGAATCCGCTGATTTACGAAGTCTCCATCACGGATCAAGATGGCATGGTTCTGGTTTCCACGGATGAAGGTTTGCCCGGAAAATCTCTTCCGCGAAGAACGCCTCTCTCGCAACTGGTGCAGCGCAATTTTCTGCACCAGGTGAAAGTCCTGGCGGGACCGTCGAAACTTTTTGAACTCGATTACCCCTTCAACAAAGGCAGTAAGCCGTTCGGAGAGGTGCGCGTGGTGCTCAACGCCGGCTTGCTGCTGAATGAAATCTCTCCCAGTCTCTGGACTTCCGGGACGATCGCGCTGCTGGCGGTGGTGGTTTCGACACTGCTTGCTGCGATCGTGAGCGGCGCAACGCTGGCTCCGCTGCGCGACATCGCCAAACAATTGGATCGCATCTCCGCTGGCCAATATGATTCCCCGGCTTCCGACGCCAAGGGCATCGCCGAGAGCGCCGACGAACTCGGACTCGTGAGCCGGAAGATTACGCAGGTTGGTCAGCAACTGCGTGGCGTGCACGAAATTTTCAGCACCATGCGGGAGAATATGAACTCGGTGATGGCGGGGCTTGAAGATGGCTTGCTCCTGTTCACGCGCGATGCGCGCGCCGTGATGATCAGCCCGGCGGCGGAGAAATTTCTTGGCGCTCCCGCGGGGCATTTTCTGGGGCGGCGCGTCACGGAGATATTTCCTCCTGGACACCCCCTGCGCGATGCGCTGCGCATTGAAAGCGATGAGCTAAGCGAAATCGCAGCGGAGACCGAGTTGGAGACCAGCGAGGGGCCGAGGCGCGTCAGCGTTAGCGTGCAAGCCATTCAGGAAGACGGCGAGCGCATGGGCGCGCTGGTCACCTTGCGGGACCTCGATTCGCTGGAGAGCATCAACACGCAGCTCCAAGTCAGCGAACGCCTAGCCGCGCTTGGCCGGATCACCGCGGGCGTCGCGCACGAAGTGAAGAATCCCCTAAACTCGATGCGCCTGTGGCTCGAGAATTTGAAGGAATCGCTTCCTGCCGAGCCAGACAGCGCTTCGCAACAGGCGGTTCAAGTCCTGGACAAAGAGATTGATCGGCTCGACGCGGTCGTCAAGCGTTTCCTCGATTTCACGCGGCCCATGGACATCCGTCTGGAAGCCACGCAACTCGCCCATCTGCTGAAGGAAGTTCTGGAGATTGCGCAGCCGCAATTGCAAAAGTCCAATATTCAACTGGCGCAATTGCTGCCGATTGACGTGCCGGAAGTCTACGTGGACCGTGCGCTGCTTAAGCAGGCAGTGCTGAATCTGGTGTTGAACGCGGCGGAGGCCATGCCCAACGGCGGACAGATGCGGCTTGTCCTGAGCCGGCGCGGCGAAATGGCGGAAATTACCGTGGGCGATACCGGGAAAGGAATTCCACTGGAACACCGGCAGAGAATTTTTCAATTGTTTTTTACGACGCGGCCTGGCGGGAGCGGCATCGGACTCGCGAGCGCATTCCGAATTATCCAGCTTCATAACGGTTCGATAGACTTTACTTCGGAGGTTGGCCGGGGCACGACGTTTCGAATCGAGCTCCCCCTCGCGGCCTAGACATGACGGAAAATCGCCCCCGGTCCAGGACTTCATTGCCACATCGCTTTTTCAATTCATGCGTCGTTCTCATCTGTTGTGCCGGTGCGCTGCTGGGCGGATGCAGCATACGGAGGCGGCCGAGCATCCCGTGGGCCACAGCAATACAGGTGAGACCGGTAATTCAGCCGCAAACGGCGACGGAGATCCCGGAGGATCCCATTCCTGAGTTGCGTTTGGAATTTCCAGCATTGCCCACCCGTGTGACGACGCATAACGGGCCGGTGCGCCCACGCGTGCCGGCAGCAACCTCCGCCGGCGCAGGGGCCGAAAGCGAGAGGTCCGAGTCTTCGCTGATTACGCCGCAACTCTCGGGGGAGGAAACGGCCGCCGCGCAACAGCAGACGAACCAGAGTCTGAGCATCGCGGAGAGAAATCTCCAGTCCGCGCGCGGAAGGCGATTGAACGCGGCCCAAGCGGATCTCGTCTCCAAGATCCGAGGCTTCCTCAAGGATGCGCATGAAGCAGCAAAAGTCGCGGATTGGGCCCGCGCACGCAGCCTGTCCAAAAAAGCTCAGGTGTTGTCCGAAGAGCTTGTTACTTCACTCTAGCTTGTTCTTTCCTGACAGTCTTCCACGTCTACTCGCGTTACCGCCAAAGGCCCTGCGGCCCTGGTCATGCGTGCGATTGGATGCGATAAGATAGCCCCGTGAAGAAATTTGACGTCGCCATCGCGGGCGGTGGAGTGATCGGCGCCGCAATCGCGCTCGATCTTTCGCGCGCGGGGATGTGTGTGGGTCTCTTCGACCGCCAACAACCGGGTCAGGAAGCGTCGTGGGCCAGCGCCGGGATTTTGTCTCCCGCGCCGGAAAACCCCGCGACGGTGGCCATGGTTCCACTCGGAAAAGCGAGCCTCTCGCTCTATCCCGAATTTATCGCGCGAGTCGAGGAAATTTCCGGGAAGAGCGCCGGCTTCCGCGCAAAGGGCACGCTCGAGGCTCTTTTTTCGCACGATACCAAGGCGGAGCTCAGCACCATCATTGCATTGCATCATGGCCTCGGCTTGAAGGCCGAGCCGCTTCGCGCTGAGGATGCGCGCGAACTCGAACCGGCATTGAGCGAGGATGTGGAAGCGGCTGTACTCCGGCCTGACGAATGCTCGGTGGACAATCGGGCCCTGACAAGCGCGGTACTCGATGCAGCCCAACACAGCGGCGCTGAAGTTTTTCCCGGCCATGGAGCAAAGGCGATCTGGCGTGAAGGTGACCGCTGCAGAGGACTGATTCTGCAAAACGAAAAATTGGAAGCGAAATGGACGATCATCGCCGCGGGTTCCTTTTCCGCGGCGATCGAGGGAGTCGCAGTGTACGCGCCCGTGCGGCCTGCAAAAGGCCAGATGGTTGCTCTCCGTGCGGAAGACCTGGAGATCGAGCGCGTACTCTGGTCGGAACACATTTATCTTGTGCCGCGAAATGACGGTAGGATTCTCGCGGGAGCCACCGTCGAGTACGTTGGCTTTGACAAGAGAACGACCGCCGGGGGCGTCGAAAAGATACTTTCGGCGGCCATCGAGCTCGCGCCGCGTCTCGCGAACGCCCGGATTGAAGAAACGTGGGCCGGCCTTCGCCCGGATTCACCCGATCATCTTCCCATTCTCGGTCCCGCCGATCTGGATGGTCTGTTGATGGCCACCGGCCACTTTCGCAGCGGAATTCTGCTCACTCCTATCACCGCGCGCCTAATCCGCGAATGGATTACCGAACAAAAAGTCAGCATGGATTGGGATCGCTTCAGCCCTATGCGCTTTCGAACGCAAACAGCAGAAGCGTCGAAGAAAATGCCAGCCTGAACTGGCGTCTAGAACCGCGCCTAATCCGGCGGACGCATCGGCGGTTGGACCACCCCCGGCGCCTGCCCTAGGTTCGTGAACTGAATCTGGCTGGCGTCGAGACTGAGTTCGCGCTCGAGAACGATGTCCATCGTCGAGCCACGCGGAAGTTCCGCTTCGGGCCCGCGCGACAACAACACCGCAGCGAGCCCGGCCGCCGCCCCGATACCGCCCCCAATCCCGGCGCCCTTGGCGGTCCGGCTGGCGATGGCTCCGATCCCTGCGCCCGCCGCCGTCGTCTGCGCGATCGTACCGGCGTCCTTCCCTTTTCCACCTGGGCCGGTGACCTTGCCTTCGGAATCCATGGTTTCTTTTCCGCCGGAATCCGCGCTGCGCGGCGCCGCATTCAAATTCACGGTGTAACCGTTGGGGAGAATCAGCGTATTCAATCGCAGCCGGAATTCGCCCTTCCCCTTGATCTTTCCCGGCCGCTTGGAATCGATTAATTCTCCGCGAAGGTACGAGCCCACGGGAATCACGATGCGATTGTTCTGCGTAATCGGAAACGAAGTTTGCATGTACACCGAGTCGCCCGGCTTGGCGCTCCGCGTGGAGATCCCGTTCTCCAGCACGACGCCGATGCGCGTCCCCGCCGGAACCAAAATCTTCTCGTTCGAACCGGCCCCCTGCGCCGTTGTGGGAGGGGGAGTTGTAGCAACCGGCGGCGGCGCGGACGTCTGCGGCCCCTCCGGCTGCTGAGCGTACAAGCTCGCTGATAACAGAATTACGCTCGCGCCAAGCAATGCGGTGGCAACTGCAACGGCGTTCGGTCTTGTTTTCATCGCGTGCTCCCTGGCATAGAAACTCCGATGCGATTCTCTCGCCCAAAGATGCTCTGTTACAGGAGCCCCGTCAAGGACAACAGACGTAGTGACGTGGAAGAAGTGACTGCTCCGCTGCCTGATTTGACCAGTGGCAATTCGAAAGCTACGCTAGGGGAAGAGTGAGGAGAATCTCATGGCCAAGCTGGCTTTGATTTACGGGATGCGCTTGTTGCCCGAGGAGGACCTGGGCGAAGTCAAGGACGCAACGGTCGTCCTGAAGAACGGCCGCACGGCGCGCGTAACGATGCACCTGATTGAAGGCACAAAGGAAGAAATCGAATCGACCTTTCACCAGTCCATCGAAGCTTTTTTTGAGATGTATCCGGAGATTTGAGAGAAGAGATCAGCGGTTGCCAAAGTTTTCCGGATCAGCGTTAGGATCGCCGAGATTGTCGTTGATCAGAACGGTGGACTGCCCGGTCAGTTCGAAACGCTTCCGGCACTTATAGCAGGCCACCAGGTCGTCCAGCCGCACCATATACGACGAAGCCTTTGCGAATTTTTTCTTGTCTTCCTCGCCGACGCCGCGCGGCAGTTCTTTCTTCTTCCGGCAGACTTTCCAGCGCACGGGAGCCTCGAATTCGCCGCGGCAGCTCGGGCAGATGAGCTTGACCTTCCGGCTCTCTTCTTTTTCCGTATAAAACTGGCGCTCGTCCATAATCAAGATGCGGGTGTGCGCACCGCTTCATCAATTGTAACAAATTCGAGCCCGAGGTCACGCCAGCGCGGCAGCCAGTGCTCGAGAGCGGCGAGCGTTCGCGTGCGGTCGCCGTTGAGTCCGCGATGCGAGCCGTCGTGCAGGCACAAGACATCTCCCCAGCCAGCGGCCGGATTCGAACCACTCATTGCACTCCGCTGGGCACGCTCCGCGATAGGCTGCAGGCGTGGAATCAGCCACTCCGCCGGCTTCTCCCGCCAGTCTCCAGGAAGTAGCGTCCACATCACCGTGCGGTATCCCAATTCGCGAGCCGCGGGAACCACCCATGGATTCCTCATCCCGTAGGGCGGGCGAAACCATTTCGGCGGCGCTCCAATCGCGTCCCGGATGGCGTTATGACAAAGACGCAGTTCCACCCGCACGTGCGTCGGATTCCGCCACAAAAGATTCGGATGCAACTCCGTGTGATTCCCAATCGCGTGGCCCCGCGCGGTCGTTTCTTTGACAAGGTCGGGACATTCGCGCACAAAGCTTCCAATCAGAAAAAAAGTGGCTTTCGCCTTGTAGCGGTCCAGAAGATCGAGGAGCTTTGGCGTGATCGCCGGATTCGGCCCGTCATCAAACGTGAGCGCCAGCTTGCGCGGAGAGTTCGTGCACCAGATCGCCGGCCCGAAAATTTGTGATCGCGGATAAACCGCGCCGTACGCGGTAATTCCTGCCGCTGCCAGCAGCGCCGCGGCAGGCGCTTCGATGAGCAAGGGATTCACGCGCCCATTCTCGCACGGCGCGGCGCGCACCGCCTATCCGGAACGTGGGTTTGCTTATCGCCTACTTAATCTGTGCTAGAGTTTGGCGGATTTGTACTCAGAGGTGCCGCTATGAAGTGCAATGTGTGTGGAATGGACTACGGCTTGTCACACAATTGTTCGGGGATCGCGCCGCTCATGACAGCCGAAGAAGCGGCTCCCCCGCCTACTGGTTTTTCGCCAGGCTATTATTTGGGCCTCGCGTTCAACATCGCGCGCTGGGACCACATTGCCATCCGCCGGGCTTCTCGTGATTCCAACGCGATCTATTATGCCGCCTTCTTTTGGATCGCCGCCGCAACGATTGTTCTGATTGCAACTGCTCTTTCACGAACGTTGGCCGCTAGTCGCGTCTCCCGGCTCTCCGGCCCGGCGATGGTTATTACAGTCGTGATAGGAATGAGCTTTGGCCTCGCTTTAATGGCCCTTCTCACATTCATCCAGCTCGGCTTGTGCCACCTCATGGCAAAATGGTTTTTTGGCGGCAGTGGGAGCTATATGGGGGTGATGCGCCCCTTGCTTCTCGGTTGGTTCGTAAACTGCCTGATTCTAATTCCGGTTGCAGGAACGCTGGCTGCTGCGATCGCCTGGACCGCCGTGTTAATGATGGTTTTCGAAGAAGTCGACGGGATCGGCCGGCTGCAGGCCTTTGGGATTTCCGCCGGGATAAACTTCTGCTTTCTGGTATTGCAGTTCATGATGACACCTGTGACGCGGCACCTTTGAACGGCGGCCAGGATCACGCTGGCGGCAGCCCACGCCGCGTCTTCAAGTCTGCGAGTAGCCGATCGACCTCGACGTCGCGGTCCAATCGTGTGAGACGTTCCACGGTATCGTCCGTGAGGAGTTCGACTTCCGCGCTGGCAACCGCCTCGGTGTGATGCACGCGGTCTTTCAGACGGTCGAACGTGGCGGTGTTTGAATTGTCACCGATGGCCGTCTGCGCGCGCGCCGCTTTGCTAAGGGCAATGCTCCGGCGGTGCCGGGCAAGCAGTAGGTCGTGCTTGGCCTTCGCTTCGTCCAGTTTCTGTTCGAGCTTCACAAGCGCTCCCTTCAGCGTTTCCACCTGAGCCTTCTGGTCGTCCACCTGTTCGCGGTAACTCAGCGCCAGCCTCTGCGAGGTCTGAAAACGGTCCAGCGCCGCGCGCGCCAGGTCGTCCTCGCTTTTGTCCACGGCAATTTCCGCTTTGCGCATCCAGTCCTTGCCGGAGTCCTCGTTCTCCCGCCATTTCTTCTCCAGCATGTGCTGGTCGGCGATGGAAACGGCCACCTGCGTCTTCACCTGCAGGTACTGATTCTCCATGTCCAGGATCACCTGCTTGATCATTTTTTCCGGATCTTCCGCGCGGTCCACCATGTCGTTCAGATTCGCGCGAATCAACGTGGTTACTCGTTCCAAAAGTCCCATGATGAATCTCCTTTCAAAAACCAAATACTGCGAACCACTCGAAACCTCGAAAGCAAACTGCGCTTGCCCACACGTCCCCGTAGGGGCCGCCTTCTGAGGCGGGCCGCTCTTCTCCCCGTAGCGCCGGCTTGTCCTGAGGCGCGAAGGGCTTCCCTGCCGGCTCCCCTCCCTGTAGTGGCCGGTCTTCAGACCAGTGCGTTTCTTCTTCCCTGTGGCACAGCCAACCTGGCTGCGCTCCTTGCCTTTCTTGCCTTTCTTGCCTTTCTTGCCTCTCCAGGCGAATGGGCCGCTCTTCTGGCTCACAGCAAAAGATTCACGCAGCAAACACCCACCGCAAATTTCACCAGCCCCGGCAGCGGAATCAAGCTGAACGCAACCACCTTTTGAAACGCGTAGACCGTCCAGCTCAAGAAGTTGTGAAACAGGAATCCGATCGCCACCACCACGAGAATCCAAGCAACGAGAAGTTTTTCTTTCCTGGTCATTGCCATCCCCCCAAACCATCAGGCGTCCCGGTGGGCCAGCTATGACCCACCGGGGCGGAAGCGATCGTTATGACTTGCTGGCAGCCGGCTGCTCCGGCTTTGGCGCTTTGTCGCCGATCAGGCGCACTTTGCTGAGCAAGTCCGACATTTGCATTCCCGAGAGCGCTTCAAACAGCGCTGGAACTTGCGCGGCAATCTTGGTGATGTCCCCGGTCAGCTTGTAAGCGCCGGCCGCATCGCCGTTGCCGGTGGAAACGATGGTCACTTTGTCCACTTTGCCGAGCGGCTCGCTGAGGGCGCGCACCACTTCCGGCAGTCCGCTGATGAGTTTGTCGAGGACGGCGGCCTGGTTGTATTCCTGGAAGGCTTCCGCCTTGACGTTCATGGCCTTGGCTTCCGCTTCGCCTTTCTTGAAGATGATCTCCGCTTCGGCTTCACCTTGCGCGCGAATGGCAGAGGCGCGGCCTTCCGCTTCGCTCATCAGGCGCTGACGTTCGGCGCTGGCGATCGTTTCGATGCGCTGCCGCTCGATTTCCGCCTGCTTGAGCACCGTGGCGATGAGTTCGCGTTCGCGGCGCTCGATTTCCGCTTCCTGTACCTTCACTTGCGCCTCGCGCTCGACTTGCTGGACGCGTACCGCCTCCTCCACCACTCTCTGTTGCATGACGTTGGTTTCGATTTCATAGGCCTTGTCCGCGGTGGCCTGCGCCTTCTTGGTCATCTCCAGATAACTGGCTTTCTTGATGTCCAGGTCGCGCTCGGCCTCGGCTTGCTTGGCCAGCGAAGCCGTTTCGGCGGCCACCCGCTCCTGGTCGGCTTGCGCCTTCGCCACGGCCGCGGCACGCTGGGACTCAGCCCGCTTGATGGCGATGTCGCGGTCCGCTTCGGCTGCGGCTACTTCCGCGTCGCGCTTGATTCGCGCGATGTCCGGCCGGCCCATGTTGGTGATGTACTCGTTCTTGTCGCGCACTTCCTTCAGTGTGAAGCTCACCACGTCGAGCCCCATCTTGTTCATGTCCGCCGCGCACGTGGAACGCATGCGGTCGCCCACCATTTCCGGCTCCTTCACGATCTGTTCCACCGTGAGCTGGCCGATGATGCCGCGCAGGTGCCCTTCCATGACCAGCCGGATCAAGCCTTCGCGCTGCTCCGGCCGCTTGGTGAGGAATTGCTCCGCCGCCGTTCGAATGGACACGGGGTCGGACTTCACTTTAAGTTGCGCCACCGCTTCGACCGTGACGGCGACGCCCTGGTTACTGTACAGGCTCTGCTGTGGAGCCACGTCGAATGACATCAGCTCCAGCGAGAGCTCGCGGCACTGCTCCAGCATTGGAATGAGAATCGTGCCGCCATTGGTTACCGTTCTTGGACCGCGTATTCCGTATACGATGAGCGCTTCGTGCGGCCCGACTTTTCGCAAAAGCGTGGCAAATCCTGCCATCGCAAAGAGAATTGCGAGTACCAGCAGCCCGGCAATCACGGGCACAGACAGACCGAACATAAAGACCTCCCTTTTCCACTCTGCTCCGGACTGTTTGCGTCGTTCATCAGTCCGGGAAACTTTTACCGCCCGCTACTTCGTGAAGTCTTCCCATTTCTTCAGGTAGGCGATTCCATTCTCGTAGCGCGTGATCGCCACTTCCGTGCCGTTGGGAAGCGGGTTGCCATCTTCGCTCCTCGCCCCGACGCTTTTGCGCACTCCCTTTTGCTCAAAAATCATTTCTCCCGTGCCGTTCTCGCGGATCGGCGAGCTGACCGTGCCGACGGTCCCCTCGATGCGGTAATCCCAATCCAACATGTGGGCGTCGCTCACCTTCACAATCTTTGCCATGAATTTGAAAACCACTCCTGCGGCAAAGATTCCGGCAGAAGCCGCGATGAGCAATGCGGCAATCGCGACCAGTCGTGAATGCGTGGAGAGGATGTAGCCAATTCCGCCAAACCAGGCCAGAAACGTCATGATCGTCATGGCGTTGAACCATGAGAGGCCGCCCCGAACATGGGGCATTCCGTGACCGGACATGCCACGGCCGGCCAGCCCGCTGGCGTGGTGCCACCCATGAAACGGCAGGTGCCATTTGAATGGCAGATGGACGTGAGCCGCACCGCCAAGGAAAGACAGCACGCTGAGCGTGAAGCCCACGATGAAACAGAGAAGATAAAAATCAGTCCAGGTCATAGGACACCTCGAGCGCACCCCGTGCGCGAGCTGGAATTCGAGACGCAGACCCTACAACTCAGTTTTGCAGCGGCGCCGGCGGCGGAAGCCCGTTCCCTTCTTGGCCCTCGCTGCGCTGTTGCCCAGAACTCAAAACTTCTCCAAGCTGGTCAGCCAGGCCTGGTGTGCGGAGAATCTCCGCCAGCAGCAGCACGGCCTTGCGTGAATCCTCCACCTCGGCAACGGCCAGCAGTGCGCGTTGCAGCTCCGGATCCGCCGTGAATTGCTCGGCGCCTGCATAGAGCCACGAATCGATCTTCGCGTCGATCGCCCTCAATTCTGATTGCAACTCCGGCGTATATCCCTCCGGATCGTCCACCAGGAACCCCGGATACACCCGGAAGAACCGGGCCAGTAGCTCCCGCGTCGTATGCGTCAGGTGCGGGCGCGCGCCGCTCTCGATCTGCGAGAGATACGCCTGGCTCAAGCCACGGCCAATCTCCCGCTTCATCGCGGCGGCCAGCTCCTGCTGGGTCATCGTACGGCCCAGACCCCGGAGCGAGCCTTCCACGGCGCGGAGGGAGCGAAGTTTGTCGCCTAGTTTCATGGCCGCCTCTCGAATATTGCAATATGCTAATCATATATTGCAATCCGCGATTTGTCAAGCGAAATCGGACAAGCCTCCTTGTTTTCTGTAACTCAAACAAATTAAGTAGGTTAGCTGACTTTTGGGGAGCCCTCCGCGGAGACGGGAGAGCCGCAAACTAGTTTGCGTCGCAAACCTAATCCGGTTTGCGCAGTGACTGCAGATCGATTCTCAACTGCTGGCACTTTTTATATAAGTGGCTACGTTCTAAACCCAGCGCCCGCGCCACATTCGTCATATGAAAATTGTGGCGCCGTATTTCCGCGAGCATCGCTTCCCGTTCGAACGCTTCGGTACGCTCCGCCAGCGTGCCGGTTGCTGCGCCGGCGGCGGAGCTCGCGGATCCGCTCGACGCCGAATCCGAAGTCGGAAGAATCAAACGAACATCAGCAGCAGTTATGTTTTCGTTCGCGGCAAGCAGAATGAGGCGCTCGACAACGTTGCGCAATTCGCGCACATTTCCCGGCCAGCCGTATTTTCGCAATTCGGCGATGGCATCTTCGGCAAAAAGATTTTCTTTCCAGCCGTTCTGCGCGGCCACCTGCCGCGCGAAATGCGATGTCAATTCCGGAAAATCCTCCGAGCGTTCACGCAGAGGCGGCAGCGTCAGCGGAAAAACATAAACGCGGTGAAAAAGATCGCGGCGAAAAGCATTTTGTTTCACCAAGTCTTCTAAGTTGCGATGAGTTGCCACAACGACGCGAACGTTCACCTTGATGGGCTTGTCACCGCCGACGCGCTCGACTTCGCCTTCTTCCAATACGCGGAGCAACTTTGCCTGCATCGCCACGGGCATGTCGCCGATTTCATCGAGAAACAGCGTGCCGCCTTCAGCTTGTTCGAATTTGCCTACGCGCTTGACGGCCGCGCCGGTGAACGCTCCCTTTTCGTGGCCAAAGAGTTCCGATTCGATCAATTCCGCGGGAACAGCCGCGCAATTCAGCGTGATGAATGGATGCTCGTGGCGCGGCGATTTCTCATGGATGGCGCGCGCAACGAGTTCCTTGCCGGTGCCGGTCTCGCCAAGAATGCAAACGCGCGTTTCACTCGCCGCTACGCGTTCAATTTGCGCGATGAGTTTTTTTATCGCTCGGCCGGAGCCCACAAGTTCATGCTTTCCCAACCGGTGACGCAACTCGCGGTTTTCTTCTTCAAGCCGCGAGAGGTGCAAAGCATTTTCAACGGTGACGAGTAATTTGTCTGTCGAGAGCGGTTTTTCCAGAAAATCCAGCGCGCCGAGTTTGGTGGCCTTCACCGCCATTTCAATATTGGCCTGGCCTGAAATCAGTACGATCGGAGCTTTCACGCCGGCCTTTTTCAAATCCTCCAGCAACTCCAGCCCGTTGCGGCCGGGCATCACAACATCGGAAAGAATCAGGTCAAAGGATTCCGTTCGAATGAGTTCAACGGCGCGAGCCGCGTTGTCGCAGACCGTTGCTTCATGTCCCGCGAGGCGGAAGGCGCGCGCAAGCGAAGCCAGCGTGTTCGGATCGTCGTCGACAAGAAGGAGGTGAGCTTTGCGCGGCAAGCGTGGTTCCTTTGCGAAGGGCTAATCCGAAGCCGCGGCCATAGTCGAGGGCGCACTACTCTTTGGTTCGCGAGCCGGTTCGCGCGGCGCCGTTGTGACGCCAGCCTGGCGCTGCGGCAATTCGATTCGAAACGCGGTGCCGCGGCCTTCATGGCTCGTGACGGAAATGCTGCCGTGATGATCGCTGACCACCGACTGCACGATGGCGAGTCCCAGCCCTGTGCCTTGAAGTCTCGTCGTGTAATACGGCGTGAACAGGCGCGAACATTCTTCAGGCGTCAAGCCCTTACCCGTGTCGGCCACGTCGATTCGAACGCAACCCTCGTGCTCAGAGGTTTTGAGTGTAAGCGTTCCGCCGGCGGGCATGGCGTCGAGTGAATTCAAGACCAGATTTTGAAAGGCACGGTGGAGGAGGTCCGGATCTGCATCGATTTCGGGCAGAGGATCGGTCAGAAACAATTCCGGCGTGATGGTCGGTTTGCCCACTTCGTTGAATTGCGGTTCGAACAGGCGTACGGCGTTTCGAATAGCTTCATTCACGTTCACGCGAACAAATTGCGGCGCGGGCATCTTCGAGAAATCGCTGAAGCGGCTAACAATGGTATTGAGATTGGCAAGCTCCGCTTTCAGCGTGGCCGTGGACTCGTGAAAGACTTCCAGAAATTGTTTCGCGTCCAATTTCCTCGCCTTTTGCAGATTTTCGATGGTGATCTGCATCGGGAAAAGCGGATTGCGCAGCTCATGCGCGAGCCGTCGCGCCAGTTCGCGCCAGGCGGCAACGCGCTCGGTTTGCACCAAGCTTTCTTTCTGCGCCGCCAGCGTCTGCGTCATTTCATTGAAAGCTGCGGCAAGCTGGCCGATTTCATCACGTCCGTGCACGTCGATGCGCGTATTCCATCTTCCGCCGGCAACTTCGCGCGCGGCCGCGGCAAGTTCCTCGACCGGCCTGGTGATTCGCGCGGAAATCCAGAGCGCGATCAGCAGTCCGATGAATAAAGCGCCCGCACCGACGGCGGCAGCAATCTTCACAATTTTGTCCGTCAGCAGGACGAGCTCTTTGCGCGAGCTGCCAACTAGAAAAACGCCAAGCAACTCATTGTTCCGGCCTGCGAGCGGGATGGCGTGAAATGTTTCCGCATCCGCGGGGTCCCTGGTCCATTCGAACGTGCGAACGAGCGGGTGAGCCTGCTTCTGAATTTGTTCTATCAAGGGAGCAAATCGCTCCGGCTGTTCGACTTCGCCTTTCGCCACGATAAGCGCTCCAGGCACAAAGGATGGTTCGAGATTGCTGTAGATGAGCGCGCGCATTCCGGCGGGCAAGACGAGCGATTCCAGAAATTTCTTGTCCAGCCGCCGCCCGCCGATGATGTAAAAGGGTTTGGGGACATTGGGCTGCGTTCGAACGACAGAGAGAGAAAGCGCCACATCGGTCGGCAACTCTTCGCGCCTCAGGAACGCAGTGGACTCGTTCCAGTTGGTCGCCGAAGGGAGCCAGTCATTCTTGTAGCCGACGCGCGCAGAGTATTGCGCCGAAGAAATCAACGTTCCATCGGTATTCACGAATTCGACAAAATCCAGTCCGTGATCCTGCGCGGCGCCGTTGGCATCACGAACGTAGAGAGATTGGTCGGCGTTCGAGCGTTGCAGGTCTATGGCCATGCGGAGCGTCACTTCGGCATTGGTGATGTTCTCTACCTGGCGGGCGATTTCCTCGCCGCGCTGCACAAACTCCTTGTTGAATTGCGCCACCAGCGCTTCGGTGCGTTCGGCGTCCATCTCTTCGAACGCAGCCTGGGTGTAGTGAGTCACGCCATACGCCACGACGGTGACGGAGGCAAAAATGGTGAGCAGGACGATCAGCAATAATTTTGCTCGGAAGCTCATGGTTTGGCTCCGGGAGAGGCGGCGTTCGAATTGCCGCGCAGTTCCGCGCTGGGCTCCGGAACATGACTTGGTACGGACAATTTTAGCTTGGCGTACACGGGGTTACGGGTTGATGATATCACGGCTGCAAAACAGAAATTGGGTGGCGATCCAGGCGTTGCCAGAGCGATGCGGCCGAGTCATTTCGGGGCCACGGAACTTTCTCGAACCCCCGAAAGTATCTATCTCCTTAGAAACGAACGTATGGTGTCAGCCGTCCATCTAAGAAGCCGGGGACCCTGGTTCCATCCATTTCAGCCTTCAGGAGCGACGTTAATGAAGCCCATACCCATGCGGTTGAATGTCTTGTTGTGGCTCAGTCTGGCAGCCGTGGCCTGCCTCGCGGCCATACCAACGAAAGCCCCGGCGAAAGTCGCAGCGACCGACAGCGCGCCTGAAGGGCCCACCCGGCTCCTGCGGTTCGCCGATATCTCGAAGGACAGGGTGGTCTTTGCCTACGCGGGCGACCTGTGGATCTCCTCGCGCGAAGGCGGCGCGGCACGACGGCTGACCTCCCATGTGGGCGACGAAGTTTTTCCCAAATTCTCTCCGGACGGAAAATGGATTGCCTTCACGGGCGAGTACGACGGCAACCCGGACGTATACGTCATGTCCGCCGAAGGCGGCGAGCCGAAGCGTCTGACCTTTCATCCGTCGAATGACATCGTGCTTGGCTGGACGCCCGACGGCAAAAATATCCTCTTCCGCTCGGACCGCTTCAGCGCGCCTCCGGGCCGCTACACCAAGCTCTTTCTAGTTTCTCCGCAAGGCGGCACGCCGAAAATGCTGCAAGTGCCGCGCGCGGACCTCACGAGTTTCTCGCCAGACGGCAATAAGATCGCGTACCTCGAAACCTCACAGGAGTTTCGCACCTGGAAGCGCTACCGCGGCGGCTGGAGCCTGCCCATCGCCATCTTCGACTTGAAGAACAATTCGTATGAAGAGCTGCCGAAAACAGAGGGCATGGATCTTTTCCCCATGTGGCACGGCAACGCGGTCTATTTCATCAGCGACCGCGACGGCGTGATGAACCTCTACAGCTACGACCTGGGCTCGAAGCAAACGAAAAAGCTGACGGATTACAAAGAGTACGACATCAAGTGGCCCAGCCTCGGTCCCGACGCGATCGTGTACGAAAACGGCGGCGTACTTTACGAATACAACCTGGCAAGCGGCAAAGCGAGCAACATCCCCATCCAGGTCCACGCCGAAGATATCGAAGCGCGGCCGGAATTCAAAAGCGTTGCCGAAAATATCGGCGGTTACGGAATTTCTCCTTCCGCAGCACGCGTCGTTGTAGAGGCTCGAGGCAACATTTTCACCGTACCGGCGGAGCACGGCAGTGTACGCACGCTCACGACGGACAATTCCAGCGTTCACGAACTGAATCCGGCCTGGTCGCCGGACGGCAAGTGGATCGCTTACCTCTCGGACAAGATCGGTGAATACGAAGTTTATTTGCGCCCGCAGATGGGTGGCGACGATATCCGCGTCACAACGGACGGCAGCATGTACCGCTACGGGCCGACCTGGTCGCCCGACAGCAAGAAACTACTTTATTGGGACAAAATGCACCGGCTCTGGTGGATCTCAACGGAAGAAAAAAGGCCCGTCCAGGTCGATCAAGGCGATTACGGAGACATCACCGATGGCAGTTGGGCACCGGACAGCCAGTGGATCGCTTACTCGAAAGCCGACCGCCGCGGCGCCGGCCAACTGTTCCTCTATTCTCTCGATCAGAAAAAGACGACCAAGGTCTCTGATGGTTTTTACAACGACACGAATCCCGTCTTCGACCGCGAAGGCAAGTATCTTTTCTTCTTCTCGCAGCGCTACTTCTTCCCCAGCATTGGCCAGCTCGACCAGCGCTTCAACTACTACAGCACCGACGGCATCTTCGCATTGACGTTGAAAGCCGACGAGGCTTCTCCCTTCAAGCCGGAAAGCGACGAAGAAAAAGCCGACAAAGATAAAGATAAGGATAAGAAAGACGAAAAAGACAAGAAGAGCGACGACAAGAAAGCTGATGCCAAGTCGAAAGACGAGCAGAAGAAAGAAGAAGCCAAGAAAGAGGAGAAGAAGGAAGAGCCTCCCAAGCCCGTGCAGGTCGATTTGAACGGCATTGCGACGCGCGTGGCGCCCCTGCCGATCCCTTCGGGAATTTACGGCAGCCTGGACGCGCGGAAGGGCAAGCTCTTCTACGTTGCGCAGCCGCAAGAATCGCGGTCGTTCAGTCCGGAGCAGGACGGAGCGCCCAAGGTCGTGCTGCACGTTTACGACCTCGAGAAACGCGAAGACAAAGAAGTTCTTTCAGGTATTGAGGGCTACTTTCTCGATAAAGAGGGCAAGAAGGTCCTCTACAAGGCCGGGGCGGTGCTCGGCGTGGTCGACGCCGCTCCCGGCAAAAAAGTCGGGGAAGGCAAGCTCGATCTTTCCGGCCTGCAGGTGAGAATCGATCCGCGCGAGGAATGGAAGCAGACTTTCCGCGAGGCCTGGCGCATCGAGCGGGATTTTTACTGGGATCCGGCGATGACCGGCCACGATTGGAAAAAGATTGGTGCGCGTTACGAGGCGCTTCTTCCCTGGGTCGCTCACCGGAGCGATTTGACCTACCTCATCGGCGAGTTGATCGCCGAGCTGAGCACTTCGCACACTTATGTCGGCGGCGGCGACAGCCCCAAGAAAGCGCGCATCAGCGTCGGCATGCTGGGCGCCGATTTCGAAGCCGATGGCGGCTACTATCGCTTCGCGAAAATTTACCCGGGAGAGAACTGGGTCGAAGCGACGCGCTCGCCGCTCACCGAGCCGGGGATCAAGGTAAAATCCGGCGACTATCTGATCGCCGTAAACGGACAGGAAGCAAAATCGGCGCAAGAGGTCTACTACTACTTCCAGAACCTCGCCGGCAAGCTCGTGACGCTGAAAATCAACAGCAAGCCTTCGGCGGACGGCGCGTGGGAGATCGTGGTCAAGCCCGTGGCCAATGAATCCGGCGCGCGCTATATCGACTGGTTTGCGGCGAATTGCAAGAAAGTCGAAGAAGCCACCGGCGGGCGCATCGGCTACATGTACGTGCCGGATACTTCGATCGAGGGAATCATCCAGTTCGACAAAGCGCTCAACGCGCAGCTCGACAAGGACGGCATCATCATCGACGAGCGCTACAATCGGGGCGGTCAGATTCCGGATTTTTATACGGAAAAACTCAAGCGCCAGCTTCTCGCCTTGGTAGCTCCCCGCGACACCAAGGACGTTCCCTGGCCTCCGGTGGCGATTTATGGACCGAAGATCATGATCGTGAATGAGCTCGCAGGCTCCGGCGGCGACGCGTTCCCGTGGTTTTTCCGGCGCGAGAAAATCGGACCGATCGTCGGCACGCGCACCTGGGGCGGATTGATCGGCATTGGCAACTCTCAGCCGCTACGGGATGGCGGCTTTGTTACCGCACCGGGGTTTGGTTTCTGGAGCACGGACAATGGCGGCGAGTGGGTCGTCGAACAGCACGGCGTCGATCCTGATTATGTCGTACCGCAGCGGCCTGATCTCGTCGTCAGGGGCCATGACCCGCAGCTCGAAAAGGCGATTGAGTTGGCGAAGGAAGCGCTGAAGAACTACAAGCCCATTCCGCAGCGGCCGAAGTACCCCGTGGCGCCGCAATAGAAATGCTCGCTGGCATTCATTCGTGAGCGGACAGGAAAGGCCCCGAGTTTGCAGACTGTTACGAAACAAGAGGCGATAGGCAGATGAAAGCGATGTTCCGGGTTCCGGAGCATCGCTTTTTGTCTTTTGGAGGAGCTGGACCGTCGCGGTAGCCGCGTGACGGTGGATGGGGACGGTTTCAGGCGGTTTGCAGGACTGCCGTTAACTTGCGCCCACCGAGAATGTTCCGCATCCTTTTCAGATTGTAAACGACGACGGCCAGGCTGATTTCCGTTTGCGCCCCTTCCACAAGACGATCGCCGAGTTCCGGCGCATGCATCGCGAAGGAGTGACCGCTGCGGGTGCGGAGTTAGTGCGATTGGCGCGCTCGGGGGGCTTGGTGAAGGGCGAGTGGATTGCCATCGATGGCTCAAAGTTCCAGACCGTCAGCAGCGCGAAAAGTGTGCGCGAGCGCGAGGCGCTAG
>QHYE01000073.1 GCA_003224055.1 Acidobacteriota bacterium | reverse complement strand
TCTGCGGAAGAAAACCAGCGCCATCGAAGAGGAATTGATTCAGGTGAATGCCACGGCTTCCGAAGATGAAGCCAACTACCCGACCAAACTCAACAGCAAGCTCGGCTACTTGGGACAAGTCGTGGACAGTGCCGATGCCGCCCCGACTGCCGCCGAACTGGAAGTGTTCGCCGAGCTCGACCCGCAGCTGGAAACCCAGCTCGTAAAATGGCGCGAGATCCTTTCGAAAGACGTTCCCGCGCTCAACGACGCCATGCAGAAAAACAACATCCCGCTCATCGCGCCTGCCGCCGCAAAAGCCAACTAGCGCGGCAGGGCTCGACACAATTTCAATTGCACTCCATTCCGAGCAACACGAGGAAGGTTTCCTCTTTCTAGACGCAACATGTCACGCCGTCATTCCGAGCGAAGCGAGGAATCTCTCTTCCTCTCATTTTCGCTCTATTTACGAAACGCGCCTGCGATTTGTTTTCCCCAGTGCGAAAGGTGATTCAGCGACTCCGTGTGCGTCGGATCCAGATGCAGCGGCGTGATGGAAACGGCCCCGGAAAAAATCGCCGCGTAATCCGTGTCCGGCTCAACGTCTTTGTCGATTCTCTGTTCGAACAGCCAGAAGTAACTGCGGCCGCGCGGATCTTTTCCTTCGCTCAATTGATTGCGCGTGATTTTCTGTGATTGCCGCGTGAATCGTACTTCGCCGTTCCACGGCTCCGGCACATTCACGTTGAGCAGCACCTGATCCGGCAACCCTTCCTTCAAAATCATTTCCGCCGCCGCCTTTGCCACTCGCGCCGAATTTTCAAATCGGACTTCGCTTTTTTTCGAACACAGCGACATCGCGACCGACGGAATGTGATGCAGCGCTCCCTCGCGCGCCGCTCCAACGGTCCCCGAGTAATAGACATTTTCCCCGAGATTCGCACCGTGATTGATCCCGGAAATCACCAGGTCCGGCTTCTCCGGTAAAAGTCTGTGCAACGCCACGATCACGCAATCTGCCGGCGTCCCGTCGATCGCCCACTCTCTCTCGCCGATTTGGTTGCAAACAATCGGCTGCCGCAGCGTCAGCGACTGCGCCGCTCCGCTGCGTTCCAGGCTGGGCGCAACAATGCTCACCGTCGCGAAGCTTTCGAACACCTTTGCCAGCGTTCGAAGACCCTCCGCCTGATATCCATCATCGTTTGTTAGAAGAATATGCGTCATGATTCGAACGATTCGCGTCGCTTCACTTTCTCAAAACCACCACACGGCGCGGATTTTCAGCGGCGGGAGCACGGGGCGGCTGTTGCATTTCCAAAAAAATGGTCGGGGCGCCCGGATTTGAACCGGGGACCTCACGCACCCCAAGCGTGCGCGCTACCAGGCTGCGCTACGCCCCGACGGGCACGCTAATCGCGATGCGGCTGAATAGTCTGGGGGCCGAACCGCGACAGTCGCAGCAACAACAAGGCTATCACCGCCGTTCAATAAGCGTCAAGAAAGCGCGGAGAGCGTCGCGCAAGTCCAGCAACATTTTACGGCTCAGGAGCTGCGCTGCTCCTTCCGTTCCGCGAATTGTGATTTCGTCATTTTCCGCCGCGCCGCTGTGCTCGCGAAGATAGCGGCGGGCGCCGGCGATCGTGAATCCTTCGTCGTACAGCAAGCGCTTGATGCGGAAGACCATGTCCACGTCTTCCTGGCGGTAGAGGCGGCGGCCACCGGAACTTTTCAGCGGCTGCAGCATCGGGAATTCCGATTCCCAGTAGCGCAAAACAAATGCTTTTACATCGGCCAGGCGGCTGACGTCGCCGATGTGATAGAGATCTTTTTCAATTGCGGCTTGCGCGGCCGCGCCGTTGCTTGGCATTTTCGAAAACCCTGCCGGGAAGGGGACGCGGATATCCTAACAGTTTGCGGGGGAATGCTGTAGAGGCAAGCGATCATTTGTCACCTCGCGAAGATTTGTCCCCGCGCCGGGATTTGTTGCGGCGCGAAGACTGGTCGCCACGCGAAGATTTTTCGTCGCGCTCGGATTTGTCATCGCGCTTGCGGAGCCGCTGCACGAAGCGGACGGGCGTGCCGATGAAATCGAATTTGGCGCGCAACTGATTTTCGAGGAAACGCTCGTAGCTGAAATGCAGCGGAGTTTTCTGATTGGTGAAAATCAGAAATGTCGGCGGGCCGATTTTCGCCTGAGTGATGTAGTAAATGCGCACGGGGCGAGCGCCGGGAGTGGTGCCGCGCTGCAAATCCACTTCTTCCTTGAGCCAGTTGTTGAGCGCCGGCGTGGAAATTCTTCGCTGGCGGGCTTCCCAGCATTGATTAATCAACGGAAAAAGTTTGTCGGCGCGCTCGCCGGTTTGCGCGGATAGAAAAACGATGGGCGCGTAGCTGAGAAATTTCAATTTGGCGCGAATCATTTTTTCGTAATCGAACATAAGCCGGCCGGGATCAAAATTCTCGGGCTTGTGCCTTTCGCCGGGAGCACGCTTGGCTTTTCCCTTGGTGGTGGCGGCATCGCGCGACGCGGCTGCCCGCGCCGCAACGACGGCGAGGTCCCACTTATTGATGACGATGACCACCGAGCGGCCGGACTCCTCGGCATAGCTGGCGATTTGCGCATCGCCTTGCGTGACGCCTTGTTCGCCATCCACCACGAGAAGAGCGACGTCGCAGCGTTCCAGGCCGCGGCGCGCCATCACGACGCTCAGTTTTTCCGCAACCAGCGTGGTTTTTCCCTTGCGGCGGATTCCCGCGGTGTCCACGAAGCGGTAGTTCCGATCACCGTGCGTGATTTCCAGATCCACGTTATCCATCGTGGTGCCGGGAATCGGCGAAACGATGGAGCGCTCTTCGCCGACCATGCGATTCAGCAACGTCGATTTGCCGACGTTGGGCCGGCCGATGATGGCGACTTCGATGACGCCGGGCTGTTTTTCCTCCTCGACGGAAGCAACGACTTCCGTCTGTTTCAAGGCTTCATCGAGAAGATCGTCGACGCCGGTGCCGTGTTCGGCAGCGATCGGGAAAATGGGCACGCCGATGCGGTGAAACACGCCAGCATTGGCTTCCTGCGACGGCGCGTCCACCTTGTTGACGGCGATCACGAAAGGCTTGCCCGTGGTGCGCAGGAGCCGCGCCAGCTCTTCGTCGAGAGGTGTAAGGCCGGCCTGGCTGTCCACGACCAGGACGAGGAGCGCGGCTTTCTTGATGGCGACGTGCGCCTGGCGCAGGATTTCCTGGGGGATCAAGGCCTTGTCGTCCGGGACGATGCCGCCGGTGTCCACGATTTCCAGGGCCCGGCCGCGCCATTCGGCCTTGCCATAGATGCGGTCGCGAGTGATGCCCGGTTCGTTGGTGACGATGGAGCGGCGCGTGCCGGTCAAGCGATTGAAGAGCGTGGACTTGCCCACGTTGGGGCGGCCGAGGATCACCAGAGATGGAAGTTGCGTGGTCATGAATTTGAGCGGTGATGCAGCACTCCAGTGTAGCGCAGGACCGGAAGAAGTAATGAAGCAACGAGCGTAATGAAGTAACGAGATAAAGGGGGAGGAAAGTTAACAGTCCCGAGCCGCTCGGGATCTTCGATTGATAGTTCAAAGTTGAAAGTTGAGAAGCGAAGAGCGGAAAAGGATAACGCAGAGACGCTGAGCGCGCAAAGGCAGCGCGGACAGGAGTGGTCCCTTGCAGCGGCTCTGTTGAAAGTGTTCCAAAATGGGAAGAGTTGGTATACACCCGGCAGTTTTCGTAAGAGTGCCAAAGAAAGGAGTTACAGGATACGGAACTTGGAAGAGTGCGCAGCGCACAGAAAACAAACGGTTTGCAAAATGACTTTTTGCACGGAAAAGTGCGTTGGGAGCAGAAAGAGTTCAAGTAAAACTTTAAGAATGGACGTGTTGACCCCCATACCCCCGGGGCATTTGTAAGGATGTGCAAGGAAAGGGGTTGCGGGAGGGGGCATTTGTAATCGGCAGGAACTAAAGGAGTTGCGGTGTGCGATTTTTCGTCATGGTGACGGAAGTGAAGTGGACACGAGGCGACGAAAGCCAGGGAGGTCGAGCGGCGAGGATTTTGATTGGCAAACACGCGGGAGAATAGCACGAAAGTACACCACTTTTCAATTACTTTTTGCATATCATTCGAACGGGACGTTAAGGCATTGAAGAGGCGAGAGTTGGTAAATTGGGATCGCGCGCCGGGGAACAAGAGCCGGGAGATGGAAGCCGCGGGAAAAACCGAAGCGAAGAATAGCCCACTCTTTCACAAAGCAAACCCGAAAAGGTAGGGCACCCAGAAGCGTTCTAACGGATCGAGGGTTGGCCACCCGCCCACTGATTCCACTTCTCCGGTATCCGAAATCGGAAGTAGAATCGCCCAACTGACGGGGGTTCTATGCGTTTGCTATCTGTTCTTGGACTGCTTGCTGTTTTCTATGTTTGTTCGTCTGGTAGGGCGGGCCCAAAAAGCGCCGAGCAACCGGATATCAGCAGGTCTGGTAGCGACTTCTTGGAAGTCTGCTCAAGTATAGACGCTGAACGGAACAGAAACCCAGTCCGCGTCTACAACGATGCTACCTGTCTGGGTTGGGTTGAAGGCTTCGCAGATGGTTTCACTGTGCATGACGAATTGCTGGGTGTCCCCGTAAAGGACAGGATGGCCTGCGTGCCCCATGAAGTAACCACTATTCGAACCGTTCGCATAATTAAGAAATACATCGCTGACAATCCTGATAAAGCGCACCGCCCAACTCGTTACATAGCCTCGTTGGCGTTGGCGGGTGCGTTTCCGTGCAAGGCAAGGAAGTAGGTCAGTTTCCCACTCAGTTTTGGTGGTCGGCCCTCACACAGAATCGTCCTCTCGTGCGGCTACAGGTGGTAGCTCCTAATAAGTCGGGCGGTCTCAATGGGTCGACGCAACACCAGCTCGAAGTCTACTTGCAGGAGTCTCAACAGCTAAAGTCGTTCGCGAGCGTTGATTCAAGCGGAACACCACCCTGGCTAGGTCTCAATTGAGTGCAGGCGGACAGATCGGCTCTCTAGGGGGAAGTATTGCCGGATCAACTGATTAGATGGTGTTGCATCGACCGGTTGAGCTCGCACGCGTTACCGGACATGTTCGGTTAGCGCGTTTCCAGGCCAACTTCTCCTTCCTGTTTGGAACCTGCTTTGCCGACCCAGACCACGCTGCAGCGCTCGAAGCTAAGCGGGTCCTCATCGAGGATAAGTTCGACCACTTGGCCGCGCTTGAGTTGGAAACTTCCACGCAGCCGGAATCCTTCTTTCGAAGAATCAAGGATGAGGCAGGGGAGCCTCCTCTGGTTGCGGTCCAGGTTGATGACCAGGCTGGCGCGTCTCTTCAGCACCACACGCTTCGAGCGGCGGGCTTTGGGAATAGGAGAGCCGGGCATTCCTTCACTCCCTGGTCTGGGAGTAGTGATGGTACGCCCTGATTAGTTTCATTGAAATGCGGAAAGTTGAATCGCAACGATAGTTTAATTCTCTAGACCGAACTTGCCGATCGTCTCCCGACTCTAAGGGTGTGCCACCCGCCTCGGTAAGGCCCGGAATCCAGTAGGAATAAGATCGCTCATCGGCGAACCGCAAAATAGAAATTGGAAAATGGCACCCGGCACCTGGCAAGATCAACCAGAACAGGATGGCGAGATAAACTCGCCGCCACAAATGCAAGATGGCACGCAAAATCGTCTACGGGACTGCGTCCGGGCCACTCGTCCTATTCTTGCCTGCTTGTGTATTCGGCGTGACCCAGGTGGGCGCAGTCTCTTTGCTGGGCTGGCGTGATCGGGGTGGGCGTCTCGCCGGCGGGCACGGAATTGCATCGCATCGTATCCTCGAATCCGGGCGCTGAGAAGATGAACGTCAGGCTGATCGGTTCCGTGCCAATATTCTTCAGACTTACCCAGGTATTCGCCGGAATAAACACAAGTCCCCCGGAATGGAGATCGCGCTCCTGATCGCCGAGCCAGACGTGAGCTTTTCCGCCCTGCATCAGGAGTATTTCATCCTGGGTCAAGTGCATGTGCTTCCGTATGGCCGCTCCCGGTGCAAGCTCTTCCGTACCTGCCACGAGATGCTGAGAGCCGTTGTTTTTCGGGCTGACCTTCAGCATGAATTGGGAGGAAGCGACGGCACTGTTGTCCGTGTGAATGCGGCGAGTTCGCAACTCACCTTCATTCCTTTCCAAGAGAAGGGGTTTTGCATTGGTGTCCGAACCTGGAGCCGCGCTGGGTGGATTGGATTGCGAAAACGCACTGCAGAGCCCAACCACCATTACCGCCACTGCTGTAACCGCACTCCGGACTACTTTTGATTTCACACGTCACCTCGGCGAGTAGCCTACGCTCATCATTCGCGGGACTCAAGAAAGAGAAGAGAGATTTCATCGCTCACAAAAACGTAAGCGATGGGGCGGCGAGGGGCAGAGGGCACGATACATCGTGCCCCTACGCTGCAAGACCTAATACGCCGTGGGAGAGGGGCGAGAAGAAAAGCAGATCCCTCCACTGCGCGGCCGGCGCTCGCGTTCGCGAGCGGAGGAAAAAGCCGGCCGCTCCGGTCGGGATGACAGTCGCGGAGGGGATGGGCCGTTATGTCGGGCTTCCGATCGGAGTCGGGACAGGCGCCGCTCCGTCCCCCAAAAGCGGGGCACCCCGCATCGTCGCGGCGAGGCTACCGCCGGGGGCTAACTCAGGTACTTCCACTGCGCCCATGATTCCTGCAGGGTCTTTTTGGGGCGCCGACAAACGAAAATCGTGAGGCGGGACTCTTCCGGCATGGCGTACTGCGGAGAGACGCTTGCTTCGGGGGTGACTTCGTCATAAAACTGGCGTAACTGCTGCTCGGTAAACCCAATCGCAACGGCAACTTGGCCGGTCATCGCGCCCGGTCCCCACAACCCGAACTGGTTGTGACCGCTGATGGCGCGCGGCAATCCCAGCTTCGCGCCGAAGCAGTTTATGGCGGAGGCTTCCCCATAGTTGTAGGCAAGAACCACCGCTTGATCGCGCTCAGACTCCGGCAGCGCCTGATATACGCCTGCCACCGCGTGCACCTGTTCCGGCCAGCCAAACATATCCCCGAAGAGTTGCGGCAAATCGCCCTGCGGCACGCTTTCCACGTGAATCGCCTGCACATCCCAGAAACGCGTATAGCGAATCGTAGCTTCGACCGGAAGGATGGGCATCGATAGCGGGGCCGCAATCACACCGCCGATCAATAATGGCACGGCTATCGCCGGCCGCAACCACACTCCGACTCGCGGAACCAATCGGAGTTCGATCCAGACGGAGCCGGCTGCCAGCAGCATCACGTACGCCGGCGCGAGGTAATAGATTTTTCCGTGCAGGATGAGCATCTCCAACAAAACTGTGAAATACGCCCAAGCCAGCACGGCATACATTTTTCCGAGCGAATCTCGCAGCAAAAACCATAGACCGGCGATCCAAATTGGCGCAGCCAGGGGATGTGTCAACAAGGTTTGTTGCCAGATGTATTCCCACGGAGAAACGATAACGTACTTCGTACCCATCACCGCGTGAAACAGCGCCAGCGTTGGCCAGCCATTTTGAATTTCCCAAAGCAAATTAGGAAGGAAGCAAAGGAACGTGATTCCGGCTCCCAGCCAAATCCACGGCTGCCGAAAATGCTCTCTCGCAGAGGTTGCCAGCAGCCCAAGCGCAATCCCCGAGCTGAAAAAAAGCATGGAGTGTTTGTTCAAAATCCCGAGGCCGGCACAGAGTCCGAAGAGAAGCCACAGTTTTGGGCTTCCGCCATTCAGAATGCGCAGCACAATCGCCGCGCACGCCATCCAAAGCACCGGCTCAAACGCATTCATCGAGAAAAAATTATCAAACGCCAGGTAGATCGGAGCAAGCAACACGCAAAATGCGGCGAGGAACTGAGCATACTTCCCGCCGCCCAGTTCCCGGGCCAGCCACGCAGCAAGAAATACCTTGGCCGAAGCCGCTAGCGCCGGCAGTAAACGCAGGGCTGAGAGCGAATCGCCCAGAAGCGCGCGGCTAAGGCGGGCGAGAAACGGAGCGAGAGGCGCGTGGTCGACATAGCCCCAAGCCAGACGCTGTCCACAAGCGGCATAGTAAAGTTCATCACGAAAGAATCCAAAGCGGCCGCTGAACGCCACGTGGAGAGCGACCGCAGCAATCGCTAACGCGTACACCGCCCGGCTCAGTGGCAGCGAAGCGGCGGCCGCGCGAGTCGCTTCGCCTCGCTCCATCGGGTTACGAGTTTCCTTTTCGACTTCAAAAACGGGAGATATTGTTCGCTCCAATTGCCAGCTCCGATACATCCATTGCGCTGTCTTAGGACTTTACATTGTAAATGCAACTTCAGCCCGCAAATATTGTGGAATGGGATCGCCCGCGGGGATGGGCCGCACGTCCCGAGGTTTTTATTGGTCGAGATAGATGCGAAAGAGGTTGGCCTTCGCCGAACGGCGCCTATTGACGAAGTAGTCCGGCGACGTGCCCGAAGATCAGTGACACGGTAAACTTCGCCCATCCCGCCGGTGCCAATGGGCGCTTCGATTCTATAGGGGCCCAGCCGGGTGCCCGAAGGCAGGTACATCGTGCAGCGAATTATAAGCTAGGAACGACGCAACGGACAGCGCCGCAACCTACGTTTTGGCGGGGGCAGGATTTTAGTTTCAATTTGGTGAGAGAGGCGTTCGCGAAGACTTCGAGCGGCGTTTTGCTAGGCGGCTTTTGATTTCGCGGCTGGCTTGCGGCCGGGCTTGCCGTTGGTCGCAAGCAGTTCGCGTTCGGCGCGAGTCCAGTCGTCGAGTGGGTTGCCGGGAGCGCCGCCGCGCTCGAGATAGATTTGGTAGGCGCGCAGGGCGATGTCTTCCGGCGCGGCAGATTTCCGGGCGGCGCGGGACTTCGCCACCTTTGGAGAGGAACCATTCTTCGTCGTGGCCATAGTCTTCTCCCTTTCGGCTGGGAAACCTATTTTAGCGAATTGGGGAAAGTTTGAGGATGCAAAATTCAGATTTCAGCGATTCGTGTAACGAGTTGAGCAAGGCGGCGATTGGGCGGGAGCGATGGCAAGATTGCAGCAAAAAGCAAGAGCGCCCCCCCCCGACCAGGTCGGGGAGCGCTCTTGGAAAGGGTTAGCTGCAGCCGTTAGAAGATAATCTTCGCAACGAGCTGCATGTTGAATTGCTCACCAGGGCCAAGGCCCGGAGCGCCGTTGAAGTCGCCAATCGTATCAAACACCTGACCGAACCCGACTCCATCCTTGCAACGGTGGGCCACAAAGTCTTCGGTGCAGGTATTGTAGCTCGGCGAGAAGCTGCCCCCCGCAGCCACGGATCCCACTCCAGAAGCAAGATTGATGCGGTTGAAGAGGTTAAACATGTCGGCGCGAAGCTGGATCTTAACCCGCTCGGTAATCGCGATATTCTTGATGACCGACAGATCCACATCCTTGAAGTTTGGTCCGTAGAATTTGTTGCGAGCCACGTTGCCGAACGTCGAGCCTGGGCAGCCGGGATCCGTTAGCTTCGTAATCGGATCGACGGCATTGGGATCACAGAACGCCGCCGGATTGACCCAGATCGTGCCTCCGTTGGCCGCTGAGAACTTGTGATCGACGCCCGCGAACGGATTACCGATCAGGTTCAGGTAGGAGCGCACTTGGTCGTACGGCTGGCCTGAATGAAGATTTATCACACCGCTGACCTGCCAGCCATTGACAAGCCTGTCTGACCAGCCACTCGTGGCCCACCTAGCTTTCGGCACGTCATACGTGAAATTCACCGTAAAGAGGTGCCGCGTATCGAAATCGCCGTTGCCGTAATCCAGCTTGGGGTTGGAGGCGTCATCCACGACGGTTGCGCGGTACTGGCTGATCTCATCCAGGGCATGGGACCAGGTATAGGCAAACTGTGAACTCAGGCCGTGGCACGCTCGGAGCCTTAGAGTGGTTTGAAGAGAGTTGTAGTTGGACGTGCCAATGCTGTTGAGTTGGAGAACGTTGCCGAAATTGGGGAACGTGATGAACACCCCAGCGCTGTTCTGTTGATTTATCTGGGACACCAGATTCAGCTTCCGTCCCTGGCTGCCGACATACCCAACCTGCAAAACGACCGCGTTGCCGAGGCCTTTCTCTACCTGCAGGTTGTAATTATAGAAGTAGGGCGTACGGAAGTTCTGGCTGACGGAATAGGCGCTCAGACCCTTGGGGTCTGTAGGGGCCGCGCAATTTGGATCGCTGCAGGGTTTCACCCCCGGAAAGATCGATGCGCCGCCCGCTTGCACGGCATCCCAGTTGTAACCGCTCCGGCTGTAAGTGGAAACTGGGGTCGCGCCGAACGCGTTGCCCTGAATGCCCTGCGACGCGGCGATGGGCGGCCGGAAGTCCAGGAAAGGGTTCAAGTTGATCTGATCAAAGAAAACGCCAATTCCGCCGCGCACCACAAGATCAGGCCTCCCGGTCGGTTGATAGGCGAAACCTACTCGCGGCGCAAAGTTGTTCTTATCCGGAGGAAAGACAGAATCAAGGCCCGCTCCCTGGACGCGGAATCCCGTTCCAGGAATAAAGACCGCGATGTCCTTTTTGTCGCTGTGGAGCGGCCCGAAGTATTCGTAGCGCAGGCCGAAATTCAAGTTCAGCTTCCTGGTTATTTGCCAACCGTCCTGGAAAAACAGATTGAAGGCGTTCACCACTACCCATCGTTCTGGGTTTCCCACTGCGATGGTAGATCCTGTCGTGTTCGGATCTAATGGCCCTCCGGCCACTTTGCCAGCAAGAAAATCCGCCAGCGCACAGGTAGGATCGCCGGAGCAGGCCCACGGTCCCTGTGAACCGTTAAAGACGAACCTTCCTGTTCCACGGCGGTGATAGAACTCATTGAGATGCGCTTGGCGGCCCTCGCCGCCGAAACGAAGCTGATGCGCACCCATCGTGTACGAGATGATGTCGGTCAGGTGCCAGGTGAGGTCACTGCGGCCCGCGGGCGCCGTCAGGCCCGTCTGCTCAAACCCTGAAATCCTGATGTTTGGAGCCCCAAGAATTGGCTTGCCGTTAATCGAAGCGTCCGGGCTGAGGAACAGCTTCATAGCTTTCGTATCAAAGCTGCTGTTGGCGTCATTAAAGACCTGGTTGAAGTAGTTGGCGCCGAAGAGGAACTGATTCGTCAATCTACTTGAAATGGCAGAATTGAGCACCGCGGAAGCGTTGTGCACGTGCAGGGGAGCGACTTCGAAGTAGTACGCCAGGTTTGAGCTGGCCGTTCCCAACGCCGGACTGCCACCCAGGGGCGCGGTCTGGCTGCCCTGCCCGCCAAACCAGCGCAGGTAAAGGTGGTGCTTGTCAGAGAATTGGTGGTCGAGCCGGGCGACTCCATTGTAGCTGTAGCCGAAAGACGCAATGGGGCTGAAGAAGTTGTTTGGCGTTGCGGGGAGACTTGCGATCGAACCGGTCCCGGAGGTTGGCCAGAAGCCGGACACTGTGTTGGTGCACCCGGCGGGAATCATGCTAGAGGGAAGCTATTTAGTAAGTGGGCCGAGCATGTTGCAGGATGCGAGACTTATTTGAGTAATGCCGGCGTTGGTCAATAGGGTACCGGCCTTCGCCACCCAGGCTTCCGAAGGTTCCGTGGCCAGGCCGGATAGACCGATGATGTATTGCTGTTTTTCGTAAGAAGCGAAATAGAATGTCTTATTCTTGATAATCGGTCCGCCCACGGAAAATCCGTAGTTTTCGTTGCGCAGCCTAGGGGCCTTGGGAACTGTCGTGCTCCGTATGAAGAAGGGCGATTTCGCGGCGTAAAACTCATTCCGGTTGTAGTAATAGACAGAACCGTGGATCTGATTCCCGCCGGATTTGGTGACCAGGTTTACCGTGCCGCCGGCATTGCGTCCCGCCTCCGAGCCAGCCTGGGTCTGCGCGGAGAATTCTTCAATCGAGTCAATCGGCATTACCGTACCGGCGATTCCCGAGACACCGCCTTGATTGACCGCGGGGATGTTGTGCCAGAAGTCATTATTGTCCACGCCGTCGATCTGCCAATTGATTTGATTGGGTCGGGTTCCATTGAGCGACCCGAAACCGCCTACGTTATAACCCCCGAAGCCCGGCGAGACGGATATCAGTTGGGTGAAGTCCCGCCCGTTCAGTGGCATGTTCTGGACGAGATCGGAGGAGATCGTCATCGTTTGCGTTTGGGTAGTGGTGTCGAGCGTCAGCGCCGCGGCGGAAACTTCCACCGTCGTGGACTGCTGTTGCAGTGCAAGCCTAACCGTCAAGGTATAAATAGAACCCGCAACCACCTGGACCTTGTCCACGGTATAAGCCGGGAAGCCCGTGGCCGTAACAGTGACCTTATAGAAGCCGAGCGGAATGTCCTGGAAGGCAAAGGCTCCTTCACTCGTCGTGACGGTGTTGTGGTCGATCCCCGTGGTGCTTTCCGTGGCTTTCACCGCTGCATTAGGTACCACTGCTCCCGAAGGATCCGTTACTGTTCCGTTGATGGCGCCGCGGAACGTCTGGGCGTTTGCTGCTACTGCGAGCGAGAGAACAACGAGAATTGCAAAGACTAGGCGCTTCATAGTCCAACACCCCCCTCATCGAGATCAAAAAATAACACCCACGCGCCACCACTCAGCGGCACGCTTTAAACAACAAGACGTAAAGCTCCTTGAAAAGTTGCATGGCGAACCGTTCGCCTTCGGTCTCAGAATTCAAACCTAGTGCTGAAAATGGGAACAAGCCCCCCGGACCGGCTCGCTCTCGTTTCGGTTCAAAATTCGATACAGCCTTCAAGCCTAACTGGCTTTGATGGGCTAGATTTAACGCGCACTTGCGTGATGTGTCAAGGACTATGAATTTCATGCTTTGCAGCGGGAAAAGTAATACCTGGCCAGGGCTGGAAAGGCACCGCCGCGTATTGCTGCAAGATTTAGCCGGGAGGGTCATTTCTGTTAGAGTGCTGAGCCGGGGAGGGATAGCCGGAAACTGCGATATTGCGATTTGTTAAATTTGGGTAAGTTTTTGAGGTCCGGATGCGTACTAGTCTATGGAACCGCTGAGACCAGGCCGGATGAGTGCGCCGGGAATAACGGAGCCCACGGAGGCGATTACCCGAGCCAAGGCAGGAGATGCCGAGGCTTGGGGGCAGCTGTATCACGACTATGCTCCGGCGATTTTCCGGTTCTGTCGGCGGGCGCTGCCAACCAGGGAAGATGCGGAAGACGCCACCATGGAAGTATTCATGAAACTACGAGGCAAGCTGAACCAATACGATTCGACGCGGTCGTTCACCGCCTGGCTGTATAAGGTGGCGGCGAACCACTGCTGGGACACGCTGCGGCGGCGCAAGAGCCGGCAGGACAAAGAGACGGGAGACCTGGAAAATGTGCCGTTGGAGCATCCGGACCCCAGCCAGCTCGAACGCCTGATCGAACAGCGGAGCAGCGAAGAGGTGCGCAAGGCGCTGGCCAAGCTGGGAGCACGAGCGCGCATGGCGCTGGTCATGCGGTATTACTCAGACATGAGTTACGACGAAATTGCCGATGCGCTGGGAGTGCGGCGCGCCTTTGTAGGCGTGGTGCTGCTGCGCGCGCGGCACGAGCTGCGGCAGGCGCTGGAAGGTTCGAGCGCGCTGGCGGCGGGAGGAGCTTCGTGAGCAAGACACCGGAAGAGCAGACGAAGCATCTGGACGAAATGACGTGCCTGCTGTACATCGAGCGGCAACTGGACCGCGCGCGCGGGCTGGAAGTCTCCGCGCACACGCAGGACTGCGCGGACTGCCGGACGCTGTTGCGGGCGCTGGAGCGCGAATCGCGGTTGCTGACGCGAGCCATGCTGGAAGAGGATGAGCCGCTGCCGTCGCGGCTGGCGCAATTCCAGGAGCGCGCGCGGAATTCGATGCAATGGATTTGGGGCCTGGTGTTCGGCTTGGCAGCAACGGGGCTTTACGCGCTCTATACAGGGTATGTCCAGCCCTGGCAACAGCAATTGGAACAGGCGGGATTCGGCGGGTCGAACCTGCTGGGCTTGCTGATCTTTCAAGGCGCCTTCTGGAAAGGATGGCAATCCATGATCACACTTCTCGAGGTGCTGGCAATGCTGACGCTGGCGGGGATCGCCGTAGCGTTCTTCCGGAGGCGAATCCGCCGGGGTTCGGCGCTGGCTTTGATGTTCGCGGGATTCTGCGCGGTGCTGACGCTGCCGACGGCGGCGCTGGCATCGGAGACTCGCAAGGGCGAGTCCGCCAGTGTGCGCTCGGAGGAAACGATTAAAGGAGATATTTTCCTGTTTGGAGACCGCGTAAAGGTCGACGGGACGGTGGAAGGTGATGTGTTTTTGTTCGGGCACGACGCCACGGTGAACGGGCACGTCGAGGGCGACGTGATCGGGTTTGCACAGACGCTGCAGGTCGACGGGAAAGTGGATGGAAATATTCGCGCGTTCACAAACACGCTGACGATTCGGGGCACGGTGGCGAAGAACGTCTTGACCTTCGACGAGCGAGTGAATTTGGAAGCCGCCGGAAAAATTGGAGGGAGCCTGACGGTTTTCGTGGAGAACTTGAATCTGGAGGGGAGCCTGGGGCGCGATCTCCTGGTTTTTGGGAAACACGTGACCATCTCCGGCAAGGTTGGGCGCGGAATCCGGGAGAAAGGAGCGGGGTTGACGATTACTTCCAGCGGGGAAGTCGGCGGGCCGATTCATTATGAAGGTGACACTCCTGCGGAGGTTTCGCCGTCAGCGAAGCTGGCATCGCCGGTGGAATTCAAGAAACTCGAGCACAAGCGCGATTACCGGCAGGGCAAATACTATGTGTGGCAGGTGATCTGGGCCGCGGCATTCGTTCTGTTCGGGCTGGTGCTGATGAGTTTGATGCCGAAGTTCTCGCAAGACGCGGTGAAATCGTCGGAGGAATATGGTGCATCTGCGGGTTTGGGTGTGCTGGTGCTATGCGGTGTGCCGATCGCGGCGGTGATTGCATGCGTCACGGTGGTGGGGTTGTTCATCGGATTGTCCGCATTGTTTGTCTGGTATGGGTCGCTGTACTTTGCACAAGTCATCGTGGGAGCGCTCGTCGGGCAGTGGCTGATGGGGCGCACCAGCCAGTTGTGGCCCCTAATCGGGCGGATGGCGGTGGGAGTGGTGATCGTGCGGCTGTGCACTACGATTCCGGTGATCGGCGGCTGGGTGAAACTTGGGGTCATCATCTGGGGACTGGGAGCAATCTCGATCGCGCTATACCGGAGATTCCAGCCGGTGATTGTGCCGGGCGGGACGCCCGGATCGTTCACGCAGCCACTGCCGCCGAATACGACGGTGGGCGGAGTGCAGCCAGCGTAAGGAACAGTCGTTAGCTCTTAGTTTCTAGTTGTTGGCTGAGGAGGAATTGGAAACCTCAGGAAGGCATAGATTAATGGGGGAATACGGAACGGGCCGGTCGGAGCACATCCGATCGGCCCGTTGCTTTTTGCGGAGGCGGAAATTTTGCTCGGGTTAGCGCTGGCGAACTTTGGCGGCGAAGAAAGCTGGGCTGAGGGTGTTACCGGGGTTTTCGATGAAGAGCGCCCGGACTGCAATCGCAGGGGAGCTGGCGGGCGAATTTCCAGAAAGAATTCCATCCAGATTCGTGACGCCGTCGGTTCCTGAAGTGCCAGTGAAGATTTGCACCCCGAAGGTGTTAGCTTGGGCGAATCCGAAATACGACGGAATGGCTGTAATGTTGAACGCTGTGCTCGATAGTGGCGCAGCGGGAGTGGCAGTTATGCGCGACCAACGCAGGGTAACCTTGTCCGCGGTTGCTGCTGCGATGGTATTGCCGTTCGCTGCCACGAACGGGGTGGTGACATGAACGAAAACCGCCTGGCCGGGATGGATGGCTGTGGTGTCTGTCTGTCCTTGGAAGTTGCCAACAGCGCCGGGTGGCACGATAAGGCCCTTGGTATCAACGAAGAATGGTTGGATTGTGGCTATGGGGATGTTTACGGTGAGGAGATCGCCGGTGTTGAGTCCGCCGATCAGGGAGGTGGTGGCGAGCTGAACTTTATCGGTTACGACGAGAGAAAATTGGGTAAGCCCGTTGACCGCGTAGACAGTACCTTCGACGAAGTCCTGCTGGGTTGCATTCAACGGCTCGAATTCCTTGAGTTCGAGCGTTCCATCCGATTTAAGGAAGGCGTCCACGCTGGCAATTTGACCGGCGGCGGCACAGTTGTTTGGAGCGCTCGGGCAAAGGTTCGTGGGAGCCGGACTCTGGTCAAAGAACGAACTGGAAGTAACGGTGGCGGAAAGAACGCCACGGGTGGGTGAAGTAATGGTTATGGTACTGCCGCTGATACCGACGACGCCGGTGAAATCCTCGATGAGTTCGAGCTGATTCGTACCGAGATTGGCATTCGTGCGGGGCAGCGTGAAGGCCGTGAAGACGCCCGGGTTGGGAGAGGAGGGATTGAAATTGACCGACAGAGTTCCGCCCGAGAGAGAGATGGCATTATTCAGGTTGAAGTCGATCTCGATGCCTTGCAGACCGCTCGTAGTCGCGTTGAACGTGAAAGAGCTGATCGTGGGCGTACCAACGGCCGTGAGCGTAGCAGTGCAGACAGAATTGTTCAGACATGGCACGCCGTTTGCCGTGATGGTTGAACCCGTGTTGTTCAGGAATGTCATTACCGGGCTGGAAAGAGAAACCTGAACTGTGTAGCTTCCCGAGGGCACATTGGTGAGGGTGCCGAGAAAGGCCGTATCGGACTGCAAACGCATCAGGTCGACGACGAGCGCCGGATTGGGGGTAAAGGTTTGCGCCGTGCCGGTCGTTGGAGTGAGGGTAATGCGGTCAATAGTGACTTTGAACGAAAGGATTGACGGATTCGCCGGAAGAGTGTTGGCAACGAGAGTAAAGCTAACGGTGGCGCTGCCGCCGCCACCGCAGTTGACGGTGCAAACGGTTGTGGGGCCGCTACAGGCGGCCAGGCAAAAGGAAGCGAGCAAGAGAAAGAGAAGCAGAGCTTTGTTTCGATTCATTAGGCACCCCACGCTAGGCTAGTCTGCGTTTGCCATCCCTGGAAAGGAAAACGCTCAGAAGTACGACATTGAATGTAACGCGGGGCAAGAAAAGATGGTTGCGGTAAAACGGAGGCGGGGTGTTCAACTGCTAAATGCCGGAAATCAGGAAGGATACAGTTTCTTGGAGACACGAGGGCCAGTAAGAAAGACGGGTAGCGGGTATGTTATCGTTACTCGTCCCTCTGGCGGGTCGAGCGAGAAAGAAGGCGGGTTTTTGGCAAAACGCGCGGCAAAATCGGCGATGGAACTTTCGGAAACGGGCGTAAAGCGCGCCGCGAAAGCCGTCGAGCGAAAATATATGCCGATCGAAGACGACCGGGCGGCGGGCCTCAGCGCGTCGGAAGACGCCGTCGAAGACCAGGTTGCCAAGCCGGCGAAGCCTTCGATGCGGGAAGTCTTCGGCCCGGACGGATTCCTTGAAAAATGCATGAGGGGCGGGTTTGACCGGACGACGGTCACATCCGACTACGAGTACCGGCCGGCACAACTGGAGATGGCGGAGCTGGTGAACGACGCGTTCGAGACGCGCCACCACGCCATTGTGGAAGCGGGCACGGGGACCGGGAAGACGCTGGCGTACCTACTGCCGGCGATTTGCAGCGGCCGGCGCGTGGTGATTTCCACGGCGACGAAATCGCTGCAGGAGCAGCTCTACCAAAAAGACATTCCCTTTCTGCAAAAACATTTCGCGCCGAACCTGAAAGTGGCGGTGATGAAGGGCCGGTCGAATTTTCTGTGCCGCGCGAAGCTGCATCAGATGGCGGACCAGCCGATGCTGAAAGGCATGGATGAAATTGACGCGTTCCGGCAGATTCGCGACTGGGCGAAGCTCACGGAAACGGGCGACCGCGCGGAGCTGACGTTTCTTCCGGATGATTCCGATTTGTGGACGAGGATCGATGCGCGGCGCGACACGTGCACGGGAAAGAAGTGCGTGGACTTCAACCAGTGTTTCCTTACGGCGATGCAACAGCGGGCCCGCGAAGCCGACCTGATTATCGTGAATCATCACCTGTTTTTTGCAGATCTCGCCCTCAAGCAGGATGATTTCGGGAGCATCCTGCCGGAATATTCGGCGGTGGTGTTCGATGAAGCGCACGAGATGGAAGACGTGGCCAGCGATTATTTCGGGAGGCAGATTTCGAATTACCGGTTTGAGGAACTGGCGCGGGATGCCGATCAGACGCTGCGCTTGCTGCACCTGGGCACGCCTTCCTTGCTGCGAAAAACACAGCGGATCCGGGAGCGTAGCCGGGGCTTCTTTGAATTGTTCCCGCCGCGCGACGGACGGTTTTCGTTCACACGCAACGAGCGCGAGGCGTTCCTCGAGCAGAACCGCGAGGGCTACGATTCCCTGGTGACGGCGCTGAAAAGCATGGAGACGGAATTCGCGGCGCTGACGACAAAGCCGGAAGAACTGACGCGCATCGCGCGGCGGAGTTTCGAATTAAGGCAGGAGCTTTCGTTTCTGTTCGAATCGAACGAGAAAAACTTCGTTTACTGGTACGAGCGGAGGAACAAAGGCGTGTTCCTGACGGCGACGCCGATCGACGTCAGCCAGATTTTGCGGGAGCGGCTGTTCGAACAATTCGACACGGTCATACTGACTTCCGCGACGCTGACGGTGGGCGGGCGCTTCGACTACATCCGACAGCGGCTGGGCATTGACCACGCGAAGGACCGCGCGCTGCCGCCGGAGTTCGATTTTCCGAATCAGGCTCTGCTGTACCTGCCACGGCAGATGCCGGACGTGCGCGACGCGGGGTTCGCAGCCAAAGCCGCGGATGAAATCGTGAAGTTGCTGGAACTCAGCCGAGGGCGGGCGTTCTGCCTGTTCACCAGCTATTCGCAGATGAACGATCTTTTTGAACGCGTGCGATCGCGCGTCGGGTTTCCTTTGCTGTTGCAGGGAACGGCGCCGCGCTCGGTTCTGCTGGAGCGCTTCAAGAACACGGAAGGGGCGGTGCTGTTTGCGACGGCCAGCTTCTGGCAAGGCGTGGACGTGCCGGGCGAGCAGCTTTCGTGCGTGATTGTGGACCGGCTGCCGTTCGCGGTGCCGAGCGATCCCATCGTGGCGGCTCGTGTTCGCGCCTTGCAAGACGATGGACGCAATCCGTTCGCGGAGTTCCAGGTGCCGCAAGCGGTCCTGGCACTGAAGCAGGGCTTCGGGCGCTTGATTCGCGCGAAGACCGATCGCGGCGTGCTGGCGCTGCTCGATACCCGGCTGCAGCGCATGCCCTATGGTAAAATTTTCCTGGAGTCGCTGCCGCGCTACGGGACGACCCACGAACTGGCCGACGTTGCGCGCTTTCTAGAGAAGAGGGGAAGCCCCGAGCGGCTCGGGGCCCGCTCGGCAAGTCCCGCCTGAGAATTCACGAACGGAGAAGATTCGTCGAGTGCGGGCAGCGAGTTCCTGGAGACCTATGTTTCAAGTCAGCGTGGAAGAGACGTTTTCGGCGGGTCATGCCCTGCGTGGCTACAAGGGCAAATGTGAAAACGTGCACGGCCACAACTATCGCGTGCGCGTGACGCTCGAAGGCCCGCAGCTCGATTCCATCGGTCTGCTGGTGGACTTCACGCACCTCAAACAAGTGATTCGGGAAATCATGGGCCGGCTCGACCATCAGTTCATGAACGATTTGGAACCGTTCACGACCGTAAATCCATCCGCGGAAAATGTGGCTAAATATTTTTACGATGAAGTTACGCGGCAATTGAAGGGGCTGCCCCCGGGCGCGAAAGTGACCGACGTAATCCTGTGGGAGACGGATACCAGCCGTGCGCAGTACCGGCCGGGCGCCTAGAGCGATTGGGAATCAGGTGAAGAGATGAACCGCGCTTTCTTTATTATTTTCATCCCGGTGCTACTCGTGGCAGCCGGCTACGTTGCCGTTTTCCGGTTCATGGGGGTCGCGCCCGGTTATCCGCGGCTCGTCCTTTTGATGGCACTTTTCTCCGGTGTGATGTATTGGCTTACCCGGCGAAACACAGGAAAACCGGGGACCAACCGGCAATAGCGGACCGTAATCGACCATGATTATCACGGAAATTTTCAAATCGATTCAGGGCGAAGGCACGCGCGCGGGACTGCCGTGCATCTTCGTGCGGCTGACGGGCTGCAACCTGCGATGCACATGGTGCGATACGGCGTACGCGTTTCATGGCGGCAAAAAAATGAGCGTGGAAGAAGTGCTGGCTCGCGTGGATGAACTGGCGGGGCGCAGCGAAGGAAAGTCCGCAGTGGAAGCAACGGTGCCGCTCGTGGAGCTGACGGGAGGAGAGCCCCTTCTACAGGAAGAAGTTTATCCGCTTTCCGAAAAGCTATTGGATGCCGGCTACACGGTAATGATAGAGACGAGCGGAGAACGTTCCGCTGATCGGCTTCCACGCGAGGTCATCAAGATCATGGATGTAAAGTGCCCTGACTCGGGAGAGCCGGATACTTTTGATATGCGGAATCTCGAGGCACTGACGCAAGACGACGAAGTAAAATTCGTGCTTTCGACGCGGCGCGATTATGAATTTGCGCGCGACTTCATGCTGCAACATGGACTGGCGCGGCGCGTGAAGGAAGTTTTGTTCTCGCCGGTGTTTGAAGACCCGGAAGGGAAGTGGCAGGGGCTTGAGCCGCGCACGCTGACCGAATGGATTCTTGCCGATGGTTTGCCGGTGCGGCTGGGATTGCAGCTGCACAAATTCATCTGGGACCCAGCGACGAAAGGCGTTTGATTAAATGATGGATTCACGCAAAGCGGTGGTGCTTCTGAGCGGGGGAATGGACTCTTGCGTTAGCACTGCCATTGCGCGGGAGCGGCACGGCGCAGAGAATCTTGGGCTGCTGCACGCGGGATACGGACAGCGCACGCAGGCGCGCGAAAGGCGCGCGTTCGAAGATATTGCAGATTTCTATGGCGTGCGGGACCGGCTCGTCGTGCAGCTCGATCACTTTCGCGCGATAGGCGGGTCCGCCCTTACCGACAAGAACATTGCGGTTCCCGAAAATGAATTCGGCGGACCAGGACTGCATGGCAGCATGATTCCGGTGACTTACGTGCCTTTTCGCAATGCGCATTTTCTTTCGGTGGCGGTGAGCTGGGCGGAAGCCATCGGCGCGGGCGCCATTTACATCGGCGCCGTTGCGGAGGACAGTTCCGGATATCCCGATTGCCGGCCGGAATACTACCGAGTGTTTCAGGAACTGATTCGCGTGGGGACGCGGCCGGAAACGCAGATCGAAATCATGACGCCGGTCATCACCTTGAAGAAGAGCGCCATCATCCAGCGAGGCATCGAACTAGGCGCGCCGCTGCATCTAACCTGGTCATGCTATCAGAATGAGGATATAGCCTGCGGCGCATGCGATAGTTGCCTGCTGCGATTGCGTGCTTTCGCCGAAGCCGGCGTGCCGGACCCTATCGCTTACCGGCGAACGATTTCCGCCTCGCGTTGAGCTTGGAATCTGGCTCGGATGAGAGATAATGGGGCGCACATCGCCCGGCCACACTGGGCGGGGCTCCCCCGTGAAAAAGGAGAATGGAGCATGAAGAGTTTTCATAAATCGTGCGTGTTGGCCGCGATGGTTTTGGCAGCGCTGGCAAGCGTGCTTACACCGCGCGCCACTGCTCAACTTGACGGCGTCATCCATGGACAGATCATGGATATCGTGGGCAAGCCCTGGGCAGATATTGGAGTGCAAGTTGTGAACGACCAGGGCGCCAAGCAGGATACCAAGACGGACAAGGACGGGAATTATGCGTTCCGGAACCTGCGATCTGGCATTTACGTGATTCGCGTTATGCTGCCAGGCCAGAATCAACCATTCGAGGATAGGGTCCAGGTGCAAGCAGGTATTGAAGCGAAAAAGGATTTCAACTTCAAAGAACTCGCCGGGAAGCAGGGCGCAGAGTATCAAGAAGCATTGAAGAAAAACGAAGAGGCAAAGAAAGGCCTGGAAGCGCTGAAAGCGCGCGTCGCCGCGGGTGACGCCCTGATTGCACAAGAGCGGCAGGTCAAAGCCGATCTGCAAAAGGCTCCGCCCGATCAGCGCGACGCGCTGAAGCAAAAACTGGCGGACCTCTCGAATCAGGCGGTTACGGAATTCAAGGAAGCGCAGAAGACCCTGGGCGAGAAGGATCCC
>QHYE01000072.1 GCA_003224055.1 Acidobacteriota bacterium | reverse complement strand
CTCGAGCGCGCTGGCCACCGCGCTGGGGTCGATGATCACTTCATCCTGCTGATCGGTCTGTTCCAACTGTTCCAAGTAGCGTTCTAGCGCCTCGCGCTCGCGCACACTTTTCGCGCTGCTGACGGTCTGGAACTTTGAGCCATCGATGGCAATCCACTCGCCCTTCACCAAGCCCCCCGAGCGCGCCAATCGCACTAACTCCGCACCCGCAGCGGTCACTCCTTCGCGATGCATGCGCCGGAACTCGGCGATCGTCTTGTGGTCCGGTGCCAATCGCCCCAGCAACCACATCAACTCGATGTTTCGCCGGCACTCCGACTCCAACCGCCGCGAGGAACGGATCTGCTGGAGATAGCCGTACAGGTAGAGCTTCAGCAGGTCGCGTGGATCATAACCAGGCCGCCCGGTGTCGGCCGCTTCGGCGCGCTCGAAGCCCAAGCCCGCCATGTCCAGCCGGTCCACAAACGCGTCGATTACGCGGCAAACATGATCGTCTGGAATCAATTCTTCCAGACAAACAGGAAACAGTGTTCCTTGCGTCCGGCCTTCTCCCTGCACAAAGCCCATAAAAAAAGTGTCCTCGCTTTCGCGAGGGCATCTTCTCATTTATTTACCGCCGGGCAACGGCGTTTCGTAACAGTCTGTTCAGCCCGGCCTTGTAGTGGCGGGTCTTCAGACCCGTTCTTTTCGCTTTGTAGCGGCGGCTCTATGCCGTCATTTCTTTCCCTGCAGTGCCCGCCTACTCTCTCCCGGCTGAAATTTGTCTCTGCGGGAAAGAACGCATATGCTCTCCAAGCCATCTTTGCCGAAATGATGAGCTTTCACCCCATTCTCGTGACCAATCTTCTGGCCCTGGTTGTTCTTGTCATTTGGCTCTATATTGCCTTCCTGCGCGGAAACTTTTGGCGGCTGGAAGAAGAACACCTCGAACCGAAGTCCCTGGAAAAATGGCCCCATGTCGTTGCTATCGTTCCGGCTCGCAACGAAGCCGAAACCATTACCCGCGCCGTCACCAGCCTCCTCGGCCAGGAATATCTCGGTGAATTCGAGATTATCGTCGTTGATGATCAGAGCGACGACGGAACCGCCGCGCTCGCGCGGAAAGCCGCGGAAGAACTGGGCGTGGCACAGCGCCTTTCCGTTCAAACCGTCGCAGCGCTTTCGCCAGGCTGGACCGGGAAACTTTGGGCGCTCAACGATGGAATCTCCGCCACATCCGGAAAGGCCCCGGACTTTTTCTGGTTCACCGATGCCGACATCATGCACGCGCCGGACACGCTTCGACGTCTGGTCTCCCGCGCCGAAACGGAATCTCTCGATCTCGCGTCGCTCATGGTGCTCCTGCAAGCAAAGATTTTTCCAGAGAAATTACTGATTCCGCCGTTCTTGTATTTTTTCCTGATGCTCTATCCGCCGCGCTGGATCGCGGACCCGCAAAAGAGAACCGCCGGTGCCGCGGGCGGATGCATTTTGCTGCGGCGTGCCGCGCTCGAACGCATCGGCGGGCTTGCATCCATTCGAAACGAAGTGATTGACGATTGCGCTCTCGCCAGAGCTGTAAAAAGAACCGGCGGAAAAATCTGGATGGGCGTCACCCGTGCCAGTATCAGTCTCCGTGGGTACAAAACCTTCGCCGAAATTCGCGACCTGATCGCGCGTACTGCCTTCACTCAGCTTCGCTATTCCTCTTTGCTGCTCGTCGCCACGCTGTTCGGCCTCTTCGTCACCTACTGGTTGCCATGGATTCTTTTTTTCGCCGGCGAAGATCCCGCCTGGCTCCTCGGCAGCACCGCCGCTTCCCTCATGACCGTGACGTTTCTCTTCACCGTGAAGTTCTACAACCGTTCGGCAATCTGGGCGCTGACGCTGCCTTTCGCCGCCGCATTTTACGGCTACGCAACATTCCTCTCCGCCGTCCGCTACTGGCTAGGCGGCGGCGCCCAATGGAAAGGCCGCGCCCAAGCTCCTCGCGGATCCTAAAGCAAACACCAGCTAAGCATCAAAATTTGTGGTCATTCGAATCAGAGTTTGCTATTCTGCGCAAAGGTGAAGTACAGGGCTGTATCCGGCATTTAAGGAACGGCACCGGAGGCCACCATGAGCGTTGCTCCAAATTCCGGGAACGGAAAAATCACCGTACCCGAACTCCTGCAGCGGAAATCCCGCGCTGCCGGCTCCCATTCCAACTCACAGAAAATTACTTGCCTGACGGCGTACGACTATCCGACCGCGCGCCTGCTCGACGAAGCCGGCGTGGACCTTATTCTTGTCGGCGATTCGCTCGGCATGGTCGTGCTGGGGCAAGAAAACACGCTGCAGGTAACGATTGACGAGATGCTGCATCACGCGCGCGCCGTGCGCCGCGGAACTCACCGTGCCCTGATGGTTGTGGACATGCCTTACGGCAGTTATCACACGGACAGCGCCGAGTCGCTGCGCAACGCGGTGCGCTTCGTGAAAGAAGCCGGCGCGGAAGCCGTGAAAGTCGAAGGCGGCGAGCGGCGGCTGGAGCTGATCGCGCGGCTGACGGAAGCGGAAATTCCTGTGATGGGTCACGTTGGATTGACGCCGCAATCGGTGAATGCGCTGGGCGGTTACCGCGTACAGGGCAAAACCGCTGATGCCGCGGAGCAACTGCTTCGCGATGCGCATGCGGTCGAAGCATCCGGAGCTTTCGCCGTGGTGCTCGAAGCAGTGCCGCGCGAACTCGCCGCGCAGATCACGAAGGAATTGCGCATCCCGACGATCGGCATCGGCGCGGGCCCCGATTGCGACGGTCAGATTCTCGTCGTGCACGATCTGCTCGGTCTCACATTGAGTGCGACGCCGAAGTTTGCGCGGCAGTACGCCAACGTGGGAGAAATTATTTCAAACGCCGTGCGTGAATACTGCAGTGACGTGCGCAGCGGGATGTTTCCATCCGATGGTGAGTCCTATCATGCGGCGCAGATGGCGATGGAGCAGAAAGAAGCGCCAGTGAATAGTGACGGCGATTGGTAGAAAGCGAACCACGAAATAAAAGTCAGAAGCGGATTCCTCGCTTTCGCCTGCCTGCCGCAGGCAGGCACGGAATGACAACTGAAATTTGGTTTTGCAATTGGAGGAGAAGATGACGACGCAAGAAATGCGCGTGCTCTATGACTACAACGCCTGGGCGAATCGCCGCTCGCTGGAAGCCGCTTCCGCGCTGACGGCGGAGAAGTTCGTGCAGCCGATGGGCTCGAGCTTTGGCTCTGTTCGCGACACGCTTGCGCATATTTGGGGAGCCGAATGGATTTGGCTGGAGCGCTTTCAGGGCCGCTCGCCTTCGTCGCTTCCGGACGCGACGCAATTCCCGGATATGGCAAGCTTGCGCGAGCGCTGGGACGAACTCGAAATGCGCTTGCTCGGTTTCGTGCGCGGCTTGGCGCAGGCGGATCTTGACCGCGTGTTCGAATATAAAACGCTGAAATTCGGCGTCTATCGCAATCCGCTGTGGGAATCGATGCAGCATCTCGCCAATCATGGCACCTATCATCGCGGCCAGGTCACCACGCTGCTGCGGCAACTCGGCGCGCAGCCGATCGCGACGGACCTGATGCACTTTTATCGCGAGCGCGCCACGGCAGCGGGCGCGTAGTTTCGGGTCCGCACACTTTCCGTGGAAATCATTCACACGATTGCGTGGATGAAGGAGCAGGCGCGGCAAGCGCGTGCGGAGAACCGCATTGTCGGCCTGGTCCCGACGATGGGTGCGTTGCATCGCGGGCATCTTGCGCTGATCGAACGGGCGAAGCGGGAATGTTCGACAGTGATCGCTTCGATTTTTGTGAACCCAAAGCAATTCGGCCCCAAAGAAGATTTCTCGAAATATCCTCGCACTTTCGAATCTGACAAAGAGAAATTGGAGCAAGCCGGAGTGGATTCGCTTCTTGCGCCGGAGGCTGCGGAAATTTATCCCCAAGGATTTTCTTCCTACGTTCAAGTGGACGGATTGAGCGAAAGACTGGAGGGGCGTTCGCGGCCGGGGCATTTTCGCGGCGTGGCGACCGTGGTGATGAAGCTGCTGCAAATTGTGCAGCCGAACTTCGCGTATTTCGGGCGAAAGGATGCGCAGCAGTCGCGCATCATCACGCAGATGTCGCGCGACTTGAATCTCGATTCGGAAATTGTTGTTTGCCCGATTGTGCGCGAGCCGGACGGCCTCGCGATGTCTTCGCGCAATGCGTATTTGAATGCAGAGGAGCGCAAGGCTGCGACTGTGCTGCATCGCGCGCTGGACGCGGCGAAGAACGAACTGGCCGCCGGCGTGCGCGACGCGCTGCAACTGCAAACTACATTGCGCCGCAAACTAGATTGCGAACGGCTGGCGACGGTGGACTATGCGGAAATCATTGATTCTGAATCGTTTGAACCGGTCGTGCGCCTTAGCGAACCTTCTTACATTGTGCTGGCGGTGTTCATCGGCAAGACGCGGCTGATCGACAATTTGTATATCGAGCCGAAAGCCCCAGGCTCGGATGAATTGTTGTTTCACTTTTAGCACCGTTCGGACGGTCTTGTTCCACTCTCGGCAATTCCTTTGTTAGACTTTTCCTAGAGCCCCTAATCCATACCTGAGGTGACGGAGATGAATCCTCGAATTCGTACGTTCGCAATTTCACTTGCGCTGGCGCTGGCACTGCCGGCACTCACGCAAGCAAGCGGCACCATTCCAGCAGGAACGAAAATTCCAGTGGTGACTGATCAATCCGTAAGTTCAAAGACGGCGCAAGTCGGTCAGACCATATCAGGCACGGTTGCGCAAGATGTGACCGTGGGCGGTAAAGTGGTGATTCCGAAGGGTTCTGCGGCGAAATTGACGGTGAGCGGCGTGCAGGCGTCAGGACGGCTTTCCACGCCCGCGAAACTGTATCTGCGGCTGCGCACGGTGACCGTAGGCGGCAAGACCTATACGTTTGCGACCAACTCCGTTGGAAGAACCGAGAAGGGCAAGGGCAAGCGGGATGCCGGCTTCATCGGTGGCGGAGCCGCGGGTGGCGCGATTATTGGCGCGCTGGCGGGCGGCGGCAAGGGTGCAGCGATAGGTGCTGGAGCCGGCGCTGGAGCTGGTACGGTGGGTGCCGCGGCGACAGGTAAGAAAGATATCGAGTATCCCGCTGAAATAAGGCTGTCCTTCACCACAAGGACGGCTGTGGCGATCAACTAAGGCAAATCCCAACCGATGGGCAGAAGGGGGCGGCGAGCGCGCCCCTGCACAGGCATGTCTATATTTGCTGGCGCTTCCAGCGGCCCCGTTTAAAAAGAATGATGCTGACCGCGGCGATGAAGCCTTCTGCGATGACGATGGACCAGAAGACGCCCTTGGATTGCATACCTACGTTGATCGCCAGAAAGTAGGCCAGCGGAATTTCCAGCAGCCAGAATCCGAAGAAATTCACAATGGTGGGAGTAACTGTGTCACCGGCGCCGTTGAAGGCTTGGAGCATGACCATGCCGTAGGCGTAACCGATGTTGCCGTAGCTGAGAATGCGCAGGCAGGAGGCAGCTAGCGGAACGACGGCAGGATCGTGCGTGAACAGGCGAATAACGGGCTCGGCGAAGATGATGAAGAAGAGGCCGATGAGGCCGAGAAAGATCATGTTGTACAGGCCGGTGCGCCAGACGGAAGTTTCGGCGCGCTCGGGCTGCTTGGCACCGAGGTTCTGTCCGACGAGTGTGGCGGCGGCGTTGCTGAGTCCCCAACTGGGCAAAATAATGAAAATGACGATGCGGATGGCTATGGTGTAGCCGGCGAGTGCTGCGGAACCGAAGATGCTGACGATGCGGACGAGGCCGATCCAACTGGTGTGCGCGATGGCGAATTGGAGAATGCCGGTGAACGAAACGCGCAGCAGGCGCCAGAGGACGCCAAGGTTGAGACGGATCTGGCTGCGGAGGATGCGGATGCGTTCCGAACCGCGGAGAAGGCGGTAGAACTGGTAGAGCACGCCGATACTGCGGCCGGTGAAAGTGGCGAGCGCGGCTCCGGTGACGCCAAGCTTGGGGAACGGGCCCCAGCCGAAAATGAGGCAGGGGTCGAGGACAAGATTGATGATGTTGGAGACCCAGAGAAGGCGCATGGCGATGGCGGCGTCGCCAGCGCCGCGGAAGATGGCGTTGTTGAGAAAAAGCATCAGGATAGCGCCGCTGCCTCCTAGCGCGATGCGCGCATAGCCGGAGCCGACAGCGACGATTTGCGGGGAGGCGCCCATGAGACGAAGCAATTCCGGCGCATAAAAGATGCACGGAATGCCGACGAGCGCGGAGATTGCGAGACCAATGGCGATGGCTTGGACTCCTGCGACGGCAGCGCCGGCGGGATCCTTTTCGCCGATTCGGCGAGCGACCATGGCGGTGGTGGAAAGGCTGAGGCCAAACCCGATGGCCATGACGAGGCTGAGGAGCGATTCGGTGAGGCCAACGGTAGCGACGGCGTCCGCGCCGAGACGGCCGACCCAGAAAACGTCGACGACGGCAAAGAGCGACTCCAGCACCATTTCCAGAACCATGGGAATGGCCAGAAGCAGAATCGCGCGATTGAGATTGCCAGTAGTGAAGTCCTGATGCGAGCCGCGCAGGGATTCGCGTATGGAGCTCCACAGCTTGGGCGGCGGCGCCCCGACTATTGTTTGTTCGAGAGACATTTAAACCTTTACGTTCTGCGTGGGCGCTACCCGGAAAATCGGGCGCGCGGACGCGGCTGCGGCAATTAAACGGTAGAGACGGGAGAAAAGTTCAGGTCCGCGCTAACGGCGGATTAGATGCGTACAGCGACTTGGGGGACGAACATGGGCGTTGTCCTTGGCGCTGTCTTTGCGTGACGACTGCGCCCGATGTCCGAACTTCTGCGGACATTATTTCCTGAGCCGATTATACATTGGACGATCGTGGAGTGGCTAGTGGAATCATGAAATTGCAAAGTCACTACGTCGCGGCGATGCGGTGGATGAGATCTTCCTGCTCCGCTTTGGATTCGGCGCCAATAGTAAAGGCGTCCAGGAGGTTGAGCGATAGGGCGTAGCGAAGGGCCTCGTCCTGGCGGTTGCGTAGCTGGCCCTGGCCAAGGATTTTCATGCCGATGATGCCCTTGCCTGCGGCGCGCATCTCGCGGAGGACGCTGACGACGGTGTCCGGATCCGAATCCATGTAAGCGCCAACGGGATTGATTCGAACGAGATGCACTTCGACCCAAGGGGACTTTGTGGCGGTGCGGAGCGCTTCGATGCTGTGGCAGGAGCAGCCGTGAGCGCGGATGATGCCCTTCTGCTTGGCTTCGGAGAGAACGTCCATCACGCCTTTGAAGCGCTCGGTCCAGTCGCCTTCGGTGAGGCAGTGCATCAGGCAGATGTCGATTTGATCGGTGCCGAGTTCGCGGCGGAAGCGATCGAGATCGGCGTGTGCGGAGGCGGCGTCGCGCGCCCAGGTTTTCGTGAGCACGGTGACCTTCTCGCGAGGGACATGTTTGAGGGCTTCGGCGACGTGAGGATGGCTGCCGTAGGAATCCGCGGAATCGAAGAAGCGCAGACCACGATCGTAGCCATTGAGCAGCAGATCGGAGAGGCCATTGATGCCGAGCGCCGTTTGGTGGGAATGGTGGCCGACGCCAACCGTGCCGGTGCCCATGGCAAGGCGGCTGGTCTGGATGCCGGTCTTGCCGAGAGTTACCGTATCGGCTGCGGTGAACCTGCGCGAGAGCGCGGGGAGAGTGCGAGCATGCCGCGCGAACACGCCCGCATGGAAAAAAGCTGCTCCTGCGGCGCAAGCGGTGCGATGGAGGAATTCACGGCGTTTCATGGGGCCTCCTGCGGGGGCGGGTCGTGGGTGATTGTCTATTATATCGACGCGCGAGCAAAGCGTTTGGTTATCAGTAGCGGAAGAGGGATGGGACGCAAGTGGCCTTCCGGTTCGAGGGGTTCAGCAGGAACCATTGTCTCTCCTTGACAATCTACCTATAGGCCGGTATATATGTCGAACGTCTAGGAGGCGGGATGCCGATCGAGAAGTCGGACTTGCTGCAAGGAACGCTCGACATGCTGATCCTGAAAATTGTCGAGCTGGGGCCGGTGCACGGCTACGGGATCTCTCAGCGAATCCGGCAGATTTCCAAGGAAGTGCTGCAAGTGCAACAGGGATCACTCTACCCCGCGCTGCATCGCCTGGAAAAACGAGGATGGCTGGCGGCCGAGTGGGGCGAGTCCGAAAAAGGCCGCCAAGCCAAGTTCTACAAATTGTCGGCAAAGGGCCGAAAGCAATTGGAAAGCGAAGAATCGAACTGGAATCGCCTGGCCGGCGCCGTTGCCAATATTCTTCAAACCGCTCAATAGGAGTGATCCATGTCCTGGTGGAAATCCTTACTTCCCAAGCGCGCTTCCGACGCGCAAATGAACTCCGAGCTTCGTTTCCACATCGACGAACTGACCGACGAGAACATCGCCGCGGGAATGCCCCCCGACGAAGCGCGCCGACGCGCCATTCTCGAATTTGGCGGTCAGGAAAAAATCAAGGAAGAAGTCCGCGACGTCTACCGCATCCGACTCCTCGACGCCACTGTCGCCAATCTCAAATCCGCCTTCCGCTTCATTCGCAAATCTCCCACATTCTCCGCCACCGTGATTCTCACCCTTGCGCTGGGTATCGGCGCCAACAGCGCTGTCTTCTCCGCCATCGACGCCATCCTCCTCAAGCCCCTCCCGTTCCCCGACGCCGATCAGCTTATGCGCGTCGACCAATACAATCCGAAAACTTCAAGCCCACTCCATTTGGTTGCTCCGGTCCGTCTCGAGGACTGGAATCACCTCAATTCCACCTTCCAGGCGCTCACCGGCTATTACAGCGAAGATGTTTCCGAGTCCACCGGCCCTCTGCCGGAAAGGGTAACTCGCGCCTGGGTCTCTCCCCGTTTCTTTCAAGTCTGGGCCGTTTCGCCCGTGTTGGGCCGTGAATTCACGCCCGACGAGGAGACTCTCAACGGGCCGGCCGCGGCCCTGATTAGCGATCGCTTCTGGCGTCGTCGCTTCAACGCCGATCCCAGCATCGTCGGGAAAAATCTGCGCCTCGATGGTCATCTAACTCTGGTAGTCGGCGTAATGACTCCCTCTTTCCTCTTTCCCAATCGCGAGGCCGATTTGTGGTGTCCTATTCCTGCCGGCCTTTCTTACGGTCAGGCCCGGCAAAACAACTGGTTCGTCGTCATTGGACGCCTCAAACCCGGCGTCACGGTCGCACAAGCTCGCGCGAATCTCGCCACCGTGCAGGCACAGCTCGGCCGTCAGTTTCCCAAAACCGACGCGGAGCTCTCCGTAGGCGTCGAGCCGCTTAAGGAAACCACTATCGGCAATTCGCGCCGTTCCCTCTGGCTGCTGTTTAGCTCCGTCACTCTGCTGCTGTTCATCGCGTGTACCAACATTGTGGCGCTGCTCTTGTCTCGCTCGGCTCAGCGTCACCACGAAATCTCCGTCCGCTTCTCCTTGGGCGCTCCTCGCGGCGCGCTCATTGCTCAACTGCTTACCGAAACTTTTCTCCTGGCCCTCATCGGCTGTGGCCTCGGTCTGTTTCTCGCGGCGGCAGCGTCGGACATCTTCCGCTCACTGGCCGCGCAGCTTCCCCGTGTCGAAGAAATCCATCTCGACGGTCGCATCGTCCTCTATTCTTTGGCCTGCTCGGTGGTGGTCACTCTTCTCTGCGGATTGGTTCCGGCCATTCGCGGCACGCGCCGCAGTCTCTCTGCGTCGCTTGCGCAATCCAGCCGCTCGCAAGTCTCGGGACGAAATCCGCTGCAGTGGCTGCTCGTCGGCGTCCAGGTTGCCCTCGCTGTAACCCTGCTGGCCGGCGCCGGCCTGCTTCTCCGCAGCTTTCAGCAACTCGGCCGCGTCAATCCCGGCTTTGACGCCGCTCACATTCTCACCTTCCAGCTCAGCATGAACTGGGGCGAAACGGGCGACCTGAAAAAATTGCGCCAGTTCACCGACCGCATTCTCGAAACTTTGCGCGCGACGCCAGGCGTCGCCGCCGCCGCCATCTCCGTGGGCGCTCCTGGAACTCCCTTCCGATATCAAACCGAACTCAAGCTCACCGAAGGCCGCGCCGACACGGAGCCCAAAATCGTCGCCGAAAACCGTTTCGTCTCCGCCAGCTATTTCGCAACTATGCGCATTCCGCTGCTCGCCGGCGAAGTCTGCCGCGAAACCGACGGGCCGCCCACCCTGGTCGTCAATCGCACTTTTGCCGACAACTATTTCCCCGGCGCACCCGTCATTGGCCATCATGTACAGTCCATGAATCTGGGCTACTCTGGCCCAGCCGCCATCGTTGGTATTTCCGCCGACGCCCGCGAAACCGGCCTCGATCATCTCCCCATTCCCACCGCCTACTGGTGCGCTCCCATCGCGGAACCCGGCACCTATTTCCTCGTCAGAACCCATAACGCTCCCATGACCATGGCCGAAACCGTCCGCCAGCAAATCCATGAAATCGACCCTGCGCGTTCCGTTTACGACTTCGCTCCCCTCGAACAGCGTTTCTCCGATGCGCTCGCCGAAAATCGCCTCCGAACTGTCCTCCTCACCTTCTTCGCTGCCACTGCCCTATCTCTTGCCTGTATCGGCCTCTACGGCACTCTCAGTTATTCCATCAACGTTCGGCAACGGGAAGTCGGTCTCCGCTTGGCTCTTGGCGCTCTCCGCGGCCAGATCGTCAGGCAATTCCTCTGGCAAGGTCTCGCCGTGTGCATCGCAGGCTGCCTCGCGGGTTGGGCCCTCGCGGCCGCCTCCACACGTCTTCTCGCCGGCTTGCTTTATGGAGTCTCCCCCTCCGACGTCCCCACTCTATCCGCAGTGATTCTCCTGGTGCTGGTCATCGCCGCCGCCGCTTCTCTCGTGCCAGCCGTGCGCGCCGCGCGCGTGGAGCCCATGCAAGTTTTGCGCGACGAGTAACCGAGCAGGTAGCCATTGCTTTCGCGCATTGCCAAAGCTTCCCACTCAATTCAGCGGATGATATCCTGCGGCGAACGAAATCATAGGGGCATAACTCCATGAATCGTCGCGAGTTCATGGCACGCTCTGAAGGCTATCTCTAGAACTGCAACGCCGAGGTGCGGAAATGAAAGATCGGAATCCTGCGGGAAGTGCTCCAGCGAGCCGTTTTTCACGGCGCAGGTTTTTGGGCCAGAGCGCAGCGACGGCGATTGGCTTCTCAATCGTGCCGCGGCATGTGCTGGGCGGACCGGGATACGTCCCTCCGAGCGACAAGATCAACATGGGATTCATCGGCGTCGGCGCGCAGGGTCTGCGCGTGATGTTTCACTTCCTGAAGGAACCGGACGTACAAGGCGTGGCAGTCTGCGATCCGAACAAGGGCAGCGCGGATCATCCTCAATGGGAGCCGCACGAGTTCTGCAAGTCCGTTCGAAAGTTGCTGGGCGTGGAGACGGGCTGGGATTGGCTCAGTCCGGACCAGCCCATTCAGCTGACGCATACGCTCAAAGTGACCGGCGGGATGGCGGGCCGCGAGCCGTGCCAGCAAATCGTGAACGCTTATTACGGGGCGCAGAAAGCTGCGGGGACGTATGGAGGCTGCGCGGCCTACAGTGATTTCCGCGAATTGCTCGAAAAGCAGAAGGATCTCGATGCGGTGGTTGTGTGCACCACGGACAGTCTGCACGCGGCGGTTTCCGCGGCGGCGATGAGGAAACGAAAGCATGTGTTCTGCCAAAAACCGCTGACGCATACGATTTATGAAGCGAGGCGCCTTGCCGAAATTGCGCGTGAAACCGGCGTGGCGACACAAATTGCGGTGGGCAACCAAGCTTCCGAAGCAACACGCTTATTGTGCGAATGGATTTGGGATGGCGCCATCGGCCCGGTGAGAGAGGTCGTCAACTGGTCGAGCCGTCCCTACTGGCCGCAGGGTATTGAGCGGCCGAAAGAAGGGCAAGCGGTGCCGGATGGATTGAACTGGGATCTGTGGCTCGGTCCGGCGCCAGAACGCCCATTCCATCATGCGTATTTGCCTTTTGTGTGGCGAGGGTGGGGCGACTTTGGATGTGGCGCACTGGGCGATATGGGTTCCTATAGTTTTGACACCATCTTCCGGGTGCTGAAGCTGGAGGCGCCGGCCAGCGTGGAGGCAAGTTCAACTGATCGTTACGAAGAGACTTTCCCCTTGGCCTCGATTGTGCGGTACAACTTTCCAGCGCGCGGCGATATGCCGCCGGTGAAATTCACGTGGTATGACGGCGGCTTGAAGCCACCGCGCCCGGAGGAGTTGGAAGAAAACCGCCCTATGAAAGTGGCGGAAGAAGAGGAGGACGAAGGACTCCTGTTTGTAGGGGATCACGGCAAAATCCTGTGCGACTTCCACGGCGGGCATCCACAACTCATCCCGGAATCCAGAATGAGCAGCTACAAGCAGCCACCAAAAACACTGCCGCGCTCGCCGGGGAACGAACGGGAATGGCTGGATGCCTGCAAGGGGAGCAAAGTGAAACCGGGAGGCAATTTCGAATTCTCGGGGCTGGTGACGGAGACCTTGCTTCTGGGCAACGTCGCATCACGCACGGGGCAAAAACTCAATTGGGATCGTTTGAATCTCAAGGTGCCGAACTCGGAGGCCGCACAGAAGTTCGTGTCTCCGGAGCGCCGCAAAGGTTGGGAGCTGTAGCGGGCCGATAAGCGAGGCTGTTTGTCTGTTATATCGACACGCGGGAAATAGATTTGTTTATCAGGTGTGCTGTTTCCATTGGCAAACTGCGCGGAATGAGATGTCTCTAAATCGAAGCCCGGGGAACCTCGTAGTAGAGGAACTGCACTCCAACTCCGGAGATTTCGTTTGCTCCGCCCAGTGATTCGACGTGCGCGACGCGGGCGGTGAAACTCCACTCTTCCACGTCATCTCCGATAATCTCTCTGGGCATTTTCAAGTGCACTTGAAGCAGCAGCCCTTTGGACACTTTCTGCTCCGTCGCGAAGAAGACGCCGTGCGTGGAAATGTTCATGGAGGCAGCAGTTTCTTCGGGGATAGAAGTTGCTTTCATCGGCCGAAACCGCAAGGGGACTTTCATGATAAGGCGGCGCGAGGTGCGACGGTCTTGTGCCGGCATGGATTTCCTTTTGGACCTGTGGGGGGAACAGGTTGGAATCAGGTAAGGCGTGTTTTAGTTTTACGAATACGATTGCCGAGGGTCAAGAGTTTTTTCCCTGCTTATGGAGTAGATGAAAGACCTGCAGGGCAATCCCTGCGTCAAGCGAGAGAAAGGCCTCGGGGGATGTGGCGCGGCTTTTCAGGGCGGTCGTGGTGGGCCCACCACCCGCGCCAGGCTTCGGGGTCCCTGCCAAAGGATGCGCCGGTGATCGAATGCAATACCGCGTAGACCAAGTCCTGCGTCGCGGCGTCGAGGGCATCATCATCGAGGAGATTAAGCAATTGCGGCATAGCCGTGAGCCGCTGTTCGCCGGTGAGCATGCCGGAGCGCGCGAGATTGCACGCGGCGCGCTCACGGATTTTTGGCGAAGAGTCGTGGGCCAGGATGGAGAGAAGCGGATCGATGGATTCGTCGGTGCCGAGCATCGCCAATCCTTCGACCGCCCAGAAGCGCGTCTGCTGGCTTGAGTCGTGCGCGTAGCGGAGCAGAGTCGCCAGCACGATGGCTGGCTCGACGCCGCGATTGCCGAGTGCGCCGAGTCTCCAGAGTGTCAGCGAGCGGCTGCCGGGATCATTGTTAATCTGGTTCAGAAGGTGCGTGACGCTTTGCGGGGACTTGCTGAGATTGCTGGCGGCGAGATCGATTTCCACGGCGGCGGCACGAACACGGGGATCCTCGGAATCCAGGGCCGCGAGCACGAGATGGAAAAGCCGGTCGGTACTTTCGAGGTGGCCGCGCCAGGCATCCTGCCGCTGGCGAATCATCTCAAGAGACCGCTCGTCCCGATGGATAGCGAGGTCGAGCAGGCGCTCGGCTTGCAGTTGCGGAGCAAGGCGGCTAAGTTTCTCTAATTCAACGCTGGTTGCAGCAGGTTTGGAATCGGACACCAGAGACGGCGATTGCTGAACCGATGACGCGGCTTGCGCCGGGTTAGGACTGCGCCATTTTGCCCAGAGGTCGTGGAAGCGTGCGGCCTGAAAACCGGCCGCGGTGGAAAGCGCTGCGAGCAGGGCAAGACACAAGGCTAGCCGACGCGGGTGAATGAGTATGGCCGATGCGCGGTGCGAGCCGACGAGCGGCTCCGGAGTTTCCCCGGAGGCGGCGGATCGATGGTTTGGCCGTGCGTTCATGGATGTTGCCGCGCGCACAGGCAGTCGGCGCGGGCTAACCGCAAGATAGGGGGCAGGGGCGAGGATCGCCAATGGTACGGCGGGCCAGACGCAAGCTTTTTCGCAGGCAAACCCTTTAGGTTCAGTGGGATTCGGGGAGTTACTGGTACGCACCGCGGAGTGCGAGACCGTACGAAAGAACAGGGAGGGGTTGAACAACGAGACGCCGTCGCGGCAGGGCCTCCCGCAAAAGTGTCCGGGCGCGATGGATGCGTCCCGCGAAGGCATTCGGGATGCAACCCGCGCCCTGCAGAATCATCCTGGGTGCAAAGGACGCACTTTGAGGGAGGTGGAGGGTCTGCTAGAATAAGAAGCTTGGTTTTGCAACATTCTGACTAGAAAATCCAGGCCAATATAGGCGTAAGCGGGAAGAACAATGGCACTGAAGTGTGAGTTTTGCGGCAAAGCGCCGCATTATGGAAACGTGATCAGCCACGCGAACAACACGCGCAGGCGCCGGTGGAATCCGAACCTGAGGCGCGTGCGCGCGGTCGTTGCGGGCGTGAAGAAGCATGTGCGTGCCTGCACGGAGTGCATCCGTGGGGGGCGCGTGAAGAAAGCGGCCTGAGCCTCCAACCTTGAACTCATCCGTTGCAAACCATACTTTCGTGGGGCGCTCGATGGAGCGGTTAAAAGGAGTGAAGCGCGCTGGAGCCTTGCTACCGCTGGTAGCGGTGCTGTTTGCCGTCGTGGCGGGCTGCAACAAGCAGACGCAGCACGCGCCCGACGTGTGGGCGGTAGTGAACGGGAAAGAGGTCAAGCGGGATGAAGTGGAGAAGTATTACCGCACGCGGGTGAACCCCGAGGGGCAGGAGCCTTCCCAGGAAGAGGCGCTGTCGCTGAAGTTGAACGTGCTGGAAGAGCTGATCAACAACGAGATATTGCTCGAACGCGCGAAGAAACTGAACCTCGAGGCCAGTGACGGGGAAGTGGAAGATAAATTCACGGAGCTGAAGAGCCCCTACACCGAAGATGAGTTTCAGCGGCAATTGAAAAGCGGGGGCGTTTCAGTAGACGACTTGAAGCGCGACCTGCGACGGCAGCTTTCCATCACGAAGTTGATGAACCGCGAGGTGGTGGCGAAGATTGCCATCACGGATCAAGACGTCGCGGAGTTTTACAACACAAACAAGGCGCAGTTCAACGTGGCGGAGCCGCAATACCGGATCGCGCAGATCGTCGTAACACCGAAGAAAGAACAGCAGATTCGCAACCGCAAAAACGACGACGCGACCAACGAACCGGAAGCGCAGCGCAAAGTGAAAATGTTGATGGACCGGCTGAACAGCGGCGCGGATTTTGCGCAACTGGCGATGGACTATTCCGAGGACATGAATTCGGCGGCAACCGGCGGCGACCTGGGTTATTTGCCGGAGTCCGCATTGAATCAGTCCGACCCCGCACTAAAAAAGATGGTCGTTGGATTGAAGCCCGGCCAGGTGAGCCCGCCGATCCAATTGAAGGAAGGATACCGGATCCTTAAATTGATCACGCGCGAGTCGCCCGGACTGCGCGGTATCAGTGATCCCCAGGTACAGCAGACGATTCGCGACACACTGCGGAACCGGAAAGAACAACTGTTGAAGGCGGCGTATCTGGCGATCGCGCGGGATGAGGCGCGGACGACGAATTACCTCGCTCAACGGGTAATCGAATCGGCGGGCAAGCTGCCAGATGCGGCGAAAACGACGCTGCCTCCCAAGCCCATCGGGCACTAGACCAGTCTTTCCGTCCTAAGAAGAATCCGTAACTAGTGAGTTCCTGCTTATTCGACCCAGGCGAGTACTTCGCCGGCGTTGACGGCCTGGCCCTCTTTGGCGAGGACGCGCTCGACGGTGCCGCTCTTGGGCGAGCGGATTTCGTTCTGCATTTTCATGGCTTCGACGACGAAGAGTCCCTGCCCCGCTTCCACGCGGTCGCCGGCTTTCACGAGCAGACGCACGACTTTTCCAGGCATGGGCGCGACGATCTGCTGGCGGCCTTCCGCTTCGACGTGGCCGTGGCGGCGACCGCTCCAGGAGCGAGGATCGATGACTTCGGCGGTGAACTCGTGCGTACCGGTTTGGAGTTTCAGCTTCCCATCGGGAGCAGGGGTCACCCGAATTTCATAGGATCGACCGTTCAGTAGGATCGAGAAAGTGTAAGGAGCGATCTCGACGGCGTCGGCCTCAATGGGCTGACCATCAAGATGAACGCGCCAACCGCCGCCGTTGCGTTCAAGCTCGACAATGCGCGATTTCCTTCCAGACAAATCTTCGAGCTGGACTTCGCATTTCACGATTCAGGGTCCAGTTGGGCGCGTCGGCCTTCGAGTTTCCAGCGGGAAGGCTGGACGGAATCCGCGGAGGAAGAGGACAGACAGGAATTTCTGTCCCACTGGTTTGTTTGCCAGAGGGCGGCGGCAATCGCGGCCGCGTCTGAGGCCGCCGTGCCGCTTGTCTCTACGCACGATGGAGACGCAGCGGAGCCTGGGCGGCCAAGCAGTTCATCGAGCCACTTCGTATGAATTTCGCCGCGCAGAAAATCGGGTTCGGCAAGAATGCGGCGGAAGAGCCCAGTGTTGGTCTTAATGCCGGTAACGACGTATTCCTCGAGGGCACGGCGAAGGCGTGCGATGGTTTCCTCGCGGCTGTTGCCCCAGGCGATCAGTTTGCTGAGGAGAGGATCATAATCGTTGGGCACAGTCCAGCCTTCGTAGACGCTATCATCCAGGCGAATTCCCGGGCCGCTGGGCACGTGGCAGGAAAGAATTTTGCCGGGCGAGGGAAAGAAATTGTTGTCCGGATCTTCGGCGTACAGGCGGACTTCCATGGCGTGGCCGCGCGGCGTAATGGATTCCCATGCGAATGGGAGACGATGCCCCGCAGCGATGGCGATCTGGAGTTTGACGAGATCGAGGCCGGTGACCTGCTCGGTGACCGGATGCTCCACTTGCAGGCGCGTGTTCACTTCCAGAAAATAGAAATTGAGATGGGCATCTATGAGGAATTCGACTGTGCCGGCATTCACGTAACCTCCGGCGCGCGCCAGGCGGACGGCCGCATCGCCCATTTTCTTGCGCAGGTCGGGCGTGACAATCGGCGAAGGCGCTTCCTCGATGACTTTTTGATGGCGGCGCTGAACGGAACACTCTCGTTCGCCGAGAGACACCACTCGGCCGTGAGAGTCCGCAAAAATCTGAATCTCCACGTGGCGAGGACGCTCCAGATATTTTTCTAGGTACAGGCGCGCGTCCCCGAACGCGTTCATCGCTTCGGAGGAAGCGTCGCGGAAGGCAGAGTCGAATTCGGCATCGCTGTAAACGATGCGCATACCCTTGCCGCCGCCACCGGCGACGGCTTTGAGCAGGACGGGGTAGCCCATGTCCAGCGCGAGAGGTTTTGCATCCTCAGGTTTTTCAATTGGGTCGTTCGTGCCGGGAACGATGGGAACATCGGAACGGCGGGCGAGCTGGCGGCCGGCGGTCTTGGAGCCGAGGGCTTCCATGGCTTCCGGCGGTGGCCCGATAAAAGTGAGGCCCGCGTCCGCGCAGGCGCGGGGGAGCGCGGCGTTTTCCGCGAGAAATCCGTAGCCGGGATGCACTGCGTCGCAGCCCGCGCGGCGCGCGACGTCCATCAATTTGTCAATGCGCAGATAGCTTTCGCGCGAAGGCGCAGGACCGATGGGATACGCTTCATCGGCGAGGCGCACGTGAAGCGATTTGCGGTCGACCTCGCTGAAGACGGCGACCGACCGGATGCCAAGCTCGCGGCAGGCGCGCAAGATGCGCACGGCGATCTCACCGCGATTGGCAATCAGGATTTTCTTGAACATAGAACAGCTAAGTGAGGGAAAAGTTTAGCATGGAGAGAAACGCGCCCGCGCGGGTCCGCGCATTCCATGTTCCTGCCAGCTACTTCAGCAGCTTTTGCAGATCCTTCCACTTAACGAGGATAACGTTGTTCTCCTGAAGAACTTTCCTGAATTCCGAGCTGGTTACAAAATCATAGTCGCGCTGGCGCCACGCGGATCCGAAATCAGGATGATCCACCATAACGGCTTGCAGCTCTGCATCGTCGTGGCCGAGGTGCACTATCATTTCGGTAAGGCCTGGCTTTAGGTTCTTGATGGCCTCTGAGTAGAAATCCTTCCATGCATCTGCGTGAACCGAGGGATTCGCCATCACAACCGAATCCAGAAGGATGTCTTTCTCGTTCAGTAGCGAGAGCAGCTTGCCCCGCTCGCCGAGGAGTCTGGGCGCCAAAAGTGGCAAATTGTATTGGTGAGCGATTTTGACAAGTACTGCGAAAAGCTCGGGAGTGGCAATCAGCGTTCCCATGTGCGTGTCAAGATGCGTCGGGTGAATACCCGCTGCCACGGCACGTTCGACTTGCGCGCGGATTTCACGTTCTGCTTCTTCAGGCTTGATATGGGCCGCCGCCGGGGCACTTTCCGACCATAAATATCCGGAAGGATCCAGCAGGCTCCTGACCTTGTCTTTGGATTCCACCGGGCCCCAACGATAGATTTTCCATTCGCTTGTGAGGGTGAGGTGCAAACCCAGATCGGCATCCGGATGATTTTTTGCGTATGCCGCGACCTCCGTCAGCCAAGGACATGGCACCATGATGCTGGCGGACGTGACCGCGTTCTTATCCAGTGCATCGAAGCTAGCTGCGTCCACGGAATGCGCAACGGCAAGATCATCGGCGTGCACGATGAGAAGTTTCGCATCCGCAGCGTAGCCCAAGCGCTCCGCGACGGTCTTGGTTTGCGCTCCCGTGCTTGCCGCCACGATGAGCAGAAGCACAATTACGGCCCCACCTTTACACAAAGGCATAAGAAGCCCCGGTCGGGAAATGGGAATGAACCACCATTTCATAGAGGAATGTTGCCGTGCTTTTTCTTCGGATTCGTATCTCGCTTGTTTTCAAGGGCGCGGAGAGCGGTGATGATCCTGGCACGAGTGTCGGCGGGTTCAATGACGGCATCGATGTAGCCGCGCTCCGCGGCAACGAAGGGATTGGCGAAGCGGTCGCGGAATTCGGCGATTTTTTCCTGGCGTAGGATCTCGCGTTCGGATTCAGGAGCTTTGTCCAGTTCGCGTCTATAGACGATATTCACCGCGCCTTCGGGGCCCATGACGGCAATCTCGGCGGTAGGCCAGGCGAAGTTGGCGTCCGTGCGGATGTGCTTCGAAGCCATAACGCAGTAGGCCCCTCCGTACGCTTTGCGCGTGATGACGGTGATTTTCGGGACGGTGGCTTCGGCAAATGCAAAAAGCAGCTTTGCGCCGTGTTTAATGATGCCGCCGAATTCCTGCTGCGTGCCGGGAAGAAACCCGGGAACGTCTTCAAACGTGATCAGCGGAATGTTAAATGCATCGCAGAAACGGACGAAGCGCGCGCCCTTGACGGAAGCATTGATATCGAGAACACCGGCGAGGAACGCAGGTTGATTGCCGACGATGCCGACGGGGCGGCCGTCGAGACGGGCAAAGCCCACAACGATGTTTTTCGCGTAGTGCTCGTGGACCTCGAAGAAGTAGCCGTCGTCAACGATGGCATGAACGACATCCTTCATGTCGTAGGGCTTCTGGGGATCGGCGGGAACGAGGGTGTTAAGAGATTCATCGCGACGAGCCGGCGAGTCCGAGGTTGCGCGGCGCGGCGCATCTTCGACATTGTTCGAAGGAAGAAAACTCATCAGCTCGCGGATCATGGCGAGGCAATCGGCATCGTCCCGGGAAACAAAATGGGCGACGCCGCTCTTCTCGTTGTGCGTCCTGGCCCCGCCGAGCTCCTGCTTGGTGACTTCCTCGTGCGTGACGGTCTTGATGACGTCGGGGCCGGTGACGAACATGTACGAAGTCTCGCGCGTCATGAATATGAAATCGGTGATGGCCGGCGAATAGACCGCGCCGCCCGCGCACGGGCCCATGATGGCGCTGACTTGCGGAATGACGCCACTGGCCAGCGTATTGCGCAGGAAAATATCGGCGTAGCCGGCGAGCGAAGCGACGCCCTCCTGGATGCGCGCGCCGCCCGAATCGTTCAGGCCGATAACGGGAGCGCCGGCGCGCATCGCCAGGTCCATGATCTTGCAGATTTTCAACGCGTTGGTCTCCGAGAGCGAACCGCCGAAGACGGTGAAATCCTGCGCGAACACATAGACCAGGCGGCCATCGATGCGGCCGAAGCCGGTAACAAAACCGTCGCCGGCAGGTCGCTGCTCCTGCATGCCGAAATCCACGCAGCGATGGCGTACAAATTTGTCCAGTTCCTCGAAGGTTCCTTCATCCAGCAGAAGATGAATGCGCTCGCGCGCAGTGAGCTTGCCGGCTTTGTGTTCGCGCTCGCGGCGCTCAGAGCCGCCACCTGCCTCCGCTTCCGCCGAAATACGGTGGAGCTCTTCCATGCGGTCGCGATGCCTTGCTTCAGAGGACAAGCCGCGCTTAGTTTCAGACAACGGAACCTCCCGCGGAAGGCGGTTCCTCGGTAGCGAAGATGCGTACAGCAAGATGCGTGGCGAGCCAGACGGTGCCGAGTAGAAGGACGACGCCAAGGAGCAACTCCGCACCCATGGCGGAGGCGCGGCGCAGGGGAGATTCGAGCGAAGTCACGTATTCAGTCGCCTGCACCAGAATGAACATTGCGCCGAGAGTCATCGCCACGATGAGAACGGTTGTCAGGAAGGAAGCGATGATCATTTTCATGTGAGTTGGTTATGGCCGCTCTAGCGCGGCAAGGAGAAGGATAGCGCAATAGGGCAGAAATCAGAACGTGGAAGGCTCGCAATTGCCGGCAACGGCATCAGCGACCGTGAAGGGTTTAGCGCAGCCTCGAAACTCAGCGCAAGCCAGACCAGTCATCGGCCACGATGATGGAATCGGTTGGATTGGCGGTGTCGTACTTGACGCTGGCGGGCTGGCCGGCAACGAGCCGCTCGAAGCGAATTTGTCCTTCCAGGCCGGTGATGTCCTGCGCGGTGTGATAAGTAACGCCGGAAATCGAATAGCTGTAGGAGACGAGGTGGCGAGGCCGTCTCGCTTCGAGCGGGCGGGCGCTCCCGCCAAACAAACGCTTGCGTGCTTCTTTCGCTTCCGGAGGGTGCTCAACAAGTTCGACCACCTGGCCTTCCGCAATTCGCCCAATTTGGTTCAGATGAAGACGGCGCTTGCGTTCCGCTTCTTCAGGGTCCACCGCCGGGCGGAAGAATGCGTAAGCGATCATGGCCAGCGCGGCGATCGCGGCGCCACCCATGGCCAGCACCAGTTTCCAGTCAGCGAGCAAGGCCTTCAAGGAACAGGCTCCGTAGTGTCAAATGAGGGGGCTCTGAGATCGTGCGCGGAGAGACTCGCGCATGCCCTGGAGCAAGAAAAGTCTCTGTGCTACCGGTGGCCCCACTGCTGCGTATTTTACCTAATCCACGCGGCTTGGGTGTAACTACGCTCGCGGAGCGCGCACCGGATTGCGCAACACGCCAACACCGGCGACGCTGACCTCGACGACGTCCCCGGCCAGGAGCGAGCCGACGCCTGCGGGTGTGCCCGTGGCGATGATGTCGCCGGGGTTCAGCCTCATCATGCGGGAGATCCAGCGGACGAGGAATGCGGGCGCGCAAATCATCAGGGATGTGCTGCTGGACTGGCGGAGCGAGCCGTTGACGCGCGTCTCGACAAGAACATTGGTTGGGTCGAGCTCGGTTTCGATGTGCGGGCCAACAGGACAAAACGTATCGAAGCCTTTTGCTCGAGTGAATTGAACATCACTCTTCTGGAGATCGCGCGCGGTGACGTCGTTGAGGCACGTATAGCCCATCACGAAGGAAAGTGAATCGTCGGAATCGGGCAGATTCGAGCATCGGCGGCCAATTACGATTGCCAGTTCGCCCTCGTGCTCAACACGATTCGAATACTTTGTCAGAACAATCGCTTCTTGAGGACCGATGATCGAAGAAGGGGGCTTAAGAAAGATGAGCGGCTCCTTCGGTAATTCGTTGCCGAACTCGGCGGCGTGCGCCGCGTAGTTACGGCCGACGCAAACAATTTTTGACGGCGCCACCGGGGCGAGCAAGCGGGCATCGGCGAGACGCACGGAGCGTGAGCCGCGAGACCACTGTCCCCAAGGGACGCCGGCGATTTCGAGAATGCTGTCGCCTTCTATCAGGCCGTATGGCGGCGCGTCAGAGGTCAGCGAGGAAGCGTCGCGCATCGCAAAGCGGCAGAATTTCATCGTTGATCAGCTCGCATGATTGTTGTGATGAGAAAAGTGTGCTTCGCGAACTCTCCAGATGGCCACGCCAATCCAGGACAGTGTCGCAATGATCAGGTAGACGACGGCTCCATACATGAAAATCTCCATCGTGCCATGCCAATCGCCGAGTTTCCGGAAAAACAAACACAGGAAGCGATAATACAAGCTGAAGATCAGCCACGCGACCAACCCGGAAGCCAGCAAATGCCCGGGCATGCGCAAGAATCGAAGGATGGGAATCAGCGCGAACAGGCAAAGTAGCAGGCCGGCCGCTATGTTGCGTTCCAACGCGACACGGTCGAGGAACGAGACGCGATTGGCCAGAAACAACCAGGTGGTGAACGCCAGAATCAGACCGAAAGCGGCGTAGATGCCAATTCGAATGGTCGCGTTGGGGAAAACCTGGAACCAACGGTAACCCGGTAGATGTGCGCGAACTGACATCCGAGGCTGGGCTCCCAAGATGCGAACGATTGTGTAACCCGTATCTACGGCAATAGTTGCGTGATGTCAATGGCGACGGCCGCGCTGGGCGCACTTTCATTTCCCGCGTGATCGACCGCTGTCACCGTGTACCAGTAGTGATGGCCAGGCTCTACAGACGTATCACGATACGCAGGCGCGAGCAACAATTCAGCAGTAAGCAGCTGACCCCTTACGTTCTCCTGCTCACTTCTATAGACGCGGTAGCCTGCCAAATCGGTTTCAAGGCTGATGGACCAGGACAGTTCGACAACGAAACTTTCTGGAGTAGCGCCTGGGAGCAAAGCAGCGACCAGCCCTTGAGGCGCTGCAGGCGGAAAAATGTCGCGAGGAGTGACGATGACGTGTTGCGAATCGTCGGATTCGAGTGAAAGTCCGTTCGCGGTTAAGACGCTTCGGACGATATAGAGGTACGACTTGCCGAACTCGAACGATGTGTCCTGGTAACTGGGCGCGGCCGACGTAGCGAGAAGCGCAAGCCCCGATTTAGTTTCCAAAAGCGAGCCTCTTTCCTCGGCGGCCTTGAGGAAGGCCGGATCTACTTCAGCGCGATAGACGTGATACATCAGAGCCCCAGAGAGGTTGGCCCCCGCCGATGTGCTTGCCGGCGCCGCCCAGCGTAATTCGATGGCGGACTCCGTCACTTGAGTTTCGACAGGAGCAATCTTCTGCGGAACAGGAAAGACTTGGACCAAAACGGTGTTTGAATCAGCGGACGCGCGTTTCCTGGAAGTTCGTGTGCGCACTCGATACGCAAGAGTTGTACCCGAACTCGCTTGGGGATCTTGCGGGGAGAGCGTGTCGATGAACTCCACGCGCTTTTGGGTGACGTAGGTAGTCACGAGCGTGCTTGGAATTGTGTCGACGGCTCGGAACGACTTTGGATCGGGCGTACCGTCGCGCCGGGTGATGCCGCGGAGAATTTCGACGGCGGGTGGTTCGGGAAGCCGGCTCCCTGAAGCGGAGTTCGTGGGAAGCGTGAAGGACAGGAGAACGCCATCGCCAAGCTGACGGGCGGCAAGATCCGTAATGGCTGCGGGTACCGGCGGCGAAGGAGGAACCGGCTCACCTGGAGCGCCGCAACCAGCGGATAAGGAGAAAATGGAAAAAAGAAAATGGAAAACGGGAAAAAGTTGCGCAGGGAGTTTTGTGATAGACAGCCGCGTCCCGTTTCTATTTTCCATTTTCCAATTTCAGGAACTACAGAATGTAGCGGCTCAGATCCTGGTTCTTGACGATATCCGCGAGCTGCTTGGTAACGTAGGCGGCGTCCACTTTTACGTTCTTCTTCTTCAGGTCGGGCGCTTCGAACGAAATTTCATCGAGAACTTTTTCGAGGATGGTGTGCAGGCGCCGCGCGCCGATATTTTCCGTCTGCTCGTTCACGCTTGTGGCGAACCTCGCGACGGCGGCGACGGCATCTTCGGTAATGTTCAGCTTGACGCCTTCGGTCTCCAGGAGGGCCACGTATTGCTTAATGAGCGCGTTCTTCGGCTCGGTGAGAATGCGAATGAAATCTTCTTCCTTTAGCGATTGCAATTCGACGCGAATGGGCAGGCGGCCCTGCAGTTCCGGGATCAGATCGGACGGCTTCGACACATGGAACGCGCCCGCAGCGATAAAAAGAATATGGTCGGTTCGAATCATCCCGTAGCGGGTGTTCACAGTCGTGCCTTCGATGATCGGCAAAATGTCGCGTTGCACGCCTTCGCGCGATACATCGGGCCCATGGCCGGATTCGCGGCCGGCAACCTTATCGATCTCGTCGATGAAAATAATTCCCATCTGCTCGGCGCGCTCCACGGCCACCCGCGTGACTTGATCCATGTCGAGGAGTTTGTTCTCCTCTTCCTGGATCAAATACTCAAACGCGTCGGCCACGCTCATTTTCCGCTTCTTCTTTTGCTGGCCGAACATGCCGGAGAGCATGTCCTTGATATTGACATCCATCTCCTCGACGCCCTGGTTGGAGATGATTTCGAACGAGGGCATGGCGCGTTCGCGGACTTCGATATCCACCATGCGCTGATCCAGCTTGCCTTCGCGAAGCTGCGCGCGAAGTTTCTCTCTCGTGCGCTGGTTCTGCTCGCGCTGCGCGGCGGCTTCGGCTTCCGGAGTGCCGGGCGCAGGGGGCGGCGGCGGCGGAAGCAGGAGATCGAGCACGCGTTCTTCCGCAGCCTCTTCGGCGCGGTCGGCGACTTCATCGAGCTTTTCCTCGCGGATCATGTCGATGGAGGTTTCCACGAGATCGCGGACCATGGATTCCACATCGCGCCCGACGTAACCAACTTCCGTATATTTTGAAGCTTCGACTTTAACAAACGGGCAGCCCGCAAGGCGCGCCAGACGCCGGGCAATCTCCGTCTTTCCGACGCCGGTGGGCCCGATCATGAGAATGTTCTTCGGCAAAACATCTTCCGCGATTTCCGGCGGAAGCTTTTGGCGGCGGACGCGATTGCGCAACGCCACCGCTACGGCCCGCTTGGCCGCGGCTTGCCCCACGATGTACTTGTCAAGCTCCAGAACGATCTCGCGCGGCGTCATGTCGTCGAGCGCGGGAAGGAGTTCTTCTCCCTCGACGGGCGGCGCGCCATTGCCGCCGGGCGCGATGATCAATTCTTTTTCAGACTTGGTGGGCATGAGTTGCTCAATTCCTTTGCTGCGCAAAAACAGTCTGCTGTGTTTTCACGTCTGACCCCTAGAGCTCTTCCACTGTAAAGTTCGCGTTGGTGAAAATGCAAATCTCGCTGGCAATGCGCATGGCTTCCATGGCTAAATCTTTGGCGCTGAGCCTGGAATGCTTCAGAAGCGCGCGCGCCGCGGCCAGAGCGTACGTTCCGCCGGACCCGATGGCCACCAGGCCGTCATCCGGCTCGATGACGTCCCCGTTGCCGGAAAGTATGAATGTCCCTTTGGTGTCAGCCACGATGAGCAATGCTTCGAGGTGCCGCAGCGCGCGGTCTTTGCGCCATTCCTTGGCCAGTTCCACGGCTGCCTTTTGCAGATTGCCGGAGAACTCCTGAAGTTTCCCTTCGAAGCGTTCAAAAAGCGTAATTGCATCGGCAGTCGAACCGGCGAAGCCGGCGACGACTTTGTCATTGAAGAGGCGCCGCGTTTTGCGCGCGGTGTGCTTCATCACGTGATCGCCCATGGTCACCTGTCCGTCGGCGATGAGCACAACCTTATTGTCCCGGCGCACGCACAGCACCGTAGTGCCGTGCATCTGCGCGCTTCCCTGGCTATTCCGCATCCGGCCATTATACCGCCCAGGGAGTCCGAGCGCCAAAATCCCGTAAAAGCGCAGGACTATTCCGGCGGACTGTAGAGCGAGGCAAGGAATTGACGAAATTCCTTTTGCAGGAGGAGTGTCTGGAAGGAGTCGTCGACGCGGGCATCCGGAAAAGTTTCTCCGGGGATAAGATTCTCGCGGCGTTCGAACGCCAATTTCAAATAATTTTCCGTGTCCGGGAGGTCACCCTTCTCGGCCGTGATGCGGGCGAGGTTGTAGTAAAAGCGCGGATAGTCCGGGTCTTTCGTAACACCGTAGGTGAGGGCCTCGCGGGCGTTGCTCAAGTCATGCGTGATCCCATAGGCGGTGCTGAGATTGTCGATCAGCACGCGCCAGAGGTTCTTGTCCAGCGTGGGCGTACTCTTCTCGATTTCGAAGGCTTTCCGATAGAACGGTATGGCCTCGCGATATTGATGCGCGATGAAGTAGCGGCTGCCTTCCTGAAAGAGTTTCAGGCTGTTCCCCGCGGGAACGGATGTATCGCCGGCTTCCCTGGGCACGAAGTGGACCGATTGCAGAAGAGCATCGAAGAGGGGCTGATCGGTGGGTTTGAAGAAAACTTTGGAAATGTGGAGGTCCACGAAAACGTCGTCTTTGATCAGGCAGCCAAAGATATTCTTCTGACTGGTCGGCACGCCATCGAGTTCCGGCAGCGTGAATTCCAGTATCTGCATTTCGCCGCTCTCGCGAGTGACGACTCCTCTCAATGAGCCTGAGGCCAGCGATGAATTGCGCTTCAATTTCTCTTCGAGTGAATGTTTGCATTCGCCGGGCTGCACAAGCGCTTTCGAAGCTTCCAGATAAACAGAAACCACGGCGCGGGTCTTGGTATTTTCCGCGCGAAAGTAGCGCCGGCCGTCGGGCTGGATTTCGTTGGCCCGCGCTGTGAAGCCCGTGCCATCCAGCTCTAGCGCCCAGGGCTTTCCGGGGAGCCACACATCAGACTTGGCGGAGGCGGGGGCGTCTTGTGCCCTGGCCGCGCGACTCCAGAGAGATAGAAGAACCAGAACGATGAAGAGATGCATTTTCATGCGGATCTCCGGAGAGATATCCCTTTATTCACTCTACGCGGCAATATGCGATTGCTGAGGAATCAAAAATTCCGTTTATCGAATTGAGAAACATTTTGAGTCTATGGGACAGGGTCCTGGGTGAAGAATCTATGGCTGGGGGATTTCGTGGAAGGAGAGAACTCTGTAACTGTCGATGGGTTGCGCCTTTTGGATCCAGCAGCTGCTGTACCTGATGCCGGTACCTTCCATAATGTCGTCGAATATTACGGACGCCTCCTCCAAATTCGGGTCGGGTAACGCAACTCCTGACGTGTCGTTCGTTTTGGCAACGAAAACCGCGCCGTCAATTTCACGGCTTCCGTTATTATCTGTGTTATTAATTTTGCCTTGCCCGATCACCAGAATAACTCCCCGCCAGCCATTGTCCGGGTCCATGGTGAAATTTCCTGTCACCAGAAGAAGTCCGTATCCTGTGTTGCCCCAGTGGCTCAAATCCAGATCACCGTTCGAAACCACAGTCAGCATGTTGGATGGAGACATGTTCAGGGAATTCATAAAGGAAGTCTGGGTTGCCGCGGAACCTGCTGGAACGACGGCATCTGCGGATTGAATAATCGTCTGAGCAAGGGCGTTGAGTTGACTTGGCGTTTGGAACGCGTTCAGGTACTCGACATCCGGCGCGCCACCCTGGCCCGTGTAATTCGTTCGAGGGGGGGAAGTTGAAGGGGGCCGAATGCCGCCGACAACGCCGTTGACGGCGCTCCCGGAGCTGCTACCCGGGTAATCGCCGTAAATATTGATCGCACTAACTGGCGGTCCAGCAGGATTGCCGTTGCAATCCCAGCCATCCCCCTTCACTGCGTACCCATTGTTATTGGCTGGAGCATGAAAAACTGGGTCTGCACCTGGGCTACCAGAGAGCGTAAGTGCCCCGAGAAAAGGGGGCAGCGCGACCGGGAAGGGCACAACAAGGTATTGAACGAGCTTCTGGCTGCCGTTCGGCAGAGTTGCAAGCGACGTGATCTCCAGGACTTGCGGGCCCGCCAACGAGCTATTGCTGAAACGAGAGAGAGTCCCGTCGTAGTACAGCGGAGTGGTCGAGTTCGCAAGATTGTCATGATCGACATCGAGATTCAGCGATTTTTCCGAAACTGCGTTGATGCGCACCCACTTGTAAAGAGGGCCCGGGACGTTCAAAGAGTTCAGTGGGCTCCTGTTCCAGACCGAGTTGGCTGACGGTGAAGAGTTGGGTGGCTGCGAATAGCCGCTGCTGGCGAACTCTACCCCAAATTCGAGATCCGGATAAGTAGTGCTTGTGCCGACGTCCCAGGGCGCTACGGTTTCTCCCGGCACGGGATTAATCACATAATAGGCATCCCCTATGTTGAGTGGAGTTCCCGGCGCCGGCAAGAATCCGGTCGGATTGGTGATCTTGAAAGCGTTGGGGTTCCTCGCCAGGAGCCGCCCGCGTGCTTCTTCCAGTCCCGATAGGGCCGCGTAGTACACGCCTGCTGAGGAACGATAGTTACCGGCGAGAGCCGATTCCGTTCCGGAAGAAACGATCAAGGCAATCGCCACCACGCTGATCAAGAGCAAAACAAAAATGGAAATGAGCAGGGCGATCCCTGCTTCCCTCCGCCGCTTTCGAATTGTGTTTCGCGCCCACACTTCGATTCCCTCGACCTCATTGATTGGGATTGATACGGCGGCCGCGCCCAACTAATTGTACGAGACGGGGCTGTCCGGTCGTGGCATCCGGAAGCGGAGAAGCAACGATAAGGGTCACCGTAACGTCCCGAATGTTTGCCGGAATGTTATCGGCTCCCGCCAAGGGACACGAGACTATCTGCGTCACGGACCCAGACGTTTTGTCGCATGTATAGGAAAAGATTGGCACGGGATTGCCGCTCGGGAACATGCCCGGATAGATTGCCTGGTATTGTGCGATCTGCGCGGGGGAAGAGTTATTTACAACATTTTGCACAAGGGGTGCAAGCTTGTCTGCCGTTTCCACGGTCGGTTCACCACCGCTCGTCTTGTCTGCTGCCCCACGCATCAGAGTTGACGTCGTTGGGTCCAATTTGTAACGAATCCACTGAACCTTGCTCGAAGGATCCTGCCGATTGGGGTTGGTCTCGATGATGATGTCAAAATCGCTCGGCGGATCGCAGTTGATGCCGACCGCGCAGGGAGTCGGGATCGTATAGTTGGGATACCAGGCAAAGGGAGTGCTTGCGGAATGAGAGGGAACACCATCGCTGTAGGATGGCGGTGGATATCCGGCGTCATTCACATCACGCACGATCTGATCCAGCGCGAGCCTGGCTTCCTGGAAAGAAGTCAGTAATTGGGATTCCGTCCTTGCCCGTTGTTGCGAAGAGGCTAGCAGGGTGAACGCCGCCCCGCACACAATAAGAAAGATTCCGAGAGCGGTCAGTAACTCGATGAGCGTAAAACCCGCCTGCTGCCGCCTGCCCTGGCGCCGATTCATTTCTGCACCATGGTATCGAGCGTGATGGGCTGAAAATAGCCGTTCCCGCCCTGTTGCCGCACGCCCAGGATGAAACGCTTGCTGTAAACCTTGGTGCCGTTGCCGGTAAGGATCACCGCCCAGCGAATGTCATACGTTATGCCGCTGGGATCCGTAAGGTCCTGATAGGTAAAACTATAGTTGGCGACCGGGGCTACGCCAAAATTGATAAGGGTCTGATTGTTGATAACAACTACCGAAGAATTATCCGGCTGGATTGTGTTCGGACTCGCTGGATCGCCAAGCGAGCACGTGTTTCCAAGCGCATCGGTAAAGGGAACTGACAAGGAGAGCTGCTGGTCCAAAAACTGATCCAGTTCGCGTTGCGCAAATACGAGAGCGGACGAATCGTTGCGATTCCGGTAGTTCATAAGGATGGTGGCCGGCACGAGCTGCGCGATGGCCACAAGACCCACGAGCAAGATGATGGTCGCGAACATCATCTCAAGGACACTGAAACCCCTTTCGCGGCTGCGGCGCTTTGTGAGTGCGAATGGCATTCCTGTTTCTTTTCTCTCGTCTTTCAACTAGCCAATCCGTTGCCAGGTGCCGCCGGCAGGAGCGGTCCAAATCTGTACGGCACCGGAGGGCAGCAAAATCACAGCGCGATAGCCGAACTCGGGGTTGGCTGCGCTGCCAAGGTAGAACACGTCGGCGGTCAAAGACAAAACCGCGCCACGCGCATCAAAAGTGACGGAGCTGTTGGTGCCGGATAGTGTGGTCAGAGTGCTGTTGGCGCCCAGCTTCGACGTAATCGTGGACGAATTTGGCGGCGCTCCCGCTGGAAGAAGGGTCACAAACCCGCTGATTAAGATCTGTTTCTCGGTCGGATCGACCGTCCCGTTACTGATTGAGTCCGTCCAAACGATCCAGTCGGTGCCAAATTGTTTGATCTGGCAATTGATCTGCGTGTTCCGGCGAACAGCTTCAAATCGTGTAAATTTCAGCTCGTCGGACAGGCGGGCAGCCGCATCGTTGAGCTGGTAGGTGCGCAACGAGCGCGTAATCGAAGGGATGGCGACGGCCGTCAGAATCAAAGCCACGCTCAGCGAAACCGCAAGCTCCACCATGCTGAAACCACGGCTGCGTCTTCGATGAGTGTCCGAAAGTGTTGCACTCCGTCCCAAGGTAGTTTCCTCGTTCGGACGCAGAACCGGCGACCCGGCCTATGCGGGAGGTCCGAACCCTAATTCAGTGCAGGTGCGGGGCCGGGGACGGCTCCTCACAGGCACCGCTAAACATATTGCTTTCATACAGTAAAGCGCCACCTCTTATTATAAGCGGTAGCGACGGGAAAGAATTGTAACAAATCGAAACAAATTTGGGCGCAAACAGAATTCCAAAGCTATTAAGTCCTTGGTAATTCTTCACCATTTTCAGAAAAGAACGGCGGTAGCGCCGGCCGTCGTACGCCTTCAGTTCATTCGCGCTGCGAGCGCGGTGGCGTTTCGGTGGGCGATAGCTTCGATCGATATCATGGGATTGACGCCGGAAGCCGAGGGGAAAGTAGAACCGTCCATCGCGTACAGGTTGTGCGCTTCCCAGGCTTCGCCGTCCGGATTGGTGGCGGAGGTTTTCACCGAGCCCCCTAGCCGTGCGGTGCCTTGGATATGAAATGAAAAGAGCGCCAGTCGCCCGGAATCCCAACCCGCTAAATCCATGGTCTGCGTGAAAGTATCGAGTGAGCCGGTGCGGCCGGGCTCGTAACTGCACCACTTCGCATGCGGCGAGAAAATCTGGCGCGCGCCGGCCGCTTCCAGGATGCGTGCTGCGCCGATGAAACCGCTACGAAGATGCGCGCGATCGAAATTCGAAAGTGAGTAGTGGGAAACGGGATGGCCCTCGGCATCGATCGTGACACGGCCGGCGTCGCGATCGCGCAAAAGTACACCGATTGCCGAAATGTGCGAAAGCTTCGCGAGCAGGGAACGGTACTGTGCCGGATCGCGCCACGGAAGAACGGCAACGCCGATGACGGGTTGGAGCGCCGTGGTTTCATACTTCACTCCGAAATTCCCAGTGAGGAAGCGGTGCTCGTCGGAGTAGATCGCCTGCATGGTCCCTTCCCATGGACGAATCTCTTCTTCGAATACGCCGCAAACGTTCGAAACGGGATGGAGGTGGAGATGCCGGCCGATGTTTTCATTGCGCAGTCCGGAACGAAGGAACAGCGCCGGTGTGTGGAGAGAGCCGCAAGCGCTGATGACCGCTTTGCAGCGAATGCGTACACGGTGGCCCCGTTTCGAACGCGCTTCTACGCCAGTCGCGGAACCGGCCTTGATTCGAACGCGCAGGGCGCGCGTATCAACGACGAATCGAGCGCCATGCTGTTGCGCATCCGCGAGCCACGTTTTCGTCGAAGATTGCTTGGCGCCGAGAATGCAGCCGTAGCCGCAATAACCGCAAACTTTTCCCTGGTCGCAGCCGGCCACATTGCGGGGCATGGCGTCGACGTGCCATCCCAGTGCGCGCAGGCCGCGATCCAGAATTTGTTCGCGGTGCGAGACGCGATTGTGATCGCGATTGACGTGCAATCTTTCGCACACCGCGTCGAGGCTGCGCGTGTATTCGTCGCTCGTGAACCACGGCACTCCCGCCGCGGCCCATTCCGTTCGAATGTCGTCGGGCGTTCGAAACGACGTGCAGTAATTAATGACCGTCGTGCCGCCGAAACATTCGCCGGCGAGCAGGCTGACGCTGTGATCTTCGGTGGCGGCGAAACCCGCTTCGCTGTACAGCCGCTGAAAACCGCCGAGCTCCGCGCCGTCGAAATCTTCATCATCGTAATAACTTCCAGCCTCGAGAACGATCACATCTTTCCCTGCTGCGGCGAGAACCGCAGCGGCAGTGCCGCCGCCGGCTCCGGAACCCACGATGCAAACGTCGCAGGACAAATTCATCTCGCGATCCGGCACGACTACTTGGAGCGGACGGGACGAAGAAGTTTGTGGCGCGCGAAGAGGGCCGGGATAGTTGAGGTTTTCCCAGACTTTGCTGCGCCCGCCATTCTTCGCGGGCAGCATGACGTGGAGAAAGCCAACCGCTTTTCGCAGCGCTTGAAATGCGGCGCGGCGCTTGCCGATGCCGCTGTCGGCCCACGAAAGCAGGACGCGAGCGCGATCTTCCTGGGAAAGATGGGAGAACGATTTCAGGTGGCCGATGGTGAAGAGGCCATGAAGGCTTGAATCCCAGAGGTCAAGAAGCTGAAGAAGCTGCGCGCGATCTTTTGGGCGCGGGTTGAAATCCATCGCGGCGGCGATGGCTTCGGGGATGCCTAATTCCAGAGCGGAGGGCCAGCCGTCCGCGGGCGGCAGAAATGTTTCGCAAATGGATTCGAGCGCGCGCTGCTGTCGAAGAGTGAGATTCAAAGGTCCGCACTAGAGTGCACAAGTTTCAGTTTTCAGTTCTTGCTTCTCTTGATCAGTTCTTCGGAAGCGCCCTTCTTCAGTGAGTCCTTCGAGAAAAGAGAATCGGGAAAGCCAGGATTGAACTTGCAGGTATCGTAGAAATATTGAGAAGTGCGGCGGCCGTTACGTTCCCGGGAGATTTGAAGCGGCACCCAGACGCTGTCGCGCAACTGATAGTTCGTATAGATAGCGACGTCCTCGTCAATCTCCTGCGTTTCTTCATTCTTCGTGATGACCACGCCGCGGACCAGGAGGTGCGTGGAACGATCGACGGCCAGACGGAAAGTGCGCTGCTCGCGATCGGTCAGCTCCACCCAATCCACTTGTTTCAAATCCACCGTGTCGCTGCCGCCAAAGCGAACGGACATGCCTTCTTCGTTGAGGCGCAGGCGCAAAAGATTGTCGACGTTGCGCTTCACCTGTTCCTGGAAATCGGTGACAGCCGTGGCGGGAACTTCACTCACTCCGCTGCGGTCATAGGTCCAGCCCTGATCGCGATGGAAGAGCGTGATGACAATACCGCCGTGAGCAAAGTCCAGCCCATCAATGCCGATTAAGGATTGAAGAATCGTGTTCCGGCCCTTGCCGATATACTCCGTGCGGTCGGTGTCCGGGTAGCGGCGGTAATCTATAAAGTCGATGTAGCCGGTAAGCGCGCCATTGTGACCAAACAGCGCGCGGCGGCCCTGGCATTGGCTTTCGCGGACCTGGGAGTATCCGGCTCCGCCGAGGGCATTGATCAGATCGCTGAGAATTTGCTTCCCTTTCGCGGTGCTCTGTTCGGGCATCAACATATCGGCGCGTTGCGATGACGCGGACGGCACGATGAGCGCGCCAGCGATGAGAATCACCGCTGCAAATTTGAAAAGCGTCAGCCGCACAAGACCGCTCCTCCATTTACATTGATGACCTCTCCGGTCATGAAGTTGGCCAGGTCCGAAGCAACAAACAGAATTGGCCCCGCGATTTCTTCCGCAGTGGCGGCGCGGCCGAGAGGAATCACGGTGGAAGCCATTTTCTGCCCGGCTTTCGTTTGCAGAACGGGCTTGGACATGTCTGTGTCAACCCAGCCGGGTGCCACGCAATTAACGAGAATATTGTGGCGTGCGAGCTCGGTGGCGAGGCCTTTCGTGAGGCTGATGATGCCGCCTTTGCTGGCGCCGTAATGGGTGTGAAAGGATTCGCCGCGCTGTCCGGCGGTAGAGCTGATGGGAATAATCTTGCCGGATTTTTGCTTGATCATTTGCGGAACAGCGAAGTGGATGACGGAGTAGACACTCTTGAGGTTCGTGCGGATCATATCGTCCCACTGTTTTTCGGTCATCTTCTCGATGGGAGCATCTTCCTGGTTCCAGACGCCGGCGTTGGCCACAAGAATGTCCAGACGACCGAGCCGCGCAATGCAATCATCCACGAGTTTCTTGTTGTCGGCATGTTTGCTGACGTCCGCCTTGAATGCTTCGACGCGCGTCCCGTGCTTGCCGGCTTCCTGCTGGACTTGCATCGCGGCGTCCTTGGCTTTGACGTAGTTGAAGACAACGTCTGCGCCGGCTTGCGCGAAGAGTTTGACGGCGGCAGCGCCGATGCCGCGCGAACCTCCGGTGATGAGTGCCGCCTTGCCTGCGAGCGAAATCATGAGACCCCCGAAATTGGAAACTAGAAACCAGAAAATTGAAAAAAGCAACCAGCCAACAACCGCCTAAGCCTTCTGAGCGACGGCCTCACGGGCGCGAGCGGCAGCCACGAAATCCTGGAAAAGACGCTGCGCAAGTGGATCCTCCGGCATGCGCTCGGGATGCCACTGAACGCCGACGACCCAGTTGGAATCGCCGGTCCATTCCACGGCTTCGATCGTGCCATCCGGGGCGTACGCTACGACGCCGAGTTTTTCTCCAGGTTGGTCGATGGCCTGGTGATGGCTGCTGTTGATATGGGCCGCAGTGGAACCGGCAAGCTTCGCGAGAAGGCTCCCTGCGGTCAGCACGGCATCGTGGTTTTGATCGCCACCAATTGCTCCTGCTGCGAGATCAGTAGTTCCATGAGGAACGGCGAGCGGGCGATCGGGTCGCACCTCCGGGATGTCTTGAATCAAGGAGCCATGGAGATGAACGTTGAGAATTTGGCAGCCATAACAGATGGCCAGGACCGGCTTTGACGAGTGAAACGCGTGGGTGAGAATTGCGTCATCGGTTGCGTCTCGGTTGGGATCGAGGGTCGCTGTCTTGGGGTGCCTGGATGCACCATAGCGACCGGGGTCCACATCCGCCGGGCTGCCCGGCAGAACGAAGGCGTCCAGTTTCTCCAGCTGGCTTGCAAGCTGTTCCGGCGACTGCTCAAGAGATACTTCCAGCGGTTCTGCACCTGCCTTCCTGACAGCGTTGAAGTAGAAGTCCAGCTTATCGCGTTTGCCTTCGCGCTGTTCCTGCGTGGTGCGCCAGGGGATGCCCACACGTGGCCGGGGAGCAGCGCTCAGATGAGTGTCAGCGGGGGTCATGGAACACCAAATCGTAGCATCCGGGCAGGAGGGCGGCAACCAGAGGAAAAGTAACCTGTGATCGGTGATCAGGTGAAAGAGAAGGGCTTGGAGTTAGAGGAGCGATCAGAGGGCGCAGAGTTCCAGAATGGGAATTGTTGATACACGCCCGGCAGTTTTCGTAAGAGTGGCAAGCAAAGGAGTTACGGGATACGGAACTTGGGAGAGTGCGCAACGCACAGAAAATAATGGATTTGCAAAATGGCTTTTTGCGCGAAAAAGTGGGCGGAGAAACAAAAATGAAGGGTGCGGGGGACGACACCCGGCAATTTTCGTAAATGCGCATTCTAAAGGGGTTACGGGCGTCACAGTTTGTAAGTGTGGGATCTAAAGGAGTTGCGGTGACGGGTTTTTCGTCACGGTGACGGAAGTGGAGCGTTCGAGGGACGCGATAGGGTTGGGATCCCGAGTTCACAATGCACGGTAGCACGGGAAGGTTAGTATGTCAAATACTATTACGATGTGGTACTAGATTCGAATGAAATTTATGGTACTTTCGAATGAGAAACGCGGCGTAAGTGCAAGAGTGGAAAGAATTAACACAGAGCGCGCTGCACAAGAAGAAATAGGTCGAGTCGAAGGGGCTGCACCGTCTGCGCAAGGATCAGGCGCGGAGAGAGGCGGAGGAGGCGGCGTTGAGGGAGAATTCGGGGCGGTTGAGAGAAGGCGGAAGATCGCAAAGCCTGACCCGCCCATCAACGGTCACTCCGAGCGCAGCGCTTGTATAACATCGATGCGTGCGGCGCGTGCGGCCGGGAGCCAGGACGCAACGACTGCGGCCGCGAGCAGCACGAACGCAGAGAGGATTACGGGCAAGGCGCCCGGCATTTTCACTTCGAAGAAATAGCTGCCCGCCAAACGCGCCGCGACGTACCCGAATGCCGCGCCTGCGAGGACGCCCGCCATAGCCATCACGGCGCCTTCCGCGACGACGCCTTTCAGGAGATGCTGCGGCTGCGATCCCAGCGCCAGCCGGATACCGAATTCGCGTGTCCGCGCGCTGACCGAAAATGCCAGCACGCCTGCGACGCCAACCAACGCAATCGTCAACGCGACCGCTGCAAACACGCCGAACACCAGCGAGTTCAAACGGTCCGGCGTGAGCACCTCCGCGCGGACGTCTTCGAGAGTGGCGGCGTGCTCAATGGGCTGATCGGCGGACATGTCGCGGATAAGGCGCGTGACCGGCGTGACGAGCGAATAAGGATTTGCACCGGTGTGGATGAAAAGGCGGCCGCCAAAGATGGGACCCTCCTCAAAGGGGCTATAGATAGTGACGACGGGCCCAGGAATGAGGTGTTCGTCGTCGATATCGGCAGTGACGCCGATGATGCGGTGCGGCGCGGCGTTAATCCCGGCGGCGAATCTTAGCACGGGATCGGTCCAATAGACATGGCGATTGACGGCATCCTGATTGGGGAACATGCGCCGTGCGAGAGTCTCACTGACGATAACCACGGGCTCTTTCCCTTTTTGACCGTCGAGACCGTCGAAATCACGGCCGGCGATGATGGGAACGCCAACCGAGGCAAAGAAGCCGGGAGAAATGACGCGCCACTGCGCGCGAGGATCCTCTTCGCCGGCGGCATGAACATGACCGTCGGCGGAGAATTGGAGAGCGAAGCCGCCATCGCGCCATGGAACAGACATGCCGAAAGCGGTCTTGTTCACGCCGGGCAGCGCATCAATGCGACGAATCGATTCCTTGTAGAAATCGACCACTTGCTGAGGTGTTTTTCCGTAGGACATAACGGGAACGTTGACCGTGAGGACGTGGCGCGTGTCGAGACCGGTCTGCGCCGTTTGCAGCGCGATCAGCGTAGTGATCACGGTACTTGCGCCGGCCAGCAGCACGAAGGATGCAGCGATTTGTATCACCGCGAAGACGCGCTGGCGGCGGCTGGTGCTGCCGGTGATCCGGACGCTGCCGCTCGACAGGTTGAGGCCATTGGACGTGCCGGCCGACGGCAAGCGGGGGACAAACGCCAAAATCACCGCGGCCACGATGGCCAGCGCCGCTCCGACCCAGAGCAGGCTGGAATCGACAGTCAAATCGAGCGCACGGACCGAGAAGCGTGAGGCGTAGCGAGCCAGGATGGCCACCAGCGGCTGGGCGCTCCATACACCGACCGCGGCGCCGGCGCCGCAGAGCAGAAGGCTTTCGGCCAGGAGCATGCGCCGTAGCGCGCCTGTGCTTGCGCCGAGCGCCGCGCGGATGGCCAGCTCGCCTTCGCGGCGAACCGTGCGTGTGAGAATCAGGTTGGCGACGTTGGAACACGCGATGATGAAGACCAGCGCTGATGCTGCGAGCAGGACCAGCAGCACGGTCCGGGCCCCTGAGGTAATCTGGTCGCGAAGCAGCTTGGCTCCGATCTGGTAGTTCGCTTTTGGCGAATAGTCGCGGGGATGTTCTTTGGTCATGGCTCCGTAGACGGTGCGCAAGTCGACGCGGGCTTGGTCGAGGGTGACACCGGGAGCGAGACGGCCAAAGAGCTCGGTCATACGGTGGAGCCGGTCGGTGACCATGGTGGCGGAAAGGTGATGCGGGCTGGTGACGACGTTGGCGATGATTTCCGTATCTTGGGGATAGGGGACGGAGGGTTCCAGAACGCCGATGATGGTGGCAGAGCGATCACCCATGGGCCCGCTGCCAAGCCGGACGGTTTTGCCGAGGACGGAAGGATCTTTCATAAGAGTCGTCGTCCAGAAACGATAGGTGAGAACGACGACGCCGGCAGCCTTGGGACCGTCGTCTTGACGGCCGACGAGACGACCGAGGACCGGGTGGAGGCCCATGACTTCGAAGAAGGGGCCGTCGACAACGCCAGCTTGAACTACACGAGGCTCACCCAAGCCGATCATGGTGAACTCGATGGTCGAGAACTCACCGAACGCGCTCAGGGTTTTCACGCTGGCACGCAAATCGTGAATTTCGGGCACGGAGAACGTTGAATTGTCGTCGCCGGCGCCCGGGGCGCTCTGGCGGATGTAGATCAGCCGGTCCTCGTCGCGGTTGACGAGAGGCTTGAGGAGCACGCCGCGAACCAGCGTGAAGATAGCGGCGTTGGCGCCGATGCCCAGCGCAAGCGTCAGGATCACGATGAGCGCAAGCCCTTGCGTCCGCATGAGCGAGTGGAAGGCAACTCTCAGAACGCGAAGAAATGACATGTTGTTGACCCCATCTTGCGGGTGGAAAGAGCACCACACGTGCCAATGCTAAGCACCACATTGTAAATCACTTAGTATGCGATGTGTTCGTCCGGGATGCTCGTTTTCAGGATGCCTATGTCGCAAATTCGGACACCAAATGCTCGCCGACTGCTGCACTTCGAGTCCATTCTTACGGATCGCACGTCACAACTCAGGCGCGGAGGGAGGCGGAATGGGTGAGGGCGGAGTCGAGGCAGAAGTCGGGGCGGTGGAAGAAGGCGGGGAGTTCGGAGAGACGGAGGGCGAGGCGCTCGGGGGAAGCGGCACGGAGGGTGACGTGGCCTAATTTGCGGCCGGGGCGGGGGGATTTGCCGTAGAGATGGAGATGAGTGTCGGGGACGGCGAAGACTTCGGCGGATTCGGGGAGTTCGCCGATTAGGTTGAGCATGGCGCAGTGGCCTGCCGGCCCTGTGGAGCCAAGCGGTAAGCCGAGGACGGCGCGGAGATGATTTTCGAACTGGCTGGTGACGGCGCCTTCGATGGTCCAGTGGCCGGAATTGTGGACGCGCGGGGCCATTTCATTGGCGAGCAGGCGGCCATCGTGTTCGAAGAATTCGATGGCCAGAACGCCGACATATTTCAGTGATTCGAGGACTTGGCGGGCGGCGTTTTCGGCGGCACGCTGAATGGGAGGTTCGAGGCGCGGAGCGGGCGCCAGAGAAAGACGGAGAATGCCGCCGCGATGGTGGTTCTCGACGAGCGGATAGATAGCCGTTTCGCCATCGCTGGAGCGAACGGCGAGGATGGAAAGCTCGCGCGCGAAAGGCACGAAGCGTTCGAGGATGAGAGGAACCGCAGGCAGTTCGGACTTCGCTTTGGCGACATCTTCTGCCGTGCGAAGAATCCATTGGCCTTTGCCGTCGTAGCCCATGCGGCAGGTTTTCAGCACGGCGGGAAGGCCGATCTTTTTCACGGCGGCGTCGAGTTCATTCGGTTTTGACACGGGAGCAAACTCGGTGGTGGCGATGCCGAGTTTCTGAAAGAGCTGCTTTTCTTTAAGGCGATCCTGGGCAGTTTCGAGCGCGACCGGAGGCGGATAGACGGGAACGCGGGCGGCGAGAAATTCAGCGGCTTCGACGGGGACGTTTTCAAATTCATAGGTGACCAGCTCAAGGCCGCTCGAGAATTTTTCGAGCGCGGCTTGATCGCTGAAGTCCGCGGTAACGCGCTGGGCGATGCGGCCCACGGGAGCTTCCGGCGAGGGATCGAGAAAACGGAAGTGCAGGCCCAGCGGATAGCCCGCGAGAGCGAGCATGTAGCCCAACTGACCGCCGCCGAGGATGCCGATGGTCACTTGCTCTTGCCTTTCTTGATCGGTGGCGAATCCCCGGAGGGATCAGGGTGGGCGAGGACGCGGCCGGTTTGATCGGCGCGGAACTTTCGAACGGCTTCCCGAATGGCGGGGTGCTTTGCGCCAAGGATGGCGGCGGCGAGGAGCGCGGCGTTGACGGCGCCGGATCTGCCGATGGCGAGCGCGCCGACAGGGATGCCGCTGGGCATTTGCGCGATGGAGAGGAGGGAGTCCAGTCCCTTGAGGGCTTTCGATTCGACAGGGACGCCGAGGACGGGGAGAACGGTTTTCGAAGCGGTCATGCCGGCAAGATGAGCGGCGCCGCCCGCGCCGGCGATGATGACTTCGATGCCGCGCTTTTCGGCGGTCCCCGCATATTCGAAGAGCAAATCGGGGGTGCGGTGGGCGGAGACGACGCGCGTTTCATGTGGAACATGGAGCTCGGCGAGCGTCTTGGAGGCAAACTTCATGGTGTCCCAGTCGGAGCCGGAACCCATGATGATGCCAACGAGAGGATTGGAGATTTCCCGCTTGCCGTCGGTCGCGCGCCGCTTCGGAGGTGTTTTCGCCATAGTCGTTTGCCGCTCAAGGCGAGGCTGCCAATGCAAGGCCGCCCCTACAGGACGCAACGCTCAGAACAAAGAATGCCGGCTGGGAAGCCGGCGCTACAAAGACTCCTACCAATCCCGAGGGCGGTATTCTACGGTTTTTTTCAGCGCGTGGCGACCTGAGCGCGGTGCTTCCAATAGTGGCGAAGCTGGCCGATGAGATAGAGCGAGCCGGTGATGAAAACAACGTCTTCAGGGGCGGCCTTCGCGAGCGCGTAGTCGAGAGCTTTTTCGGCATCGGGAATAACGGAGAAATGCGGCGCGTGGTGGCCAGCGATTTCTGCGAGTTGCGCAGCGGAGATGGCGCGGGAAGTGTGTGGCGCGGTGAAAATGACTTCTTCGGCGCGAGGAAAGAGAATGCCGGCAACTTCGTCGACAGCTTTGTCGCGGAGAGCGGCGTAGATGAGCCAGATCCTGCGGCCGGCGAAATTTTGTTCGAGGAAGGCGGCTAGTTCGTGCGCGGCGGACGGATTGTGCGCGCCGTCGAGATAAATTTCTGGATGGGATTGAAGTTTTTCGAGGCGGCCGGGCCAGACAGTGTTGGCGATGCCCTGGGTAATGGTGTCATCGGAGATTCGGAAGCCGCGGCTTTGGAGAAAACGGGCCGCGGCGAGAGCGTTGAGAGCGTTCTGCAATTGGAAACTGCCGGGGAGACTGGGGGCGAGATCGAATACGGTTCCTGAGGCGATTTCGGTCACGCGGGCGCGCATAAGTCCACCTTGCCAGGATTCCTCTTCGACATGAAAGAGACTGGCGGGCTCGATTACGGGGCATTGGAGATCCTTTGCGCGAGCGAGGATGACTTCTCGTGCTTCCGGATGTTGCCCGGCGAGCACGACGGGAACCGCGGGCTTCAAGATGCCAGCTTTTTCGGCTGCGATTTCGCGAAGGGAGTGGCCCAGGAAATTTTCGTGGTCGAAATCGACGCGGGTGATGATGGAAATGACAGGGTGAAGAATGTTAGTGGCATCGAGGCGGCCGCCGAGGCCGACTTCGAAGACACCAAATTCGACGCGCTCACGAGCGAAAGATTCGAATGCCATGGCGGTGACGCATTCGAAATAGGTGGGATGCGCGCGGAGTTTTCCATCGGCGAGGAGTTCTTCGATCAAGACGTGAATGCGCGTGAAGATTTTCGCGAAGGAATCGTCGCTGATCTCCTGGCCATTGATGCGAATGCGCTCGTTGATTCTTTCGAGATGGGGGGAAGTGTTGAGGCCGGTTCGAAAACCGACGCAGCGAAGAATGGATTCGAGCAAGGCAGCCGTCGAACCTTTGCCATTGGTGCCGGCGATGTGAGCGCTGGGGTAGGCGCGTTGGGGGCGGCCGAGGCGGTCGGCGAGGATGGTGATATTTTCCAGATCGAATTTGGCAGCGGCCGCCTGCGTGGGCGCGGCGAGTTCGCGGCCGAGGGTGAGAAGGTAGCGGACCGCTGTGTCGTAATTCATCGCCAGGATTCCGTACAGAAAGAAAAAACAAAAGCAGATCCCTCGGTTCGCAGACTCCGCTCGGGATGACGGTCCAGATGCGATGGAGGCTTCATGGCATTCGTTGGGGTCAGGTTAATAGAAGATCGAGGGAATTGCTGATGAAGGATTTCAATTCCTTGCGATGGACGACGGCGTCGAGAAAACCATGCTCGAGCAGGAACTCGGAGCGTTGGAATCCTTCGGGAAGTTTTTGGCGAATGGTTTGCTCGATGACGCGGGGGCCGGCGAAGCCGATGAGCGCGCCGGGCTCCGCGATGTTGAGGTCGCCGAGCATGGCGAAGCTGGCGGTGACGCCGCCAGTCGTGGGATCGGTGAGCAAAGAAATGTACGGGAGTTTTTCCTCGTCGAGCTTGGCGAGCGCGGCGGATACTTTGGCGAGTTGCATGAGGCTGATGGTGCCTTCCATCATGCGCGCGCCGCCGGAACAGGAAACGGCGATGAAAGGCTGGCGCGTTTCGATGGCTAGCTCGATGCCGCGGGTGACTTTTTCTCCGACGACCGCTCCCATGGAGCCACCGATGAAGCCGAACTCCATGGTGCAGAGAACGACGGGGCGGCCGCTGAGCTGGCCCTCGGCGGTGATGATGGCGTCGTTCATGCCGAGTTTTTTCTTGGCTTCCCGGAGGCGCGTGGCGTAGGGCTTGGTGTCCACGAATTTGAGCGGATCGGTAGAGGTCATGCCGGCGTCGTGCTCGGTCCAGCGGCCGTCGAGGAGCATTTCGAGGCGCTGCTTGGCGTTCATTTTGAAATGGAACTGGCACTTGGGGCAGACGTATAGATTCGCTTCGAGATCCTTGCGAAAAACGATGGCATTGCAGGACTCGCACTTGACCCACAGGCCTTCGGTGCGCACGCGGCGCTCTTCGGGCGGGGTGGCTTGCTCGATCGATTTTTTGTCGCGCTTGAACCAGGTCATGGAAGAAAGTTGAAAGTCAAAAGTTCAAAGTCGAAAGTCAGGCACCGGCGAGTCGGCAGCCAAGAGGCACTGTTGAGATCCTGCGCCGAACCTCTGTGCCCGGCGCGACCGCCAAGCGGTCGACGGTTTGCCTCAGGATGACAGCGAAAGAAGGCTGCTTCCACAGTGCTAATAGTCGATCCCCCGTTGAGCCAGTATACCCTTGGTGTAGGGGTGTTTCACCTCGCGCATCTCGGTGACCAGGTCGGCGAGCTCGACGAGCTTGGGATGGGCATTGCGGCCGGTGCAGATGACGTGGACGCGCTCGGGGCGGTTCTTCAGGGCTTCGACGATTTCGTCAGGGTCGAGCATTTTGTAGCTAATGACGTAATTGATTTCATCAAGGACGACGAGGTCGTATTTGCCGCTGTAAATGGCGTCGCGGCCCGTCTGCCAGCATTCTTGGGCGAGCTTGATGTCTGCAGGATCGGTTTCGGCGCCGCCGATTTTGACGAAGCCGCGCCCCATGGGGCGAATTTCAAACTTGTCGTCGCCGAGCATTTTGGCGGCGTCGAGCTCGCCGTAGTGCCAGGAACCTTTGATGAACTGGACCATGAGAACGCGAAGCCCTTGGCCGACGGCGCGAAACGCTGTGCCGAGAGCGCAGGTGGTCTTGCCCTTGCCGGGGCCGGTGTAAACGATCAGGAGTCCTTTTTCTTCCGGCATGTGTTTCGTGCTGCGGACTGCTTTCAGGTACGGCGAAAAGACTAGAGTCTGCGGATTCGGCCGCCAAACGTCAAGTTGGAGAGGGTGATCTAAAACTGCTGAAGGGATTTTGCTACGCGAGTTGGAGGCGTCTGACGAATTCGTGCACGATGGCGGTGATGCACTCTTGCGCCATTGGCGCGAGGGGCGTACCGGGCTTGGCATGCGGATCCTGGAGAACGATCCACAACCCGGGGCGGTAGCTCTCGTCGTCGCCGGGGCAGATGGCGCCGGTGAGTTGAGTCAGCTCGAGAGGCATTGGCGTCGAATGAGTGAAGTCGAGATTGGCGTTTTCCGGAGAGTGCGCCTGGAAGGGCGGATGGGCGAGCAGATCCATGAGGACGCCGCGGGCATCATCGACGAGGTCGCGGAAACCTTGCGAGACGAGGACGGCGTCCACGTCGCGAGGTGTGGGGTGCTCGAGTTGATGGAGGTCGTAGTCGGGAAGAGGGCACTCGAGAGGAATTTCGATGGTGGCAGACGGCCGATTGGCGTCGGGCGAGATGCGGATGGACATGGTCTTTATGGTTTTACACTACGCGCGCTATTTCGGGTAGGGGCTGCCGGATAGGATGGCGAAAGCGCGGTAGAGCTGTTCGGCGAGCATGACGCGCGCGAGCTCGTGGGAAAAAGTCATGGAGCTGAGAGAAAGCTTCTGGTGCGCGCGCCGGCAGAGAGTTTCGGGGAAGCCGTCGGCGTCGCCGCAGAGGAAGACCAGTTCGCGCGTGCCGCGGTCGCGGAGTTCACCGAGCCATTTGGCGAGGGCGTTCGAATCGAGACTTTTTCCGGCGGCGTCGAGAAGGACCACGGTAGCGGCGCGATCCGTGTCGAGTTTCTTCAGTGCGGCAGTGCTGTCGCGGACTTCGGTAATTTCGATCGGGCACGAACGGCTGATGCGCTTTACATAGTCATCGAGGATGGCGCGCAGTTCGGGGCGGCGCGTTTTTCCCAGCATGAGTAGACGGAGCTTCACTTGAGGCCGTATTTTTTGCGCTTTTCGAGGAGTGTCTTGCGGCTGATGCCGAGAGCTTCGGCGGAGCGGCTGATCTGATAGTGCGTGGCTTCGAGGGTAGCGGTGATGACTTCTCGCTCGACTTCTTCGAGCGAGCGCAATCCGGAAATGGTGCCAACCGCGCCGGGGGCGGCGGCGCGAACGCTCTCCGGAAAACTACCGGGCTCGAGGACATCCTTGCCAGTCGCGGGCCCGGAGCGGGTACCGCGCGAAAAGACCACGGCTCGCTCGAGGGCGTTGCGCAGTTCGCGGATATTGCCGGGCCAGGAGTACGCGGCCAGCATGCGGCGAGAAGAGTCGCTCAAATGCGCGTGGGCGCGGCCATGGATGGCTCGAAGCGTCACGAGGAGATGTTCGGCGAGAAGCAAAATATCGGCGCGGCGCTCGCGGAGCGGCGGAACCGTCAGCAACAGAACATTCAACCGGAAATAAAGATCTTCGCGGAAGCTGCCGGCCTTTACGGCGGCGGGGAGATCGACGTTGGTAAGGGCAATGAGGCGCGCTTCGATGCGCAGCGTCTCAGTTCCGCCGAGGCGTTCGAAAGTCCGCTCCTGCAAGACGCGCAGAAGCTTGCCCTGGGCCCCAGTTGAAAGAGCGGCGACTTCGTCAAGAACAATCGTGCCGCTGCCGCCGAGTTCGAAACGGCCGAGTTTGCGTTCGACGGCGCCGGTGAAAGCGCCGCGCTCGTGGCCGAAGAGTTCGCTCTCCACGAGATTTGGCGGAAGGCTGGCGCAATCAATCTTCAAGAAGGGTGCATCGCGGCGAGGGCCGAGTTCGTGCACGAGGCGTGCGAAGTGGTCTTTGCCGGCACCGCTTTCGCCGGTGATCAAAAGAGTTGTCGGTGCGACGGCGACTTTCTCGGCCAGTTCAAAGAGGCGGAGCGCTGCGGGGTCCTGGGCGATCCACGGTAATCGTTCCGTGGTCATCGTTGCGAACGGCCGCCGAGCGTCCGGCCGGAAACCGCCTCATCGTCGAGCGGCTCCTGGCTAAGTGTTGAATCCGACATGCTTCGGTCGGAGGATCGGGTTTCGGCATCATCGGGGATTTCCAGTTTGGGCGCCAAACGCCAGAGCCGCTCGAGATCATAATAGCGGCGGGCCTGCTCGCCGAAAACGTGCACGACGAAGCCGCCGAAGTCGAGCAAGGCCCATTCGGCGGAGCGCTGGCCCTCGCGGTGTTCAGGCGAGCGGCCGAGATGCTTGTAGAGTTGCTCCTCGATTTCCGTGCAGATGGCCTGCACCTGTGGAGTGCTGAAGCCGGTGCAAATGACGAAGAATTCCGTGAAAGCGGAAGCGCCGCTCAAGTCGAGTACGGTAATCCCGGCGGCTTTTTTTTCTTTGGCGGCCTCGACGGCGAGGCGGACACCCTGTGGCAAGGATTCGAGTTTCACCGATATAGGCCCTGTTTAAGAATGTATTCCTCGACGCGCGCGGAAACAAGTCCATGAATGGCCTGGCCTCGATGCGCGCGGCGGCGAATGTCGGTCGCGGAGATTTCGTTCGAAACGTTTTCGAGAAGATAGACGGTGGTGCGCTGCAGGTGCGCGACGACCTGCGAAGGATTCCCGTTTTCGGATTCTTTCTTGGCATCGGGCCGCGCGATGAGGTCGGGAGGAATGACCAGTCGAAGGGCTTCGCTGCGGATCCCCGGGCGGTTGGCAATGATGAAATCGCATAGACCGAGGAGCGTTTCGTATTCTTTCCACATGGGAATGTCCAGAAACGCGTCGGCGCCAATTATGAAGAAAATGCGATCGCCGTGGCCATGATAGACGTGACGAAAGTAGCGCACGGTGTCCACGGAATAATGAAGCTGGGTGCCGCTGAAGTCTTCTCCGGCTTCGGCGAGCGACGGAACGAAGTGTGGGTGCTCGGTACAGGCGAGCGAGACCATGGCGAACCGGTGCGGGAAGGGCGCGAGGTGCTGCTTGAGCTTGTGCGGCGGCCGGCTGGCGGCGATGAAATGGATTTCGTCGAAATTGAAGCGGCGGTCGGCAGCGCGGGCGACGGATAGGTGGCCGTTGTGAATGGGATCAAAGGAACCGCCAAAGAGCGCGATGCGGCGAGGTTGGTGTTTGGCGGCGGTGCGGTGCGCCTGCGCTATGGTCAATGCGCCTCCCAAGAGCGTGTGGCCGGGACTAGAGGTAACAGAACTAATTTTCTCATGAATCTTTGACGGGCGTAGGCAAGGAATCGTGCCCCGGTGCGTGTTCGTTATTTTCGGCGGCAGTCAGCGGCAGGCGGAGGGAGGAATCTTGCGCCGCGCGAGGAATCCTGTCCAAAGCATCGGCCATCGAGCGGACGAGATCCTTCACGCCATCGCCCGCGGCGGCGGAGATGGAGTGAAATTCCAGGCCGCGTTGTTTGCAGAAATCGCGCAGCGCTTCGAGGCGCGCGCGATCGGTGGTGGCATCAAGCTTGGTGGCAACCACGATCATGGGCTTCTCGGTGAGAGATTCGCTGAAGGCGGCAAGCTCGCCATTGATGACTTCAAAGGAGTGGATTGGGTTCTCGTCGTTCGAATCGCTCGTATCAATCAGATGAACAAGGAGGCGCGTGCGCTCAACGTGGCGGAGGAAGCGAATACCGAGGCCGGCGCCTTCATGTGCGCCTTCAATGAGGCCGGGGAGATCGGCCACGACAAAAGTGCGGCCAAGCTCGGTGCCGTGCCCGCCAGTGCCGCCGTCGGCATTGACGACGCCGAGGTTGGGCTCGAGCGTGGTGAAAGGATAGTTGGCAATTTTCGGGCGTGCAGCCGAGATCACAGAGATCAAAGTGGATTTTCCGGCGTTAGGAAAACCGACCAGGCCGACATCCGCGAGAAGTTTCAGTTCGAGGCGAAGATGGCGCTCTTCCCCAGGAAACCCATCCTCGTGCTCGCGCGGGGCTTGATGCCAGGGCTTTGCGAAATGCTGGTTGCCGCGTCCGCCGCGTCCTCCATGAACGATCAGGACGCGCTGCCCAGGGGTGGCGAGATCAGCGATGGTTTCTCCGGTCTGATCGTCAAAGGCCAGCGTGCCCACGGGGACTTTTAGAATCATGTCCTCGCCGGAATAGCCCGTGCAGTTGGAGCCTTCGCCGTGGCGGCCGCGATCGGCTTTGAATTCGCGGTTGTAGCGATAGCGAAGCAGAGTGTTGTCGTTGAGGTTGGCTTCGAGGTAGATGCTGCCGCCGTTGCCGCCGTCGCCGCCGGAGGGGCCGCCGCGCGGAACGTATTTTTCGCGGCGGAAGGCCACGCAGCCGTTGCCGCCGTTGCCGGCCTTCACGAATATCTTGGCTTCATCAACAAACACGACAATAAGACTCCTGAAAAAGATAACATAAGCGAACTGCGGAGATACGAATTGCCGGAACGGAGGCCGCGCCTGCTCAAGCGTCTTGCCTTGATTCTCTTGACCCTTGTAATCGTGGCGGCCGCCGCCTTGTACGTGCTCTACTTCCGGCGAACGCCTCTCCCGGCAGCGGCTCCGCACGCCCGCGTCGTGCCCGCGATTTCCACGATTCCCGGTATCGCCGCCTGCTGGGTCGAGACCGGCAAAACGTTCAGCCGCTTTTCCTTTGGCTCGACGGCCGGGAGCGTCCTGGTAAGAGATCCCGCGGGAGACCTGCTGATCGACACCGGAAACTCAAGCCACTTCGACGACGAGATTCGCGGGTTCCCCTTCGGAACCTGGCTCAAGCTCAAATCGCTGGCAGGCGAATTGAAGCCGGAGAGCCCGCTGCCTCAGCTTCTGCGCCAAATCGGCGAAGATCCTGCCAAGCTGCGCTGGGCGATTCTTTCGCACGTGCACCTGGATCATTCCGGCGGATTGATGGATCTGCCGCCTCTGCCAGTGCTGCTGACGCGCGAAGAGTTGCAATTCGCAAACGATCCCAGTGTGCAGGCCCGAGGCTACGTGATTGCCGCACACGTCCAAAAGTTCCCTTCTGTTGCGGCGCCGACCTTGCAATTCAATCCCGTACCCTATGAAACGTTCGACGAGAGCGCGGACCTCTATAAAGACGGTTCGGTGGTCGTCGTGCCCTTGCGCGGACATACGCCCGGGAGCGTGGGCATTTTTGTAAACCTATCGCCGGAGCGACGGATGTTTTACGTCGGCGATGCCGTCGACGACGAGCGCGGATTCGAAGAGCGCGTCGGCAAGTCCATGATTTTGCTGGACAGTGACAACGCTGGGAAAGTCGCTGATCAGATCGTCGGCCGGCTCAATGACCTGCATGAAAAAGTTCCGGGGCTTGCGATTATTCCCGCGCATGGCCGCAGTGCTTACAAGAAATTCTTTCCGGGCGGGCCGCAGAGCTGCGTTTCGAATCAATATACGCGCTGAAAAGAAAAGTGCGGTCCAGCGGAGCCGGACCGCGGGAAAAAGCGGACGGCCTCGGAAGCCGCCCCTACACAATGCAGTTAGTTCGCGGCGGACTTGGCTTGCTGTGCGGGCTCAACGCTGATGAAGCGGCCATGACGCCCCCGGTCGAGAAATTTTACGTAACCAGTGACGAGCGCGAAGAGCGTGTCATCCTTGCCCTGGCCCACGTTTTCGCCGGCCTGGTGCTTCGTCCCGCGCTGGCGCACGAGAATCGTGCCTGCGTTGACCAACTGGCCGCCGAAGCGCTTTACGCCCAGCCTCTGCCCGTGTGAATCGCGGCCGTTTGTTGAGGAGCCGCCGCCCTTCTTATGTGCCATGACGTAATCCTTTTTTCAGAACAACCAAAGCTTGAGCTTTTGGCTGGAAAGAAACTAAAGCTTGATGTCTCCGACCTGGACGGCCGTGTAGTTCTGCCGGTGACCGCGAGAAATCTTGTACTGGCCGCCCTTCTTGAACTTGAGCACGGTCAGTTTCTTGGCGCGGCCTTGAGAGACGATCTTGCCGCTGACGCTGGCCTTGCCGGCGTCAGCGCCCAGCAAGATCTTCTTGTCGTCGGTGTGAACAGCCAGGACGGAACCAAAATTGACCTTTTCCCCTACTTTGCCATCAACCCGCTCGATGCGGATGGTGTCGCCGGGCGCGACGCGATACTGCTTTCCCCCGGTCTTGATAACGGCGTACATCAGTCCTCCAAGAGCTAGAGACAAACGTTAATTATACGGGTTTGTCGGCTGCATCGTCAACGCAGGAAAAAGAGCCAGAATTCAAACTGCGCTCAGCGAAAGTCGGATTAGACGCGGACGCCTTCTCCCTCGGGCTGGGGGAAGTGTTGCGAAAACCGGAAAGAATACGGCGTCGCGCCGTTCTTCTGATAGTGCTCCAGCCGCTCGCGACCCTCGGCAACCGTCGGGATGTGGCCGAGTGGAATCCACCAGAGGCAGTAACTGGGCTTCTCCAGCCTTTCAAACCATTTGGCGCGGTCGCGAAACACTTTTGCGTGATCGGACTTGTAAGCGTAGGTGCGCAGCGGCTCGATGGACTCCCAGACCGACATGTTGACGATGACGAACGGGTCGTCGTTGTAAGCAATGTCCGTGGCGTTGCCGGATTCGGACTTGAGCCGCCAGACAAAACCCGGAGCTTCATCAGCGAGCGCGTTGATGGGCTCCAGCAGCGCCACAAACTCAGCGATCCTGGGGTCATCCAGCGGGGCCACGAGACGGGCGATGTTGATTTGAGCGAGATGGTAGGTCATGGGCGGCTCCATCAACGAAATTTGTAGGCAAATCTGTTAGACGCACCAAGACGGGAAACCGTCACATGGCGGCGTGAACTTGTCCCGAAGGCGCGTCTCGCGTACTGTACGCGCGAGACAAGGAGAGCTGATGCCTTTTGTGGAGCTGGCAGAGTCGCCGCACGCGCCTGAAATCCGTCCAATACGAATTCACTACCGGAAATTCGGGCTCGGCAGACCGCTCGTTTTTCTTCATGGCGGATGGGGATATGGAGTGTATCCATTCGAACGGCAGATCGAAGCGTTTAAGAGCCAGTTTCGAATTCTTATTCCGGACCGAACTGGATACGGGAGCTCGACGCGCGTGGTCGGCGAGATGCCGATGGATTTTCACCAGCGGGCCGCGCAAGAGATGATGGCCTTTCTGGATGCGCTCGAAATCGAGCGCGCCGCGTTCTGGGGCCACAGTGACGGCGCCGTGATTGGCGCGATGCTCGGAATGCGGGCGGCGGAGCGATGTGAGTCGTTGATTCTCGAGGCGTTTCACTTCTTCCGGAACAAACCAAACTCAAGAAGTTTTTTTGAACGGTTTACAGCGCATCCGGAAGACCTCGGAGAAGAAACACGCGAACTGCTCCGGCAAGACCATGGAGATGACCATTGGCAAGACGTGCCGCGCCGAAACTGCGGCGCCTGGTTGCGGATCGCCGACATGGTTCATCGCCCGGATCAGGATCTTTACGACGGACGACTAGGCGAGCTTCGCGTGCCGGTGCTGTTTCTTCACGGGCGTCTCGATCCTCGCACCGAGCCCGGCGAGATGGAACGCGTGCATAATGAACTTCCTCAAGCTGAAATGCGATTCGTGCGCAACGGCAAGCATAGCCCGCACAGCGAAGCGGATGCATTCCAGGAATGCAATGCGATCGCTGGAGAATTTCTGCGAAGTGCCCGCTGATTCGGCGACACAACACGGCGCGGAACTTCAGAAATTGAAGCGGTAGCCGAGGATCATTTTGGCGATCAAGTGATCAGTGGATCCTGTCAGACCAACTCCAAGGCCGAAATTGACTTCCCATTTGGGAGAAAGTTTCAGATCGATCGTGGGAAAAATCTGGTGTTGTTGCTGGCTGATGGGATCGAAGCCCGTAACCGGCCCGAGGGAGCCGTAGTATTCGATGCCACCGGAGATTTTCTTGGTGAAATCGTAACTGAATTTGAAGTTGGGAGAAAAAACCACGCCTTGCTTGACGCCCGGCCCGTGGAAGGAGCGGTCCAGAGTCGGATTGAAGGAGAGATACCGGCGGCCGAGCTGCTTATCAATAATGGGGCGCATTTCCCAGGTCCAGGTGTCCGCGGAGTAGCGGCGGCTCTGCCATCCGATTTCGTTGGAGAGGCTGACGCCGACCGGCCAATGCCATTTGGGAGGGATGCGCACGCGCGGACGGATGTGGCTGCCGACGAAGTCCCAACCCTGGCCCTTCTGCAAGGAAGTGAAAATGTAGAAGCCGGTTTCGAACCAGTCATTGAAGCCATGAGTGATCTCGATGGTTTCGTGCCACTGATGATTAGTGGGAAGCGTTCCGTCCGTGGTGGATTTGGAGCCCTGAAACGTGAAGTTGCTGTGGAGCTCAACCATAGTGTGGCCGCGCTCGACGGTTTCGTACGGATACACCTGGATTTCGTAGTTTTCCTGCGCACCTGCGGATGAAGATAGAACCGCGCCAAGAAAAACAGCCACAGCCGTAATCGCAATGCGCAGTGCTATTCTCATTTCTTGAAGGCTCTCCAGAGTATCTCAGCCTCTCAGCCTCGCAAACGGGAATCGATGCGCGGGTCAGGCGTGCGGGTGTGCTTTGTCGTAGATGTCCATGAGCTGGCGGATCGAAGCGTGGGTGTATTTCTGCGTGGTGGACAGGGACTGGTGGCCGAGGAGTTCCTGGATGGCGCGAAGGTCGGCGCCGTCGGCGAGGAGATGCGTGGCAAACGCGTGGCGCATCGAGTGCGGGTGAAGGTCCCAATTCACGTTGACCAGGCGGACGTATTTCTTGACGATGCGGCCGACGGAACGCTGCGTGAGGCGGCGGCCGGAGTAGTTCAGGAACAACGCATCCGTGTGCGGGGCGGCGGAGCGGCGGCTGGCGCGCGTTCCGGCCATGTGCAGAAGGAGCTCATCGCGAAGCGGCCAGTAGTTTTCCAGCGCATCCTGCGCTTTCGCTCCGTAGGGAACGATGCGTTCTTTGTTGCCCTTGCCGCGGACGCGCAGGACGCGCTCCTTTTGTTCCATGTCGGCGAGATTCAGGCCGGTGAGCTCGCTCACGCGGAGTCCCGCGGCGTAGAGAAGCTCGAGTAGAGCGCGGTCGCGGCGAAGCAGCAGGCCTTCTTCCGGGATGACAGGTTGCCCAGGCCTGCCGCGCTTGGGAGCCGTCGCGCCCGCCAGCGCGGGAAGCTGCAAGCGCTTTCTTGAAACAGGGCGAATGCCTGGATCGGCGGTGCCCATTCCCACGAGTTGATTCAAAAAGCCATTCATTTCTTCCGCAGAGAGTACGGAAGGAATCCGCTTCGGCAATTTCGGCGTGGGGACGAGCCGCGCGGGATTTTCCTTCAGATGGCCTTCGCGGACGCAGTATTTGAAAAACGAACGCAACGCCGCAAGCTTTCGCGCGATGGAACTCTTCTCGAGGCCATGGTTGTGCAAATGACCGACGAATTCACGGATCATGGAATGGGAGACCGCATGGAGTGCGGGCGGTTGGGTCCCCGGCGGCGAAAGATACGCAAGAAACTGGTCGAGGTCTCTTCCGTAGTTCGAAATGGTATGTGGCGAGGAATTTCTTACCGACCGCAGATATTCCAAATACTTGGCAATCGCTGCTTTCATTCGACGCTGGATCTCCCGTGGCAAACGCGCAGGTACAGTATAGGCACCCCGAACACGCTGAACTCAGAATCAACGGGAGTGTTGTCTATAAATGCAGGTGGGTCAGGACTTGGCTGCCACGGGCACGGGAACTTCCTCGGAGGGCGCTTGCGTCGGTGCTTCAGGGACCAGCTTTTCCCAGTCGCAACCTTCCTTGAGACAGGCGTGTACGGTGCCGATCTTGGTGCGCTTCTCGACGATGAACGGTGCCCCGCACTTTGGGCACGGCTCGGCGATGGGCATGTGCGGCGACGTAAAATCGCAATCCGGATAGCGCGAGCAGCCGTAAAAAACGCGCGGGCGTCCACGGCCACCCTTGCCGGCACTGCCGCGGCGGACGAACTCGCCTTCATTGCACTTCGGGCATTTGATGCCCATGGTGATGGGCCGCGTGTACTTGCACTTCGGATAGCCGGAGCAGCCGATGAACTCGCCGAAGCGGCCGTGTTTTTTCACAAGACCGTTGCCGCAAAGCGCGCACTTTTCGTCCAGCGGCTCGTCGGGCTGGTGCGCGATGCGCGTGCCCTGAACCAAACGGCGGGTGGTCTTGCAATCCGGGTAACCCGTGCAAGCGAGGAACGTGCCGAAGCGGCCGCGCTTAATGGCCATCTCCTTGCCGCAATTGTCGCAATATTCGGTTTTGGGTTCGCCGCTGGCTTCTTCCGGAAGTTCCGGAGAAAGGTCCTGAATGAAATCGCAGTCGGGATACCGCGAGCAGCCGAGGAAGAAGCCATGGCGGCTGATTCGCTCCAGCAACTCGCCCTGGCCGCATTTTTCGCACTTCTTACCCGTGGGGATGCCCGCTTTGTAAGAGAGCATCTCGTCGCCGGCCTTGTCGAGATCAACGACGAATTTCTCCCAGAATTCTTTGACGGCTTCGCGCCAGGGCAGCTTGCCTTCCTCGATCTCGTCGAGCTCTTCTTCGAGCCGCGCGGTGAACGTCACGTCGAAAATGTCTTCAAAGCTCTTCACCAGCAGGGTGCTGACGCGTTCACCAAGCATGGTGGGGGAGAAGCGTCCTTGATTCTTGGTAACGTATTCACGTTCAACGATCGTCGAAATGATCGAAGCATAAGTCGAGGGCCGCCCGATGCCGTCTTCTTCGAGCTCTTTGACCAGGGTGGCATCGTTGAACCGCGGCGGAGGCTCGGTAAAATGCTGATCCGGACGAATCTTGTCCAAGCGGAGGACCTGCCCTTCCACAACCTGAGGCAGCGCCCGGCCCTCTCCTTCGTCATCCTTCTCGTCGTCATCGCGGTCGGCGTTCGACGCGGGCAATTGATAGACGCGGAGGTAGCCGTCGAATTTCTGGACCGAACCGGTGGCACGGAACGTGTAGTCTCCGGCATTGATGTCGATGGTGGTCTGATCGAAAATCGCAGGGAGCATCTGTGACGCAACAAAACGCTGCCAGATCAACTGGTAGAGCTTGAAGAGGTCCTCGTCGAGATATTTGCGGACGTCTTCCGGCGCACGCATGACATCGGTCGGGCGCACCGCCTCATGGGCTTCCTGCGCGTCCTTTTTCGATTTGTAGAAGTTGGGTTTTTCCGGGAGATAGTTCGCACCAAAGCGTTCGGGAATCAACTCGCGGACTTGCGCCAGTGCGTCGTTGGAGACGTGCACGGAATCCGTGCGCATGTAGGTGATCAGCGCCACAGAGCCTTCGTCGCCGAGCTCGACGCCCTCATAGAGTTTCTGCGCGAGCGACATGGTTCGTTTCGCCGTGTAGCGCAAGCGATTGTAGGCAGCCTGCTGCAGCTTGGAAGTTGTGAACGGTGGCGGCGGATTGCGCTTCTTTTCTTTTTGCGCGACGCTGGCAACCTGCCACTTGGCTTTGCTGACGGCGGCAACAATTTTGTCCGCGGCTTCCTGGTTTTTTACTTCGATATCTTCGCCGTTGTGCTTGAAGAGCTTGGCTTCGAAGAGCGGCGGCTGCCCGGCATCCAGCATCGCGTGAATGGTCCAGTATTCCTGTGGCACAAAAGCCCGGATTGCCAGTTCACGTTCGACAATCAGCCGCAGCGCCACCGTCTGCACGCGACCTGCGGAAAGGCCCCGGCGCACCTTGTCCCACAAAATCGGAGAGATCTTGTAGCCCACAATGCGATCGAGCACGCGGCGGGCCTGCTGTGCATCAACTAGATTTGAATCGACCTGCCTGGGTTTGTCGAAGGCCGCACGAATAGCCTTGGGCGTAATTTCATTAAAGGTCACGCGAAAAATTTTCTTGGGGTCGATGGCCACTACTTCTTTTTTGGGAGCGTCCTCGGCTTCGGCCTTGGCAGGCTCTTCGGGTTTCGCGTCCTTCTTCTTGAACCTGGAAACGCTGGCTTCTTGCTCTGGGTACTTGGAAGGCTTGGAGAGAACCATGGCCAGGTGCGCCGAAATGGCCTCACCCTCGCGATCGGGATCGCCCGCCAGATAGACTGCCTCGGCCGAGTGCGCCGCCTTGCGAAGATCGCTAATAACCTTGCCCTTGCCGGCGATGATTTGCAGCGTGGGCTCGAAAATCTTATCGTCATCGAGCGTAATCGGCTTCTTGGTGTTCTTCTCTTCCGCTTGAGCGCCTTTCTTCGCGCCCTTTTTCTTCTTTCTCTTCTTGCGGCCCGAGGGATCCTCGCCGGGCAGGCGAATGCCGATCGTCTTTTTCGGCAGGTCCATGACGTGGCCGATGGACGCTTTGACGGTGAAGTTGCGTCCTAAATACTTGTTGATCGTTTTCGCCTTCGCAGGCGATTCGACAATGACGAGCGAACGTGCCATCTTGCTTTTGTAACTCCGTAATGTTCCGCCGGAAGGGCTGACCGCGCAGGCGTGTGTCCTTCTCGCTACCTTGGATGTACGACTCCGGCCGCGCCGGTGTCTACCTATTGATGCGGCAATGCCCCTTGTGGATGCGTTTCCGGTATTTGATGCCGGGCTGTTCGCCTGCGATGCAAACCCCTATCTGCTTCTACAACAAGACTTTGCTGAACTGTTTGCCCGGCAATTGCCGGATAATGCCTTTCATCTCCAGGTTAAAGAGCGTAGCCAGAACCTCGGAAGAGTTCAAGCCCGAGTGTTCCACGATGTCGTCAATGGGCTTCGGTTCGTCTGCGCTGAGCAGTTCGTACAGCTTTTTCTCCGAGCCATTGAGCGAGGCAGCAGCCAGCAGGTTTCGCTGTTCGGCTTCCGGTTGCTCGGCCTGGACGAGTGCCGCGCGGACGGGTGTTGGCAGCTCTTCGATCACGTCATCGGCGTTGGTGACCAGCTTGGCTCCTTGTTTGACCAGCTGATTGGGGGCAAAACTCACAGGTTGCGTGACGTTGCCGGGCACTCCGAAGACCTCCCTGCCAAATTCCATCGCGAGACGCGCGGTAATCAGCGAACCACTGTACTGTGCGCCTTCAATGACGAACTCCGAGCGGCATCCCTGCGACGATGCGATTGCGTACGGGAAAATTCTCCGGTGCGGGATGAGTCCGCAAAGGGAATTCAGTGATGATGGCTCCGCGTTCGAGAACTTTCTCATATAGCTTCTTGTTTTCCTCCGGGTAGCAAACATCAATGCCCGTCCCGAGGACTCCGATGGCGCGCCCATTCGCATCCAAAGCCCCTTGATGCCCGATGGCGTCAATGCCGCGAGCCAGCCGCTGACGATCACAAGCCCGCGTGCCGCAAGTTCCCGGCCAAGGCGCCGCGCCATCTGCGTGCCATAGAGCGTCGGGCGGCGCGTGCCGACGATGCTGAGGCTAGGCAAATTGAGAACTTGCACGTCGCCACGGACGTAGAGAAGAACTGGCAGGTCGTAGATTTGCAGGAGTGTTTGCGGATATTCCGGCTCCGTCCAGTTCAAAAGCCTGCAGTTGGCAATCTTTCGAACGCCATCCGGTTCTTTTTCCGCGCGCTTGAAGGACTCCTTCTTCACCATGGCCTGCGCGGCTTGCGCGGGAAGATTGCAGGATTCCAGATCCGCCAGCGACGCACGAAAGACGCCATCGGGCGAACCAAACCTGCGCAAGACGCGGGCGGACAAACGGGAACCCAGGCCGGGCGTGAGCGCCAGCGCGAGCCAGGAGAGAGAAGCGTCGAGCTCCATCGCGGGCGAGCCTACGCGGAGAATAATCCACCTGTCAAGTATTAAGTGATAATAATATCGTATACGATCGCAATGCGTGGAAAGCCAGGCTCAGCGCTTTGGTTGCGCGGCATCTTCCCCGAGAACATCGTCCAAGGTCTTGGCGAAGAAATCTGCGTCCGATTCCGAAAAGACTAGCGGCGGGCGCAGCTTGATGACGTTGTGGTGCGGACCGTCCGTGCCAGCGAGGATGCCGCAATCGCGCAGCCGATTGACGACGTAGGAGGCCTGGAGAGGCGCCGCCTCTCGCGTCTCGCGATCGAGCACAAGATCAATTCCCAGGAAAAGTCCGGACCCGCGCACGTCACCGATCAAATCGTGAAGCTCCTGCAACTTCCTCAGACCGCTGATGAGATGAGTTCCAACGCGTAGAGCTTGCCTCTGCAACTTTTCTTCTTCAAGAACATCCAGAACCGCGAGACCCGCTGCGCACGCGACGGGATTGCCGCCAAACGTACTGAAAAATTCCATCCCATTGTTGAAGGAGTCGGCGATCTCACGCGTGGTGATAACCGCCGCGAGCGGAAACGCATTGCCGATAGGCTTGCCAAGAACCACGATGTCGGGAACCACATTCTGCGTTTCGAATCCCCAGAAGTGCGTGCCCAGGCGTCCAAATCCCACTTGAACTTCATCGGCGATGCAGACGCCGCCCGCTGCGCGTACGTGACTGTACACCGCCGCGAAATAACCAGGAGGAAATACAATCTGCCCGCCGACGCTGGGCAATGTTTCCGCAATATATGCGGCGACGCCGCGTCCTTCGGCCTTTGTGCCTGCAAGAATTTCCTCAACATGCCGCGCGTACTTTGTTCCTGCTTCGTTGTCATCGCGGCGATACAAGCCGCGGTAGTCATCAGCGAGCGGCGCGACGTGCACCCACGGCTTCTTCCCATGCCCGCCGGGGCCATCAAATTTATAGGGGCTGATGTCAATCAACGTGTTCGTGTGACCGTGGTAGGCGTGCTCCAGAACGATAACGTCCTCGCGGCCGGTATGGGCACGGGCAAGCCGAAGCGCCAGTTCATTGGCCTCGCTGCCGGAATTTACGAAGAAGCAGACGCGCAGCGGTTCCGGGAGCAGTCGCGTCAGGCGCTCAGCGTAGCGATTCACGTTATCGTGCAGATAGCGAGTGTTGGTATTGAGCAGCGCAAGCTGCTCCTGCGTGGCTTTGACGACGCGCGGATGACTGTGCCCGACAAGCGGCACGTTGTTGTACATGTCGAGATAGGCGCGGCCTGTGTCGTCATAGAGATGCTGCATCCAACCGCGCACAATTTTGAGTGGATGCCGGTAAGAGATGCTCAGGTTTTTGCCAAGCAAGGCTTGGCGCGCCGCAAGTGTCTCGACGAACCGCGGCTCTTCTGCTGGAAAGCGATCGGGTGGAATTCCAAGTAGTAGATTTGCATCCGGCGAGAGGCTTGTCCAAACCGCGCGCTGCGAAGCGTACGCGACCCCAGGAAAGTCGGCGCCAAGTTCCAACAGATCCAGAATGATTTGAAAATGTGCGTGTGGCGCCCAGGCACCGTTCTCATCGGAGGAGCCGACGCGCGCAAATTGCTGTCCGCGAGCCACATGCTGGCCAGCACTCAGGCTGCTGATCGAGTCTTTGGCGAGATGCCCGTAGAGCGTGAAGAATTTTTCGCCGTCGCCAGTTTCGTGTTGAAGAATAGCGAGCGGCCCATAGTCCATGGGAGCAGAGTTATTCGCCACGATGTGAACGACGCCGTCGAGCGGCGCTCGCACCGGCGTTCCCTGCTCCACGAACAGGTCGATCCCAAGATGAATGGTCCGCCGCTCGGCTGTGGGATCGCCGCTTGCGCCGAAGAGCGGCGATGAATAGAGCGATCGTGGCTCGTCGTAACGTCCCACGGCGAAGTTAGCCCCGGCCTGCTTTATTTCTGAAAATATCTTCTGCGTGAGTTTGCCGGGCTCGGCAGCGCCTGGGTCAGCCCCAAGAAATGTGCTTCCGACGCTCAAATCAAAGACCATGCTCGGCGCTGACCGTACTTCCGTCTCAAGGATGGAGGCCGCGGACCCAGCATTCGCCTGCAGCCAGTCCCTCACCTTTTCACTTTGCGGAACTGCCGAAAGCCCGCAAGCCGCGCGAAACGTGTAGTGGGCAAGCCGCGGGTGAATTTCCGCGAGCCGCTGGAGCGCTTCCCAGGCAGACGCTTCGCTGACCGTGACGTACGGATCGTCCGGCTTCAAGAGCTTGCGGCAGGCGCAATTGACTACGCTGACGGCGAGACGCGTGCCGATCAGCGCATATAGAACTGCCAGCTCCGTCTCCTCCAGCGGAAACGTTTTGTGATAGCCGGCGACGATCGCCGTCGCAGCCTGCAGCGGATCTTTCTTTCCAAGAATGGCGTAAGCAGCGGCGATGGCGGGTTCAGAAACGGTCAGTCCATGGTGCATGTCACCAAAATCGATCACGCTGGTAACTTTGCGCGGCTGCGGCCAGGGATCGCTGACGAGAACGTTGTAATCATTGGCATCGCCGTAGATGACGCTGCGGCGCAGCCGCGGCAACGCCAGAACTACATCCGAATCGTAAAGCCCGAGGAATCTTTCGACGAGGGCGCAGCCCTTCGCGTCAGCGATGTGTTGAACGTAGTTCTTGATCCAGGCAGCGCGCGTCGAGTCCCACTTCAACTCCCGGTGCGCGGCCGGATGCGAGAAGGAACGCAGCGCGGCATCCATCTCGCCAAGAAAGCGGCCAAGATCGCCGAGCAGTTCCGGCGCGTGGGGGCGAACCTTGGCGAGAACTGTTCCCTTCACAAAAGTAAGCAGCCAAACGAGGCGAGTCGAGCCATCCGCGATTGTGACCGTGGAAAAAAGTTCGCCATCATGATCCGGTAGGACCCGCGGCAGACTCAGATGTGGCGCCTGCTGCGCCAGATGCCGCAGCGCCTGGCATTGCATGTCAATAAACGAGTGTTCTCGCGCCGGATGCATCACCTTCAGGACGAGTGCTTGTCCGTCGGCGCCGGTCAGATGGAAATTGTCGTCGTATTCGCCAGGCAGCGCCTGCGCCGAAGCCTCAACACCGTAGAGCTCGCGCACGATGCGGACAGCTTCAGCTTCGGCGATGGATGGGCCAACGCGGGCCTCAAGCGACATGCGACAAATACTATCTGCAAGCGCGGGAGTGCGTCCATCCCGGACGGCTGCGGCATCGCAGGCCTGCTCTTCCGGCTGGCGGTCTTGCTACTAGAGTTTTTCTCTTTGGTCGCGGACGGAAACCGGACCGTTCACGGTGGAAAGGCGAATCATGGCCGGCCCGACCCCGTATTCGATCCGGCGATTGTTATCGTCCCAGGTCTTGCGGGCATTGTCGCAAATGCTTGCCTGGCAGCTCATCGGCGCGTAGTTCCGCGATTCCACCACAAAACCGGACTGGTATCCGTTTGGCACCATCAAGGTCAGCGGGCCATTTTGCGCGTCGGCCGATAGCCCCGTGCCGCTCCATGTTTTTCCGGTGAGCGAAACGGAGATCGGTCCGTTCTCCGTGTGGACACGAACATCCCCACTGCTGTCCTCCACACTGATAGGGCCGTTCACGGCTTTAATGTCCGCCTCGCCGGAGAAATTCTTTAGGCTGATCGGGCCGTTGTGAGCGCGGGCCGTGAGTTTGCCGTTCACGTCATAGAGGGAAATCGGGCCATTCATGGTGTCCAACTCAATGGAAGCGGATTTCGGCGTCCGAATCAGCAGGTACACCGTCCAATCGTCGTCACCGGCCGGACCCTTGGTCGATACTCTGCCGTTCTCGGTGGACATGATGATCTGCGAGAGGATGCGCTCCGCCGCGTCGCCCGATCCGGCTGCCGCTTTGCACGCGGTCACCGAATATGTTTCCTTGTCCCAGCCGACGACCTGCACGCCACCGTTCTCGTGCGGATGCACCTGCAGGACGGCAGCTTCGGACTTCGTCAGCGTCTTTTCTTCGGACCGGACCACAGCGTCCCGTTCGTCGAACTGGATGCGAAGATCGGAGCAATCGGTAATCGGGTGCTTGTGGCCTCCGGAAATGTTCACGGAATGGCGGTGCGAGGCTGCTTTGGCACTCGTCAGAACTATGAGGGCTAGCAGAACGTACGCGGAAATCAGAAAAGCGAGATTGCGCTTGGACATAAGGCCCCTCCCTGCAGCTATAGACGATGCAAGTCAGGTTTGGTCACTTCACTTGCCACGAATTCAATCCCTGTTCAGCCGCCAGCCAGGCTCTCAGCTCCTCCAGCATTCCTAATTCTTTTTGGATGCTGGCGGCGTCAAGCTGGGATCGAGCCTTGCCGCTTTCTGAAACTCCTCTTGTGCTTCTTTGGATTTTCCCTGCTGACGCAGCGCCAGCCCGAGGTGAAAATGCGCGGCCGCATAGTTTGGCGAAGAGTTGATGGCGGCGCGAAATTGTGAAATGGCGCCTTCGATGTCCCCGGCGTTCAGGAGTCTCCGCCCCGAATTTGCAGCAAAGAGAGCGGTCTGCTCGCTGGTTTTCTGCTTCGTGATTTCCATTCCTGCGCGGCTCTCGGCAGCCGCACCTTCCGTATCGCCGAGTTGACGCAGCACCGCCGCTAGCGTTGTATGTGCGCCGGCAAATTCCGGCTGAAGGCGAATCGCTTCCCGCAAAGCGTTTGCCGCCTCGGGCAATTCACCCGCCTGCTTTAGCACCGACCCCAGCGTGTAATAGGCCTCCGCATAATCCGGTTTGGCGTGAATCGCTGCGCGTAACTCCATCGCCGCCGCCGCAAAGTCTCCTTGCTGCCAGAGCGTTACGCCCAACGTGTAGTGCGCGTCCGCTTGCCCGGGATCCAATTCCGCCGCTTTGCGAAATTCCGCCACCGCTTCGGGAAGCTTGTCTTTCAACTTCAGCGCCAGGCCAAGGTCGTAGTGCAAGGTGGCATCCTGCGGTGAGAGTTTCAGCGCCTCTTGAAACTGAGACATGGCCGCATCGAAGTCTGCAATTTGGAGATAAGCCACCCCCAGATTCCCTATGTACCCACTATCGTGCGGACGCAGCCGGATGGCTGCGTGAAACTCGCGGATGGCTCCCTGGCCGTCTCCGCTCTGCATGAAGGCGAGGCCGAGATTATTGCGTGCATCCGAATCATCGGGATGAAATTTTATGGCCTGACGAAATGCAGTGACCGCTGCCTCGACATCGCCTTTGCGCTGCAGCAGCAAACCCAGACTGTTCTGCGCATTCGGATAATCGGATTGCAGCGCGATGCAAGCGCGCATTTCGCGGATCGCCGCATCCGTATCCCCCTTGCTTCTCAGAACCTGGGCCAAATAAAAATGTCCGTCCGCGCTCTCGGGATTCAGCTCCATCACCGCTTGAAGATGAGCCGCCGCTTCCTCCAGCGCCCCCGACTGATAGCGCAAGACGCCGAGGTGCAAGTGCGCTTGAGCGAAATTGGGCTGCAGCCGGAGGGCCTCGGAAAATTCCGCGGCAGCCTCTTGGGAATCGGATTTGTGAACCAGCACCGTCCCGAAATCGTCATGCAACTCAGCCCGTTGCGGCTCCAATTCGATGGCTCGCCCCATCTCGCGGATGGCGCCATCGAAATCCCCGGAGAAATCTAGTACCCGCCCCACGGTGCGATGAGCCTCGGAATCGTCCGGAGCCACTCGCGCGGCCTCACGTGCCTCGCGCAACGCGGCGGGCAGGTCTCCTTTTCGAACCAGCGCGTTCGCCAGATTCACGTGCGCCTGAACGAATTCAGGCTTCCATCGCAGCGCCGCCCGGAAATGTGCAATCGCGGAATCGACTTCATTCTGCGCGAGCAGCACCCAGCCGAGAGAATTGTGCCCCTCCGGGCTTTGCGGCACGAGCCGTAAAACTCTTTCGAAGGCTGCGCGGGCGAAAGCCAAATCGCCCTGCCGTAGCGCCGACAATCCTTGCTGGTACGTCGCGCTCGCCCGCGAAGCCGCATCCGCCTTCGCGGGACCCGCAGATTGTCCGGCGCAAATTGCCGCGGCAGTGTGGAAGAAAATCAGCGCCGCGCAAAGTCGAATCAAAAGCATCCGGGAATGAACGAGAATGAATTCCACGCGAAAGATTCCAGTAGAGTGTTCTCAAAAATACTAGCACGTTCATGCCCGCCCACCGCTTCACATGCGGTTCGCTTCGAATCCCGTGACATGCCGAAACTTCTCGGACCAGACCTTGCTATCATTAGCGATGGATGACTCTCCATTCCTCTTTGTTCCGGCTTTTCTGCTTCCTCGGGCTATGCGCTTGGCTCTCCGTACAATCTGGCGGTTCTCCAAGTGTTGGCACCGGAAATTCCCAGAGCGCGAACGCCAAGCCGGTTGCGCATTTCACCGATGTGGCGCAGCAAGCTGGGCTTACCGCGCCGGTCATCTTCGGCGGGGAAAACACGAAAAAGTACATCATCGAAACCACGGGCACGGGCGTCGCCATCTTCGACTACGACAATGACGGCTGGCCTGATATTTTCGTTGTGAATGGGACGACTCTCGAAGCCTCGCGAACCGGTAAAGGACCGACGAGCCATCTCTATCACAACAATCATGACGGCACGTTCACCGACGTCACCGCAAAGGCCGGTCTGACTCACACCGGTTGGGGCCAGGGCGTGTGCGTCGGTGATTACGACAACGACGGCTTCGAAGATCTGTACGTCACCTACTACGGCAAAAATGTTCTGTACCACAACAATGGCGACGGCACTTTCACCGAGGTCGGTGAAAAAGCGCATGTCGCGGGCAGCGGCAAAGCCTGGGGCACCGGCTGCGCCTTCGTCGACTACGATCGCGACGGAAAACTCGATTTAGTCGTAGCCAATTACGTCGATTTTGATTCCGCCACGGCTCTCGCGCCGGGCGAGCAGCCTTCCTGCATGTGGAAAGGCATTCCCGTCATGTGCGGCCCGCGCGGTTTGCCGTGGACGAAAAACATCCTCTATCACAATCTCGGCAATAGTGTGTTTGAGGATGTCACGGCGAAAGCGCACATCGATCAGACCAACGGGCATTACAGCTTCAGCGTTTCCACTCTCGATTTTGACGACGACGGCTGGCCGGACATCTACGTCGCATGTGACAGCACCGCCAGCATCCTCTATCACAACAATCACGACGGCACGTTTACCGATGTCGCCGTTGTTGCGGGCGCCGCGTTCAATGATGACGGGCGCGAGCAGGCCGGCATGGGCTCCACGGTCGGCGACTATGACGGCGACGGCCGGCTGGATCTTTTCAAAACGAATTTTTCCGACGATACTTCGACGCTCTACCGCAACATGGGCGACGGCACGTTTGACGACAAGACTTTTCCCGCGGGAATCGGCTTGAACACGCAGTATCTTGGCTGGGGCGTGATGTTCGCCGATGTGGACAACGACGGCTGGCCCGATCTGCTGCTGGTGAATGGACACGTTTATCCGGAAGTGGACAGCCAGCACCTCGGCAGCAATTTCAAAGAGCCGAAGATTCTGTATCACAACAACGGCAACGGAACGTTCACCGATATTTCCGCCAATGCCGGGCCGGGAATTACGGCGGTGAGTTCGGCGCGCGGGTTGGCCGTCGGCGATTTGTGGAATGACGGCCGCATGTCTGCGGTCATCAGCAACATGAACGCGCCGCCCAAGCTGCTGGTGAACGATTTGCGCAACGGCAATCATTGGATTGCGTTTCGCACCGTTGGCGCTCCCCCCGCCGCGCCGCCGGTCAAAAAATCTTCTGGGCTAGCTCAAGCCTCACCTCTTTCCCCGCTCCACGCCACCTCCTTTGCCTCCAGCCGCGACGGCATCGGCGCGAAGATCACTGTGAAAGCTGGTTCGCGCACGCTCGTCGACGAAGTTCGTAGCGGCTCCAGCTACATCTCCAATAGTGACATCAGCGTCCACTTCGGCCTTGGCTCTGCCACCAAGATCGATTGGGTCCAGGTCCGCTGGCCCGGCGGCCTGTTGGAACGATTTGAAAACTTGCCCGTCGATTCCATCCACACGCTCAAAGAGGGTTCCGGCACGCCGGTGGGAATCACCGTGAAGAAAAATTAGCCTGCTCAGTCTCCCAGTCGCGCTGAGGCAACGCGAGAATCATCTTTTCTTTTCGCCAGCCAGGTAGCCAGCTTGCTCCTCATTTGCCGGGACTCGGCATCGGAAAAAAAAAGCGTTCCCATGCTGATGCTTCCAAGCTCTTCGCTTTCCCAGCGTGCGCGCATGATTCCGTTCGCCGCGTGCGAGTTCGTGCCCAGCAAGAGATGCCCGATCTCATGCGCTGCAACATCACCCAAGAGGCTCGCCAGATTCACACGGCTCCGCTCGTGCATCTGCTCGACCCGCTGGTAAAAAAGGTTTGCATAGCATCCGCTTCCGTCGGCCGAGAGGTATGAAATTCCAAAGGTGATTTCGCTCAAATTGCGCGGGCGCCGTGCGATTCGCAATTGAAGATGCGCCGGAAACTCAGCGGTCCGGCACTGCGCCGGGTCTTCTGGCCCATCCGCGGGCAGCGGACAATTGAGCCACTTCGCTTCAATTCCGGATTGCCGGAACACGCGGGAGGCTTCCATTTCCGCCCCTCTCAGAGTGCCTGCGGAAATGCCTGCATCGTTGTGCACCGAGATCGTTACGAGCATCTCCGCCACGGCGATCTCTTTGGACCAAGCCGCAGAGCTTGGCAAGGCCAGAGCGAATACTAACGAAAGCCCCTTCCGCAGCGTCTTGTCTATCACGGCGCGCACCTCCACGGTGGCGCCGAGGATCGGTCAGCTTGGTAGGTACCTCAATGTCGGCGGTATGGCGAGCTGCCTATTTGCAGGTGACGAGATAAGTGCCCGTGCGTCAAATAGATGGGAGAACAGGCGACGGAGATTTTCCCGAAACTTATTCTCAACTAGAACCGTTTAGTAGATGGGGACCGCCGCCGGAGATTGTTACAAGTGCCCGAGAATCCGATCAAGGATGTCATCCGCTTCGGAACCTTTGAAGCCGACCTTCGCGCCGGTGAGCTTCGCCGCAATGGCATCAAAATACGGCTTCAGGAGCAACCGTTCCAGGTTTTGGCCATGCTCCTCGAGCGCCCCGGTGAAATCGTTACGCGGGAGGAATTGCACTGCCGTCTTTGGCCGGCTGATACCTTTGTAGACTTCGATCATGGCCTGAACGCCGCCGTCAAGCGCTTGCGCGATGCCCTCGGGGATTCCGCCGAAAACCCCCGTTTTATCGAAACCCTCGCGCGCCGCGGTTATCGCTTACTCGTGCTCGTCAATGGAGCCGCCCGTGAAAACGCTCCCCTTCCGCATGCCGGCCCTTCTTGGCGGGTCGGCCTGGCTGCGGTCGTTCTTTTGCTCGCAGGCATCATCGCTGGCTGGCATGCCGGACATCGCTCCGCCGCCGCGGTGCGCTTCACGGAACGCCGATTGACCGCCAACCCGGAAAACGACCCGGTCTTCAGCGCGGCCATTTCACCGGATGGCAAGTACCTCGCCTTTACCGGCAGAACGGGAATCTTTCTCCGTGCAGTGGAAACGGGAGAAACCCATCCCGTCACAATACCGGACGGCGGGAAGACCCATCTTGTCAGTTGGTTTCCTGACGGCAGCCATGTGCTGGCGACGCGCAGTTCATCTGCCACAGAGAAACCCAGCTTGTGGAGCGTCTCCGTCTTCGGTGGAGCATCCCGCAAGCTCATGGACGCCGCCGAACGCGGCGCCGTCTCTCCCGATGGCGCTCAGATTGTCTTTGTCCGCGGCGACTACGGCCATGAAGAAATCTGGCAGATGCAGTCGGATGGACAGCATGCGCGCAGGATCCTTGGCCAACCGGGAGAAAACTGCGAGTCCGTCGTTTGGTCCCCCGGAGGGAATCGCATTGCTTTCGTCCGATCTGCTTATCGCAAGGGCTGGGAAGAGGCCGATGTCTCTCTAGGCATCTATGATCTCGTCGGTGGCAAGACCAACTATCTGCTCTCAAACGGCCAACTCCGAGCCGCTCTTGCTTGGTCTCCCGATGGACGCTTGATTTATTCCCTCGCCGAGCCCCCGCCCAACCAGAACGACTCCAATCTTTGGGCCATCAAAGTCGACGCGCGTGGCAATCAAGCGGGGGGCCAGCCGGTCCGCCTCACCAGCGGTCCCGACGGCAAAATGCGCGCGAGTCTTTCCGGCGACGGCAAACGGCTGACTTTTCTTCGTTGGACGGAATCCCCCGCCATCTATGTGTCTGAGGTGGAGCCGGGAGGCGGCCGCTTGCCCTTGCTCAAACGCTTAAGTCTTGATGAACGCAGGAATTTTCCCTACACCTGGACACCGGACGGGAAATCTGTAGTTTTCACTTCGGACCGCGACGGCGTCTTCCATCTTTTCAAACAGGCTATTGATCAACCCGCCCCCGACCTTCTCGTGGGCGGCGATCAATCGGTCACGCTGGCCCGCTTGAACGCGGACAGCTCCGCGATTCTCTACACTCTCAGTCCCGCCTTGCACGACACGGACCGGCGAGTACGGCTCATGCGCATGCCGCTCTCTGGCGGGACTCCCCAATTGGTCTTCGCGGAACCCGGCATCAATAATTTTCAATGCGCCCGGTCGCCTTCCAAGGTGTGCATCGTCAGCGAATTCTCTGCCAATCACCTGGATCTGTTTATTTTTGATCCTGCGAACGGCGAAAAACGGCAGCTCAGGCGGTTCGAAGGCTCGGATTGGTACTTGTACAACTGGACGCTCTCTCCCGACGGCTCTACGCTTGCCCTGGCCAAGTACCAACGGCTTCCAGGGCCGGCGGACATCCGGCTTCTCCGCATCACCGGCGGCAAAGAGCGTGTTCTCACGTTGAAAGATTGGAATGGAATCTCCAGCCTCGATTGGGCCGCCGATGGCCGCAGTATCTGGGTTACCGCCTCGTCGCCAACCGGCATTCAGACGCTCTTGCATGTGGACTTGCGCGGCGCAGCCAAGCCGGCCTTCCAGGAACCCGAAAAATACCTGGGCTGGGCCATCCCCTCTCCCGACGGCCGTCACGTGGCACTGTGGGAAGCCAGCAGCAGCTCCAACGCCTGGCTCCTCGATGGCTTCTGAGCGCGCTCCTTCCTTTGTCGCAGCAATATGGCGAGGCTGGCACAATCAAAACGCTTAATGATTAGGAATAAGAACCGCTCGGCACGGAGACTTGCTGGAAACCTCGTCTGGACCGCCGAAGCAACTCAAACGCCGTCTTTCCCCAGCCGTTTTAGCGCGCGATGCCGCAATCTGCCGAGTTCGCGATTCAAGAAATGTTCGCGTCCGACAAAAGGCACCAGGGGATTGCGGCGCTTCTGGACTTTGCCGCGGGCCTGCTTTAGCCGCGCGTCTTCGCCGAATAATTTCACAGCGTCGTCAAGGAAATCCAACGCCTTCTCGCGCCGCCCTGCCAAGGCATACACCTCGCCTAGATTCAGGTGGAACTGGAGCTCCGCAGGTCTCAATTGAACCGCTATCTCGCAAAGCTCCGCCGCTTGATCCCACTTCCGTTGTGCGCGCGCGATCGACAATCCCAGAAACGAAAGGTAGTAGGGGTTATGCTTGTCGGATTCGAACGCCCGGCGCAATCGTACCAGCGCTTTTTGGGGATATTGGTCCTTGAGGAGCTTTACACCTTCCCTGAACTCAGCCGTAGGATCGAGCTCAGCCGTGGCCTTGGCACTTTCCTTCGCAAATCCGAAGTTCATGGGGATCCTTACACAGCGAAATGTGGACTACGGACTAATCTAATTTAGTCAGGTCCGCTGCGAAGAGTCTACTGGCCTGACGGTCAGTGTTGACTAAAAAGGGTTAAATCCCTCATTCGTCCCTTCGCCAGAGGAGAGCCCGCGCGGCTGGTCCGATCTTTGCGTGCGCAACCTGCAAGATTTTCATCAAGCCCTCAAACCGCAGCCTTTTCAACACCTTCCCGCTCCATTCGAATGATATCCAGCTTATAATATTTATTGACAGTTAGCCAGGATCGTGCTAGGCTTTTACATGAACTGGACGCCAGCCACCCGGGTCGGTTCCCACTCCGCGCCCATTTCCTTTCACACGATTCCTCTAAGTCCTTTCTTTGCCTGCCTGCCGTGGCAGGCCTGCCCGCCGGGGCGGGCCTCTCAGTTGTCCCGAGCGCAGTCGAGGGATACACAATTTTCACTTTGTGTTGTAAAGTGTGCCCCCGCAACCCCTTTTCTATCTCGCGCTTGCGTACTCTTTCATTTTCCGTATCCTGTAACCCCTGTATTTGCCACTCATACGAAAACTGCCGGGTGTGTACCAACAATTCCCATTCTGGAACTCGTCGGAGCGAACTTCCGTCACCTTGACGAGAATCCCGTCACTGCAAGTCCTTTAGAATGCGCATTTACAAACTGTGACGCCTGTACGTCTTTTAGAATGTGCTTTTACGAAAACTGCTGGGTGTCGTTGGTCTCTTTGAGTAGAGATCTCAAGTTTTTCTTGAACTTCCTATCGTTTGTTCGCGTCAGGAGTCGCTGGGGCTTCGGCCACCCCCACATGCTTGTCCGCGCCGCCGTAGTAAAACAAGAAGCGGTTGCCATGGCGGACCATGCCCTCCACGAAGACAACGTTGGGCACTTGGCCGACCTTCTCCCATTCTTTTTCCGGGGCGAAGATGGGGGCCTCGGACCGCGAGAGCAGTTGGCGGGGATCGTGGCGGTCGAAGACGGCAACGGCAGTGCGATAGACAAGCTTATCGTCGGCGCCGTTATAAATGAGCACGATGCCGCGCTCGGTCAGGATCGGCGAAGGGCCGGGTTCGACGACGCGCGAGTCAAACTTTCCCGCGCGGCGCGGAAGAACGGGCGTGGGCGTCGCTTCGGTCCAGTGAACGAGATCGCTGGAGTAGGAGAGCCCCATCTGGTCGGTCTTGTCGGCGGCCGTGCCGAGCCAGTACATCCAATATTTGCCGTCGATTTATTCCGGGACGATGGCGCCGGACTTCGTCCAGGCGACATTCCAATTTCCCTTGTACGCGGGAAGGATCACTCCTTTGCGCTCCCAGTGAATCAAGTCGCGCGAAGTGGCGAGGCAGAGCTGCGCATCTTTTTTGTTGTAGCCGGTGTAAGTGACGTAATACGTGTCGCCGATTTTCTGCAGGCGTGGATCTTCGACACCGCCGTCTTTTTCATAGTCGGTTTCGGGGAAGAGCACCGGCTCCGGGCGGCGCGTGAAGTGGATACCATCGGTGCTTTCGGCGTAACCGAGACGCGAGGTGCCGGAAGCGTCCTGGGCGCGGTAGAGCATGACGAATTTTCCGTTGTGAAGGACCACGGCAGGGTTAAACGTTCCAGCGGATTCCCAGGTGGTGCCCTGCGGAGAAAGGATTGGCTCATTCGTTGCACGCTTCCATACGCCAAAAGGCAAATCCGTCGCCGGCGCGGCGAACGCGAGCGACGCAGCCAGGAGCAACAGCACAATGAGATTCTTGGGCTTTAGGACATGCATGATCAGCAACTCCTCACTTTGCGGGCTTGTTAGCCTTTTGCGGGTCGAATTGCATGGTGCGGACGATGCCTTCGCCTTCTTTGACGATGATCACCTGGTTCGGCTTGATGTCCTTCAAGGTTTCCACCAACCCGCTGGGCCAGCGAATCTCGAGCACGTCAACCCTGTCCGCTTTGCCGATGCCGAAGTGGACGCGGAGATCGTTCTGCGAAAAATATCCGCCGCCGCTGCGCACTTCGTCAATTTGCGCGTGCGGATTTTTTTCGCCGGCGAGATGCGTGACGCATTTGATGCGCGCACCGATGCCGCTGCGATTGGATTTTGTTCCGATGGCTTTGATCTTGATCCAATTGTTGCCGCTGCGTGAATCGCAGCGCAGCAGCTGGGGAAAATCGTTGACGGTGTTGACGACCACGTCGAGGTCGCCGTCGTTGTCGAAGTCGCCGAAGGCGCAGCCGCGCGCGGCGACGGGCACGGAGATTCCGGCCCCGGCATCATTGGAAACATCGTCGAAGCGCCCGTTACGCAGGTTTTTGTACAGCAGTTTGCGCTGCGGGTATCCGGCTTCGGTCTTCAGTTGCTCGACTTCGGGATAGACGTGGCCGTTGCACAGGAGGATGTCCGGCCAGCCGTCGTTGTCCATGTCGAAAAAGCCGCAGCCCCAGCCGAGATATTGCGTGTGTTTGCCGAGACCGCCCTGGTACGTGCTGTCCTCGAAATTCGCGCCGCCGAGATTGTGGTAGAGCGAGGGCGTATCTCCGGCGAAATTTGTTTTGACGAGATCAAGATTGCCATCGAGATCGTAATCGGCGGCGGAGATGCCCATGCCGGCCTGGGGCTTGCCGTCGGCGCTGAGTGCGCAGCCCGCTTCAAGGGCGACGTCGATAAACGTTCCGTTCTTTTTGTTTTGATACAGCGCGCTGGCGGTGGAGTCGTTGGCAACGTAAATGTCCGGCCAGCCATCGTTGTCGAGATCGGCGGTGAGCACGCCGAGGCCGAAGGTGCCGTTGGCCTTGAGGATGCCAGATTTTTCGCTGACGTCGGTGAAGGTGCCGTCGCCGTTGTTGTGATAGAGAATATTCTTGCCGCCGTTGAGTCCCGGCGGGCCGCAAGCGACCATGATGCCTTTGTAGAGGCAGGGACCGGATTCGGGAACCGGCGCGGTTTTCAGGTCGAGATCGATGTAGTTGGCGACGAAGAGATCGAGATGGCCGTCGCGATCGTAGTCCACGAAAGCGCAGCCGGTGTTCCAGCGCTTGCCGTTTCCGGCGACGCCGGCTTTTTCGCTGACGTCCGTGAAGGTGCCGTTGCCGTTGTTGTGGTAGAGAACGTTTTTTCCGAAGTAGGTAACGAAGAGATCGTCGAAGCCGTCGTTGTCGTAGTCGCCGACGCAAACGGCTTGCCCCCAGCCGGAATGGAGCAGGCCGGCCTTGGCGGTGACGTCCGTGAAAGTGCCGTCGCGATTGTTTTTGAAGAGATGTGAAGTGGGTTCCTGTCCGGCGGGGAAACCTTCGAGGCGCCAGCCGTTGACGAGAAAAATGTCGAGCCAGCCGTCGTGGTCGTAATCGTAGAAAGCGACGCCGCAGCCGGTCGTTTCGAGAAGGTACTTGTTCTTGTGCTCGCCGCCGTAAATGGTTTTGGCGTTCAGGCCGGATTCGCGCGCGACGTTAAGAAAGGAAACGCCGAGATCGTTCGCGGGAGCAGCACCAGCGGATTGTTGAGGAACTGCTCCCTGAGAAAGAGATTCCGACATCCACTTTTTCGGGAGCGCCAGGGCAAGCACTTTCTCGAGCGGGAGCACGAGCGCGGAGCGGCTGAGCGATTGGAGAAATACGCGGCGAGTGAAGGACAAAAGAACCGATACCTTTCCCTGCGAGCCCCGTGCTAGAATCCGGCGCTTTCTCTTATAGTAAGGCCAACGAGGCAATGCAAGCACGCGACGCAGCGGGGGCCACCAGAATGCACACCACGCCGGGAACGCCTGTTCGCTCGCAAAAACAATTCGAATGGATGCGGCTGAAATTTCTTGGTGCGTTCATCGTGGCCGCGGTGATCCTGGGAATCGGCGTCCCCGCCGGTTGGAGCCAGCAGATGCAGGAAAAGCCGCACAGTCTCCAGCTTTCGCGCGCGGTGCGCCCCTGGGAATTTTTGCCCGTTACGGGAACTCGCGCGGGCCTGCTGGGAAATGAATCCGGCCGGATGGAAGCGTGGGTGCACCCGCTGAAAATCTTTCGCGAATTTCATCTGAAATTTCATACCGAAGGACGAGACCTGGCGGCTGAGTCGCTGGCGAGGACGGTTACGGTGCGGCCGGAGTCCGCGACGATTCTTTATGCAGGAGACACGTTCACGGTGCGCGAAACCTTTTTCGTTCCCGTGCAGGAACAAGGAGCCGTGATTCTTCTCGAGGTGGAAACCGAGCAGCCCCTGGAAATCGAAGCATTTTTTCATCGCGACTTTCAATTGGAATGGCCGGCAGCGCTGGGCGCCACGTATCTGGATTGGAGTTCACAACAGCGCGCGTTTTATTTTGGCGAGGAGCAGAAGAAATTTTCGGCGCTGGTGGGCTCGCCGACAGCGGCGGAACCGCGTTCTGAATTTCAGACCAACTATTCCGAGAGGCAGGAGAGTTCGTTCCGGCTGGGCCCAACGGCAAAAGGAAAAGAGTCCAGGTTGATTGTCATTGCAGGCTCACTGGAGGGGCGCGCAGCAGCGGAGAAGACGTACCAGCATTTGACCGCCGACTACGCGAAGTTATTGAAAGATTCGGCGGAATACTATCGAACGTACCTGGGAAAAACCGTGAGCGTGAAACTGCCCGATGCGCAAATCCAGCAGGCGTACGATTGGGCTCGCGTGAGCATGCTGCAAGGAATGGTGACCAATCCTTCGCTGGGGACGGGGCTGGTGGCGGGTTACCGGACTTCAGGAGAAAGCCAGCGGCCGGGATTTGCCTGGTTTTTCGGACGCGACTCGTTCTGGACTTCCTTCGCGCTCAACGCCTCGGGAGATTTTTCCAATTCGCGCACGGCGCTGGAATTTATCAGCAAATTCCAGCGGGAGGACGGCAAAATCTCGCATGAGATTTCGCAGGGCGCCAGTTTTGTGAATTGGTTCAAGGATTATCCCTATCCGTACGCCTCCGCGGATGCGACTCCTCTGTACATCATCGCGGTGAATGACTACGTGGTGGAGAGCGGCGACTCGGCGTTTGCAAAGGAGAAGTGGGAGAGTCTCTGGAAAGCGTATGAGTTCCTGAAATCCACGTACGATGCGCGGGGATTGCCGCAGAATTTTGGCGTGGGGCACGGCTGGGTGGAAGGCGGGCCGCTTCTGCCGGTGAAGACGGAGTATTACCAGAGCGGGTTGGGTGCGGAATCGCTGCGGGCACTTGCGAATCTGGCGCGAGTGACGGGTCAGAAGGAGTTGAGCGAGGCGCTGGGGAAGGATTTTGAGAAGCAGCGGTCGCTGGTGAACGAAAACTTCTGGATCGCGGACAAGAAACGATTCGCGTTTGCCTTGGACAAAAACGACAAGAAAGTGGACGAGCCGAGCGTGCTGGCCACGGTGCCGATGTGGTTTGGCCTGCCCAGTGAGTCGGATGCGGTGCCGATGATCCAGCAACTGGCGGACTTCGATCATCAGACGGACTGGGGGATGCGGATCATTTCGAATCGCTCGCCGCTCTTCAGCGGCGGCGGGTATCACTACGGTTCAGTGTGGCCGCTGTTCACGGGATGGGCGTCGGTGGCGGAGTATCGGTATCACCAGACGTTTCCGGCGTACGCCAATTTGCGGGCCAACGCGCTGCTGGCGCTGGATGGCTCGCTGGGACACGTGACGGAAGTTCTCTCCGGGGATTATTACCAGCCGCTCTCGACGAGTTCGCCGCACCAGATTTGGTCCGCCGCGATGGTGGTGAGCCCGCTATTGCGGGGGATGTTTGGGCTCGAGACGGATGCAATCCATCACACTGTGAAATTGACGCCGCATGTTCCGGCGGATTGGGACCGATTCAGCATCGAAAACGTGCGACTCGGCAAAAACACATTGCTGATAAATTATTCGAAGACCGATGAGGGAATCGTGTTAGAGACCGGGATAACTTCAGGAAGCGAAGAGTGCACATTTGAATTTCGCCCGGCAATCAGCCTGCGAGCCAGAGTGCAAAAGGCGGATCTGAATGGCAAGCCGGTTCCTTTTCAAGTGGAAACGCGCGGAAGCGATCAGCACGTTGTGGTGAAGTTTCCGGTCGGCGCGGGTAAGCATTTCCTGCGAATCCAGCTGCTGAACGAATTTGGATTTAGCAATCATTCTGCTTTGCCAGAACTGGGAAGCGTGAGCAGCGGGCTGCGGGTACTTTCGGAGTCGTGGTCGGCATCGAGAGATCAACTGACGTTGGAGGTCTCTGGGGCCGCGGGCGGCGAATACGAACTGATCACTTGGGGTTTTTGGGAAATGGGAAAGTTGGAGGGGGCAGAGGGTGGGCATAGGCCTGGATGGTCAACAATCTGGATTCAGATACCGCCAAGCGAATTGGAGCAGTATCCCCACAAGAAGGTCGTAATTCATTTTTCAAGCACACGAGGCAAGAGCGAGAAAAGATAGTGAGGGAGAAAGAGCCGTGTTCAGGAAAACTTTTGTACTAGGCATATTGATTTTGTGCCTGAGCGTATGCGCTTCATGGGCTGGGGCGCAGCAACAGAAAGCGGTGGACGCGGAAGGGCACCCGTGGTGGCAGCATGCGGTGTTTTATGAGATTTATCCACGCAGTTTTGCGGACAGCAATAACGATGGGATTGGGGATCTCAACGGCATCACTTCGAAATTGGATTATCTGAAGGATCTCGGCGTGGACGCCATCTGGGTCACGCCGTGCTTCCCATCGCCGCAGGTGGATTTCGGATACGACGTCTCCGACTATGAGGCGATCGACCCGATGTACGGAACGATGAAAGATTTCGATCGATTGGTAGGCGAAGGGAAGAGGCGCAACGTTCGAGTCATTCTCGATTTTGTTGTGAATCACACTTCGGATCAGCACAAGTGGTTTCAGGATTCGAAGTCGTCAAAAACTTCCGAGCATCGCGACTGGTTCATCTGGCGCGACGGCAAAGGTCCGGGGCAGCCGCCTAATAATTGGCTTTCCACGTTCGGCCTGTCCGCGTGGAAGCTCGATCCGAAGACGAATCAGTATTACTACCACTATTTTTATCCCGAGCAGCCGGACTTGAACTGGCGCAATCCGGCAGTGGAAAAGGCTATGCTGGACGTGACGCGCTTCTGGTACAAGCGCGGCGTTTCCGGATTCCGCCTGGATGCCGTGGATACGCTATTCGAAGATCCGAAGCTCACGGACAATCCAGTCTTGCCGGGCACCGATAAATTCGGGCGGCCGAACATGGACGAGAAGTACGACAAGAAGCTGCCGGAAGTGCATGACGTGATGCGCAAATTGCGCGGAGCCGCGGACGAGTATGGTTCCGTGCTGATCGGGGAGACCTGGACGAGCAACGTCTCGGAACTGAAGGATTATTACGGCGCGAACAACGATGAGCTACAGTTGCCGATGGACCTGATGATGACGGGATTCAGGGGACTCCACGCGGATGAATACCGGAAGCATATTGCCGCCGTGAACGCCGCAGGACACTGGCCCGTCTATGTCATCTCCAATCACGACATTGTGCGTTCCTACACGCGCTATGCCGACGGCACGCACAATGACGACATCGCCAAGATGATGGCGGCACTGTACCTGACGCTGCGCGGCACTGCGGTCATGTATTACGGCGAAGAGATAGGGATGGAGAACAACGACCCGAAGAGCAAAGACGAAGTGCAAGACCCCATCGGGAAGCTGGGATGGCCGCTGGAAAAAGGCCGGGACGGCGAGCGTACCCCAATGCAATGGACCGATGGCCAGAACGCTGGATTCAGCAAAGCCAAACCGTGGTTGCCCGTTCCGCCGAGCGCCAAAACCCACAACGTCGCAAGTGAAATGAAAGATCAAAATTCCGTGCTCAGCTTTTACCGGCAATTGCTGGCGATGCGCCACAAGGAACCAGCGCTGCTTGAAGGGGATTACCTTGCCCTCAACGAAAACGACCCGAATGTGCTGACCTACGTCCGCCGCTATAAGGATGAAGCCATCCTCGTGGTTCTGAATATGTCGGGGACGGATCAGAAGGTGGGACTCGATCTTTCGCCACTTGGCTTTGCCGCGCCGAAGCTCAGCGTATTGCTGACCAGTTTTCACAAGCCGCTACCCGGGATGGCCGCGGAACTGCCGATGGAGCCTTACTCTGCATTCATCGCGAAGATAACGAAATAGACGGGGGGCTGGCCGCAGGAGTAAGCTGCGCTTATGCCACGTCGTGCGCGGATTTTCTATTGCAGGGATCCTCACGTTTTGCGGCGCCTCTCTATGGCTTCACTAGCGATGACTGCTGCCCTGGTTCTTTTTGTTCTTAGTTTTCCGATGGCTGCGGGGCAGCAAGCTCTCGACCTCGGTGGCTCGCCCAAGGATCCGCTCAAGCAAACTCCCGGCAAGGTCGTTGTGCTGGTTTTCGTTCGAACGGATTGTCCGATTTCGAATCGTTATGCTCCGCTCCTTCAGGAAATGAGCGTGAAATACGGAAGCGAGGCCGCTTTTTGGCTGGTCTTTCCAGACAAAAACGAATCGCCGGAAAGCATTCGTTCCTACTTGCAGGAATTCAACTACAAGTTGCCGGCTTTGCGCGATAGGGAGCATTCCCTGGTGAAGAAGAGCGGCGCGAAGGTGACTCCTGAAGCCGCGGTCTTCAATTCGAAGCGTGCTCTCGTCTATCACGGGCGGATCGACGACCTCTATCGGGAGTTTGGCAAAGCGCGTCGCGCGGCGACGACACATGAATTGGCCGATGCCATAGAAGCCGCGAGCAAAGGTGTGGCCCCCCCGTCAGCCGCTGCGGAGGGCGTTGGCTGTTTCATCTCCGACCTCAAATGACACGCTCGGTACAAGCTCTTGGCGCGAGCATGTTTTTCTTTTTTCTGGCAATTGCTCTGGTCTTGCAGAGTCATCCGGCTCCCAAACCACAGAACCAAATTCCTGCAGCGAATCAGCAAGTCACTTTCAACCGTGATATCGCGCCCATTCTCTTTCGCAATTGCACGGGCTGCCATCGGCCGGGCGAAGCGGGACCATTCCCGCTGCTCACCTATAAAGATGCAAAGTCTCATGCCAGGCAGATTGCCGCGGTAACACAGACCAAATTTATGCCGCCGTGGCTGCCGGAGCCCGGCGAATTCAAGTTTGCCGATGAGCTTCATCTCACGGACCAGCAAATTGCGCTGATCGCGAAATGGGTCGAAGGCGGCGCGATGGAAGGCGCAGCTTCCGACCTGCCACCCGCGCCCAATTTTGTGGAAGGCTGGCAGATTGGCAAGCCCGATTTGATCATCAAGGCTGAGAAGCCCTACTTGCTTCCGGCCAAGGGAACCGATCAGTACTGGAATTTTATTTTCCACACGCCCGTGAATCAGACGCGCTGGCTGAAGGCCATGGAGATCCGTCCCGGCGACAAGCACGTGGTCCATCACGCGAATGTTCTGGTGGACCGCACGCAGTCGGCTCGCTTGCAAGAGTCCTCACCCGGCGCGGGGTTCGCGGGGATGGAAATCAAAATCGAGTCGG
>QHYE01000071.1 GCA_003224055.1 Acidobacteriota bacterium | reverse complement strand
CATGTAGTTTTCTCGCAGGTGCTGTATCCTGCCGGAGAATATTCCGAGCTTGTCCAATGACGCGCGCCGTTCTACTGGCACTGCTTTGATCTGCGCCAGGGAGGACGCTTCACAGGAGTTAAGGATCACGAGTCTTCGAAGCATCTCTCCCTGCGTTAAGGGTTTCATGGCCGAACGAACCTGATCTCCGAATGGAATGCCGTCCAACTCCCATTGGGCGTCGGTCAACAGACGACCGTATCGCGCCATCGGCCCTCCAGCGGCGCTGCTGACCTTGTTTATCTCGCATTTCCGTCAACCCAACTACCTCAGAATTCAGGGCTTGCACCCAGTTTTGAAACAGCTTCTAGTTTCATTCCAGAGGCGCAGAGCAGACAAGAATAGGTTCACCTACCAGAGCTGTTCCAGTTTCGCCTGAAATCAACACATCAAGGCAGTTGTTGGCGGGATGACTCCCACGCACGCGGACTTTCAGATAGTTGCTGGAGAGGGCGGGGGTGGCGTCGTCGGCAGAAACTTCGGACGAATTGTCGCGGCGGAGGGTGAGAACGCGGAGGGTGCGGCCGAATTGGGATTGGCGGAAGGCGGCGGATTTGGCTTCGCTGAGGGCGCGCAATTCGCGGGCGCGGCGCTTGATGATGGCGCCGGGGACTTCGTTGGAAAGGGAGGCGGCTTTGGTGCCGGGACGTTTTGAGAATGCAAAGACGTGGAGATAGGTGAAGGGCAGGCGCTCGATGAAGGCGAGCGTGGCAGCATGCTCGGCTTCGGACTCGCCGGGGAAGCCGGTGATGACGTCGGCGCCAATGGCGGCGTGGGGAAGGCGCTCGCGGATGAGCTCGATGCGCCGGGCGTAGTGTTCAGCGCGGTACCAGCGGCGCATGGCGGCGAGGATGCGGTCGGAGCCGGATTGCAGCGGCATGTGGAAGTGCTGGGCGATGCGATCCGTGGAGGCGAAGAGTTCGACGAGATCCTGGGTGACGTCCAGCGGCTCGATGGAGCTGATGCGGAGACGTTCGACGGAGGTTTCGTCGAGGATGCGGCGGAGGAGATCTTCGAAATCGACGCGCGGTGAGAGGTCGCGGCCGTAGGTGCCGAGGTTGATGCCGCTGAGGACGATTTCGCGGAAGCCGGATTCGCTGAGGCGCTGAATTTCTTGAAGGACCATTTCGGGCGGGAGGCTGCGGCTTTTTCCGCGAACAAAGGGGATGACGCAATAGGAACAGCGGGAATCGCAGCCGTCCTGAATCTTCAGGGTGGGGCGTGTGTGATTCCCTTCCCCGCCGAGGACTGGGGCGGAGAGAAATTCGGTGCGATCGAAAATGTTGCCGGTGAGGATTTTTGCGGGTGCGCGCAAGAGGGACATGGAGTCCGCTTCCAAAGCGGCGGCTGGGAAAAAGGCAACTGATGCAGGAGTAGACGGATGCGATGAAAGGGTCTGTAAGAGATCGGGAATTTGCGGCTTGTGGGAATTGCCGACAACCCAGGAGACGCCGGGAAGCGCGGCGAGCTCTTCGGGGGCGCGCTGCGCGTAGCAGCCGGTGACGATGACGCAGGCGGCGGGGTTGGCGGCGTGGAGCTTGCGAATGGCATCGCGGGCCTGGGCGTCGGCGGAGGCCGTGACCGTGCAGGTGTTCACGACGACGACGTCAGCGGACGCGGATTCGGATGCGGCGGTGCAACCGCGATCGAGCAATTGGCGCTCGATTGCGGCACCGTCGGCTTGCGTGGCGCGGCAGCCGAATTGTTGGATATAGAAGGTCGCCATTGATTCAAAATCTGCAAAAACAAGAATTCAACACAGAGATCTCAGAGTCCGCACAGAGAACACAGAGCAGATGAAGGCCGACACGGATCAATAGACAACTGCATTCGCCGCACGGCCATGATAACTGTTCAAGGAGTCCGAAGAAAGGTGTGGACTCCGCCGAGTACTGCGCCTTTACTCGTTACGGGCTGCACCGTTACAATCTCTCGACTTCGATGGCCCGTCAACGACACAATCCGGCTGCGCTGGACAACCCAAAAATTTCAGTCGTTATTCCTGTTTACAACGAAAAATCGACGATTGACGAGATCCTGCGGCGCGTGTTGGACACGGAGATACGCAAAGAAGTGATTATCGTGGATGATTGCTCGACCGACGGGACGCGGCAGATCCTGGAAAACATGGCGGCGCGGCAGGCGAACGGGGAGGCCACTGCGCCCGCGCAGGATGGGAACGATGCGATCGAGCTGCGCGATTTGCGGTTTTTCTTCCAGACGCCGAACCAGGGAAAAGGAGCGGCGTTGCGGCGCGGATTCGCGCAAGCGACGGGAGAGATTGTGCTGGTACAGGACGCGGACCTGGAATACGACCCGCGCGATTATGCGGTATTGCTGGAGCCGCTCATCGAGGGCCGCGCGGATGTGGTGTACGGTTCGAGGTTCCTGGGCGGGCCGCAGCGCGTGCACTACTTCTGGCACTACGTGGCGAACAAGCTGCTGACGCTACTTTCGGATATTTCCACGAACTTGAAACTGACGGACATGGAGACGTGCTACAAGGTGTTCCGCAGAGAAGTGCTGAAGGGAATTGACATCAAGTCCAACCGCTTCGGATTCGAACCGGAGATTACGGCAAAGATTGCGAAGCACAGGTGGCGCATCTACGAAGTGCCTATCAGTTACGCGGGGCGCACCTACGAAGAAGGCAAGAAAATCACGTGGAAAGACGGCGTACAGGCCTTGTGGTGCATCGTCCGGTATAAATTCGGCGACTAAACGCGGGCGGTGGCGTTATCCGCATAGCCGTGGGGGTGTTTTTGCTTCCACGCCCAAGCGGACTGAATAATTTCTTCGAGCGAAGAATGGGAAGCTTCCCAGCCGAGGGCTTTCTTGAGTTTTTCCTTGCTGGCTATCAGAACGGCGGGATCGCCGGGGCGGCGTGGGCCGAGCTTGCGGGGAATTTTGCGGCCGGTGATGCGCTCGGCGGCGTCAATCACTTCGAGAATGGAATAGCCGCGGCTGTTGCCGACGTTGAAGGCTTCGCCGGAAACGCGATCGATGGCTTCGAGCGCGCGGACGTGGGAATCGGCAATGTCGAGGACGTGGATGTAATCGCGGACGCAAGTGCCGTCGGGCGTGGGATAGTCCGTGCCGAAAACATCGACGTGAGGCAGATTGCCAGCGGCAGCGTCCAGGACGCGGGGGATGAGATGCGTCTCGATGCGATGATTCTCGCCGAGCTCCTTCGAGGCACCGGCGGCATTGAAATAGCGGAGCACGGCGTATTGCAGGCCGGTATAGGCGCGATAGTCCGCGAGAATCTGTTCGAATACGAGCTTGGATTTGCCGTAAGGATTGATGGGGGCTTTGCGATGGTCCTCGGGAATGGGGACGATTTCAGGTTCGCCGTAGGTGGCGGCGGTGGAGGAAAAGACGAATTTCTTCACGCCGTGGCGTGTGACCGCGTCCAGCAAGTTCACGCCGCCGGCTACGTTGGTAGCGTAAAAGATGCTGGGCTCGCTGACGGATTTGGCGACCAGAGCTTCGGCGGCGAAGTGCATCACGGCGTCAATCTTGTGCTGGGAGAAGACATTGTCAAGCTGAGGACGATTCGCGAGGTCCACCTGGAGAAAGGTTGCGCCCGGAGACACGGCGGGGCGATGGCCTTCGACGAGGCTGTCCATGGCGATAACGCGCATGCCGCGCGCGAGCAGGACTTCGGCGCAGATGCTGCCGACGTATCCCGCCGCTCCAGTAACAAGAATATTCATCGATAAGTTCTCCAAGAGGCGGCGCGGCCAAAACCGGTGGCGCTCAAGACCGCACTATAACGACAAGATGCGTGCCAAGTATTGGACACCAAATCTACAAATTCGACAAAGACTAAACTTGGGACAGACGGCGCTGGAAGGTGAGAAGAATCAGGTCGGCGCGGCGGCGGACGCCGAATTTGTTGAGCAGGTTTGAAACGTGGAACTTGACGGTGCGTTCGGCAATGTTGAGCTTGCTGGCGATTTCCTTGTTCGAAAGATTCTCGAGAAGCGAATCGAGAACTTCCTGCTCGCGGCGGCTGAGATTCGTGACGGAATCAGTCTTCAGGCGGCGGCCCTGGCTGGTGAGGATGGAATCCACGAAACCGGACAGGAGCTGGCGCGGGACCCAGAAACCTCCGTTGGCAACCAAGGGCAGCGCCCGAATCAATTGCTCGCGGGCTTCGACATAGGTGAGCAGGCCCTTCACGCCGAGACGGAGGAGCGAAAAGCTGTTGGCATCGTTGTGTTGCTCGCCGACGACGATTAGGCGAGCTTCGGGATGGCGTTCGAGAATATTGGCCAAGAGCGCGCCGGTGGCGGGCTTGGCGGCATGCGCATCAATGACGTAAACCTGAGCGCGAGGAGGCTCCAGATTTCGGAGATCGGGCGCCAGGGTAGATTCCAATTGCTTAACGACAACCTTGTATTGAGCTTTGGCCAAAATGCGCTCGAACTCGCTCAGCACCAGGGGGTGCGGCGAGAGGACGCAAACGGTCAATTTGGAAGCACCGCGTTTCGTAGCCATTCTTTGCCAGCGTAGAGAAAACTGGCCAAAGGGGCAAGTCCCTTTGATGGGCCTGTACTCGAATTGTTACTGACACCTACGATGCTTTTGCCCGGGGCACCACCTTCAGGAGAATCTCAACGATACGCTTGGCGGCCTGGCCATCCCAGAGAGGCGGGATGCGGCCGGTCTTGCCTTTGCCAGCCAGGGTGTCGCGGGCGGCGGCAATGATTTTGGCGGGATTAGTGCCGACGAGAAGGTTTGTGCCTTCGGAGATCGTGATGGGACGTTCAGTGTTTTCTCGAAGAGTGAGGCAGGGGACGCCGAGTGCGGTCGTTTCTTCCTGGATGCCGCCGGAATCGGTGAGAACGAGAGTAGATTTGCTCATAAGACAGAGAAAATCGAGATAGCCCACCGGCGGGATGAGACGCAGTTGCGCGTGATGACGAATGCCGTCTTCGGTCAGGCGCTGCTGGGTGCGAGGATGGACGGGAAAAATGACGGGCATCTCAGCGGCGACGGCGTCGATGGCCCCCAGGAGGTGGCTCAACTTTTCTGTGGAGTCGACGTTCGAGGAACGATGCAAGGTCAAAACGCCGAAGCGGCGCCAGCCGGTGCCGTTTTTCAGACCGAGCTCGTCTCCAATCCTAGATTGCTGGGCGACGGGCAGGAAATGGCGCAACGAATCGATCATTACGTTGCCAACCAGGAAAACGCTTTCGCGGGAGCGGCCTTCCTGCAGAAGATGCTTCACGCCGTCTTCTTCGGTGACGAAAAGATAGTCGGCAAATGGCGTCGGTGAGGACACGGTTGATCTCTTCGGGCATGGTACGGTCAAAACTGCGGAGGCCCGCTTCGACGTGAGCGACACGGATGCCCAGCTTCACGGCGGCGAGCGAAACCGCGATAGTAGAATTGACGTCGCCGACGACGAGGACGAGGTCGGGCTTGCGGTCCAAAAGAACAGGCTCGATCCGTTTCAGGATTTCGGCGGTTTGCGAGGCGTGGGAGCCCGAGCCGACTTCGAGGTTCACGTGGGGCTCGGGTATGCCCATCTGGCGGAAGAAAATGTCGGAGAGCTTATCGTCGTAGTGCTGACCGGTGTGGACGAGGATGGGCTCAATCTCCGGATGACGCTGCATCTCACGCATGAGCGGAGCGATTTTCGGGAGGTTGGGGCGGGCGCCGACGATATTCAGGATTTTCAGGCGCTGGCTCATGGGATATTCCAAGATCGGCTTCGAAACGAAGTATAGCACCGGGGTATTGGGCATTCCGCAGGGCCTAATTGCCGTTCGCTCGAGAAAAGTACTAGTTCAATGCTGGGAAGTTCGCTTCCCGGAGAAAACCCCGTAAGATAGTGGGGTTAGCAAAAGTCGGCTATTACTGCCACTTTCCGCTTTTCACCAGGGAACCTCAGAAGGAGCATTGCCTTCCAGCGGATGCGTGACCTAAACGAATCGGCGAAAGCCTTGCGGGAGCTGCTCTCACAGCGAATCCTTGTGCTGGACGGCGCGATGGGGACGATGCTGCAACAGCGGGAGCTGAGTGCGGCGGACTTTGGCGGAGCTGCGCTCGAAGGCTGCAATGAAAACCTGGTTCGAACGCGGCCGGACGTGGTGCTGAATATCCACCGAAAATATTTTGAAGCGGGATCGGACATCGTCGAGACCAATAGCTTTGGCGGGGCACCGATTGTGCTGGCGGAATATGGACTGGCGGCAGACGCGCATTTGCTGAACAAGCGCGCGGCGGAGTTGGCGCGGCAGGCGGCGGATGAGTTCAGCACTGCGAGCAGGCCGCGATTTGCGGCGGGTTCGATGGGGCCGACGACCAAGGCGATTACGGTGACGGGGGGCGTCACGTTCAACGAGTTGCGTGAAGCTTATTACGTGCAGGCGAAGGGTCTGGTTGAGGGCGGCGTGGATTTGCTGCTGGTGGAGACGTGCCAGGACACGCGGAACATCAAGGCGGCGATCCTCGCGATCCAGAGGCTTTCGAAGGAAATCGGGAGCGCGGTGCCGTTCGTCATTTCGGTGACGATTGAACCGATGGGCTCGATGCTCGCGGGGCAGACCGTGGAGGCAATGTGGGCTTCGCTGCGGCATGCGAAGCCTCTGGCGTTTGGGATGAATTGCGCGACCGGGCCGGAATTCATGACGGACCACATTCGAACGCTGAGCCAGCTCACCGGTGAGTATGTCTCGTGTTATCCGAACGCGGGCTTGCCGGATGAAGAAGGCAAGTATCTGGAGACGCCAACAACGCTAGCAGCGCAGCTTGAAAAGTTTGTGGACCATGGGTGGTTGAATTTCATCGGTGGATGTTGCGGAACGACGGAAAAGCACATTCGGGCGATCGCGCAGATGGTGGAAGGCAAGAAGCCGCGGGTGCGACCGGCGGAAGCGCACCGCGCGGTGTATTCGGGGATCGAGACGATCGAAGCAGAAGAGAGCACGCGGCCGCTGTTGGTGGGAGAGCGGACGAACGTGATCGGGTCGCGGCTATTCAAGAATCTGGTGGCCGAGGAAAAGTGGGAAGAGGCGAGCGAGATTGCGCGACGACAAGTGCGTGGCGGGGCGCATATCGTGGACGTGTGCCTGCAGAGCACGGAGCGCGACGAGAAGCAGGACATTCCGCGGTTTTATGAAAAGCTGATCCGCAAAGTGAAAGCGCCGGTGATGATTGACACGACCGATCCCACGGCGATCGAGCTGGCGCTGACGTATTGCCAGGGCAAGGCGATTCTCAATTCCATCAATCTGGAGGATGGCGAAGAGAAATTCGAACGGGTTGTGCCGATCGCGCATGAGTACGGAGCAGCGGTGGTGGTAGGGTGCATTGACGAGGACAAGCTGCAGGCGCAGGCATTTACGCGCGAACGAAAGCTGGCGATTGCACAGCGTTCTTACAAATTGCTGACGGCGAAGTACGGACTGGCACCGGAGGACATTGTTTTCGATCCTTTGGTTTTTCCGTGTGCGACGGGCGACGAGAATTATATCGGCGGCGCGGTGGAGACGATGGAGGGAATCCGGCTGATCAAGCAGTCGTTGCCGGAGGTACGGACCATCCTGGGGATTTCCAACGTGTCGTTTGGATTGCCGGCAGGCGCACGCGAGGTGGTGAACTCGGTTTTTCTGTATTACTGCACGAAGGCGGGTCTGGACCTGGCGATCGTGAATACAGAAAAGCTCGAGCGCTTTGCGTCCATTCCGTCAGATGAGCGAGAGTTGGCGGAGAATCTGCTTTTTTCGCATCCGCCGAAGGAAGTCCCAGCGGAATATTCGAACGCCGCGCTGCTGCGGAATGTTCCGGCGGACTGGCGCCAACAAGCAAAAGAGCAGCGTGCGGCCGTCAATCAATTTCACATCGCGGCGATCACCGAGCATTTCCGCACCGCGAAAAAGAAAGATAAAGCACGCGCGGCGGATCTGCCGCTGGACGAGCGGCTGGCGAACTACATTATCGAGGGCACGCGAGACGGGCTGGTTGTTGATCTGGAGCGGAAACGCGGGGAAGGTACGCCACCGCTGGATATCGTAAATGGACCACTGATGGCAGGGATGGCGGAAGTCGGACGGCTTTTCAATGCGAACGAATTGATCGTGGCCGAAGTACTGCAATCGGCGGAAGCCATGAAGGCGGCGGTGAGCCACCTGGAACAGTTCATGGAGAAGGCGGATACGGCGAAGCGCGGCAAGGTGGTGCTGGCGACGGTGAAGGGCGACGTGCATGACATTGGGAAAAATCTCGTCGAAATTATTCTGAAGAACAACGGGTATGACGTTGTAAACCTGGGCATCAAGGTGCCGCCGGAGGACTTGATCAAGGCATACCAGGAGCATCACCCGGATGCGATCGGACTTTCCGGGCTGCTGGTGAAGAGCGCGCAGCAGATGGTGATCACCGCCAGCGACTTGAAGGATGCGGGCATCAAGATCCCGTTGCTGGTGGGCGGGGCGGCGCTTTCCGCAAAGTTCACACAGACGAAGATTGCGCCGAGCTATGGCAAGGCGGTGTGCTATGCGAAGGACGCGATGACCGGGCTGCGGTTGATGAATGAATTGATGGACCCGGTGACACGGGAAACCGTGGTGCAGGCGCACACGGCTTCGGGAAACGGATTTGGAGTAACGACGACGGTGAGCGTAACGGAAATTCCGAAGGTGAGCCGCTCGCCGCGCGTTCGAACGGACCTGCCGATTCCCCGCGTGGCGACGCTGGAGCGCAAAGTGCGGCTGGTGCCGGATTTGCGAGAGGTCTGGAGTTACATTAATCCGTTCATGCTCTACGGGCGGCACATGGGATTCCGCGGCGACTTTGAGAAACGACTCGAAGAGCGAGACCCAAAGGCCGTGGAACTGTTTGAGAGCATGGAAGAAGTGAAGAAGGAAGCCGCGGAATTCATGAAGATTCGCGCGCTGTGGCAATTCTTCGAGGCAGAGGCGGCGGGGGAGTCCCTGCATCTCTTCGCGCCGGGCGCCGAGCAGCCGTTGCACACGTTTCGATTTCCGAGGCAGAGGCAGGGTGATTATTTGTGTCTGAGCGACTACGTCTTGCCGAAACAAAACAGCCAGCGCGACCACGTGGCGCTTTTTGTAGTTACGGCAGGGGAAGGAATCCGCGATCGCGCGGAGAAGGCGAAGAACGACGGCTACTACTTCAAATCGCATGGGTTGCAGGCGCTGGCGATTGAGGCGGCGGAAGGTTGCGCGGAATGGCTGCACCGGCGCATCCGAGAGGATTGGGGCTTCCCCGACCCGGCAGAGATGACCATGGCCCAGAGATTTACATCGCGCTACCGCGGAAAACGGTACAGCTTCGGGTACCCGGCGTGCCCGAATTTGGAAGATCAGGCGGGGCTCTGGAAACTGTTGCGGCCGGAAGAAATTGGCGTGGAGCTTACCGAGGGAATGATGATGGATCCTGAGGCTAGTGTCAGCGCTCTGGTGTTCCATCATCCGGATTGCACGTATTTCGGCGTCGGGGAAATTAGCGAAGCTTAGGCGTAATTCCTACTCCTTACTCGTTGGACCACGGAGTGACTTAAGAAGCTTTCAGACTGGCCGTCTTGTCACTCAATCCGCAGATATAGCTTGTGATGATTCTGTCCTTCTTGTGAGACGAAAAGCCCGCCCAGCAGACGTGTGGCAAAGAACGATTGCTTGGGGATAGCAAATTGCCACTTGGTGGAAGTAAATCGGGACTTCCGACCTAGGCAAAAAAGAGGATTCAAGATTGGGAATCACTCGCAAAATACTGATTACAAATACTTTACAGACACTGGTGGGGGATAAAGTTGGGTTGCCCACTTGGTATGGAACCTGCTCAACCTAGATATCGAAATCCATGGGGACAATTGCGACAGACGCGTTAGAGCATTCGGCTGGCACCGGATTCGTATGCGGGCAGGCTGCGGCAGTGCAGTCCCTAAATGCCATGGTCGGGGAGATTGCGAAAACCGACATTCCCGTGCTCCTGGTGGGGGAGAGTGGGACTGGTAAAGAGGTTTATGCGCGGTTGATCCACCGGCTATCGGGACTGCGTGAAGCGCCCCTTAAGAAAGTGAGTTGTGCATCGCCGGACGCGGGGCCGTTGCTGGCAGAGGTAAGGCAGGAGTTTCTCTCGGGCGGTGGAGGTGGAGAAGCCAAGTCGCGAACTGTGTTTTTGGATGGCGTACACGAGCTGGACGCCGCGTGTCAACGGGCACTACTTTCGTTGCTGCCGGACGGGGAACCAAGAGGATTCCCCGGGAAAATGGTGTTGCGATTTATTTCCTCGACATCGCGCAACCTGGAAAATGAAATCGAAGCTGGGCATTTTCGGCGGGAACTGTACTTCCGAATCAACGGCGTGATTCTACGATTGCCGCCCCTGCGCGAGAGAAAAGAAGATATTCCGGCACTGCTGGATTACTTTTTCCTGAAGCTTTCCAGTGAACTGAAGAAAGACATTCCAGAATTGGGCAGCGATGCCCGGGAACTACTGGATTCTTACGACTGGCCTGGGAACATTCGCGAGCTGGAAAACGTTGCGAAAAAAATCGTCGTCATTGGGAATGCTACGCTGGCTCTTGCCGATCTGCGCGCAACTCAGGTAACCGTGCCGGTAACCGATGAAAGCTGGCATGTATCGTCGCTGAAAGTAGCCTCACGGGCAGCTTCCCGGAGGGCAGAGCGCGAATTGATACAGAAAGCTCTTGAGCAAACCCACTGGAACCGGAAACGGGCCGCGCAGGATCTTCAGATCAGCTACAAATCTCTGCTCTACAAGATTAAACAGACCGGCCTGGAAATAGAGAAGGCAAAGCGGGGGTGAAGGATGGCGATGAGAAGCACGATTGTAATGATTCTGGCAGCCTGTTTGATGGCAGGCGGCGCACAGGCAAGGAGTGAGGGCCGCACCGCCCAAGACCCGAAAGAAGAGGTTAAAGGTGCGAAAAGCGACGCAAGGCTAACAGCGGCATCGAGAGCCGGTGAGGACCCAGCGTACAAGATTGGACCGCAAGATCTTTTGAAAATCGACGTGTGGAAAGAAGAACAACTGACGCGAACCGTGCCTGTACGCCCGGATGGAAAGATCACGCTACCTCTGCTGAATGACGTTCAGGCGGCCGGGTTGACCCCGATGGAACTGGCCGGTGTAATCAGCGAGCAGTTGAAAAAGTACATTAACAATCCCCAGGTGACTGTGAGCGTGACGGAGATCAACAGCCGCCGGGTTTACGTGACAGGAGAAGTCTCGAAGGCGGGCGCCTACGCGTTGCTCCCGCGCATGACCGTACTGCAGGCGCTCTCGAGCAGCGGCGGATTTACGCAGTTTGCCCGCGTGAAGAACATTTACGTGCTTAGAACTGAGAACGGCAAACAGGTCAAGATGCCATTCAATTACAAAGAGGCAGTCCGCGGGATAAACCCTGAACAGAACATTGAGTTGCTACCCGGCGATGTAATCGTGGTGCCGTAAGGAGAAGAAATGACGGGCAGAAGAAGATTCGCAAGCGAAATTGTCTGCTTGATGGCTGCTTGCCTGTGGGTACCAGCGGTCTTGGCCCAGCAAGAGCAGGAAGAAAAACCGAAGCCGGCGGCGCGCGTAAGTCCGCTTCTTTTCGATACAAGCGGCGATCGGCAGGACACGGATCAAGGAACGCAAACGATGCAGCCAGATAATCGACCGTTGAGCGGAATCCAGAGCCCTACATTGGGCACTACGGAGATGCGGCACAGCTACTGGGTGCCTGGGATCGAATATAGCAATGTAATTCGGTCTACTTCCTTGAATTCGGCAGCGAACTCCGCCTGGAATACGACCAGTTATGTAAGCGGCAACGTCAGCTTGCTGGACGCTTGGAACCATTCCGTGCTCTCAGCGAATTATTCTGGTGGCGGTTTCTCATCATCGGACCCGGTACAGGGAAACGGGCAATATCATCAGCTCGCGACAGCTTTCGAGGTCGATCAAAGAAGGTGGCAATTGCTTTTAGTTAACCAATTCTCTTATTTGCCCGAGAGCGCGTTTGGGTTCGGGGGCACAAGTGGATTGGCATTTCCGGGAATCATGGGGACTTTGGCCGTGCCATTACCCGCGCTTCAGAGTACGTTCGTCCCTGGCCAAACCATTTTGACGGCCAATGGTCCCCGCTACAGTAATACCACTGCCGTTCAACTGACGTATGCCGTGAGTCCACGGGGATCAATCACACTCGCGGGCGTCTACGGGGCCTTGCACTTCATCGATCCGGGAAATGTGAACAGCCATAGCGAAATTCTAAATGCCGGGTACAACTATGCCATCACTCGGAATGACACAGTAGGATTGGCCTACGTATTCAGCGCATACCGTTATCCGGGCAATCCACAAGCGATTGGCGACCACGTGGGGCAATTTGTATATGGAAGGAAGATCACCGGAAGGCTGGCACTGAAACTTGCGGGCGGACCGGAGGTTAGTACATTCCGGATTCCGATCGGCGGTTCGACGCAGAAGATATCCGGGGCCGGAAACGCAGCGTTGACATATGCATTCGCCCGAAGCGGGGTCGAGCTGAGCTATACTCATGGAGTGAGCCCAGGCAGCGGAGTCTTTACCGGGTCGACTCTCGATCAAGCAAACGCAACCTGGAGCAGGCCGCTGACGCGAACGTGGAATGGCAGAGTAAATTTAGGCTACGCGAAAAATCGCCGAATCCTGTCTGTGAGTGGCTTGACGTCGCCGAGTTATGATGCGTGGCTGGCGGGAGCAAAGTTGAGCCGGGCGCTGGGGCGCGCGGCGGACTTTTCGGTGGCATATCAAGCTCAAATTGAAAATTCGAATGTGGCGATTTGCAGCACGCCAAATTGCGGAACGAGTTACTTGGCGCACCAAGTTTTCCTGACTTTTGGGTGGCATACAAGACCACTCTTGCTGAAATAGTGCAAAGGTTACTGTCCCGGGCAGGCCGCAAATCCAGATTCTCCAGCTCGAGGAGAAGAGAGAATTACAGCAAGAATGGAAGCTCAGTGGCAGGCCGGGCGGTAAAGTGCGGAGACTATGTACAAAAGCTTCTTCGGCTTAAAAGACAATCCGTTCAATGTCAATCCAGATCCGCGCTACCTCTTTCTTACTAAAGAGATCGAGGAAGCGCTGAGCGGGTTGATGTATGGCGTGCAGAATCGCAAAGGCTTCATCACGCTGACCGGTGAAGTCGGCACGGGAAAAACCACACTCATAAACCGCCTTGTCGAGCGGTTACATCAACAGCGGGTAAGAACTGCTTTTCTATTTAATTCCCGGATGAATACGCATCAATTGTTCGATTTCATTCTGGCGGAGTTCGGTATTTCCTGCGAGTCACAGACAAAGAGTAAGCAGTTGATGAGACTCAATCAATGGCTTCTCGACCGTTACCGTGCCGGCGAAACCACCGTGCTCATCGTGGACGAAGCACAGAACCTGACATACCCGGTACTGGAAGAAATTCGGCTATTGACCAACCTGGAGACATCGACGGAGAAGCTGCTGCAGATCGTATTGTCCGGACAACAAGAGTTAGAAGAGAAGCTGAAGCTGCCACAACTGCGACAACTCCGCCAGCGCATCATGCTGCGGTGCAAGACAGCGCCCCTGACGAAAGAGCAGACACACGACTATATCGCCGAACGGCTTAGGATTGCAGGAGCGAGCGGTGAACTGATTTTCAGTCCGAAAACCGTTGAAACGATCCATTTATATTCACTGGGCATTCCACGTGTGGTGAATCTGCTCTGCGAACACTCGCTAATCAATGCTTACGTCGAACAGCAGCGGCCGATCTCACCCAAAATCGTCGAAGACGTCGCACATGAATTTCAGCTCGACGAGGTCGAACCGACTGCGCCAGCAGGAAGTACAAGTATCGACGCGGATGTCTATAATTCAGAAGCGTTTATTCAGAATCTCGGAGAGGCGTTATCTCGTTTCCGGATGAGCCCCCACGTGAGTTCTTCAACGCGGGAACGAAAATAGTCGGCACCTTATCGAAGAGCCATGGATGGCCGAAGCCAAGTGAAAGGACCCAGGCCCATACAATGGAGCAGCATGGGTCGCGTGGGGGGACTCAGGAAAGACTGGTCTGATTTCTCGTCGCTTCATGGGACGCTCTTCGAGGCCTAAGACCTTACAAGCGTAATAGATACGCCCCTTTCAGACGGGGCATTCTACCCCTCAGTTTTGTACCTCCCTCAAGGAATCCCATTCTCAAATCGTGGTAAGAGTTTTCCATCGAATCGACCGTCCGGAAGGGGGCCGTAGTACCGGCTATCACGGCAGGACTGCTCCCATTGCCAACCCTTGTGTTTTCAAACAATTAGGGTTAGTCCATCTTCGTCTTGTGACAGGACAGTCTGGCAGACAGATTGCGACCTTTCTTGTGTGTTTGACACCGTCCTCGGTGACATTAATGGCGGTAGCCTATTCAGATGTTGGCGCGGAGGCTTCCCAGTGATTTATCGCGAGTGGATCTGGACTGCGCTCCGAAGTGCTTTTCACTAGCGATGGTGAGGTTTCGGCCGCTCTTTCTCATAGCAATTCCTAAGTTCCATCACTTTTCTTTTCGATTGTCCTTCGAACTTCGTTAGTGGGACGTTTCAAATCAAATGTCAAGAGCACTCCATGCAACCCTCCTCCACAGAAGGTAGAGCGAACATGATTCGAGTTGGTGTGATTGGTTACGGCTACTGGGGACCGAATATCGTTCGGAATTTTCAGCAAGCAGAAGGGTCCCTCGTCGTAGCGATTTGCGACAAGTGCGACAAATCAATGCGACGAGCTCAACAGGCATATCCGGGCGTTCGCGTCAGCTCGGAAGCCAACGATTTGTTAACCGCAGTCGATATCGATGCGATTGCCGTGGTCACGCCCGTTTGGACCCATTTTGAGTTGGCCAAGAGAGCGCTTGAGAACGGAAAGCATGTATTCGTCGAAAAGCCTTTTACCTCAACAGTAGCGCAAGCTGAGGAGCTGATTGAGCTGGCGGAGCGGAAAAAACTCAAAATTATGGTGGACCACACATTCCTGTTCACCGGAGCCGTAAGGCGGATCCGCCAGCTAATCGATAACGATACTCTTGGCCATCTGTATTATTACGATTCGACTCGCGTGAATCTTGGACTGTTCCAACATGATGTGAATGTCATTTGGGACCTTGCTCCGCATGACCTCTCGATCATGGACCATTTGATCAAGCAAAAACCGGAAGCAGTGGTAGCCACAGGCGAGCGTCACTTGAACGGTGTGGCTGACATTGCGTTCATGACTATCTATTATCCAGATAACATGATCGGCCACATCAACGTGAATTGGTTATCGCCCGTAAAAGTGCGGACCACTCTTATTGGCGGAGAAAAGAAGATGCTCCTCTGGAACGATATCGAGGCGGACGAAAAGATCAAGGTTTACGACAAAGGGGTGCAGTTTACAAACGGTGAAGCTGTTTATCAGCAACTTGTAAGCTATCGCACAGGGGACATGTGGGCACCGAGGGTGGAACAGGTGGAAGCCCTCAGAGCGGAGGCGGCGTACTTTATTGAGTGCATAACTCAGGACAAGAAGCCGTTCAACGACGGCCAAGCTGGTCTTCGAGTCGTAAGCATGCTCGAAGCGGCTGACAAATCTCTCCAGGAGAAGGGCAGAGTCGTCAAACTATGATTGACTTCGTGTGTATCTCCCCTGATGTAAAGCTCGGCAGAAACGTCCGGTTTTCCAAATTCATCAACGTTTACGGCTGCGAGATAGGCGACGACACGAAAATCGGAGCCTTTGTTGAGATTCAGAAGAACGCGACTGTCGGAAAGAACTGCAAAATCTCCAGCCACAGCTTCATTTGCGAGGGTGTCACGATCGAGGACAACGTTTTCGTCGGACACGGCGTAACTTTCATCAACGATCCCTACCCGCGCGCAACTACGCCGGAAGGAGAGTTGCAGTCCGAAAAGGATTGGAAAGTCGAGCGGACTGTGGTGAAGAAGGGCGCATCGATTGGTTCGGGAGTGACTGTACTTTGCAATGTGACGATTGGAGAAAAAGCAATTGTCGGCGCCGGAAGCGTCGTCACGAAGGATGTTCCTGCCAATGCCATCGTCGCGGGAAACCCTGCACGAGTTAGGAGATTCGTCGATACCAAAGCGACTGTTGCCATGGGAGAGCAAGAGTGAACACCAAAGATACGATTCCATTCCTGGACCTTGCCACGATGCACATCGAGCTTGAGCAGGAACTGACTGAAGTTTTCAAGCGCGCGCTGCGCACCGCCGGTTTCATCGGCGGTCCGATGGTAGAGGAGTTCGAGCATGCGTTCGCGGAGTTCTGCGGCACGAAATACTGCGTCGGCGTCGGCAGCGGAACCGATGCACTACGTTTCGCTCTGATGGCTGCCGGGGTCAAATCCGGCGATGTCGTAATTACTGTGCCGAACACATTTATAGCCACCACGGAGGCGATATCACAGGCGGGTGCAGAACCCAGATTCGTGGACATCGATGAACGCACCTACAACATGGATCCAGCGAAAGTGCGTGAATATTTGGAGGGCAGTTGTACGGTGGATGACCGGCTCGGCGTTGTAATCGACAACAAGAGCGGTAAGCCGGTTACGGCCATCGTGCCGGTCCATCTTTATGGACAGATGGCCGATATGGATTCGCTTGTGGAACTTGCCGAGCAATACAAGCTGATCGTCATTGAAGACGCCTGCCAAGCTCACGGCGCACAATATTTCTCGAAAAAAGAAAACCGCTGGCGGACGGCTGGTTCCATGGGGAGAGCGGCCGCTTTCAGTTTCTATCCCGGAAAGAACCTGGGGGCGTGCGGCGAAGCAGGCGCGGTCACGACTAACGAAGAAGGGCTCGCGCAGAAATCGCGAATGCTGCGAGATCATGGTCAGACAAAGAAGTATCACCACGCACTAGAGGGCTACAACGGGCGACTCGATGCGATCCAAGCCGGAATCTTGCAAGTGAAGCTCAAGTATCTTCCCCAGTGGACCGAGATGCGACGGACGGCCGCGTCTCGCTACCGTGAGTTGATTTCCGCAATGGGCAACGACAAAGTAACCGTATCCTGCGAACCGGAATGGAGCAGGTGTGTCTATCACCTTTTCGTGGTGAGGGTTGAAAATCGAGACGAGCTCATAAAGCAGCTCGCTTCAACCGGTATTGGCACAGGAATTCACTATCCGATTCCTCTGCACCTTCAGAATGCTTACGTCGGCCTCGGGTACAAGACGGGAGATTTTCCCATCACAGAAAAAGTCGCTGCGGAGATCCTCTCTCTGCCTATGTACCCGCACCTGCGAGGGGATCAGCAGAGCGGGGTTGTAAGAGAACTCACGAAGTCTGTGGTGACGGAAGGGCCCTCCCTGATGGAGCCCAAGATCGCCTGATTGCTCAAGACCCAGGAAGAAATCCAATAGCGAGACAACTGTGAAAATTGTGACCATCGTCGGGGCGCGGCCTCAGTTCATCAAAGCTGCCGCAATAAGCCGGAAGTTGCGAGAGCAACACGAAGAGATTCTGGTGCATACGGGGCAACATTATGACTACGAAATGTCAGGAATATTCTTCGATGGCCTGGACTTACCCAGACCGAAGACGAGCTTAGGCGTGGGGTCGGGCTCGCACGGCTTTCAGACCGGGGCGATGCTCAAAGCCATCGAAGACGTGCTGCTAGTCGAACGTCCGGATTGTGTCCTAGTCTACGGGGACACGAACTCGACGTTAGCCGGTGCGCTGGCGGCATCAAAGCTATGTGTTCCCATTGCCCACGTAGAAGCTGGGCTGAGAAGCTTTAATCGTCGAATGCCCGAAGAGATCAACCGAGTGATGGCGGATCATTTGTCGAATATGTTGCTTTGTCCGAGCAAAACGGCGGTCAGCAACTTGGCTGCTGAGGGCATTTCGCAAAACGTTCATCTCGTTGGAGACGTCATGCTGGACGTTTTGAACTGGGCGAAGCAACGCGTTGGGGCGAACCAGTCGACGATTCTGGAACGATTTGAATTGAGCAAGCAGGGTTACTTACTGGCGACCGTGCACCGCAGCGAGAACACGGACGAAGCGTCGCGAATGTCAAGCATCTTGAGCGCTTTTGACGCTATCGACGAGCCGGTCGTCTTCCCGGTTCATCCGCGAGCCCGAAAAATCATCGCCGAAATGGGCTTCCGGCCTAAACCTCACGTACGCTTGATCGATCCCCTGGGATACATGGATATGGTCACATTGATTGGCTCCGCGCGGCTGGTTCTCACCGATTCCGGCGGGCTGCAAAAGGAAGCCTACTGGCTCGGCGTGCCCTGCCTCACACTTCGAAACGAAACCGAATGGGTAGAGACTGTTGAGGCGGGTTGGAATGTTCTGGTGGGCTCCGATTTGAGCAAAATTGTCGACGCCGTGAATTCATTTTCTCCGCCCGATTCGCATCCGGTGTTGTACGGGGATGGAGCCGCGGCAGCTAAGTGTGTGGATCTTCTTGGGATCGGGCCCGAGCCGATGGCTCTTGCAGAAAGGGCGGAATATGCAAATTAGCGTGAACAAGCCGAAGGTCAGGGTGGCTGTTGTCGGCGTTGGCTACTGGGGCAAAAACCTCGTTCGAAATTTTTATGAACTGGGAGCCCTGGAGGCACTCTGCGACGCGGATAGATCGCTCGAAGGGACCTACCAGCGATCTTACGAAGGTGTCAGGTTTTGCTCGGAATTCAGCGAAGTCCTCTCCGATTCTTCTATTGACGCAGTGGCGCTGGCCACGCCAGCGGTAAAGCACTATGAAATGGCCAAGGCAGCGCTCGAAGCCGGCAAGGACGTTCTCGTCGAAAAGCCACTCGCTATTGACGTGAAACACGGCGAGGAGCTCGTGAAACTGGCTGAGGCCAAGCAACGAATTCTGATGGTGGGACACATTCTCAGGTATCACCCGGCAATCCTGAAACTGCAGAAGCTGATACAGGACGGCGCTCTTGGGAAAATCAACTATCTGTATTCCAATCGTCTGAACATAGGAAAAATACGGACAGAGGAGAATATACTCTGGAGTTTTGCTCCACACGATATTTCCGTGATGCTTTCGCTCCTCAACGAAATGCCCACTCGGGTTACCTGCCAGGGTGGTTCTTATCTGAATCGCGATATCCCTGACGTCACCTTGAGCCACTTCGAATTCCCGAGCGGAGTCCAGGCCCACATTTTCGTCAGCTGGTTGCATCCGATCAAAGAGCAGCGACTGGTGGTCGTTGGATCAGAGAAAATGGCCATCTTTGACGACACGGCGGAACACAAGCTCGTCTTGTACCCCCACAGAGTCGAGTGGAGAAATCGGATCCCCACGGCGGTTAAGGCGAACGGCGAAATCGTCGATTTAGAGGATCGGGAGCCACTCCGTGCGGAATGCCAACACTTCCTAGACTGCGTGAAATCCAGAACTTCTCCTGTGAGCGATGGCGCAGAAGGCCTCAGGGTCTTGCGAGTTTTGGATGCTTGCCAGCGCGCGCTGCACAACGGGGGAATTAATCCGGAGGCGCTCAACGTCAAGAATGAAAAGGGAGAGCGTCCCTTCTTCGTACACGAATCCGCGTATGTTGATGATGGCGCCGAGATCGGCGCTGGTACGAAGATCTGGCACTTCTCGCACATCATGAAAGGCGCCCGAATCGGCGAGCGCTCCATCCTAGGACAAAACGTAAACGTCGATGGCGGGGCAGTGATCGGAAACAACGTCAAGATTCAAAACAACGTGTCAGTTTATACGGGAGTGGTGATTGAAGATGATGTGTTTCTCGGACCGTCTTGTGTTCTGACGAATGTGACTAATCCCAGATCACAAGTGAACAGGCATTCGCTGTATGAAGTTACAAATCTGAAACGTGGCTGTACGATCGGAGCTAACTCAACCGTCGTCTGTGGAGTAAAGATTGGACGTTATGCGTTCGTCGGAGCCGGTTCGGTGGTTACCAAGGACGTACCCGACTTCGCGTTGGTCATCGGAAACCCAGCTCGCCAGGCGGGATGGATGAGCCGCCATGGGCACCGACTTGAGTCGCCCGACCCCACTGGGGTGATGGTTTGTCCGGAGAGCGGGTACCGTTATCAGGAGATTGAGCCCGGCGTTCTGCGGTGCCTAGACTTGGATGAAGAAGAACCTTTGCCGGCGGACCTGAGCAAGGGCACCAAGTCTTACAGAGAACTGAAAAAAGAGGAGGCAAAGTATGCAGGTGCCACTACTCGATCTTAAGGCACAGTACGCGACGATCAGGGCCGAAGTCGAGGCGGCCATCGCGGAGGTGATGGAGTCACAGCACTTCATCCTGGGACCGAAAGTCGAACAGTGCGAAAAGGCGATCGCCCAGTACAGCAACCGTTCATACGCTGTGGGGGTTTCTTCCGGCACGGACGCGCTTTTGGCGTGCCTGATGGCGGAGAATATCGGCCCCGGTGATGAGGTCATCACAACTCCTTATACGTTTTTCGCAACAGTGGGCGCGATCGCGCGCGTAGGAGCGACGCCAGTATTCGTCGACATTGATCCGGTTACTTACAACCTGGACGTCACCAAGATTGCGTCCAAAGTGACGAGCAAAACGCGCGCAATCATCCCGGTGCACCTGTACGGCCAGATGGCCGACATGGACGCGGTGATGGCAATCTCCGAGAAACACGGCCTGGTTGTCATCGAAGACGCCGCGCAAGCGATTGGCGCGGAGAGCAAGGGGCGGCGCGCAGGTTCGATCGGACACTATGGTTGTTTTTCGTTTTTCCCTTCCAAAAACCTCGGCGCCGCCGGCGATGGGGGAATGATTGTCACAAACGATGCTCAACGGGCGGAAAAACTGAAGTGCCTGAGGGCTCACGGTTCGAAGCCCAAGTATTATCATAAGGTCGTCGGAGGCAATTTCCGCCTCGATGCGTTGCAAGCGGCGGTTGTTTTCGCAAAGCTGCCGCATCTAGACGAATGGACTGCCGGGCGTCAGCGCAACGCGAGAAAGTACGATCAACTATTCCAAGAGATGGGGCTTTCCGGAAATTCCACCGGTGCATCCAGTGTTGCGCTCCCGACAGTGGTGGCGAATCGCCACATCTTCAATCAATACGTAATCCGGGTTTCCCGCCGCGATCACTTGCAGGATGCGCTGCAACAGCGCGGTATCGGCACCGAGGTCTACTATCCTGTGCCGATGCACCTTCAGGAGTGCTTCGGTTATCTGGGCCACAAAGTTGGAGCGTTCCCGGAAAGTGAGAGCGCCGCCAAGGAAACGGTAGCGCTACCTATCTATCCGGAACTTTCCGAGGCACAACTGCGGCACGTGGTCGAGTCCATCCGCGATTTTCTTTCATCTAGCCCATCAACCGAGAGCAATTCCAGCAAACCAGCTTCGGAGCTCGTGGGGAAACCCACTTGGCGTTGAACCGTTGATCGGAGTTATCTGCAAAACCGAGGAGACCGCTACCGTTGAAGAGTTTTTCCAGCTCTTCAAGACTCCGTGGGAGTACTACGAGCCTGCTCAGACATACGATGTCGTCCTAGTGACGGCCGATGAGTCTCCCACGGTCGACGCGAAATTGCTTGTGGTGTACGGAGCGGAAACCAAGAACGGCGATGCGCGTGACAGCATTGCTTTGCGCACGACGAGTCGAAGGGGAACGCTGAACTATCTAGAAGCAGCGGTCCCTATATACGGAAACCTTGCAACGTTTCAAGCGACTGACAAGGGCATTCCTTGTCTCGATGCAACACTCGGGGTCGCGGGCGTTCGTTTCGTATCTTCCACGGGGCAACGAGTTCTGCGGTTCGGATATGATCTGTTCCAAGAAGTCCAGCAGCTCTTTACAGCCGGCCAGCCGATTGAGTACGCGGACGTTCCGTCGCTCGATATTCACATCAGTATTCTCAGGGATGGCATTTTGCGCGAAGGGATTTCCCTGCCGGAGATTCCCCCCTCTCCGCCAAACCACACTTTTGTCGTTTGTCTAACCCATGACATCGACTTCGTGGGAATTCGCAACCACAAGTTCGACCACACGATGTTTGGGTTTCTCTACCGCTCGACTATAGGGGCAGTTCGCAATCTCTTTCGTCGCAGGATTTCGATCCGCCGTCTTCTTGAAACCTGGCGTGCGGCCGCGTCGCTGCCCTTCGTTTATCTGGGGTGGGCGAAAGACTTTTGGAGTCCATTCGAATGGTATCTGAGAGTCGAGAAGGATTTGGCTGCGACTTATTTCCTGATTCCATTCAGGAAGCGCATGGGCGACAACGTACCGGGCAAGCATGCGGTCCGACGCGCAGCGTCCTACGACGTAGAGGATATTCGAGATTGGACGGCCATTCTCCAGAGGGAAGGTTGTGAGCTGGGCGTACACGGAATCGATGCCTGGCACAGCGTCGAGAAGGGTCAAACGGAATATGCGAAGCTCGCAAGGGTCAAAAACGAATCTGGCAGCGGAATCAGGATGCACTGGCTGCTGCAAGATCAGAATACGCCCTCCGTTTTGGAGAAAGCTGGCTACGCGTACGATTCCACTGCCGGCTTTAACGACACCGTGGGGTACCGCAACGGAACAACTCAGGTGTTCCGGCCACTTGGTGTAAAGACGCTTTTGGAACTTCCCATGCACATCCAGGATGGCGCGTTGTTTTATCAGAATAAACTCGACCTGCATGAGATCGAAGCCGAGAAACGCTGCAAAGACCTAATCGAAAACGCCGGAAAGTTCGGAGGCGTATTGACAATTCTTTGGCATGACCGGAGTCACGGACCGGAGCGTTTTTGGGGCGATTTCTATGTCAGCCTTGTAACCGTTCTGAAGTCATCCGACGCATGGTTTGCGACAGGCTCACAAGCTGTTGATTGGTTTCGGAAGCGGCGTGAAGTGCGTTTCGAGCGATTTGGCAATGGCCAGATTGTCAGAGCAATTCTGGAGCGCGGGGAAAAAGATTCACTGCCACCACTGTGCATCAGGGTACATCAACCTGGTAATCGAAATGATGGGCAGTGCTCGAATGGCGAGGAAAACACTTTCACTGATGTCTCTTGGAATTCGAAGGCAATGTTCGAATTTGATTCTTCTTCGCAGAAAGTTGCTGAGTTACCAATAAAATTGTCTGCGCTTGGGATCCGCTAATGAAATCGGTGTGCATACTGGTCCAGAACATTTATGACCTCGATTCGCGAGTTCGGCGGAAGGCTGAGGCTTTGGTAGCAGCGGGATATTCTGTCGACGTTCTGGCGCTTGCCGCAGCTCACGGTAAGAAGAGCTACGCGCTGGGCGGTGTCAACATCTACACGGTTTCGTTAGGCAAGAAACGTGGTTCTTTGCTCCGTTATGCGTATGAGTACGTGGCGTTTCTCGTATGGGCATTCGTTCGCGTGTTTGTCCTGATGAGACGGAGACGATACGCGGTAATCGATGTAAATACACTACCGGACTTTCTGATCTTCGCAGCAATCCCTGCCCGATGGATGGGTGCGAAGCTAGTGTTGGACATGCACGAAATCACACCGGAATTCTACATGTCGAAGTACGGGATCACGGAAGACTCTCTGCTAGTTCAGGTATTGAAGTATCTGGAAAAGATCAGCTTCAATTTCGCCGACTACGTCGTGACGATCAGCGAACCCATCCAAGACCTTCTCATTGGGCGTGGCCTGGATGCATCAAAGTCTATTGTGATTATGAACTCAGCCGACGAAGCGCGGTTCGAGTCGAGCGCACCTGCGGCAGCATTCGATGATCGTTCTCATCCATTCGTTATGGTCTACCATGGGACACTGACAAGAATTTACGGACTCGATATCGCCATAGAAGCTTTCAACATGGTGCACGGAGAGATGCCTGAAGCGGAATTGTGGATTCTAGGATCCGGACCGGAACAGGGGGGACTGGCGGAGCTTGCGCAGGAACGCGGGTTGACCTCAAAGGTTAAGCTAGTTGGGCAAGTACCGTCGGCCGACATTCCCGCGTGGCTGAATAAGTGCAACGTCGGAGTTCTACCGATCCGCTGCGACGTGTTTCTCGACTTTGCCTTTCCCAATAAGCTGCCCGAATTCATCATTATGGGGATGCCTGTCCTCATGTCTCGCCTTAGGACGATACGGCATTACTTCAGTGAAGGAGCCCTCAGTTATTTTGAGCCGAACAATCCTGCGGATTTGGCCAAGCAAATGGTCAGGCTTTACCAGGATGGCAGGTTGCGTGCTCGGCTGGCGGCGAGAGCCAAGCAGGAATACGCGCCGATACGCTGGGATATTATGCGCCAGCGTTACTTGAGACTGATTGCAGACCTGGCTGGCTCCGCGCGCCCCGTAATAGAATGCTCAAGCGCCGCCGGGATGACTGCCGCAGAAAGATAAACCGGGGTAGATGGGATTGTCCCAAGCGCGGCTGGGCGTTAATAGAGCGATTTTCTCAACCACTCATTGTAGCTAGCACGCGTTCCTGTCCGGCTCGATGGGAGTGTTCAGGAACTGCCGACCGGAACCCTATTGCATGACACAACAGCAGAATTCGCCAGCATCGACCCAGTTGAGGCTTGAATCGTTCTCATCGGACAGCGATGTTGTTGTTCTTTGCTGGAACGCCCCTGCAGACTCAGATCGCAACGCGCACAAGATCGCGGTGTTTCTGGGAGCAGAAGCAACGTTTGTGTGCCTCAATACCGCCGCGTTGGGCGACGCTTCAGCACTTCCCAAATTAGTGCCCAGATGCACTTGCCTCATCGTCGACGCGACAACGCTTGTTAAGGTTGCCGATTGGACGCAAAGCGGGGTCAGCGGACTACACAGCCTGACAAGCTTGGCGAAACATGTCTTCATCTACGGATTCCAACCGACAGACCGTCACGGCGCGGTCCTGCAAGCTCTGACTTCCGGTGGTTTCCTTGGAATCCAGCCACTAAGCAATACTTCTGCGCGGTTTCAGGTTGCCGATGGTCATCGTGAATTGTGCGGTCAACTCTCCGGACTCTCCCTGGGAGCGGTGGACGCAACGAGAGAAAACTGTTTTGTCGAGGGGAATGAAGAGGAACGACACGACGTTATTATTCGAGCGGGCGACAAGCCTTTTTTCGTCCGCAGCGATAATGGCGGGGCACAGTTGTTCTTCATGGCTTGTGGCGAATTGGCTGATTTAGACGACAAAGTACCGCCTGAGGCAGGTGTCTTATCATGGTTCTCCAGGCTGGTCCCGCTCATGATGTTTCTGCGGCGAGCCTTGGGAAACCGCCTCTGGCACAACGACAACCCCCGAGCCTGCTTCATCATCGACGATCCCTTACTGAAAAACCGTTATGGGTTTCTCGATTATCGACGGCTCACGGAAGTCATGCACCAGCATAAGTTTTCCATGTGCATCGCTTTCATTCCGTGGAATCATCGGAGGTCGAGCAAGGAGGTGGCTGAGCTGTTTTCGTCCGGTCACCCGATGTCTTCTCTTTGTATTCATGGCTGCGACCATACGCATCGGGAGTTCGCGACGAGCGAGTTCCAGTCGCTCCACGAGAAGGCTCAATTGGCGTTAGCGAGAATGCGAACGCACCAACGGCTTTCCGGGGTCCCGTTCGACGACATCATGGTATTTCCCCAGGGGCTCTATTCCCCCGAGGCCGTTGCTGCCCTGAGGGCATCGGGATACCTGGCCGCGGTCATCACCGATCTCTGCCCCTCGACGATGCCAGGATCGCTGGCCCTTCGAGATCTATTGGAGGTGGCGATCACCAGGTTTGCGGATTTTCCCCTGTTTGGTCGTCGCTACCCACGTGAGGTCGCAGAGTTCGCTCTTGACCTCTTCATGGGAAAGCCAGCCTTGGCGGTCGAACATCACGGTTATTTTCGAGATGGGTACAACACTCTTGGAACTTTTGTCGCACACTTAAACGCTCTCGAGGAGCGACTCGAATGGACAAACCTCGCGACAATTTGCTCGCGCGCCTGCCTGACGAGAACGACTGAGGACGGCGATGTGTACGTACGATTCTATACGAGCCGCTTCTGGCTGAAGAATGAGGAAACACTGACCCGTGGATACATTCTCCTTCATCGGCAACCACCCGACGGGCCATCACTCTCGGTGACGATAAATGGGCACGGTCAGGACTACGAGCGAGAAGATGGGTATTTCAAGATACGACTGTCGTTGGACGCTGGGCAAATCGCCGAGATCAGAGTTTCGTCTCGCAGACCTGATTCCACTGGCTTCTCGGGTCAGCAGACGCCAATCCACGATGCGAGAGTGCGGGTTCGTCGCATGCTGTGTGAATTCCGCGACAACTATGTGGACACCAATCGAATCTTAAACAGCATTGTCTCCAGAGCTCGAGATTTTCGGTCCCGACGCAAGACTTTAAGAAGTGCGACTGGTGAGCAGCATGAATAGGATCGCAACACTTCCTCAATGCTTCTCCAGAACACTAGCTCGCTTTGTCTCGCCGTCCGGCGGTTCGTGCAAGGAACCATGCTAACAAAATTACCGATTTATGTGCTCGTAACGCCTGCGCGAGATGAAGCCGCTTATATTGAGGAAACCATCAAGTCAGTCGTCGCACAGACGATTCTTCCTCTTCGGTGGGTTATCGTCAGCGATGGCTCGACCGATGGCACCGATGAAGTCGTGCGCAAATTTGCCGCCGAACATGCTTGGATCGACTTGGTGAGCCTACCCCGGCGTGCGGAGCGGAACTTTGCGGGCAAGGTGGCCGCTTTCAATGCTGGCCAGGCCAAGGTGGCGGGATTGAAATACGACGTGATTGGCAATTTAGATGCCGATATCTCGTTTGACAAAGAGTATTTTGACTTCTTGCTTCAGAAACTGGCGGAGAATCCCGCGCTGGGATTGGTCGGAACGCCGTACAGGGACCCGCTCAATGACCAGTATGACTATCGCTACGTGAGCATCGACCACGTGACAGGCCCCTGCCAACTGTTTCGCCGCGAGTGCTTCGAAGCGATCGGCGGATACATGCCGGTGAAAGGTGGTGCCATTGATCGGATTGCGGATATTTCGGCCAGAATGAAGGGCTGGCAGACCAGGACATTTACCGAAAAGATGTATCTGCACCATCGGGCCACCGGGACCTCCCAGCAAGGCCTATTGATCTCGAAGTTTAAAGATGGAGCCAAGGACTACTCCGTGGGGACAAGTCCGGTTTGGGAATTGTTCAGAACAGCCTATCAGATGACCAGAAGGCCCCTTATCTTGGGCGGATTTATGACGGGGGCTGGTTATGTCTGGTCTCTAGTGCGACGGGTCGAAAGGCCGGTCTCTCGCGAAATGGTTGAGTTCTGCCGACGAGAGCAGATGCAGAGATTGAAGGCATTTGTCTCTGGCAGGAAATTGTCCAGTCGTTAGCGGCGGTTTTTTGCAATCGCATATTGGAGCGGCATGAAAAAGAAACAAATTATCAAGATATACGGGCAGGACGTTAAGGTCGAAGGACGCCTAATTCGTATCGCCCGGCCGGATGCAGATACCTATGACGCCCTCCAGGAGCCCGAAACATTGCTTGACGGCCTGCGGAGGTCTGCAACAAAGATTGATCTGTTTACCTTCATGCAGATAATGCCTCAAACGAAGCCTAATTTTGCTTACCCCATGGAACAGGACAACCTTGCAGTACTTGAGATATCCACTTTCGATGAATGGTGGAAAAAGCAGGTCGACAGCAAGACTCGAAATATGGTTCGGAAAGCGGAGAAAGCGGGAACCGAGACTCGCGAGATTGCTTTTGACGATGCCCTTGTCCGGGGAATCTGGGAAATTTACAACGAGTCTCCCATTCGCCAAGGGAAACCCTTCAGCCACTACGGCAAGAGCCTGGAGGCAGTGAGAGAGCACTCAGCGACTTACGCGGATAGAAGCATCTTTATCGGGACGTTTCTCGGCGAACAGCTAATTGGGTTCGTAAAATTGACGACCGACGCCGCAAGAGTGCAAGCAAACGTGATGAACATAATATCAATGATGCGGCACAGAGCCAAGGCTGCGACTAATGCCCTGATCGCTCAAGCGGTTCGATCCTGCGCTGAACGGGGCATTGCTCATCTCGCGTACTCAAGTTTTAGCTACGGCAAGAAGCAAGGAGATAGCCTAAGCGCTTTCAAGACCAACAATGGATTTCGGAAGGTTGATCTACCACGCTATTATGTCCCGCTGAGCCGTCTCGGCTGGATCGCTTTCCGTCTTGGCCTACACCACAAGATCATTGACCGGTTTCCTGAACCGATAATGGCCCGAGTTCGCGAGCTCCGAAGCGCCTGGTACTCGCGCAAGCTTCATACGTCGATGGATGCTTTCTAACAGAAGGGACTTGTGCCAGGAATCGTCGGTCTGATAACCAAGATGCCCCGACAAAGGGCCGAAGCGGAACTACTTCGCATGGTCGAAGCACTTTGCCATGAGGCATTCTACAGTACGGGAACATGGATCGATGAATCTCTAGGATTGTACGTGGGATGGAGCGCGGTTGAGGGTTCCTTTTCTGACGGGATGCCTCTCGCTAACGAACAAGGTGATATCTCGCTCGTTTTTTCAGGGGAAGAGTACCCTGAATCCGGAACCGCTAGGAGCCTAGCCGATCGGGGGCATTCTTTCGATGCCCGCGGGGCCTCATATCTCGTCCACCTTTACGAAGAAGAACAGTCCTTTCCGGCCGGATTGAACGGAATGTTCCACGGCCTCCTAATTGACAAGAGACGTGGTTCGGCGATGCTGTTCAATGACCGTTACGGGATGCATCGGATTTGTTACCACCAATCCAAGGAGGCATTTTATTTCGCTGCGGAAGCCAAAGCGATCTTAGCCGCGCGCCCGGAACTCCGGACGCCGAGCCCGAAGGGTTTGGGGGAGTTCGTAGCCTACAGCTGTATCTTGGAGGACCGGACCTTATTTAAGGAAATCCATGTAGTGCCGGCCGGGTCAGCTTGGACCTTTCGCGATGGCTCACTCGAGCGAAAGGACTCGTATTTCCAGCCTCGCGAATGGGAAGAACAAGCCCACTTAGGTCCAGAATCCTATTATGGGGAAATTCGCGACGTCTTTTCGCGAAACCTACCGCGCTACTTCAAGGGCGACCTGCCGATTGGGATGACTCTTACCGGCGGACTGGACACCAGAGCAATTATGGCGTGGCAAAAGGCCACACCCAGATCACTCCCCTGCTACACTTTCGGGGGAATGCTACGCGATTGCGAAGACGTTCGAGCTGCGAGACAAGTTGCAACCCAATGCCATCAATCACACCAGGTGATTCAAGTTGGAACTGAATTCCTTTCGCGTTTCGCGCATTACGCCGAGCGCAGCATATACTTCACCGAGGGAACTATCGACGTTTCTCATTCGTCCGATCTCTATGTGAGTGAGAAGGCGCGGCAGATCGCGCCCGTGAAAGTTGTTGGTACATACGGCAGCGAAGTCCTCCGCCACGATGTCATGTTAAGTCCGGAATTGCCGATGGCCGGATTATATAACCCTGAGTTCCTAGCTTATGTTGACCAAGCAGAATGTACCTACGAAGGGCTTCGCCATGAGCATCCGGTTACTTTCGCTGCTTTCCGCCAGTCTCCCTGGTACCATCACGGAATTCTTTCCCTGGAGCAGACGCAACTCATTGTACGGTCACCTTACCTCGACAACGACTTTGTCCGAACCGTGTACCGAGCTCCGAAATTTGAGACGGGAATTGATAGTGATGTCCGGTCGCGCCTGATCCACGAAGGTAATCCAGTGCTCGGACAGATACGGACCGATCGCGGCGTGAACGGGAACTCTGGGCGCATGGCCGCTGCCGCTGCCCGGGCTCTCTTCGAGTTTGCGGTTAAGGCGGAGTACGCCTATGACTACGGCATGCCCCAATGGCTGGCGCAGATCGATCACTGGTTCGCGCCGTTCCACCTCGAGCGCCTATTCCTCGGCCGGCACAAGTTTTCTCATTATAGAATCTGGTACCGGGATGCGCTCTCGGAGTATGTTCGCGAAATTCTGCTCGACACGCGGACGCTCGCCCGGCCATACCTTGAACCGAGCGGCCTAGAAGCCCTAGTGCGAGCACACGTCAAAGGAAATCGAAATTACACCAGGGAGATTCACAAAATGCTGACCCTGGAACTTCTGCACCGGCTGTTTTTCGACCCGAGATGAGTCATCACCGTCAAGCAGAACTGCGCGCCCGGAGGTTGTTACGTCCCCTCTAATTGCCACCATCGTATTCGCTCTCGGAATCCTCGGGCTTTTCATATTCAATTGGGACAGGAAGGTCCGGACTTCGAAAGCTCTCTGGATTTCTGTGATCTGGATGATACTCGCCGCATCGGCCTCCAAATGGTTGCAGAGCGGCCCACGGAGCGCGGTCGACCAGTTCGAAGGAAACCCGATTCAGCGGAACCTCTTCACCGTGCTCTTGGCAATTGGAATCATGGTGTTGCTCTGGAGAGGTCAAAAGCTCATAACTCTGTTGCGGATGAACGCCCCTATTCTTTTGTTCTTCTCTTACTGCGCAGTGAGCATCCTTTGGTCCGATTATCCCGACGTGGCTCTTAGACGTTGGATCAAGGCGTTGGGCGACCTTGTGATGGTCATGATCATTCTGACCGATCCTGAGCCACTCGCTGCGCTCAAACGCTTCCTAGCTCGGACAGGGTTTCTGCTCGTGCCCGTTTCCGTCCTTTTAATCAAGTATTACCCTGACTTGGGAATGGCATATAAATCGGCGGACGGATCACGGGTTTTCGAGGGCGTCACAAACGATAAGAACATGCTCGGGGTGATCTGCCTCCTTATCGGCCTGGGAGCCGTTTGGCGCATTCTCCAAGAGTTCCGAGACAGGGGGTACCGCCGCAACAATCGGGCGTTGATCGCGCACGGGGTGATTCTGGCGATGGTACTCTGGCTTTTTTGGTACGCAAATTCAATGACCTCGCTTGCCTGTTTCGTTATGGGAAGCGGATTGATGTTAGCGACGAGTTTCCCCCTCCTTGCCCGAAGGCCCTGGGTGGTGCACATTGTCGTGATGGCGATGTTGGCCGTCGCCACCCTTGCCCTGTTCCCCGAACTCGGTGGGAGCCTGATGAAAACCTTGGGGAGGGACGCAACGCTCACCGGGCGTACTGAACTCTGGAAGGAAATCATTAGTATGAACACAAACCCGTTGCTCGGGACCGGTTTCGAGAACTTCTGGATGGGGCCACGACTCGACACGATCTGGAGCAAGCATTGGTGGCATCCGAATGAAGCTCATAATGGATACTTGGAGGTGTTCTTGAATCTAGGGTGGGCGGGGGTGGCCCTCCTCGCGATTGTAATCGTGACCGGCTACCGGCACGCCATGGGCATGCTCCGCAAGGATCCTGAGGCAGGTAGACTCATGCTGGCGTATTTCGTCGTGGGTGTGATCTACAGTTTCAGCGAGGCGGGGTTCAGGCTGCTGAACCCCGTGTGGATCTGCTTCATGATGGCGGCAATCGCCGTTCCGAAAACTCCTGTTCCGAAGACTTCCGCCGCGAGAGAATCTCTTGCCGAAGCTACTACGCAGAATTTCGAATGGAGAAAGTTTAAGGAAAACAGACCCCGGGAAGTAGCGAGATGCAAATGACTTTCCGGCTCGCTTGGTCAGTAGTAAGAGCGCAGCTTCGCGTAAGAGGACCCCGTACAGAAATAGAGGAAGGTTATCCGGTGACAAAGGCAACTCCGTTAGCGAGCACCTGTACAACGGACGAACGTGTTGGTACTGCCGCGAATGCACCCACGCCGCCAGTTGAAATTGAGGTTGGATTGCTTACTGGCGGCATTGACAAGCCGTACGCATTCGGCTTGGCTATGTCTCTGATAGCAAAAGGTGTATGCCTGGACTTCATCGGCAGCGATGAGGTGGACAGTCCCGAACTTCATACAAGTCCAAAACTGAGATTTCTTAATCTGAGAGGAAATCAGGGGGACGCCAGTCTCGCCACAAAGATACGTAGGATATTGATCTACTATGCAAAACTTATCCGGTACGCCTCCGTCGCCAGGCCGAAGGTCTTTCATATCCTTTGGAACAGCAAATTCCAGATATTCGACCGAACTGTGCTGATGCTCTACTACAAGCTGCAAGGCAAGAAGATCGCTTTCACTGCGCACAATGTGAATGCAGGCAAGAGGGATTCGAACGACTCGCTTCTTAATCGCCTTACCTTGAGAATCCAGTATCACCTTGCCGACCACATCTTTGTTCATACGGAAAGAATGAAGAGCGAACTCCTCAAAGATTTTGGTGTTCGTGAACGAATGGTCTCGGTCATCCCTTTTGGGATTAACAATTCTGTTCCGCAGACCGCCGCTTTTACACCCAAACAGGCTAAGCAGCGGCTGGGCATCAGAGACGGCGAGAGAACCATTCTGTTCTTCGGCAGAATCGGGCCCTACAAAGGACTGGAATTCCTGGTCGCCGCATTCCAGCGGATCGTAGCCAAGAACGGGGACTATCGGCTGATCATTGCGGGTAGGCCCAAGCTGGGGGGTGAGAAATACCTGGATGAAATCCAGAGGAAGATCAACCGCGATGTCAAACGTGGACGAGTCATCCAGAAGATCGAATTCGTTCCGGATGAGGAGACGGAAGTCTATTTCAAAGCGGCAGACGTCTTGGTGCTTCCTTACACAGAAATCTTTCAGAGCGGCGTGCTCTTCTTGGGTTATAGCTTCGGCCTACCGGTAATCGCATCCGACGTGGGGTCCCTGAGGGAAGCGGTCGTCGAAGGTGGGACAGGGCTCCTATGCAAGCCACGCGATCCGGTTGACTTGGCGCGGGCAATCGAGGCGTATTTTGCTGGCGACCTGTATAAGCGCCTGGGTGAGCGGCGCCAGGAAATACGTGAATACGCCAACAGTAGGAATTCATGGAACGTAGTGGGAGAGCTGACGCGAGACGTATATCTAAATTTGTTAGGGAGGCAACTATCTTGAAACCGTTGGTATCAATACTCATCCCTGCGTTTAATGCGCAAGAATGGATCGTTGACACACTCCGGTCGGCAGTTGCGCAAACGTGGGAGCAAAAAGAGATCATCGTCGTCGATGACGGTTCCACTGATCAAACTCTTGCGATTGCGCGACGGTTCGAGTCCGACAAGGTCCGGGTGGTGACGCAGAAGAACCAAGGTGCGGCCGCAGCCAGAAACAAATGTTCTTCCTTGAGCAGCGGAGACTATATCCAGTGGCTGGATGCCGATGATCTCTTAGCTCCGGACAAGATTGCACGGCAGATGGAAGCAGTCAACCAATCCAGCAGCAAACGGACACTTTTTTCCTCGGCCTGGGGGCGCTTTCTGTACCGATACTATCGGGCGAAGTTTGTTCCGACGGCACTTTGGTGCGATCTCCCTCCCGCAGAATGGCTGTTGCGAAAGATGGGACAAAACCTTCACATGCAGACCGCGACGTGGCTGGTGAGCCGTGAGTTGACGGAAGCCGCTGGTCCATGGAACACCCAATTGCTGGGAGACGACGATGGCGAATATTTCTGCCGCGTGCTACTCCAAAGTGAAGGCGTCCGGTTTGTGCCGGAAGCGAAGGTGTACTACCGCGCGTCTGGGGCCGTGAGCCTGAGCTACGTGGGGCGATCAGACAGGAAACGGGAGGCCCAGTGGCGCTCGATGGAATTGCATATCGGATATCTGAGATCTTTGGAGGACAGCCCGAGGGTTCGGGCCGCTTGTGTGAAGTATCTGCAAAACTGGCTGGTCTATTTCTATCCTGAGAGGCTGGACATTGTGAAGCAGGCAAACGAGATTGCAAGAACTATGGGGGGAAAGCTGGAAGCCCCGCGCTTGTCCTGGAAGTACTCATGGATGAAGCCGTTGTTTGGCGAGGGGCTGACATACCGTGCTCAAGTATTCTTGCCAAAGGTCCGGTCGGGTTTGCAAAGAGCCTGGGACAAAGCACTTTTCCTCATCCAACACCGAAAACTTGCGGGAAATCTGGGAATTTGAAAGTGGACCCGAATGCCATGCGGACGTCCGTTTGAAGTCTGAGTGTTGTCGAATAGCTCATTTCGCAGCCGTCCATTTTGAAGTTCTTCCTTTATCATTAAAGGACTGTCCGCAAGACACAACTGCTTTAGAGGCGTGCGATGCTTGCCAGTCAATTTAGTCATACCTGGATGTGGACGAGATGTCCTATGCCGAGACGCTCTCTCCGCCTCCTCGCGTACTTTGGAGATTGAACCTATGATTATTACCCGTACTCCCCTTCGCATCTCATTCTTCGGGGGCGGCACCGATTATCCGATATGGTACCGTGAACACGGTGGTGCCGTGCTGTCAACGACGATTGATAAGTGTTGTTATATTACCAGCCGAATTTTGCCGCCCTTTTTCGAGTACCACAGTCGCGTCTCCTATTCGAAGGTAGAGAACGTTGTCAGTAACCATTCGATTGAACACCCGTCAGTGCGCGCCTGCCTCCAATTTTTGGAGATCAATGATGGCGTCGAGATTCATCACGTGGCTGACCTGCCAGCGCGCACGGGGTTGGGTACGAGTTCGGCATTCACGGTGGGACTTCTTCTGGGGCTTTACGCGCTGAAGAATCAGATGCGGGACAAGCGTTCGCTTGCCGCGGATGCGATACACGTAGAACAGGAGTTGCTTCAGGAGGCCGTCGGTGCGCAGGATCAAGTGAGTGCTGCGCATGGCGGATTCAATCGCATCAATTTTCAGGTGGACGACACAATAGAAGTAAAGCGCGTACTAACTGCACCGAACAGACTAGTGGAATTAGAGCAGCACCTGGCGCTCTATTTCACTGGGTTTTCCCGAATCGCGTCAGAAATTGCAAAAGAGCAGATAAGGGTGACGCCGCAAAAGAAGAAGGAATTGGAAACAATGTTCCAAATGGTGAACGAGGCTGAGGCCATTGTCACGAATCCGAGCCGCTCGATAAATGAGTTTGGCCGATTGCTGAACGAGAGTTGGAAAGTCAAGAGGACGCTAACACAGAACATCACCAATAACAGCATCGATGACATCTACGAGGCCGGACTCAATGGCGGCGCTCTCGGAGGCAAACTCCTAGGAGCGGGCGGCGGTGGCTTCATGCTGTTCTTCGTGCCGCCGGAAAACCGGGAGGCGTTGAGATTGCGGTTGAAAAGACTCTTGTGTGTGCCGTTCGCCTTCTCGAGAAACGGCAGTCAAGTCATCGTTTATGAACCAGAGGGAGAGTATCATGAAGGCCTCATGCGCGAACGCCGTGAGGTGTACGCGCAAAATGAGCATCTGTAGGTTTAAGTAACTTTCCCACAACTGCGGAAATAGCCCGATTGGCAGGTAATCCAGATTGGCGACTAACGCGGTTATTTTTGCGTCTTGTTTTTCAGCTCATTATTTTTTACTCAGGGAGACCCATACTCTTCCGTTGAGTGACAGTCTTGGGGCCATTCCAGGTGGATCATTTAGGTCAGCAAGCAAACCTGTTCCTTGTCTGACCTTCAGGACAGTTGTCAGGTAGGGGGTGCGTGCGTAAAGCTAATGAGTAGGACATCCCTAGCTTGGTCATCGAAAGCTAGGAAGGTAGTGCGTTGATGGTCCTACCTAGGCGCCTGCGTGACCTGAGGGCCGCTAGTGTAGTTGCGAGTTCCGCTTGTGCGCGTTGGGACAACGCTCTTTACTATATTCGTCGAGCCGAGACAGAGGTATAAATGAGATCCGCACGGCGGTTTCTATGCTTCCTTGCATTGATATTGGTCTTGATGGTACCGATCTCGGCGCATGCACAACAGTGGTCTGGGATTATTGCCCCAAGCCGGGCTGCGAATTGGTCGACGGCCGGGGTCGTCGGGGACATCCCGAGCGGTTCATGGGCCAACTGCGTGACCTCTGCCTGCAACACGCTCTTTGGCGGCACAGTAACAGGAACTTCAATTAACAGCGCGATTACTTCAGCTCCAAATAATACCGTCGTTCGCGTGCCTGCCGGGACGTTCACGATCAGCGATAACTGCATCAACCTGACGCGCAGCAACGTCGCCCTGAGAGGGGCTGGCGCAGACCAGACGAAACTCTCGTTCAACGCGAGCTGTACCGGAGGAGGATTAGGCTCCCCTCGTTCTATCAACCTAATGAGCGGTTCAGCAGGAATAGGAGCGGGCACAACAGTTGGTGGCACCAATCCGGATAATCAAGTCATATGGTCCGCAGGCTATGCACAGGGAGCAACGTCTATAACTCTCAGTGGTGTCTCTGGATTGACGGCGGGGGCGGCTGGTTTGGGGAGTATCATCTTCCTCGACCAGTTGGATGATGTCGCGGGCGTAGGATTCCCTACCGTTAATGATGTAATCCAATGTTCCGTTGCAGGCGTATGGTGCTCGAACAAAGGCGACGGGAACCATTGGGGCAGACCAGGGCGTTCGATGATTCAAGCCGTTACGGTCACAGCTATTAGTGGCTCTGGCCCATTCACCGTATCCATCAGCCCCGGTGTCGCCTTCCCTACTGTCCGTTCCAGCCAGATCCCTGGCGCGTGGTGGAATAATACGCAGATTCATAATTCTGGTATCGAGAACATGACACTCGACTTCACCAATGCCGGCGGCACCTACGGCACGTTCATCAAGGACGGCTCGAACCTCTGGTTGGTCGGTAATCGCATCGTCAACACTGCATCAGACACAGGAGCGTTCTATACCAACTGGGTAATGAACTCTGCGCATGTCACGATGCGCTCGAACTATATCTACGGGAAAAATACAACTTGCAATCCATTCCCACTAGAGAACTATGGCATCACAACGAAGGAAGTCAGCGATTCTCTATTTGAGAACAACATCTTCCACCACACGAATAATGCCTACGTTCCAAACGACCCCGGCGACCGTAACGTGTTCTCCTATAACTGGGTGGTAGGCAGCGTGGTCGGCGGCGGCGGCGCACAGCCTCACAGCGGCATGATTGGAATGGATTTATACGAAGGCAACGATTGGCAGAGTTACTACGGTGACGTAACTCATGGCACTCACATGTTTTTGACATTCTACCGGAATCTCTTCGATGGTACAGCAAACAACAACTCCTGCACAGTCGGGCAGGCTCTTACCTTAATGACAAACAATCGCTTCAACAACGCAGTAGCAAATGTGTTTGGGAGCAGTAGCTACTCACAGTACGAAGACAACGTAAATAACACCGGTGGAGCGCCGAATGCTCTTTACGTCCTTGGATGGATCGGCAATAACAGCGGTACGGCAGTAAATGCGGACTCCAACGTAAAGCGAACGCTCCTGCGCTGGGGCAACTGGGACCAATTTACATCCACAAACGATACCGGGACGAATGACCTAACTGGCGTGCGATGGGACTCCAGCGAAGTCCCGAGCGGCATCACTAATTTTCCGAATCCCGTTCCGGCAAATCAAAACCTTCCAGCATCGTTCTATCTGTCCTCAAAGCCGTCCTGGTTCGGCAGTGCTCCATTCCCTGCGATTGGACCGGACGTATCGAATGGCAACGCTCCTAACACATCCAGCACTCCCACTGGCGGACATGCCAACAAAATCCCCTCGCGGAGATGCTTCGAGGGCTTGACCAACGATTCGGCGTATGGAAGCTTGAGTATTAAGAGTTTCAACGCGACTACGTGCTACGGTGGAGGGACCTCCGGAACGCAGGTGGTGCCGCCGACGGGCCTCCAAGCGGTTGTTCAGTAATCTTAGATCAATTAATTCTGGTGGAGGCGAAAAGAGCCCGGTCAGCACCCCCGGAGTAATCGGCAGTTGAGTCTGCACATGGATCTGATACGACAGATTCCACGCGGAAGTGAAGCGTGCCCGAAGAAGCAGTCGAGATCCAGATCACCCGGCTGTGGCGAAGTCGCGGCAAAGGCACAGACCACAGGAGCGAGTCTAAGATTGGTAGGTAGGAAGAGTGCCACCGGCGCTCCTTGTTGGTGCTTTCCTCGTTGTTACTTTCTGCCACTGAACTTCGATCTTGGTAAGCGACTTCCGCCAATTCGAACGATTTGACTAGAACTCGGCAGCCCAGATCCATTCAGCGCTTGGCAACGAGCCCCCCGTGAGCAACGTACATAGGTTATCCTAAGGCGTCTATGAAAAAAATTGCGATGGTAACCGGGGCTGAAGGATTCATCGGATCGCATCTGGTGAGGTTCCTTCAAGAAAAGGGATGGAAAGTACTCGGCACGTACTGGTTGCAAGGTTCCGAATCGTATCCCAAGCTCTCCGGGCTGCAATTTGCTCGTTGTGATATACGGAATGGTCGGCGGATAGCCCATCTTCTGGCCGAACACAAGCCAACCCACATCTTCCATCTGGCGGCTCAAAGTTTGCCAACGGTTTCTTGGGAAGATCCTGTTGGGACTTTCGAATCCAACATCATGGGCTCGCTCAATCTATTCGAAGCGGTGCGACAGATGAAGCGACGGCCGGTGGTCGTCTCGGCCTGTTCGAGCGCCGAATATGGACATGTGCCTGCCTCTGCTATCCCAGTCACGGAGAAACAGCCGCTTCTTCCATTGCATCCGTATGGCATCAGCAAGGTGTGTTTAGACTTGCTGGCTCGGGAGTATTTTCTCGATTACGCAATACCAGCCGTTAATTTGCGCCTTTTTAATACAACGGGGCCAGGAAAAACGAACGATGCGCCTTCGGACTTCGTGCGGCAGCTCGTGAGAATTAGGAAAGGTCTGCAACCGCCAATCATTGAAGTTGGCAATTTAAAGCCGCGCCGTGCATTCTTAGATGTGCGTGACACGGTTCGAGGATTCTATTTGGCGGCTGTCAAAGGAAAGTACGGGGAGGCCTATAATCTTTGCGCGAAGAAGACCATTGAGATTGGCGCGCTCTTGAATACTGCAATCCGCCTTTCCGGGGTAAAGGTCGAAATAAGGAGTGTTTCCCGGCTCATGCGGCCTTCTGATGAAAAGATCATTTTCGGAAGCACAAAAAAGTTTGAGCACCAGACAGACTGGAAACCGCTGCGAACGATCGATGAGACTTTGACATCCATGCTGGAGTATTGGGATCGAACTTTGCCAAACACCGGGAAAAGGTCGGGGGCAAAAGGCAAGAAGCGCTGGCCTGGTATTGATTGTCCCGCCAAACCAGGACAGATGATCATCAGAAATGGGCACAGGTAGCATTTGCATTCCTACTCTGCGCCCGGGGAATTCAACTTCTTGAGTGAATCGTGAATACTATCCATGAATCTCCGCGACGACCGGCCAAAGGAAAACCCGTTTGACGCGGCACGAGGACACTATCAAAGCAGTCTTGCTCGCTGGCGGTTTGGGAACTCGCCTGCGATCCGTTGTTGCGTCGACGGCAAAGCCTCTCGCGGCGGTGGGTGAGCGACCATTTATTGAACTGCTTGTCAGACAGCTTCAACACCAAGGGATTCGTCGCCTAGTGATGTGCACGGGGTACCTAGCCCAGGAAGTGGAGAACGAGTTGGGTGATGGCAGAAAGTGGGATGTCACGATTGAGTATTCGAGAGAGTCTCAAGCCATGGGAACGGCAGGTGCCGTCAAGCTTGCCGAACCACTCCTCAGTGATGGTTCTGACTTTCTCGTGATGAACGGGGACTCTTTCATCGAAGTCAATTTTCAGGAGCTAATTCAGTTTCACCGCGAAAAGAACGGGATAGCGAGCTTGGCGGTGGTTCGCATGAAAAACACCCAGAGGTATGGAACGGTGCAAATGACCACGGAGGGTCATGTAAGCGGTTTCAAGGAAAAGTCGGATGGTGATCCGACGGAATTCATAAACGCTGGAATATACGTGTTTAACCGGAGGATTCTAGACTATATACCTGACGGTACCATAAGCCTGGAGAGAGACATCTTTCCAAGTGTTCTGGACCAAGGAATTTATGCCTTGGAGCAACACGGGGTTTTCATCGACATTGGTACGCCAGAGGACTACGCACGGGCCCAGAAATTGTATGGCCAGCTCTACGAAGCGGCCTACCGCAAACAACCGGCTGACGACTCTGCTTGAGCTATTGATGGGCCAGGCGTCGGGACCACTGCTTGTCTAGTTGGCCACATTCGTCCTTTCTGGCCGAATGTCGTCACCCTATGGCTTGAGAATTAGTATGGTGTGGGCAGAATTTGAAAACCCAACGAAATCCTGTTGTCGAAGCCCGTTCGTCAGGACTCGGCACTTTGATGCGGAGACTAAATGGTGCCCATTAGTGATTTCGAGCAGCGCATTGGCAAGCTAATCGAAGAATCGATTGCGACCAAACAGTCCTTGCTCGAAAGCGCAGATATCTTGACGACGGTAGCAAAGGTCAGCGAAATCCTAGTCAGTGCATTGAGACAGGGCAACAAAGTGCTCCTGTTTGGTAATGGAGGAAGCGCGGCAGACGCACAGCATATCGCTGCGGAGCTGGTGGGACGTTTTGCATTCGATCGACCCGCTTTGCCCGCTTTGGCTCTTTCCGTGAACAGCTCTTGCGTGACGGCGATTGGAAACGATTATGGCTTCGAGAAGGTGTTCTCTCGGCAACTCGAAGCCTTGGCTCGATCAGGTGATGTAGCGATCGGTATTTCAACCAGCGGGAACTCTCCGAATGTGCTTTGGGCCATGTCCACCGCCAAGAAGATTGGCCTGCACACAATCGCGCTCACTGGCTCGACGGGCGGAAAACTCAAGGCTGCTGTAGATCACTGCATATGCGTGCCTTCCAACCAAACTCCGCGGATTCAGGAATGCCACATCCTTATCGGGCACATCGTCTCAGAACTAGTGGAGCGAGAAATATTCCATGAAGAGGGCCGCGTTTCTGGATCGTGATGGGGTTATAAACCGAAAACCCAAGGAAGGCCAATATGTAACCCGCTGGGAAGAGATGCAATTTCTTCCTGGAGTAGCCGAAGGGATCGCCTTGCTCATCGGAGCCGGCTTCTGCGTCATCGTTGTCAGCAACCAAAGGTGTGTGGCTAAAGGGTTGTTGACGGTTCGCGAGTTGGACTTGATACACGAGCGGATGTGCCAGGAGCTAGCAGCAGCCGGCGCCGTAATCACAGAAGTTTATTACTGCCCGCACGAAACGCAACCGCCATGCAGTTGCCGTAAGCCTGCGCCTGGCATGCTTTTGGCCGCGGCACGCGCACATGAAATTGATCTAGCCGCGTCATGGATGATTGGCGATTCCGACATCGACGTGGAAGCCGGCAAAAACGCAGGTTGCAGAACGGCGCGAATACTGAAGAGCGATCAGGTCGCAAACGGCAGCGCCGATGTGCTTGCTCAATCTCTGCTCCTCGCTGTCCACCAGATACTGTTGCTGGAATCATGACCCATGCAAGTCGAGCCTCGCCCCGGGAAACCTGTTCTCAAATCGTGGTAAGAGTTTTCCCTCGGTTCTCCATTTTGAGGGAGACAACCTCCTTGGGCGGTGGCTTCCGCTCTATCGTGTACGGCTAACCAACCTGTTTTCAACAAGTAAGGTGTGATTTGCCGGCGTCAACGTCGCCTTATGTCTAGAAGTCTGGCAGGCCGATTGCGACCTTATCCAGTGGGTATGCCCGCGAACTTAATGGCGGTAGCCTGTCCAGGGGTTATTTGGTGACTCGGCGTGGGTTTGCCCATGTTTCATGTTTTTAGGGCGCCCTCTTCAAGCATAAGCATCAAGTCAGTAAGATGAAGGAAGGCAAAACTTTGCCGACAAATTGCCCATCGATGCTACCTAGGACACAACCGGCTCACTTCTCTCAGAGTTGCCGTTCAGGCGGCTACGCTGGCACGCCTTTCGATGGCTTGTTGGCGTGGTAACCTGACTGACGCGGGTTCCTTGCGACATCTGGTTCCAGAGTGGGTCGCTGTCGGTCGTCCCGGACTGTTACTGGAAGTGGATCGCCCCGGCGGGAAGCTTTGCACGAAGACAAGATACAACGTCCATGACAGGCCTTTTTTTTGTCGCAATCCTAGGATCAGACCTGTTTCGAAGAGGGGTTGAACGAGAATGAGAATACTGTTGACTGGCCATAAAGGCTACATCGGCACCGTCATGGCGCCGCTGATGGCCAACGCGGGCCATGAAGTGGTGGGATTGGACAGCGATCTTTTCGAGCAGTGCACCTTCGGCGATGCCCCGCGAGAATTTCCTTCCATCCGGAAGGATCTGCGCGACGTCGAGCCGAAGGACCTCAAGGGATTTGAAGCTGTCATTCATCTCGCGGGACTTTCGAACGATCCGCTGGGCAACTTGAATCCGAATCTGACGTACGACATCAATCATCACGCTTCGGTGCGTCTTGCGCGACTCTCAAAGGAAGTGGGCGTAAAGCGCTTCCTGTTTTCCTCTTCGTGCAGCACGTATGGCGCGGCCGGCGACAAAATTCTAGACGAGACTGCGGAATTCAATCCGGTCACGCCCTATGGCCGCTCCAAGGTCCTGGTCGAGCAAGACGTGGCCCTTCTGGCGGGGCCGGAGTTCAGCCCCGTGTTCCTGCGCAATGCAACAGCTTACGGCGTTTCTCCGCGTCACCGGTTTGACCTGGTGCTCAACAATCTCACGGCGTGGGCGCTGACGACGGGGCGCGTATTCATCAAGAGCGACGGCACGCCGTGGCGCCCGATCGTGCACATTGAAGATATCTCGCGCGCGTTTCTTGCGGTTCTCGAAGCTCCGCGCGACGTGATTCACAACCAGGCGTTCAACGTGGGGCGCAGCGAAGAGAATTATCAGATCCGGGATTTAGCCGACATCGTGAAGGAAACCGTTCCCGGCTGCACGATCGAATTTGCGGAAGATGCGGGCCCGGACAAGCGCTGCTACCGCGCGGATTTCGGCCGGATCAAGAAAGCGCTGCCGGCTTTCCAGCCAAAGTGGGATGCGCGGCGTGGCGCGCGCGAGCTTTATGAGGCGTACAAGAAAGTTGGCCTGCGCGCGGAAGAGTTTGAAGGCGCGAGATACAAGCGCATCGACCACATCCGGGGATTGCTGGCCTCGGGGCGCCTGAACACGGACCTTCGCTGGCAATCACGGGATGCCGAGCACGTGTTGCAAGTGAAGAGCGTCTGACAAGATTGCTGCCGAGCGACTGGTGAGACTTGATTTTTACAGAGACCAAGCTGCGAGGCGCCTTTCTGATCGAACTGGAAAAACACGCCGACGAGCGAGGTTTTTTTGCGCGGACGTTTTGTCAGGAAGCGTTTGAGGCGCACGGCCTGAATTCGCGAGTGGTTCAATGCAACGTATCGTTCAACCGGCGCAAAGGAACACTGCGGGGAATGCATTTTCAGATTGCCCCGTTTGCCGAAGCAAAGCTGGTGCGATGCACATCAGGATCGATCCATGACGTCATCATTGACTTGCGACCTGTGTCGCCGACGTTCAAGCAGCACTTTGCAGTCGAGCTTTCGGCAGGAAACCGGAAAATGCTATACATCCCGGAAGAATTCGCGCATGGATTCCAGACATTGAAGGACGACACGGAGGTTTTCTACCAGATGTCTCAGTCCTATTCCGCGGAACATGCGCGAGGCGTCCGCTGGAACGACCCGGCCTTTGGCATCGACTGGCCTGCTGGTGTGCGTACAATTATCGAGCGAGATCAAAATTACCCGAACTTCCTTTCGTGAGAGCGGCCTGAACGTCTTGAATATAAACGAACTCGAGAACGGTCTCGATCCTCTGGATGAGGGACAAGCGATGTACCGCTTGATCTCCCAGCTTTATCCTATCTGCCGCAGTATTACGGGGGACGGTCTTCGCCAGACTCTTCGCATCCTGCAGACACATATTCCGCTTGAAATGCGCGAAGTTCCTACCGGTACGCAAGTGTTCGACTGGACGGTGCCGAAGGAATGGAATATCCGCGACGCCTACGTGAAAAACTCAAAAGGTGAACGAGTTATTGACTTTGGAAAATCAAATCTGCACGTCGTCAATTACAGCATCCCTGTTCAGGGCCGCATCTCTCTTTCTGAATTGAAAGAGCATCTCTTCGCGATTCCGGAGCGCCCGGATTGGATACCCTATCGGACTTCCTACTACAAGGAAAGTTGGGGATTCTGCCTTTCTCAACGTCAGCTCGAAGCGCTAACCGAAGACGAATACGAGATCAACATCGACTCGACGCTCAAGGACGGTCACCTCACTTACGGCGAGTACTTCCTCCCCGGGAATACGCCGGACGAGGTATTGATCTCCTGCCACGCGTGCCATCCGTCTTTGTGCAACGACAATCTATCCGGCATCGCGCTGGCTGTTTGGCTGGCAAAGCATCTGAGAGGCTTGACGCGGCACTATTCTTATCGCTTTTTGTTCATTCCCGGCACGATTGGCGCCATTACCTGGCTCGCTCTGAATGAAGATAAGCTTCCCCGCATCAAACACGGGTTAGTCCTCAGCGGAGTCGGGGATGCTGGTAAACTCCACTACAAGAAGAGCCGCCAGGGCAGCGAAGAAATTGACCGGGCAGCCGCTCATGTTCTCCAGCATTCCGGGAATCCATACGAACTCCTGGAATTCTCGCCGTATGGCTACGATGAGCGCCAATATTGCTCGCCGGGAATCAATCTTGCGGTGGGGAGGCTTTCGTGCACTCCACACGGTACCTTTCCGGAATATCACACCTCAGCTGACAACCTGGAGTTCGTATACCCGGATAAACTACGTGAATCGCTCGCTGTCTGCTTGGAGATACTTTTGGTCCTGGAGAACAACGGAACTTTTGTGAACGTGAGTCCAAAGTGCGAACCGCAACTGGGAAAGCGCGGCTTGTACCGCATGATCGGCGGGGAGTCCGACGCCGGAGTGACCGAGATGGCGATGCTCTGGGTGCTCAATCTTTCCGATGGAAGGCATTCTCTGCTGGATATAGCAGAGCGATCTGGCATTCGATTTGAGTCCATCCACAAGGCCGCGAATGCCTTACGGGAACATCGCCTTTTGCGAGAGAAATTCGAATTTGTGCCGACGGCTGCAGGCTAGCTGGCGAAAAGGATAGAACTATGAATGCAATTTTTTTGGATACGCCCGTCAATGACGATAAGCGCCGGGAACTTCTCTATCGCGGGCAGTTGCTGGTCTATTCCCCTACTCCGAGTTCACTCAAGCTCGTGAATTTCGCGCGCGAGATGGCGCAAGAGGCCTTTCATCCCCTTGACCCGGAGACCGCTCAGTTCCATCTGCCTGTGGAGCGTTTCGCAGAGATCCTTGCCGAGTTGAAACCAAAGTTCATCCATGCCCAGAAATCGAAGGAATGCATCCAGGGAATCTTGCGCGAACTCGGTGCGAACCCAGAGAAGACCTATTTTGACGTCCCTCGCATGCGCACGTCCACGAGTGATGATTACCTGACGTCGGGAATCGCTTACGCCTTCCATCCCCATCGCGATACCTGGTATTCGGCGCCGATGTGCCAGATCAATTGGTGGATGCCCATTTTTCCGATTGTCGCGGAAAACGCTATGGCGTTTCATCCGCGTTATTGGAGCCAGGCGGTGCGCAATGGCTCTGCCGAATACAACTACGCCGAATGGAACCGCACCAGCCGCCAGAATGCAGCGCAATTCGTGAAGCAGGACACCCGCAAACAACCCAAGCCGGAAGAGCCGATGGAACTTGATCCCCAAATCCGGGTGATTGCCCCTCCCGGTGGCATGCTCTTGTTTTCGGGTGCGCAGATGCATTCGAGCGTGCCCAACAATTCCGGCCGCACCCGCTTCAGCATCGACTTCCGAACCGTTAACGTTGACGACGTTGCCGCGCGCCGCGGCGCTCCCAACGTGGACTCTGCCTGCACCGGGACCACCATGGGCGATTATCTCCGCGGAACGGACTTGGCGCACGTGCCGGAAGGATATTATTCGCTCTATGAAACCCAGCCAGCCTTCGCCAAGCCGGAGGAATTCGAAACCGCCACTTCCGCTTAGGAAAGCTACGGTGATCAGCGCCATGACGACAGAAAGCCCAACTGATCAGAGACGAGACATCTTGCTGCAGAATCTGTCCGACAAGATTGCCGTCGTAACGGGCGCCAGCTCCGGTATCGGGAAAGCAATTGCCTTAGCCCTGGCAGGAGAAGGCGCTCAAGTATGTCTGGTCGGCAGGAAGCTCGACGCCCTCGAAGATCTGACCAAGACCGCGCAGCAGCATTCGTTGCGGGCACGCGCGTGCCGCGCCGACCTGACCCGCGACGAAGACATTCACGCTCTCGTTGCGGATTTGGAGCGCAATGGCGGCCGCGTTAACGTCTTGGTTCACTGTGCGGGAGAAATTCGTCATGCAGAACACGCCCGTGCTCCGCTGTCGGATTTTGATGCCCAGTATCGAGCGAATGTCCGTGGACCATATCTCCTAACCCAGAGTTTGCTCCCATTGCTGCGGGCCGGTTCAGGACAGGTGGTTTTCATCAATTCGAGCAGCGGCTTGCGCGCCCGCGCCCGCTCGGGGCAGTTTGCCGCAACGCAGCATGCCATGAAGGCCGTCGCCGACAGCCTGAGGGAAGAAGTAAATGCGGATGGTATCCGCGTTCTCTCTGTTTTCCCGGGACGGACGGCGACACCTCGTACCGAGCAGCTGTTTCGGGAAGAGCGCAAAGTGTACCGGCCCGAATTGCTAATGCAGCCCGAGGATGTGGCGGCCATGGTCGTTCACTCTCTGAAGATGCCGCGGACCTGCGAGATCACGGAAATTAGCATGCGGCCTTTGTTCAAATCTTACTAGGATCATTGATGACTCGGACAAATCAATTCGGCTGCCGCTTCTGCGGAACGAAGCTCGAACACACCTTTGTGGACCTGGGGATGTCCCCGTTGTGCGAGAGCTACCTTAGCGCGGACCACCTAAATCAGATGGAGCCGTTTTATCCGCTACATGTCTATGTTTGCGAAAAATGTTTCCTTGTGCAGCTCCAGGAATACGTTACGCCCGAGCATATCTTTAGTGATTACGCATATTTTTCCTCTTACTCAGACTCTTGGCTTGCGCATGCCAACAAGTACACCGATCAAATGGTGGAGCGTTTCGCCATTGGCGAGCAGAGCCTCGTCGTAGAAGTGGCGAGCAACGATGGCTACTTGCTGCAGTACTTTGTCGAGAAGCAGATACCGGTATTGGGAATCGAACCCGCGGCAAACGTCGCTGCTGTCGCGGTTCAGAAAGGCGTTTCGACTCTCGTCAAGTTCTTTGGCACGGAAACAGCACGCGAACTCGCGGCCTCCGGCAAGAGAGCTGATTTGCTCCTCGGCAACAACGTCCTCGCGCAGGTGCCTGACCTCAATAATTTTGTTGCTGGAATGAAAATCCTGCTCAAACCAGCTGGCGTCATTACCATGGAGTTTCCTCATCTCCAGCGGCTCATGGAGCAAAATCAGTTTGACACCATCTACCACGAGCACTTCTCCTATTTCTCTCTAGTAGCGGTGGAAAAAATCTTCGCAGCACACGGTTTGACGTTGTTCGATGTCGAGGAGCTTCACACGCACGGCGGCTCCCTGCGTATCTATGCGCGGCACACAGAGGATTCTTCGAAACCGGTTAGCGCTCACATTACGGAGCTCCGCGCCCGGGAAGAATCCATGGGATACTCGCGGCTCGAGACCTACTCGCGTTTTGCTGAACAGGTTAAGGAAACGAAACGCAAACTTCTCGAATTCCTGATCGAAGCTAAGCGCAGCGGAAAGAAGATCGCGGGTTACGGCGCGCCCGGCAAGGGCAATACGCTGCTGAATTATTGCGCGATTCGGACTGACTTCCTTGACTACACGGTGGACCGCAACCCCCACAAGCACGGCAGGTTCCTGCCGGGCACGCACGTTCCCATTTATCCGCCGGACCGCATCCGGGAGACTCGGCCTGATTATGTGCTCATCCTTCCGTGGAATTTGAAAGACGAGATCATCAAACAGAACGGTTTCATTCGCGAATGGGGAGGCATGTTCGTCGTGCCTATCCCGGAGGTAAAGGTGTATGCGTAATGGCTCAACTGCGCAGAAAACCGTTTCGTGCAATGCGCGGAGCAGAAAAAGAGGAACCCTATGAAAGTGGTCATATTCTGTGGGGGGCTAGGAATGCGCTTGCGGGAATACGCCGACAACGTCCCGAAGCCCATGGTGCCGATCGGTTATCGGCCAGTTCTTTGGCACGTGATGAAGTATTACGCGCACTTCGGTCACAAGGACTTTATCTTGTGCCTTGGCTATCGCGCGGATGCCATCAAGCAGTATTTCCTGCACTACGACGAGTGCGTTTCAAACGACTTTTCGCTCTCAAAGGGCGGGAAAGATCTGCAGCTCTTCAATAGCGACATCCACGATTGGAACATAACGTTCGCTGAGACAGGCATGCATTCAAATATCGGTCAGAGACTCAAAGCCGTAGAGAAGTATCTGGCGGGCGAAGAGCTGTTCCTCGCAAATTATGCGGACGGCCTGACCGATCTCCCGCTCCCCAATCTCATCGAGTTCTCCAGGAATCACGGCAAGATCGCCACTTTTGTTTCCGCAAAGCCAAATTTAACGTACCACGTTGTCTCCGCCAGTCCGGGTGGTGTTGTGAACGAAATCAAGGCCATTCAGGATTCCAATCTTCGCATCAATAGTGGCTATTTCGTTCTCAAACAGGACATTTTCAAGTTCATGCAGAACGGGGAAGAATTAGTTCTTGAACCCTTCCAGCGCTTGATCCGCGAAAAACAATTGATGGCTTACGAGCACAATGGTTTTTACGCCTCCATGGACACTTTTAAGGACAAACAGCAGTTGGACGATCTGTATGCTCGCGGCGATGCGCCCTGGGAGGTTTGGAGAAACTCATCGCATCGCGAAGAGGTTGTGGTTCCGGTAATCGGGACCAGTGGGGACGACGCCACCTAGGCCAAAAACGACCTATGCTAAGACTTACTCTCGGTGAGCTCAGCAGGCCCCCGCGCCGGATTCTCTGCCTGGGCGCGCATTGCGACGATATCGAAATCGGATGTGGCGGGACGATCTTGCGGTTGTTGCGGGAGGATCCGGAACGTAAGATCTATTGGCAGGTCTTCAGCTCCAATGCAACACGAAAAAGGGAAGCAATAAAAGGTGCGAGCCTGTTTCTCGGAACAGCCAAATCCAAGAAGGTCGCGGTCCGAAATTACCGTGATAGCTTTTTCCCGATGCTTCATCCGCGAATTAAGATGGAGTTTGAGAAACTGAAGAAAGAATTTGTTCCGGACTTGGTCCTGACACATTACCGTCACGATCTGCATCAAGATCATCGGGTCATCTGCGAACTGACATGGAACACATTTCGCAATCATTTGATTCTGGAGTACGAGATTCCGAAATACGACGGAGACCTGGGACAGCCGAACTTCTTCGTGCCGCTCGAGCAGGAAATTTACCAGAAGAAGGTCCGTTACATCATGGATGCTTTCGAGACGCAGCACGCAAAGCGTTGGTTCGAGCAGGAAACATTTCTTGCTCTCATGCGCCTGCGGGGAATGGAATGCGTTGCCCGGAGCGGCTACGCCGAGGCTTTCCATTGCCGCAAGTTGGTGCTGTGAAATTACAAGGAACCGAGACGGACAAGATCTTCAGTTCGGACTTGAAATCAAGATGAAAGACTTAAGGGAGAGAGCAATTCGTGGCGGTTTCGCGAAAGTCTGTGCCCAGGCGGCCAATTTTCTTCTTCGCGTGGGTTCCGTGATGGCGCTAGCCCGGTTGCTCACTCCGAGAGACTTCGGACTTGTGGGTATGGTCACAGCTCTCACTGGAGTCCTCAGTCTCTTCCGGGATTTCGGGCTTTCATCAGCTGCGATCCAACGCGCGACCGTGACCGAGGAACAGCTTTCGACATTATTCTGGATCAATATGTTGGTCGGGGCGATCTTGGCGCTATTAACGGTATTCATGGCACCCTTTGTTGCCGGCTTTTATCACGAGCCGCGCATTCTTGGCGTGACAGCTCTGCTGGGGGCTGGATTCCTATTCAATGCCGCAGGCGTACAACACGGGGCGCTTCTGCAACGCCAAATGCGTTTTACAACGGTCGCGGCGATAGACATCTTATCCTTGGTGCTGAGCGTTGCGGTCGGCATTGGCATGGCAATTCGTGGTTACGGATATTGGGCCCTCGTAGGAATGACTCTTACGGGTCCAACCGTCTCCACTATTTGTGCTTGGATAGCCACGGCATGGATCCCGGGGATGCCGCACACGCAGGTTGGAATCCGCTCTATGATGCGTTTCGGGGGCACGATCACGCTGAACGGCCTTGTTGTTTACGTCGCCTATAATATGGAGAAAGTGCTTCTAGGCCGCTATTGGGGAGCAGACGTGGTCGGAATTTACGGAAGGGCCTACCAGTTAACCAGCATACCGACGGATAATCTCAATTCATCAATTGGTGGAGTAGCATTTTCAGCGCTATCACGGGTGCAGGACGATCCCCAGCGTCTTAGGAGCTACTTCCTCAAGGGCTACTCTCTGGTTTTGGCGTTGACCCTACCTATCACCATTGTCTGCACTCTTTTTGCTAATGAGGCAATTTTCGTGGTCCTTGGACCAAAGTGGAAGGAAGCTATTCCCATTTTTCGCTTACTGGCCCCGACTATCTTGATTTTTGCAATGATTAACCCCTTCTCATGGCTGCTCTTCTCTATCGGAATGGTCGGGCGAAGCTTGAAAATCGCACTGGTCATCGCCCCTCTCGTGATTACGGGGATCGTTATCGGATTGCCTTATGGACCCAAGGGCGTTGCGTTTGCTTATTCAACGGTGATGACGCTGTGGGTTGTTCCGCATATTGCTTGGTGCGTGAACGGCACAGTGGTCTCCGTCCGGGATGTCATGCAGACCCTGAGCCGGCCCTTGCTTTCAGGCATCGTTGCTGGGGGGCTTGCTTTTGCGCTGCAATTCTTTTGCGGTCAACTGTTGTCTCCGTTGCCCAGGCTCGTATTAGGAGTTACTTTTTTCGTCGGCGTCTATCTTGGAATGCTCTTGTACGTGATGGGACAGAAGGCGTTCTACGTCGACCTCGTTAGAGGGCTGCGGAAGCGTTCGTCAGTGGAAGAAAGTGCGTTGGCTTCAGCCTAACGAACGAATATGGGATCTAATTCGCCGCAGCCGCTCGTAAGCATTGTCACTCCCGTGTACAACGGCGCGGAGCATCTCGCAGAGTGCATCGAGAGCATCTTCGCGCAGACTTATCAAAACTGGGACTACACTATCATCAATAACTGCAGCGCGGATGCGTCTGCAGAAGTCGCACGCCGTTTTGCCGCGAAAGACTCGCGCATCCGGATTCACGAGAATGAGAAGTTCTTGCGGGTGATCCCTAACCATAACGTCGCGTTACGTCAGATTTCCCCTGCCAGCAAGTACTGCAAGTTTGTGTTTGCGGATGATTGGATCTTCCCGGAGTGCCTGGAACGGATGGTTGCCGTAGCCGAGGAGCATCCCTCCGCTGGTATTGTTGGTGCCTACGGCCTTCGGGGACGGCAAGTTATGTGGACGGGGCTACCGTACCCCAGCGACGTGATATCGGGCCGGGAGGTCTGCCGCAAGCTCTATCTCGAAAACCTTTACGTATTCGGCACACCAAACTCCTTACTTTTCCGGTCTGCCCTCGTCCAGAGTCGCGATCCCTTCTATAACGAGTCGAATCTGCACGCTGACTCAGAGACCTGCTGCGCCCTCCTGAAGAGTTGCGACTTTGGTTTCGTCCATCAGGTCCTCACCTTTACAAGAGAGCGGCCGGGGTCGCTCACCGAGTTTACGGATGATATGAATACCCTTATAGTGGGCAGGTTGCACGATCTGGTCACGCACGGTCCAGATCATCTGACTCGGGAAGAATTCGAAATCTGCTTGGATCGGAAACTGTCCGAATATTACGAATTTCTTGCCCGAAGTCTAGTGCAAGGCCGCGACAAGAAGTTCTGGGACTATCACAAAAGAAAACTGAATGACGCGGGCGTCGGCTTCAACCGCACTCGTTTGGCCCGAGCAACCCTGGCAATGCTGTGCGATGCTGCCCTGAATCCCAAAGACACCGTCGAAAGGTTGCTGAAGCGTGGAGACGTACGCACGGGTTCCACATTCGTCCGTGGTTTGCAGAGAAACAGCAATACACGGTAGACGGAAAGTCGTGATTCAAGCCCGAATTGCAGCCTACACCAGGCGGCCTGAGGCAGGATTGCAGTGACTTCTGGGAATTGTGGTGGCAGACAGAAAAGCAGCGGCAAGGACAATGAAGATCACTGTTATTTTGTGTACCTATAACCGTTGCGGGAGCTTGGCGAAAGTGTTGAACAGCCTTGCCGTGCTCACTCTTCCCGAGTCGGTCGAGTGGGAGGTCTTGGTCGTGGACAATAACTCCAGCGATCAGACCCGCAACGTTGCGGAAAACTTCAGCAGTTGGCACCCCGGCCGCTTTTGTTACCTCTTTGAGCCACAGCCAGGCAAATCCCATGCACTCAATGCCGGGATCCGGAAGGCTCAGGGCGACGTTTTGGCTTTCCTAGATGACGACGTGACGGTCGAACCGACTTGGCTGCATAATCTAACGGCGGTTTTGCGCAACGGCGAGTGGGCTGGCACTGGAGGGCGCATTGTTCCGGAGTGGTCCCGCCCGGTTCCCCGCTGGCTGTCGCTTGGCTCTCGTTCTGCGATGGCCCCGCTTGTCCAGTTTGATTTGGGTGATGTTGCATGTGAACTCTCTGAACCCCCCTTTGGAACCAACATGGCCTTTCGAAAGTCCATGTTCGAAAAATACGGTGGATTTCGAACTGATTTGGGTCCCCGCCCGGGAAGCGAGATCCGAAGCGAAGATTCCGAATTCGGTGGCCGATTGTTAGCCGCGGGAGAGCGGCTGCGTTACGAACCTTCTGCCGTTGTGTACCACCCCGTGCAGGACAATCGAATCGAAAAAAAGTACCTCCTGGCGTGGTGGTTCCATAAAGGCGAAGCCAATATCCGGCAGTTCGGGATTTCGCCCGGTACGAGGTATTCCGCTGCGGGGATTCCCCTCTACATGTTTCGTAACCTTGCAGTCAGGATGCTGAAATGGCTGCTCGCGATCAATCCGTCCAGACGATTTTCGAATAAGCTCAAGGTCTGGACGAAAGCTGGAGAAATCTTAGAATGTTATCGCGTGTATCGAAGCTAGGTGTGCCAGATTCCACTGAGGAATGCCCGCACTAAGCGGGTATGACAAAGGTAACTGTCATGGCAGCTATTGGCGTGAATCTGGCCGCCTCGATCCGGTTTGAATGCCTCGATCCGCCGGAGAAGTGGATCAGCCACGGCCAGGCGAAGCAGACGTACAAGCACTACCGCAAGAGCACTTTCTGGCTTCCGATAGTTAATTCCACTCCTTTGGTGCGACTAGCATGCCAAGCAACAATGGGAGCTGGCGACGAGCAGGAGAGAAGTTTGGGCATCATTGGCAATGGACAGACGAAGGGAAGCCATCCCATGGCGGAATACAATTCGAATCCACCGAGACTCCTGAATCTGAAGGCCGGAGATTGGGTGCAGGTCCGCAGTCGTGAGGAGATCCTGGCGACGCTTGACGAAAAGGGCTGTCTGGAAAATATGCCTTTCATGCCGGAGATGTTTGCATTCTGCGGCCAGCGTTTTCGTGTCTACAAACGAGCACACAAGACCTGCGATACGGTCTTCCCCGTTCGCGGACGCCGGGTCGACGGGACAGTTCATCTCGAAACGCGGTGTGATGGACAAGCACATGGCGGGTGCCAGGCCGGGTGCCTGATCTTCTGGAAAGAGGCTTGGCTGATACCAATCAGCGGCAGTTCACCCGGCGATGCTGTCCCGCGCGTCGAGGCCCATTCTGGAGATATCAGTGCCGCGTCAGCCGCCGGATGTACTGAATCTGACGTCTGGGCGCGCGCGAAGGCGTCCGACGCGGATGGCGGAGAGCCCGTGTATACATGCCAGGCCACACAGTTACCGTACGCGACTGCCGATCTTGCCTGGTGGGATATTCGCCAGTATGTCGAGGACTACCGGTCAGGAAACGCAGGTCTCTGGCACATTCTCTGCGGCTTAGTCTATTCGATGTACTACAACCTCAGTCAAGCCGGTATCGGACTAGGACCCGCGATGCGGTGGTTCTACGATGAGTTCCATGTGCTCTGGCGCGGAACACAGTTTCCCAGGAAGCACGGAATTATACCCGAGGGACAGCCAACACCGACGACGACTCTCAATCTGCAACCGGGTGATCTCGTACGCGTGAAGTCACACGAAGAGATCCTCCGAACGCTGAACACTGACGGGAAGAATCGTGGCCTCTTATTCGATGCCGAGATGGTTCCTTACTGTGGGGAAACCCACCGAGTCCTTAAGCGCGTTACCAAAATCCTTGACGAGAAGACTGGAAAGATGCAGGAGATGAAGAACCCGTGCATCATATTAAACTCGGTCGTGTGTCAGTCCCGATATAGCGAATGCCGAATGTTCTGTCCCAGGAGTATCTACTCATATTGGCGGGAGATTTGGTTGGAGAGAATTTCGTCAAATGCCCCTGACGCCAACGAGCCAAAGATAAGCCAGTCATCGAACTGATAGCCTCGGCATTCAGCCGTAAGCATACTCACAACCGGTCGCATCATTCGGCGGATCAGCGAGGAATGCGACTCAAAGGACTCCTGTCCTCCGAGTTCCGAGAACAACCCATCATCAATTATTCTGCGCTCCTACCAGTTTATTGCCTCTCTAATTCTTCCCGCCACAACTTGCACGGCCTCCACGAAGTTGGTCTTTCCTATAGCCGCGATACAGACCGCACATTTTCAGGTCGGGCTTAAGAGATTCGCGGCCTTTGAGCCGAGCGAAGTCCCGGTTCCAGCTCTGGGACGGTCGTTCTCAGGGGAGTTTCGGACTGTAGTTAGGAGAACAAGTCTTGAGGTAACCTGTTTTCCCAGTGCCAAGCAGTCTTGTAACTATATGAAAATAAGCTATTTAATGTGGGCGTCCTGAAACTCCGTGCTTATACACCATTTCGGAAGCCCATTGGCAAATGTTGGCAAGGGTTTTCACCTTTCGGTCCGACATTTCCCGCGGAAGGGGTTTGAGCGCAAAGTCGGTTAACACGGGGGGGCGTAAACTGCCAGCTGTCAATCACTTGGCCGATGCGCATCCTGGGCATGCCCCAGCCCCTCGCTGCACCCTGTGGCAGGTTGATTGCGAGGAGAGAGTCTGGATGGGTGACGGTTTATCGTCAAAACCTAGCTGGATTATGTTTTCAGCGTCTTTCCGACGCAGTCGTTCACAGGGAGCTTCCAAATCAAGATGATCGCCGAGCGCAGCCGTGACCAGTGGTATGCACTCCAAGTGAGAAGTCGCTGGGAGAGTTCGACAGCGACTTTGCTGTCCGGCAAGGGATATCAAACCTTACTTCCTACATTTAAGGCCCAGAAGCGCTGGCGTGGCGGGCCTAGGGAAGTGCCTGCACCTTTGTTTCCGGGATATGTCTTCTGCCAATTTGATGCGCACAAGCGTCTGCCTGTTCTCGTGACCCCGGGCGTGCTCTCTGTAGTCGGAAGAGGTCGCATTCCTGTTCCAGTCGAGGATTCGGAGATCGACGCTATTCAGAGAGTGATTTTCTCCGGTCTCAGGGCTGAACCTTGGCCTTATCTGGAAGTCGGTCAGCAGGTCCGAATTGAGGATGGGGTGTTGAGCGGCCTTGAAGGAATTCTGACCAGTTTTAGGGGAAGCCGTCGGATTGTAGTTTCCGTTTCCTTGCTTTGCCGGTCGGTAGCGCTGGAGATTGACAGGTCCGGGGTCTGCCCGATTCAGTCAGCGCGAAGCACATTGGTTGGACAACTCACGATTCCTCAGTTGCTCGAACCGGTGCTCGCTTAATCTGACTCATTCTGGCGCTCGGCCACGCATTGAGGGTAGGTAGGTTGAGTTTCGATAACAAAGTTTTGAAGCTGCTCGAGGAACTAGCGAACAGAATCTGCTCTAGGGATCGCACGAGGTCCGAACACAGATGGGAAATGCCTACTTGAGAATTCCGGCTCTCTGGGAACAAGGTGCACGGCGTACGAGGAATCAAAAGGTTATGTCTACTTTTGATTCTTCGGCTGCAACGCGGACTCATGTCTTGCAAGAAGAGACGTTCCAGAACATGCTCACGTTGGAGCGTCGTCGGGCAGAGCGATCTCGTAAACCGTTTGTCCTGATGCTGCTCGATGCGAGTCTATCCCCTGATGCCGGCACGGCCGACCTGCTGATGTCGCGGGTGACGTCGGTCCTTTTGAAATCCACCCGCGAAACTGATCTCGTCGGTTGGTATAAGAAGGGCGTCATTCTAGGTATCCTCTTCACTGAAGTTAGCGTGGAGGTGACGACCCCTATCACTGAGATTCTGCATTCCAAAGTTGTAAGCGCTCTTCACCATGAGCTCAGCGGGGAAATCGGTTCAACGCTTGCTGTCACGGTTCATCTCTTCCCGGAGAACCGGGATCGAGATGGGGCCGAACCGGTCGCAGATACCAGACTCTATCCAGATCTCTACGGCCGAGGCTCAAAGAAGTCCCTTCCTCAGTCTATTAAGCGCGTGATTGATATTGCGGCAAGCGGTGCGCTGCTTCTGATTCTTAGCCCTCTTCTTGCCGCGATAGCGCTTGCAATCAAGCTAACGTCCAATGGCCCCGTAATTTTCCGGCAGGAGCGGTTTGGACAATTTGGAGCTCGCTTTAAGTGTCTGAAGTTCCGAACGATGTATCAGAACAACGATTCAAGAATCCACCAGGAATACATCCAACGATTCATTGCCGGCCAGTCTGGCAGCGAGAACACCGAACCGGGAAAGCCGGCCGTTTACAAGATCACGAACGATCCCCGCGTGACACCGATCGGGAGGTTCCTTCGGAAGACGAGCCTCGATGAATTTCCGCAGTTCTGGAACGTTTTAATAGGTGAGATGTCTCTTGTTGGTCCTCGTCCACCGGTGCCCTATGAATTTGAAGCCTATGACATCTGGCACCGCCGGAGAGTTCTTGAAGTTAAGCCCGGTGTTACAGGGCTGTGGCAAGTCAGCGGCCGGAGCCGCATGTGCTTTGACGACATGGTTCGACTAGATCTCCGATACTGCCAGTCCTGGTCACTCTGGCTCGATCTAAGGATTCTCATTGCGACTCCACGTGCTGTTCTCGGTGGTGAAGGCGCTTATTAGTGTTGTGTCCCTAAAATGAATAGAGGTGCCGCCCTCGGGTTTTGCACTGTCCTATTCATTCATGGCGGACATCGTCAGCGGTCGTGCTGAACTCGTTGGCAGCAACGTATCTCCACCTAATCCCGGGGCGAGCTCGGGCACGCCGCCATCAAGTTATGTGGGTTGTCCTATTAACACTTAGCTTCACCCAGCGCATTGATCACCGGATTAGTGTATTCCCGCCAACTGACCGCTCTTCCGGGTTCATAACGTATGTGAGCTAAACAGAACGTCATAAGTAATTGCGCATTAGATCGATGTATGTTCTTCTAGTGGAATGAAACCACTTACGGTTGCGGACTCCGCAACTATCATTCTGGGATTACAAG
>QHYE01000070.1 GCA_003224055.1 Acidobacteriota bacterium | reverse complement strand
CCTCCTCGTAAGAAAAGCTCCTGGGCAAACTTCTCCGCTCACGGTGGGCTCAACCTACTCTCTGCAAGTGTGCGATCTCGTGCGAACCATGGCCAAACCGGAATGCACTGTCGCCGCAGACCTCGCGCTGAGCTCCGATTTCTACAAAGGCGACCGCTCCATGCGCGAGTCGGGCTATGACATCTCCTTCCGCTTCGGCCCTTACGGAGCGGGGACGCATCACTTTGCCGCAGTCTGCCTCAACAGCCTGCTCTATAAGTCTGAAAGAGATCTGGAACAGATCAGCAGCATTCTTGGCCGCAAAGAAGATGCGGAACAATGGAAGAAGCGCGCGGAAGAGCGAAAAGCAAACATCCAAAAATATCTGTGGAACAGCCAGCGCGGTCTTTTCGTGGACTATGACTTCGTTCAACAGGCGCAATCGTCCTACGACTACGTGACTACGTTTTTTCCACTATGGGCCGGCCTCGCAACACCGGAGCAGGCGCAGGCGCTCGTCGAGCATCTTGCCACATTTGAGCAGCCCGGCGGTCTGGTCATGAGCCCGCGCGAGAGCGGCGGTCAATGGGACTTCCCGTATGCCTGGGCCCCCAATCAGCTCATTGCCGACGAAGGTTTGCGAAAATACGGATTCAACAAGGAAGCCGACCGTGTCTCCTACAAGTTTCTCTCCACGGTGGCGGAGAATTTCCGGCGTGACGGAACCATTCGAGAAAAATACAACGCGGTCACGCGCTCGTCCGAAACCCAGGTGACCGCCGGCTACCACATGAACATCGTGGGTTTTGGCTGGACGAACGGTGCGTTCCTGGAGCTGCTGCATGATCTGCCCGTGGATCTCGTGCAGAAGCTCGCCAGGGAACAGGGAAGTAGCGCCTCTGCAGCGCACTAGAAGTTGGCAGTTTATCTGCCGGCGGCCCGCAACTTCTCCAATCGAGCTGCGTCGGGAACGGGCATGGCCCCCACCTGGCTAGCCACCCAGGAGCCCCATTGGTTCGCGGCTTCGCTCATCTCTGCCAGCGACGCGCCCCGCAAGAAATGATGGACCAAAGCAGCCGTAAATGCGTCTCCGGCTCCAACCGTGTCGGCGACCTTCACTGCAAAGCCGGGATACTCTATTGCCTCGTTCTCGCCGATCATCAGGCTGCCGCGGGCGCCTCGGGTGACGCACACGAGACGGAGGCCAAACTTCTCCTGCAGCCATTTCGCGGCTGATTTTTCGTCCGGGCTCTCGAATCCGCACAGTTTTGTCACAACGGGCAGCTCTTCATGATTCAGCTTCACGACGTGCGCAATTCGCATTGAGGCGGACAACAATTCCGCCGTTTGATAGCCCTGGCGCAGGTTCACGTCAAAGACGCACACTGCGGACTTGAACGCCGCCTGAAGAAAGGACTGGATCGTTTCGCGGGACTGCGGAGATCGCTGTGCAAGAGAACCAAAGCATACCGCGTCACAGCGTTTCGCCAGCGCGTTCCATTCCGCGGTCCACTCCAGAAAATCCCATGCGACTGATTTCTTGATCTCGAATTTCGCCTGCCCGTCTTTATCTATCGAAACTTCGACGGTCCCCGTGGGATGGATTGGGTCCGTCTGGATTTCGCCCGTTTCCCCGCCCAGCGCCTTCACGCACGAAATGGCTTGCTGGCCAAGGTCATCCTGACCTACGCGGCTGGCAACAACTCCCTTGTCCCCCAGGAGGCTCGAGATGTAGGCAAAATTTGCGGGAGCGCCGCCGAGCTTCTTGCCGAGGGGAAACATGTCCCACAGAAGTTCGCCAAGTCCGATGACGATGCGGCTATTCATGTTTCGCACCGATCTTAATTAAACCTGCGCAATCATACGCTCGCCGCGGAATCGGAAACACCGAATTCAGTAGAGAGGATTCATGGTGGCTTATTTCCACATAGAATCAAGCTTCCAGATGGAAAGCGATTTGATCTTCCCATTTCCATTCAGCGAATAAACTTCAATGCCCACCGAATGCTCCAGTGGATAAATTCGATCCGTCAGCGTTACTTCGCCATCGTTTGCAAAAATTTCCACACTTGAGCGATCCACGAAAATCTGCAATTTCACGCGGGAAGCCTGCTGAACCTGCCCCGAATGCCGGCCTCCCGCTTCCTTGCTGTAGGACAATTCACCCGCCTTGTTGCGGTCAATGAACACGCTCTTTTGCCTTCGCGATATCCCCACGAGTGTTTCTTGCGCGCCACCTTTGCGCACCCGGAATCCCATCTCATCTGAATTTTCTGGCATTAATTCCGCCTGAATTTCAACCGTGTCTCCGGGAATTCCGGCCTCCTTGATCCGCCGATTGGCTTCTGCCACGGAGACATTTTCGAGATGAAACTCCTTCCCGCGCAGCGTCTTCATTTCACGCACCGGCTGCTGAATCAGCCGAATTCCGTCAGGGAAGCGTCTCAGCCCAAGCGTGCGCGGGATGGATTGTGCGCCGCGCCACTGAACGGTTGGTTCGACGTTTGCATACTGCCAGTTGCTGATCCAGCCCATCCATATTTTCCTGCCGTCGCCCGCTCGCAGGTCAGCGAAAGTATTCGTGGCATAAAAATCTTTTCCATAATCGGCCCACAGCTCCTGTGACGCCGGCTTCTCATTCTTGAATTGCAATCCGTCAAACCACCCGACGAAATACTTTGTGCCGGTCCCGCCGGCCGGAGCTCCCGGATTGCGGTTCACGATCAAGACCCATTTCTTTTCTTTCGTTCCCTCCACAGGAAGTTCGAACAGATCAGGACATTCCCACTGCCCGGCGCTGTCGCCCGCTGGCCCAAAAGAACTGAGCAGCTTCCAGTCCTTCAAGTTTGGCGAATCAAAAATCATCAGTTTTCTTTCGTCGGCCAGCACCGCCACCATCACCCATTTCTTTTCGGGCGCATACCAAAAAATCTTGGGATCCCGAAAATCCGGCTCCTTCAGATCCACGATCGGGTTACCCAGATAATTCGTCCACGTGCGCCCGCGATCGTTGCTGTAAGCAAGATGCTGCGTTTGCAGGTCCTTCCCAGCCGCAGTGTAGATGGCGATCAGGCAAGAGCGGTCTTCTTTGTCACGCCCTTCACATAATCCGCTCGAGTTCCTCCAGTCCACCACGGCGCTGCCCGAATAAATCATGAATTTCCCTTCTTCTTCCGCGATCGCCAGCGGCAGATGGCGCCAGTGCACCATGTCCGTGCTGACCGCGTGGCCCCAGCTCATGTGTCCCCACACATTTCCCTGCGGGTTGTGCTGGTAGAAGAGATGGTATTCGCCTTTGTAATAGACGAGCCCGTTGGGATCGTTCATGAAGTTCTTGGCCGGGGTAAAATGAAATTGTGGCCGCCACGGTTCGTCGTAGCTGCTTTGCGCCAACGACAGCCTCGTAGTTGATAGAAGGACAGCAGCCAGCAGCACAAGCAAGGAAGGCTTCCACGATTTACTCATCCGGTGAAATACTCCGCTCAGGGTTTCGCGTTCTGCTGAACTTGCAACTGTTCCGCGAGCTTCAGTTCGCGCTCTGCGTCCTCCGTGTGGCCCAATTCCCGGTAAGCCTGTCCAAGCAAGTGGTGAGGAATAGGGTTGTTAGGGTCCATGGCCAGGGCGCGCTGCAAAGCACGCACAGCGAGCGCGGTCTCGCCTTTTTTCTGCAGGATCTTCCCCATCAAGATGTAAGGCCCCGTGGATGTAGCATCGAGCCAGATGGACCTTTGCAACAGCTTTTCCGCCTCTTCGTATTTCTGCAAACGGCTATAGCCGTCCGCCAGCTTGTAGTAGACGGCGGCCTCTCCTGGATTCAGCTCCAGTTCTTTCTGTAACTGTTCAATGGCCTCCGGCACGCGTGACTTATAGAGGTAGAGCTCCCCGAGCAACATATGTGCGCGCGGAAGTTTCGAATCGAGCTCCACAGCCTTTTTCGCGTATTCCTCGGCCACGGGCGCAAAATCCTGCCGCAGCAGCATGCGCGCCGTGAAGAGGTAGCTGGCGGCGGAGTCCGGCGGTACGCCAAACATCTTCGCGAAGGCCTTGCGCGCATTGGGGTAGTCCTTTGTTTGCAGGTAGCAGAGACCCAAAATATACGCGGCATCCACATTCGCGCTCGGATACCACGTCTGGACCTTTTCCAGCGGCGTGATCGCTTCCGTCGGCCGCCCCGCCAGGTAATAAGATAATCCCAGCAACTGTATAGCTTCGTTATCGCCCGGCTCTTCCTCCAGCGCCTTCTTGAAGCTGGTCGCCGCCTTCAGGAAATCGCTCTTTCTGTAATAGACGATGCCAATTTGCCGCGCCACTCCGCGTCGCGCCGGGTCGGCAGCAGCGATGCTCTCGAGAAGCGTCAGTGCCGCATCGTGCTTCCCTTGCTGGATGAGGAGAGTCGCTTGCCCGAGACTGGCGTCCGGCGGCATAGCCGGAGCATTTTGTTTCGCTGAGTCTTGGTTTGTGCCCCCTTGGGCCGGCGGCGACTGCGCGTCCAGGTTCAGCTTGGCCGCCAGCAATCCTGCCACGAGGAGTGCAGTACGAAAGTGAAAGAAGGGCATTCGAATTCCCCGGATACCGGATATGCGCTACGACGCGATTAGAGCATAAAAAACGGGGAGCCCGTAAGGGCTCCCCGTCGGGGTGGTAGGGTGTCCTTGTCCTAGTTAGAAGGTGAGCTTCAAACCGAATTGCAACCTGCGCATGGTCGACCCGAAGGCCAGGCCCGTGATGTTGCCGGCGCTGCTGCAATCAACGCAGCTGTTGGGGCGATCAAAGTTAACGTGGTTGAAGACGTTGTAAGCGTTAAATTGGAACTGAGTCTTAAATCTTTCAGTGACTGTAAAGCTCTTGAACACAGAGAAGTCCGTGTTGAAGAATTTCGGTCCGCGGAAGCTGTTGCGTCCGACGTTTCCGAAGGTCTCCACGGCAGGCTGGGCCCAAGGCCCGCCCGTTTTTCCCGGAGAATTGAGCGCGACGCCTCCGGTAGTCTGGAACCAGTAGCCCGCAGCCTCTGGGTTTCCTGAGCGAGTGCCGTCCTTCACGGTACCGACGATATCGGCCCTGCAAGGCCCCGCGTCACTCGAGGAACTGCAAGAGTCCGGATGTGGAGTGAACGGCAGGCCGCTACCAATGACGGTAGCACTGTTGATAGACCAGCCCCCCACTAGGAGGTCGGCCGCGCGCCCCAAGTTGGCTACCCACCGCTTGCCATGGCCAAACGGGAGATCGTACACCTGCGTAAAGATAAGCAAGTGATTCCGATAGTCGTCATTCGGGCCAAAGGCAACTCTGCGGTCGATGTTGTAGTAGCTTCCATCATAGTTCGTGGAATGCTGAAAGGTGTAGCTACCCTGAAAAGACAGACCTCCCGCGAAGCGCTTCTCGACGGTGGCCTGCAGGGAGTTGTAATGATTATCGGCATCGTTCCCGAAATAATCAATGCCCTGAGTCCAACTGTACCTGCTGTAGAAGGGCCGGCGGTTGTTCTTCGGTACTCCTGCGGCGAAGCCAACGACAGTTGGATCATTGATGTTATAGGCCGGACCACCGCCCGCAAAGGTGTGCGTGCCCTTGTTTCCTACGTAGGCGAGCGTGGCGGATATGCTGGAAGTAACCTGCCGCTGGACGCTGACGTTCCACTGATCCACAGTGGGCAGCCGGTTGTTGAAGGGGCGCGCGCGAGAGAAGACGTTGTCGGGTACAAGCGGGCGGCCATTGACGCCGAGGCACTGTGCTTTGTCGGGAGTAAACACACCACCGACGACACCGCTCGGGTCGGTGATCGCATTGCAGTTGCTGGTGGCCAGCGTGCCGCCGAGCTTGGTTGCCGGATCAAACGTCGGCGGACCCTGCGCGAGATTGAAAACGAATCCGCCAGTGTTGGAGTTCAATTGCTGGGCGCCGAGTACCGGCAAGTTCTGCGTGATTGCATGGCCGAAGATCGAGCCGAACACCCCGATATCAAAGCTGCGGCCATACCCCACGCGGACTACCGTCTTGGAATTCGCCTGGTAGGCAATTCCAAGCCGGGGTGCGAAATGTTTGAAGCTCGTGCTGGTGTTCCCTCTCAGATCCACACCGGTCTGGCCCGCAACGCGCATTTCGCCTGTGGCTAGGTCAACCCAGCCGCCTCCATCTGTTCGGGCTGCCGATTCCGGCCTGTAGATTTCCCACCGCAACCCAAGATTGACGGTTAGTTTCGACGTCCAGTGAATGGTGTCCTGACCGTAGAAAAACAGCCGAGGCTGCGTCTCGTAGGCGTTGAGAGATTTGCTGACGTAGCGCTCGAAGTGGCTGGGCAAACCGAGCAAAAATCCAGCCAGGCCAGCCCCGCCATCTGGCGTAGTACCTATCGCCCCCTGGGCAGCGTCATTGTTGAAATCGAACTGGCCGGCGCGGTGAGAATCGCTGGGCACGCGCAGGTTGTAGGCGTAGCGGACGTCCGCACCGAATTTAATACTGTGCTTGCCGCGGATGTTCGTCCAATTGTTCACGAACTGATACTGATGTTCTTGCTCGATGAGGGGGCAGTTGCACTGGTTCACGTGCAAGGAGTAGCCAAAAAGGAACTCAGACGCTCCGGGCTGCTGGATGGTGAACGCCGGCATACCCGAGGTGACGCTGTCCGTGTTTACGTTGGGTATGCCTGCGGCGGTGGCGGGAGTGGTACCGGAGCCCCCGGGACTGACGTTCACTCGGTAGCGCATGTAGCCGAAACGGACGTCCGTCAGCAAGGTGGGGCTGAGGGTGTAGTCAAACCCGGCAGCGATGCTCTGGTTGCGGACCGACGAGTCTCCGGCAAAGTCGCCGACGGAGGGATCGCTCGGGAGCGCATGGCCGCCGAGAGCTACTCCGAAGAGACCTGGACCGGAGCGCTTGAACTGCTGGAAGCTGTAACGCCCGAAGACGTTGACTTTGCTCGTGGCGACGAAATCCGAGCGCACATCGAAGCCATTGGAATCGAGGGTGTTGTTGCCGGAGCTGAAAAAGTTGTCACCCAAGGGCGTCGATGGAGTAGCGTTGGGAAGAGGAATCAGAGCCAACAGAGCCTGCGCCTGGGGAGACAAGCGATTTGCCGGTATCACGTTGCCTGGGAACTGAGCTCTGTTCGCGGGTGCGACGTTGCAAGCTGCCGTAAACCCCGTTACTTTGTGCGTGCAGGGATCGTAGATGTTCTTATTCAAATCGCTAAGGTTGGCTCCGGTCCCGGCGCTGATACTTCCTCTTTCGAGGGCTGTCGGTACGCGGTCTGAAGACGTGCCGCCAACGTGGCTGCGCTGACCCTGATAATCGCCAAAAGCGAACAGCTTGTTCTTCCTAATAGGTCCGCCAACGGTACCTCCGAACTGATTCCAGTTTCCGCTGGGAACACCACCCTTAGCGGGCGACTGAGTAAATGGATTACGGGCGAAATTGGAATTGGAGCGCTGAAAATCGAACGCTGATCCGTGGATCTCGTTGGTGCCCGATTTGGTCTGCGTGGTCACAATCGCACCGATGGCTTTACCAAATTCCGCGTCGTAATCCTGATGAATAATCTTCGTTTCGGCGATGGCATCAAGATTCGGATTGACAACGATGATCCCAAGGATCGGATCCTGATTGTCTGTGCCATCCAGTTCGAATGCTGTACCGGCAAAGTGCTGCCCATTCGTTTCGATCTGCTGCGAACCCTGAGGGTTTTCGCTGGCGGCGTGACCCCAGTTGAGCCGCTGCGCGCCAGGGGAGAGTAGCTGCAACGACGTGAAGTTGCGATTGTAGATGGGAAGGTCTTCCACGGTTCGTGACGAAAAGACCGTGGCGACGTCGGTCTTGTCAGTCTGAAGCTGCGGAATTTCTCCTGTAACTTCCACCGTCTGAGTTACAGCGCCGACCTGCAGCACCGCATCGGCGCGGACAGACGTGTCCGCGTCAACGCGAACACTTGTAATATCGTAGGCTTTAAATCCGGGCGCCTCAATGTGGATTTTGTACGCGTCCGGGATCAGGTGGGTCACAGAGTAGCCGCCACTTTCGTTCGACACGGCCTCATCCGTCCTGCCCTTTGAAATATTGGTCACCGTGATCTTGGCGCCCGCTACCGCATTCCCCTGCGGGTCCGTCACGGTCCCAATAAGGTTCCCGTAAATCGCCTGCCCCAGAGATGTGCTCGCGCCGAACCCCAGTGCGAGGCAAAGAACAAGTATCGATCCCACAATCGCTTGCTTTTTCATTACACCCCTCCTGAGAACCCCAAAGTATTCGAAATTGTATGCGGCTGCACGCTACGAAAAGAAGAAACTTGCGAATCTTGTCGGTTTATTGGAACACTTACCGTCCACGCCTAAACCAATTAGCACTTCGCTAAGCGCTTCTCAAAATGAAATTATGGAATAGACGGCAACTTGCCAAACCGACCTGTCCGTAGCGAACGGCCCCCAAACTCCTCAACTTTATTTCGGCTTCGCCAGCGTCCCGGAACTATTCCGTTCCCTCAGCTTTGTCTACCCTAGCTCGGGGTATAAGAGGGCGGGCACCCAATCAGGGCGCGGCGAATAATTATGATGCCTTCTATCAGTTTTTTGAGTAACGAGGAAAGTCTCTTTGGGTCTGATACGGTTACGCGGCATAAGTGGTCGCCCCACAAAGAGATGCGAAGTGTGTTACCTTGGTGTTACAATGCTGTCACGCCGGTTCCCGAGGTGGTCGGATGACTGATCGGCCCCAACAACTCACGCAGCTCGAGAAGCTTCTCGGCAGCCGTGCCCTCCATGGCTCGGAATCCCTCTGCAAGCTGCTCCAATACTTGGCGAACCACTCCCTTGAGCATCCAGGTGTATCTCCGAAGGAGTACCAAATTGCCACCGAGGTCTTCGGACGCCAGAAAGACTTCGATCCGCATCTAGATTCGATGGTACGGGTGCAAGCGGGCCGCCTTCGTGCAAAATTGGCTGAGTACTATGCCTCCGAGGGGGTTGACGACCATTTTGTGCTGGAAATGCCCAAGGGCAGCTATGCGCTCACTTTCCATCAGCGCACCCGCGGGACGGGGCGGAACCACGCGAATGCCCCTCACGAGGCCCCGAACAATTTGGAGGCTAGCGGCCGGACCTCTCGTGCTTGGATCGTCGCAGTCATTGCACTCTCTGTTATTCTGGCCTCCGCCGTCGCCGTTGCCACCGACCGGTTCCTGAACCGCAGAATCGCGGAAGCCCGGGTGGCAAGCGACAGTCCGGATGCGCCGGTTGCTTTTCACGTTTTCTGGAAAGGCTTTCTCACTGGGCCTCAGGAACCGTGGGTCATCTTCAGCAACGCCGCCTTCGTCGGCCGGCCGTACATTGGCATGCGCTACTACAATCGTCCCAGGGATTCCGGGGCCGTGATCACGGATCATTACACCGGAGTCGGCGAAGTGCTGGCGGTGCACGCTCTCGATACTGTTTTCGCAAAACTTCATCAGCAAATTCGCGTCAAGCGCGGTAGCTTGTTTTCTCTCGATGACGCCAAGAACAACGATCTCATCTTCATTGGCTCGCCTTCGGAAAATCTAACGCTCTTGGAGTTGCCAAACACTCAGGAATTCACTTTCAAACAGATCACTTCCGGGCCGCGCACGGGCACCATGGAGATCATCAATTTTCATCCGGAATCGGGCGAGCCGAAGGAATTTTTTCCGTCTCCGCCAGACGAAACCCTGACAGAAGATTATTCCATCATCGCGCTAAAGCGAGGATTGAATCCTGCACATTCGGTTCTGATTCTGGCAGGCGCCACCACGATCGGCACACAAGCTGCCGTCGAATACGTCTGCCAGCAAAATTCTTTGGAAGAGTTGCTTTTGCGGCTCTCAGTTTCAAACTCAGGAGAGTTGAAACCGTTCGAAGCGGTGATTCGCGTGAAAGTCGCCAAAGGCGTTCCCGTGGGATCGCAACTTGTCGCCCTCCGCAGAGGACCCGCTTAAACCGCACCGATCCAAGCAAGACCTCGGCAATTTCCACTTCTGTCGTCACTGTCTGTCTGTAAGAATAATGCCCCGCAAGTCCTTTGTCTGCCACACATCCGAGACCCCCGGGGTAGATAATGTTACGGTACACCACCCATCGCTCATGTATCTCCAACCTCCTCAGCGCGGCTGCACTGGGATGCATCTTGCCATGTCTTCCTCCCTTTACACGCTTTTTCAACCTTCCGAAATCATCGAACGATTCCTCGCCACAGAAGGTTGCCGCCCGCAAAAACAGCGTTTGCTATACTGGAACTTACAGATGATCTCTCGACCCGTGACCAAACTTCGCATCTCTATCGTTCAATACCTGAACACGGCCCCGCTCGTCTGGGGGTTCACGAACGGCCCGCTGCACGGGAAATACGACTTGTCGTTCACCGTCCCGTCCCAGTGCTCGGAAGATTTGCGCACCGGCCGCGCGGATATCGCCATCATCCCGGCGATTGAATATCAGCGCATCGATGATCTGATGATCCTGCCGGATATGGCCATTGCGTCGAAGAAACAGGTGCGCAGCCTGCTCATTGTTTCGAAAAAACCGGTCGAACAGGCGAAGAGCTTCGCGCTGGACCGAAGTTCGCGCAGCACCCAGGCACTGACGCGAATTCTGTGCGCCGAAAAATGGAAGATCGCGCCAGAGTTTTTTGAAGCAACGCCGGATCTGGCAGAAATGCTCGAGCAAGCTGACGCCGTGCTGCTCATCGGCGACCCTGCTCTGCGCATTTCGCTTGGAATTGAAAAAGACAGTCGCGCCGGTGCAGAAGGACAAACTATCTGCCCTGCGGCAGCGTTCGGCATCACCAGTTCGGAACTGCTTTACGTTTATGATGTGGTGAGCGAATGGCGGAGTCTGACGGGATTGCCGGCAGTGCTGGCTGTCTGGGCAGTGAAACGTGATATGGCCACACCCGAACTAACAGCGGATTTTCTGGCATCTCGCGATTTTGGCTTGTCGCGCATCCCGGAAATCAGCCACGACGCCTCGATCGATTTAGAATTGCCGGCGCCGGCGATTGAAACGTACCTGCGCCGAAACATCGATTTCTCTCTCGATTCCGAAAATCGCCGCGGATTGGACTTGTACTACCAGCACGCAGCCAGGCTCGGACTGATTCCAATAGCAAAACCGATCGAATGGGTCGAAATGAAAACCGTCACGGCAAGATCGTAAGGTTCGATGTTACGAACCGCATCCGTTAGAATGAATACGAACGTAGACAAGGAATACTTGTGGGACCGACCAAACAAGAAGCCCTGGAGATGCTTGAATCCGATGACCTCGTAGGCATCGGAATGGCCGCGCACCAGTTGCGCCTCAAGAAAAACGACCCGCGTGTTGTGACCTACCAGATCGACCGCAACATCAATTACACAAACTTCTGCACCGAGTATTGCTCCTTTTGTGCGTTCTACAGCCCGCTCGGCTCCAAGGATGGCTACATTCTGTCCTTCGAACAGATCTACAAGAAAATCGACGAAATGCTGGAGCTCGGCGGCACCGGAATTCTGCTCCAGGGCGGACTGCATCCCGACTTGCAAATCGGCTACTACGAAAATCTACTGCGCTCTTTGAAGGCACGCTATCCGCAGGTCCATCTGCACTGCTTTTCGGCGCCGGAAATCCTGTGCATCGCGGAAGTGAGTGAGATCAGCATTCGCGAGACCATTCAGCGCCTGATGGATGCCGGGCTGCAATCCATTCCTGGCGGGGGCGCGGAGATTCTCGACGACGAAGTCCGCGCAAAGATTGCCCGTCTGAAGTGCACCAGCGATGACTGGGAAGAAATGCATCGCATAGCGCATTCGCTCGGACTTCGCACCACGGCCACCATGATGTTCGGCTGCGGAGAAGAGCTGCGCCATCGCGTGAATCATCTCGAAAGGCTGCGGCGAATTCAGGAGGATACGGGAGGATTCACCGCCTTCATCCCCTGGGTGTTTGCAGCGGAAAATACCGCGCTCGGCAAGAAAATCCAGGAAACCACCGCCATCGATTATTTGAAGACGCTTGCCGTCAGCCGTCTGTATCTCGACAACTTCGACCACATCCAGTCCAGCTGGCTCACTCCGGGGATTAAAGTCTGCCAGGTCGGTTTGCAGTTCGGCGCCGACGATGTCGGCAGCATCCTCATCGAAGAAAATGTTGTCTTCGCCGCCGGGGTGAAAAACCGCACCAACGAAGCCGAGCTCCGCCGCATTATTTCCGACGCTGGCTTCATCCCGGCCCAGCGCGACACTCTCTATCGTTCGTACGCTTTGAAATAAACGGAGGACGACGCCGGCTCAGGACTTGGGGAGAAGGTGAATGGAAACGTCGACCACCATGCCGTCCGGCAATTCGACATCTTCCAGAAGATAAAGAACTCCGCCGCGAAAGCGCGCGCGGATGCGGCGAGGCTCCGGCTTGGCGCCGGGCGCTTCGGGTTTCGCAGCGGGCGCTTCGCTTTTTTTCGCCCCGGGCATACTGGGGACAACGCCCTCGGCGGCATCCAGCGCTTCGTTCGCAAGAGCGTCGGCTTCGCGGTTCTGCTCGCGATAAACGTGATCGATTCGGAATGATTCGAATCCCTGCGCCATTTTCTTCGCGCGTTCGAAGAGCGGCTGCAAATCCGCGCTCTTCACCTTGTACTGTCCGCGCATCTGCTTCACCAGGAGTTCGGAATCGCTCTCGATACGCAGAGCTCGGATCTTGTGCGACTGCGCATAATCGAGCGCCGCGATGAGCCCGTAATACTCGGCGACGTTGTTGCTTATGCGGCCGATATACTTTTTCAGTTTCGCGACGAGTTCGCCACTGCCATCGCGGATGACCACGCCGTAAGCGGCGGGACCCGGATTGCCTCGCGAGCCGCCGTCGATGTTTGCACGATAGGCAGCGGGTTTCGGCTCTGCAGGCGCATCACCGAACAGGCCTTTGCCGCGGGGAGTTGGTGTGCGGCGCGGCATCAGGAATTTGTCGACGCGCCGGAAGCTGCGCTCGCGGAACCGCCAGCAGGGGTTGCCACGGGAATCGGTTCCAGTGTGTAGAGGATGAGGCCGCAACTCTCGCACCGATAGAGTTCTTCGTTAGTCTCGGTGCGCAGTTCTTGAAGAATATGCGGCAGGACTCGCATGCCGCAACCGCGGCACTGCCCATCGCGGGCCTCGGCCATGGCCGTGCCGTTGTGGCGCCTGGCGATGCGCACATAGAGCTCGCGCAAATCTTCCGGCACGGGACCGATGATTCGCTCGCGCTCGGCAAGCACGGCATCGAGCTGTTTCTTCTTCTCTGCCCCTTGCGCCTGAATCTCTTTTCGTTCCGCCGCGACGGCCTGCTCGGCTTCTTTCAATCTGGACTCTGCGAGCTTCACGCGCCGATCGAGCTCTTCGCCGGCCATCATGACCTCCAGCTGGCGGTCTTCGGCTTTGGCTACTTCAGCTTCGGCGTTAGCGATTTCGTGCTGCAGGGCTTTAAAGGATTCGTTGGTTTTTACAGCGCCGCTCTGATCGCGGTACTTCCGGGCGCGGTCTTTCCACTGCTGCACATCGAATTCAAGTTTCTTGCGCTCCGTGGCGCCCTGGGTATGGGTCTCTTTTGCGGCAGCGAGTTCCGCGCGCGCGCCGCTCAGCTTGGCGTCGGCCTCGCGGATGCGTTTCGGAAAGGTCTCCAGTTCCGCGCGCAAAGTGGCAATCTGGTGGTCGACCCGTTGGAGCTCGATCAGGTGTGGAATCGCAGGATGCATGGGTATGCAATTCTAGCACAGTGGCACGACGGCCTTTGCGGTTAGCAGCACCGCGGATAGAATCCCTACGTTCTTAGAGAAAACTCATTTGGAACAGAATGAACCGAGGAGGAACCTATGCCGCACGTGCAAATCACATGGGTCGAGGGGCGAAGTCCGGAGCAAAAGCGCAAGATCGCTGAACGCGTCACATCCGTGCTCATCGAAGACGGCAAAGCCAAGCGGGAAAACATCCACGTATCATTCCACGACGTCCCCGCGACGAACCATGCCGAAGCTGGAGTCCTCGTGGTGGACCAGAAGCGCACACCCTAAACGGCGGGAATCCCATTAAACCAAGAAAGGCGGGCTCGTTCTTCTGCCCTTGCACGGTGGAAGCGGCTCAATTCGCCGAACGCGCGTCGGTGCGGATCATCGACCAATCCAGGAAATAGCCGATTCCAAGCGCGAGTGGGATGATACCGAAGGCCGCTGCCGTCCAAATGTCACGATCCGCCTGGATGCCGGCAATCAGTCCAAAGGTTGCGATGTAGCCGAGTGCGCCGCTGACGAGCAGGATGCCCGACCTGCGGGATCGCGCCGCCTGGGACAATTCCGGTTCGACAGGAATTTCGACCCCGCGCGCAATCGCCGCCAGCCGCTCTTCGCTGCGAAGCTTGCGCACGCGGTAATACGTGTAAAGCGCGCCGAGAGGGACCCCCATCCCCAGGATTACGGCAACCAGTCCAATCAATTCTCCACCCATGTTCTGCTCCTTCTTAGGTTGATGCGCCGATTTAGGCGCCGTTTATTGTGGGAACCGCTTTCATCAATAGGTACGCCAAGCGGGCCGGGAAAGTTCCCGAATTTAGGGAGAATTCTCCATCCTGCTCCGCTTGGAAGCCTGTGCTCGCTGCTGGTCAGTTGATTTCGTGGACCTGCATGCTTGCGTCAATGGCGAAACTGGGATAGCGGATCGGGGAGCCGGCCGGCGCAGGTGCGTGCCGCGCGGTGGCGGTGAAATCGCCGCTGGAACATTCGACCGAGTAGGAATATCCATCGCGCTCGCTGCGGGACAGGGACAGGGAATTTGAGGAGACGAGCTCGTCCAGCGCCGCGCAATGGCCATTCGTCGCAATGTAGCCGCGCTCCGCTTGTGCGATTTGCAGAAGGTCGCCGCGCACACCGGTCAGGCTGATGGCCTGGGTCGACGCCGTTCCTTCGTCCGTCGTGGGCATCTTCTTCAAGAGAAAATGATAAATCCCGAAGAAGATCGCGGCGGCTACCAGAACTCCAACAAGAGCGCGCATAGGGGAATTGTGGCCCTGCCTGATGCCTCCCGCAAGAGGAGAGCATGGGAAGGGGCGTTGGGAAACAACGGCCTTCTTTTCCACTTCGCTTTATCAACCCGTCTGCTAAACTCCCCTTACCGCCGAATCCCCTTCCCGGTGTAAGGCTTCTCTTCGGATAGACGGATGAATACGCTTGCGCTGCCGCTTGACTTGCATGCCCTTGAAAAACTACGGGCAGAAGAACTCGAAGAGGCGCGTTCTATCCAGGCGGAAATGCTTCCCGCAGAATCGCTTCACGCCGGTCCCGTGACGATTTCCCACGAATTCAAGCCCATCGCTGCCGTTGGCGGCGATTTCCTGGACTATTTCCAGCTGATGGATGGAACCTTTGGCATTTATCTGTGTGATGTCTCCGGCAAAGGGCTACCGGCTGCACTGTACGCGGCGCTGTCCGTGGGGACTCTGCGAGGCGTTCATAAGACCGGCACTTCCCCGAGCGAGGCTCTTGCCACTTTCAACCGGCGCCTTTTGATGCGCGGCATGCCCCGGCGGCACGCGGCCATCCAGTATGCGGTGTTTGATCCGCGCAGCAGAGATCTGCGTATCGCAAGCGCAGGCATGCCCGGCCCTTTTCACCTCTGCGCCGATGGCTGCCGCCCTCTGGAGCTCTCGGGGATTCCCCCGAGATTGTTCCCGGACACGCGCTACGAAACTCTGACCGTGCGGCTGAGCCCGGGCGATTCCGTGCTTTTTTGTACCGACGGGATCACCGACGCGTTCGCCCGGAACGAGGAACAATTTGGAGTCGAGCGTTTGCAGGAACTGTGCAGCAACAAGCGCCATCTTTCGCCGGCCGAACTATTGAGCAAAATCTTTTCCGCGGTCGAAGAATTTTCGCGGGGCCGCGAACAGCACGACGACATGGCGGCCGCGCTGTTTTTCTACTCCGGCTAGGTGATGTCGCGGCGCGTGTCCGCACGGGCATGTAGAGAGTAGGCAAAGCGTCCCGCGAATACGATTGACAGTCCTGGCGGTCTCCAGTAACTACGATAGATACAGGCATTTCACTCAGGAGAGTCCTCGATGAAGACAAAGTCCCCCTATGCCCTCGGTCTGGCCGTGTTGCTCTCGCTCCTGATCGCGATCCCGGCGGACACTTGGGCATCTCCCCAAACATCTGGACAGCGCGCCGGGGAAGTCTCTCGTCTTATACCCGCGGTAAGCATTGCGCGCGGACCGAAATCCATCACCGCCTCGCCAAAATCCGTCGTGAATTGGCAGGACCTGGTCAACACCCAGGTGAACGCACGCGCGCGCATCGCTCTGGACGACGGCTCGGTGCTTAACGTGGGTTCCGAATCCTCCATGAAAATCGTCAAGCATGACGCAGGCGCACAGCAGACGGAGTTGGAGCTGACTTACGGCAAGCTCCGCACCCAAGCCCAAAAAATTGCCAAGCCAGATGGAAAATTCGAAGTGCGCACTCCTGCCGGAGTCGCGGGCGTGGTGGGCACGGATTTTTTTGTCGGATACGATGTCAGCGCGGGCGCCATGAACGTGATCGTCTTTGAAGGTCTGGTGAAAGTTTGCAACCTGGCTGGTGTTTGCGTGCTGGTCAAGGCCGGGCAAATGACCAACGTTCGCAACGGAGACAATTCCGCTCCAGCGCCGCCCACGCAGGCCGCTCTCGACCTGCTGGTCGCAACAACCAATGATACGAATGTCGGAGCACCCTCGGGAGCAGCCGGAGCCGCAGGGGCGGGGCATCTCGGCGTGCTGGGGACCGTCGGAATTGTCGCGGGAGCAGTCGGGGTTGGATTGGGTGTCGGGTTGTCGCGCGGCGGGAACTCTACGCAACGCGGCTGCAAGCCAAATCCGGAAACGGGACTGTGCCCGTAATTCGAGGCGATCCTCGGCAAGCCCCGCTTTCACTAGCCTGGCGGCAATTCGCAGCCAGCGCTCCTGCTTCTCTCGGGCAAACGCGGCACGGTGCGATGCAACTGCGCACCCGATCTGGCCGTCTAATCAGTGTTGTTCGAACTGCGACGCCCGAATTTGCCGCGCTTTGTGCGCCGCTGTCCGGTGGCGTACACTGAATGTTTCGCGGTCCCGTCTAATTGCTAGTGAGGCTTCCTTTGACCAATTCGAATCGTAGTCGCTTGATTTCGCGCTTCTGCGCCCTGATCCTGCTTGCTACCTTGGCTCCGGCCAAGGCGCAAATGGCTAAAGCTGCGCCGCCGGATGCACAGGCCAAGCGCTCTCCGCTGCTTGCAGCGTTGCAGGTGGAACTCGAGCGCTCCTTGAAAACGCTTGGCACGCTGGATCCTCAGGCCTACTTCATCGGCTACACGGTGACGGACACTCAGCGCATAAACGTTTCAGGCTCCAATGGAGCGCTGCTGAACAGCGACGAAGGCCGCAACCGCTGGCTGGAAGTTTCCGTTCGAACGGGCAGCTACGGTCTGGATAATTCCCACAAAGTTGGTGAGCGCCAGATGCAGAGCGGCGGGCCAGGCACGGCGGTGCCTCTTGATGATGACGCCGATGTGCTTCGCCGGGCCATCTGGCTCGAAACCGACAAGCAATACCGCGTGGCATCTCAGGCGCTGATCAAGATCAAGACGGGCAAGGAAGTGAAAGTAGAAACAGCGGAAGGCCGCGCGCCCGATTTTTCGCGTGAACAACCCCATACTTACATCGGGGCACCTGCTTCGATCGCTATGGAGCGCAAACCCTGGGAAGAGAAAGTGCGCGCCTACACGAAATCTTTCCGCGCTTCGACGGCCATCATCAATTCCATCGTCACTTTCACTGCGCAAGCCCAAAGCGCCTATCAAGTAACCAGCGAGGGCACGCAGTTGCAATTCGGGCAGATTCGCTACCGCCTGGAACTCTTTATCCAGGGCAAAGCGCCGGACGGCATGGACATCGACCGCTACTACAATTTCGATTGGGTAAATCCCACGGATGCGCCCGACGACAATGCGGTCTACGCGGCCGCAACGACGATGCGCAAAGAGCTGGAAGGCTTGGTCGCCGCGCCCATCAATGACCCGACCGTCGGCCCCGCGTTATTAACTGGCCGCGCGGCCGCGGTTTTTTTCCATGAAGTGTTTGGCCACCGCGCCGAGGGCCACCGGCAAAAAGACGTCACCGAAGGGCAAACATTCTCAAAAAAGGTTGGCGAGCAAATTCTTCCTGAATTCCTGAGCATCACCGATGACACCACAATGAAAAAACTCAGCGGGCAGGATCTGCTGGGCTACTACCAATTCGATGACGAAGGCGTTCCGGCGCAGCGCGTTTCGTTGGTCGAGCATGGTGTGTTGAAGAACTTCGAAATGTCGCGCTCTCCGCTCGTTGGATTCCCGCGTTCGAACGGCCACGGCCGCCGCCAGCTCGGCGCAACGCCGGTGTCCCGTCAAGGCAATCTGATAGTCCAGAGCAACAAGACGGTCACGAACACGCAGCTGCGCGCGAAGCTGATCGAATTAATCAAAACGCAGGGCAAGTCCTACGGATTGCTCATCGACGATATCGCCGGCGGATTCACCTTTACCGGCCGCGGACAACCGCAAGCCTTCCAGGTGCTGCCGCTCGTGGTTTACAAGGTTTTTGCTGACGGCCGGCCGGACGAATTGGTCCGTGGCGTAGACATCGTGGGGACGCCACTGGCCGCGCTCACAAAAATCGTCGCCACCGGTGACACACCGGAAGTCTTTAACGGTTACTGTGGCGCGGAATCCGGCTCCGTACCGGTCTCTGCTGCTTCGCCCGCGATCTTGACCTCTGAACTCGAAGTGCAGAAAAAAGAAAGTTCCACGGACCGGCCGCCCATTCTGCCGCCGCCCGCGCATGACGTCGTTAAAGCGGGAGGCCAGCAGTGAGGCACTTTCTGAGGATTGCATGCGCAAGTTTGCTTCTTGCCGTGGTTGGTTGCGGAATGCCGACGCGCGCCCAGGCCCAGCAGGATAATGACCACACTCTCCAGGCCATGCGTGACGAAATGGCCCGGGCCAAGTCGCGCCTCGAGCTGAAAATTCCCGGCACCGATCAGCCCGTCCGCCCGTACTACCTCGAATATCGCTTGCTCGATCTGGAAGTGCGTCAGGTCGTCGCGCAATTCGGCACGATCCTCTCCAGCACACGCACGCGGAATCGCTTCATGGACGTGGAAGCCCGCGTGGGCAGCTATAAGCTTGACAGTTCGAATTTCGTCAGCGATGACGGCTTTCGCGGTTTCATCGGTCCCACCGGCTCGGTAGGAATCGATCGTGATTACGATTCTCTTCGCCAGGATCTCTGGATCGCCACCGATCAGGCCTTCAAGGAAGCGGTGGAAACGTACTCACGGAAACAAGCCTACCTCAGCAGCCTGGCTCGCCAGTCCGACATTGATGATTTTTCGAAAGTCGAGCCGGTGCAACTCATCGAGCCCCTTGTCACTCCGGATTGGACCAGCCGCAACTGGGATCAGGAAGCTCGCGACACGTCCGCGGCGTTGCGCGCATTCCCTCAAATCTACGAATCGCGGGTGACCTATTATTTGGTCTATGCGACAGAGTATTTGATGACCAGCGAAGGCACGGAAATCCGCCAGAATCGTTCCTACGCCGCCATCGAAGCCGGCTTGAATGCGCTCGCCGACGATGGCGTGCCCCTGAATCATTTTTACGCAACCTACGCTCGCACGCCGGCGGACCTTCCCAATGTTGACGCTGTTCGAAAGGGACTGAATGTCACCGGCAGCGAATTGATGGCCCTGCGTGCCGCCCCAACGGCGCAAGACTACACCGGCCCCGTTCTTTTCGAAGCGCGCGCCGCCGCGCCGCTTCTTGCGCAGGTTCTCGGCCCCGCGGTGAACGGTTCTCGTCCGCCGGTTTCCTTTACGCCGGTCATGGAACAGATGTTGAGCGGATTGGGCGGGAAGAGCGACTGGGTCGGACGCCTCGGTTCTCGCGTTTTACCTGCAAGCGTCTCTCTGGTCGATGACCCTGGCGCCAAGGATTTCAAGGGCGTGGCCCTACTGGGCAAATACGCCGTTGACGAAGAGGGAGTTCGCGCGCAAAAAGTCACGCTGGTGGAGAACGGTACTGTGAAAAACGAATTGATGTCCCGTCGCCCCGGGCCGGACTCCGATCAGTCCAACGGCCATGGTCGCGCGGCGTTCCTCAATGACGCCAAACCCACCATGAGCAACGTGCTTTTCTCATCCACGGAAACTCTGACTCCCGCTGACTTGAAGAAAAAATTCCTCGATGCTTGCCGCGCGGAGAAACTGAACTATTGCATCATCGTTCGCGAGATGGATAATCCCACGCTGAGCCTGCTGCACCAGGAAGATTTCTCTGAACTGCTGGCGAGCTTCGGCGGCGGCGCCGGCACCGGCGATCGTCTGCCCCTGGTTGTTTTCCGCGTGTATCCGGACACCGGCCGGGAAGACATGATCCGCGGTTCGCGCATCATCGGGCTGAACACGCGTGCCTTGCGCAACCTTGCCGGGATTGGCAACGACAATTTTGTTTACAACTATATGCAGAGCCAGATCACCGGCTTCGCCGGCACGGCCCTTGGAGCGTTTGGCTCGGCCCAAGGCGGCGTCCCGGCTTCGATGGTTGCGCCCTCTCTGCTTTTTGAAGAATTGGAAGTGCGCGGCGCTCGGGGCGAAGCAAAGCGGCTGCCGCTCATGCCTCCGCCGCCCATGACAGCAACGAAATAGTTTTTCACGGATCGCTCGCGATGAACGACTTCACCCGCAGAAGTCTCATTTACGGCACGGCAACCTTGGCTGCCGCCGGCCTGCTCGCCGGAGTGCAGCGCATCGGCCTTTCCGCTTTCGCCGGTGATTCCGACGCGGAGGACGATCCCGGTCCGGTCAAAATCATGAAGTTCGCCGACGATGGCGCGCCGTTGGGAACACTCTCCGTGCCGAAAGTGCGCAAGAGGAGAGCCGAGTGGAAAAAGCAGCTCACTCCTCTGCAGTATGAAGTGACCCGGCGCGCCGCGACGGAATTTGCGTTCTCCGGGCCGCTCCACGATCAGCATGCGCCCGGTCTCTATCGCTGCATCGATTGCAACAATGCTCTCTTCGAGTCCAAATCAAAATTTGACTCCGGCACAGGCTGGCCCAGTTTCTGGGAACCTATCGCCAAGGAAAATGTGCGCGAGAAAAAGGATTTCAGCCTGGGCGTGCTTCGAACCGAAGTAAAATGCACCCTCTGCGACGCTCATCTGGGCCACGTCTTCACCGACGGCCCCGCACCGACCGGCCTGCGTTACTGCATGAACTCAGCGGCTCTGCTTTTTATCCCCCGAAAAAGCTAGGCTAGGCGCCATTCCTTGGAACCTGATTCCCCTCGGTTCATTGCCGCACGCGTCAGGACTGTGCCTCTCGTGCGTCGGCGGAAAAACCTGAATCTGAGGTAGTCTAGGCGGACCGATGACGATGCACCAGATCGAGGAAAGCCGGGAGAAGCGCCGCGCGGCGCTTTTGAGCGTGGGCTCCGCCGTGGTGTTGGTTTCTCTCAAAACGTTTCTAGTCCTCAGAACGGGAAGCCTCGGCGTCCTTTCTGAAGCGCTACACTCCTCGCTGGACCTGGTTGCGGCCATTATTACTCTTCTCTCGGTCCGTGTGGCGGATCAGCCTGCCGATGAACGCCATCTTTACGGTCATGGGAAGTTCGAAAACTTCTCCGCCTTCGTGGAAACGGGGTTGCTGGCGCTCACGGCCCTCTACATCATTTACGAGGCCCTCGCGCGATTGTTCTTCCGCATCGTGCACATCCAGCCCAGCGTGACCGCGATCCTCGTGCTTGTATTTGCGCTGTCGATTGACATCACGCGGGCCCGGGCGCTTTCGCGTGTGGCGAAAAAATATTCCAGTGACGCGCTGGAAGCCGATGCGCTACATTTTTCCACCGACGTATGGAGCACCCTCATCGTCATTGCAGGCATTGGGCTCGTTTGGGCTGGTGAGACCTGGCGTATGCCGTGGCTGAACTATGCCGATGCCCTCGCGGCTTTGGCCGTAGCCGCCGTAATTCTATGGGTAGGCGCGCGGCTCGGCAAACGCACCTTGGATGCTCTCCTGGATGTTGCGCCGGAAGGATTGCAGCAGGAAATCGCCAAGGCCGTTGCTCGCATGGACGGGGTGCTGGACGTGGACCGCGTGCGCGTGCGCCGGGCCGGCAACCGCCACTTCGTTGACGCTACGGTCAGCGTCGCGCGCACGGCCAGCCTTGAGCAGGTCCATGCCTTGAGCGATGCCATCGAACAGCGCATCGGCGAAATTGTTCCATCAGACGTGATGGTCCATGCGGAACCGCGCGCGCCACAGGGCGAACATCTATTCGAAGCCATTCGCGCCGCTGCTCAAAGCTTGGGCCTCGCCATCCATGACTTGACTGCCGTGCAACAAGCCGGACAGCTTTTCGTCGAACTCCACCTGGAGGTGGATGAAAAGCTCAGCCTCCGTGACGCCCATCGACAAGCCAGTGATTTGGAAGCAAAAATCCGCGAACTGCACGACGGCCGGCTTGAGGTCAATATTCACATCGAGCCGCTGGGGCGCCACATCGCCACGCCCGACGCGGGCCTCGGCGAAATGAAGCAGCTCGCGCGCGCCATCGAGGAATTTCTCAACGGTCTGCCGTCGGAATTCGACGAGTTGGTGAATTGCCACGACGTGCGAGCCCGGCAGGTGGAACACCATATTCAGGTGTCATGCCACTGCACGATGAAGAGCCAACTCCCCATCACGCAGGTCCATGACGTCACGGCCGTGCTGGAAGACCGCGTGAAGGAAAAGTTTCCCCAGATCTTTCGCGTGACGATTCATCCCGAACCATTTGAAGAGAAATAGAGGCATAGGCTGAAGTCTGTGCTACTGCGGCTCAGCACGGCGCGCAAGCACCTGCGCACCCATCGCGATTAACGCAGGAAAACAAACCAGCACGTAGCGCGGCTCGGGCGTTTCCAGCGTGGTCAGGAACGCGGTACGAATCAGGATAAAGAGCACCAGGAACGCAACCGCGGGCCGGGCCACGGAATTCGAACGCCAAAGCTGCGCGGCACCCAATACACCCAGCCCCACATAAAACAAATTCAGCACAAAAAACAGGCTGGTCAGTTCCTGATCCACGGGGTCGTCTTCCCGCATTTGCCAGAGCGGAAAAACATGCCCCGAGATGGGCAAAAGTTCGATTCGAGGGGTAAACCAGATCGTCGTTGCTCGCGCCAACGGCAACCAGAGATACGTCCGCAATGGATGGCGAGCGTTGCGCTCCCGCGCGAGCTGCGCGAACGCCGCATCCTCCTCCGGCGTCAGCGTCAAATCGTTGTTGTATTGTTCGAGAATGGCGGCGACGCGTTGTTTGTCTTCCGGCGAATCAAACGCTCGCGCCGGGATATCATCCACGAAAATAGCCTCTCCGTTCAGCCTCCAGGGAACTAGGTAACAATCGCGAACGCGGAAGAGCCAGGTCTTTTCCCAGGCCATGAAGCCCTTTGGGACCAGTTCCCCTGGCAGATTCGAATCTTTCGGCGCAAGGAATCGCACCTCGCCAAGCATCACCCTATTGCGCAGAGCCCAAGGAGAAAGAATCAACAAACAGCCCAGCGCCATCGCCAGGCTAACTAATAACCAGCGTTTGATATCCCGGGAAATAAAGAACAAGCCGCCGAATACAAGCGCTGCCGCGATTAGCAAGATTGGTGTTTCTGGGCGAAACAAAGTTCCGGCGCCAACCAGCCACCCTGCTCCCAACGCCGTGTACTCCACGCTGCTTCGAAGGCGCATGTGGGAATTTTTCAGGAGAAAATCAGGCTGCTTGACTCGCCGCAACGCCAGAACGAGGACGCAAGAGGCAAGTCCCGTCCAGAAAGCGGCGAACACTTCGGTCAGCGGAACCGCCGTATAGTTGGCTGTAAAGGGACACAATACCGCGAGCCACAAGGCCAAAGTTCGCACGTGTTTGTTTGTTGTGGCGCCCTCGGCTGTGCACGCCAGAAGCTCCGCAAGCCAGCCAATCAGCAGGCAGGCGAGCAAATCGACCGCGATCTGCGCCAACATCACCCACACGCGTGCATCGGTCCCCGTGCGGCCGGTGAGGGCATAGATGATCGCAAGAAAAGCCGGATACCCCGGCATCCGCAAATCCACCGGCGTAACCGCGCCGCCGACGTCCATCGCGTAGACATGATGTTTCAGCCAGTTTGCGGCGATCTGCTCGTAAAGAACCGTGTCGCCGGAGTTGGCGGGATACTGGAGAACAAAATACAGCCGCAGGCAAAGGCCGGCGGCCAATGCGACAAAAGTGTTCGAGAAAATTCGCTTCATCAATGCCTCGCATCTTACAATAGAGCTGACGGAATCGAGCAGACGGACTCAGCCCACCCTGACGTCCCGTTCCCTGCCGTGCCGCAAGACGGAAAGGTGACATGAAGGAACGCGGCCCAATTTTTTATGACGCGGAGCGTGTGCGCTGGCGCCGCACCCGCCGCGTCATGGAAATCACAGGCGCACTCCTGACGGTGCTACTTGCGTATTTCTTCGTGACCATTGCCGTCAGCGTGGAATTGCCTGCGGGGCTCCTGCCGGACTCCAAACCCTTATATCGCGCCTTCAAGTCGAAAAAGAAACCGGCACCCACACGCGAGGGTCGTCGGCGCCGCGTCGCGAACATCGGGAACGTCCCCGCAAGCTACGACCCGGTACGTGCTGCATTTTTCGTGAGCTGGGATGCGAACAGCCTCGCTTCCCTGAAAAAGCACTACAAAGATATCGACCTGCTGATTCCCGAGCAGCTTCATGCCGTCTCCGCCGACGGCGCCCTGACCATCGTGGACTACGAACGCGGCCAAAACAGCGTCAAGGCCACACCCGCTGAAGCCATCTCCATTCTGAAAGACGACAAGTTGCACCAATGGATGAAGTCGCTCAATTCGCCCATCGAGCTGCCCATGATGGGCCTCATCAACAACTACGATGGCGCCAAGTGGCGCATCAAGGAAATGGCGCAGATGTTGGTAAACCCCGCCTCACGGCAAAATCTGGTCCGGAATATTGTCGAATACGCCGTCGAATCCCGCCAGGCAGGTATCGTTGTCGATCTTGAAGAAGTTCCTGACGCCAGCCAGCCGCACTTTCGCCAATTCATCGGTGCGCTTGCACCCGCGCTCCACTCGAAGACTCTAAAACTCATGATCGCACTCCCGGCGCGCGACGATGCCTACGACTACGAGTTCTTCGGCAAGCAATGTGACGCCATTGTGCTGATGAACTACGACCAGCACTGGCTGACCTCTCCTCCCGGCCCTATCGCCTCCCAGGACTGGTTCGTCGAGAACCTGCGCCAGGTATTCGACCTCGTTCCTCCTCAGAAGATCATCGTGGGAATTGCGAACTATGCTTACGATTGGTCCCTCGCTGCAAAGAAAGAACACGAGGCCGCAGAGGAGTTCAGCGTCCAGGAAGCTTTGCTGCACGCCGAGGAGTCTGACGCTAACATCGAATTCGACAGCGATTCGCTGAATCCACACTATTCGTACTACGACGAGCACAATCACGTGCACCAGGTGTGGATGCTGGACGCCATCACCGCTTACAACCAGCTCCGGGCCAGCGAGCGATTGGGCGTGCAGGGTACTGCACTCTGGCGGCTCGGTTCTTCGGACAGCTCTTTGTGGCCGGTCTGGGATGCGACCCACGCCGACGCGGCAGCCCGGCAAAAACTGGCGGATCTTCCCCCCGGTCCTGACTTGATCCTCGAAGGCGAAGGCGACATCTGGCACTTTACCGATACACCCAAGAACGGTAAACGTTCCTTCGAATACGATGCACAGAGCGATCTATTCACCGATGAATCGTACGACGCCATTCCGCTCTCCTATAACATTGACCAGATCGGCGCCGCGCATAAAAAAATGGTTCTTTCCTTTGACGATGGCCCCGATACGAAATGGACGCCGAAGATCTTGGACATTTTGAAGCAGAAAAACGTACCTGGTGTGTTCTTTGTAATCGGCAACATGGCCAACCAGCAGCCGGATATTCTCAAGCGCGAGTACTCCGAAGGCCACGAAATTGGAAATCATACCTTCACGCATCCAAGGTTCGACGACATTACACGCACGGAAATCCGTTGGCAGCTGAATCTGACGGAGCGCCTGATTGAAAGCACGCTCGGTGTAAAATCCATCCTTTTCCGCCCGCCCTACGGCATTGATCACCAGCCGGAATATGCGGAGGAGATCGTGCAGCTTCCCATGGCGCAAGAGATGGGTTATCTCATCGTCGGCCAGCGCATCGATCCGGATGACTGGAGCTTGCGCGACGGCAAGCCCATCCCCGCAAAGGAAATTGTCGACAGCGTCCTCAGGCAAGCGAACAAGGGCAATATCATTCTCCTGCACGACGGCGGCGGCGATCGCACGCAGACCGTCGCGGCTCTGCCTCAGATCATCGACGCGTTGCGCGCGCAGGGATACCAGTTCGTTTCTGTTGCGGATCTGCTCGGAAAAACACGCGCGGAAATGATGCCGGCCCTCGCCCCCGAAGAGCGCTTCGAAGCGCGCGCCGACGGATTTATTTTCACACTCTTTCAATGGTCTCGTTTCTTCATCGGCATCATTTTTATTCTCGGCATCGTCCTCGTCAGCGGACGCACCGTAATCATCGGTCTGCTCGCTCTCATCGAGAAATTGCTCCCGGACCATGCCGTCATGCCGGACCCGCCGCCGAGCGCTACTGTCCTGATTCCCGCGCACAATGAAGAAAACGTCATCGTGCAAACCGTCGCGTCGGTTCTTCTCTCGGACCTGAAGGACTTGCGCATCATCGTCGTCGATGACGGCTCCGCAGACAAAACGGGTGAACTCCTCGACGTAAACTTTTCCCATGAACCGCGCGTGCGCATCATCCACCAGGTGAATCGTGGAAAAGCCGCGGCTCTGAATCTCGCCATGTCCCAGGCGGATACCGAAATTGTCGTCACCATCGACGCGGACACCGAAATCGAATCCGACGCCATCAGCAAACTGGTCCGCCACTTTTCGAATCCCACCGTTGGCGCCGTCGCCGGCAACGTAAAGGTTGGCAATCGCTCCCGCTGGCTCACCCGCTGGCAAGCGCTCGAATACATCACCAGTCAGAACATGGAAAAGCGTGCCTTCGATCTGCTCAATTGCATCACGGTCGTTCCCGGGGCGCTCGGCGCATGGCGCAAAAAAGCCATCGAAGCCGCCGGCGGCATCACCGCGGACACCGTGGCAGAAGACGCCGACCTCACCATCGCCATTCGCCGCCTCGGCTGGCGCATTAGCTACGACGAGGAAGCCATCGCCTGGACCGAAGCGCCGGATACTGCCAGCCAGCTCATTCGCCAGCGGTTCCGCTGGACCTTCGGCACGCTGCAAGCTTTCTGGAAGCACGGCGACACGCTCCTGCGTCCCAAGCACGGAACGCTCGGCTGGATCGCGCTTCCCAACATTTTCATCTTCCAGCTCGTTTTGCCTCTGATTTCCCCGGTCATCGATTTGATGTTCTTCGGCTCTCTGCTTCTCTGGGGACTAGCGCAGATTCGGATCACGCGCCTCCCGCAGCTCTGGACCACGGCTGACGTCGAGAAATCCCTCTTCTTTTTTGTCGGCTTTGTGCTCATTGACATTCTCACCTGCATGGTGGCCTTCGCACTGGAACGCAAGGAAGACTGGACCCTGCTCTTCCCCGTCCTTCTCCAGCGCTTCTACTATCGCCAACTGATGTACGTGGTACTTTTTCGCTCTGTCAAAGAAGCCGTCAGCGGCCGCCCCGTCGGTTGGCGCGGCGTCGAGCGGGATATTCCCCCGCCGCCGCCCAAAGCTCCGCCTCGGCCCGCCCCCGCCGAAGGCAATTGAGCCTGCTCACGCCTCGGAAATCCGGGCGTCTGAATCCTTGGGGGACGTGGATTTGTCCTCGATCGTCACACGTCGCGCTTTCCTGAAGACCTCCGCCGCCACCGGCGCGAGCCTGCTTTTCCCTTTCTGTTTTTCCAGCAGCCCACGAAAAACCACGAACACGGACCCTACTGCAGCCGCCCCGTTTTTGCCCAACGCCTGGCTGGAACTCGAGTCCGACGGTGGCGCAAAAATCTGGTGCGGCAAGTCCGAAGTGGGCCAGGGCGTTCGCACCGCTCTCCCCATGCTCGTCGCTGAGGAACTTTGCTGCGATTGGCGCCGCGTGCAAGTCGTTCAAGCGGACCTCGACCCGAAATACGGCGATCAGCTGACCGGCGGCAGCCTTAGCGTTCGAACTTCCTACGAAAATCTGCGCAAAGCCGGCGCCGCCGCTCGCGAAATGCTCATCTCCGCCGCCGCCATCGAATGGAACGTCCCTCATTCCGAATGTCGTGCGGAAAATAGTGCCGTGCATCATCCCAGCACGTCCCGAAGCTTTGCCTACTCGCAACTTTTCGCCGCCGCGGCACAACTTCAACCTCCCGCCGATCCTCCGCTGAAAAATCCCTCCGATTTTCGAATCGTGGGCAAACCGACTCCCCGCACCGACACGGCGCAAAAAATAAACGGCGCCGCGCGCTTCGGCATTGACACGCGCGTTCCCGGAATGCTCATCGCCTCCCTTGAGCGCTGCCCCGTCTACGGCGGCACCGTTCGAACCTCCAACGCCGAAAAAGTCCGGAAAATGCCCGGCGTCCGCGCCGTCATCGAATTGAAGCCTGCTCATCTGACGCATCAATTCGGCGACGAGTCCGGCCCCGGCAGCCGCAACTATTCCTGCGCCGGCGTCGCCGTGCTCGCCGATTCCACCTGGTCCGCGATGCAAGCCCGCAAAGCGCTTGAAGTCGAGTGGAACGAAGTCGAGCACGCGCAGGAAACCACCGCCAGCCTGCGCGAAAAATTCGTGAAGCTGGTCTCCTCTGAGGGCACCGTGCTGCGCAGCGATGGCGACTTCGAGAAGGCCCACGCCAGCGCGGCAAAAAAGCTCGAAGCGATTTACGAAGTCCCCTTCCTGGCGCACGCCGCCATGGAGCCTCCGAATTGCACCGCTCATGTCCGCGATGGCGAATGCGAACTGTGGGTGCCCACACAGATTCCCGGCGCCGCCGCGGAGTCCGTCGCTCAAGCTCTGGGCATTCCCCGCGAGCGCGTCAAAGTTCACGTCACGTTCATCGGTGGAGGCTTCGGCCGGCGCCTCATTCAAGACTACGCCGTCGAAGCCGCCTTGATCTCCCGCGATGCTCATGCTCCTGTCCAGGTCATCTGGACGCGCGAGGATGACATTCGTCACGATTTTTATCGTCCCGCCGCGTACCACCGCTTACACGCGGGCCTCGATCCTCAGAACAATCTAATCGCTTGGCGTCATCGCGCCACCTCGCCCTCCATCGACATTTTCTACAATGGCACCGGCATCTCGCCGCGCGGCGCCGCGCAATTGGACGGTTCCAGCTTCCCCGCTTTCGGCGTCCCCCATCTCCGTCTCGAGTTTGCCGTCGCGGATTCCGGAATGCCTCTGGGTTACTGGCGCTCGGTCGAAAACTCCGGCAATCAATTTGTCATCTCGAGTTTTTTTGACGAAGCTGCCGCCGCCGCCGACCGTGACCCGGTCGAATTCCTGCTCGCGGTGCTGGGCCCCGCGCGAAAAATCAATTCAGGAAGCGACAGCGTAATCGACATCGGCCGCCGTCGTCGCGTCATCGAGCTCGCCGCCGAAAAATCAAATTGGGGAAAGCCGCTGCCGAAGAGCGCGGGCCGCGGCATCGCCGCACATTTTGGTTACGGCAGCTACGTCGCGCAAGTCGCCGAAGTCTCCTGCGATTCTGCCACAGGCAACATTCGAATCCATCGCGTCACCTGCGCCATCGATTGCGGCACCGCCGTGAATCCCCTCGGCGTCCAGGCGCAAATGGAAGGCGCCATTAATTTCGGGCTCGCTGCCGCGCTCAAAAGCGCCATCACCGTGAACCGCGGCCGCGTCGAACAGAGCAATTTTCACGACTACGAAGTTCTGCGCTTGAGCGACGCCCCGGCCGCCATTGATGTTCACATCCTGCCGAGCACGGAGCCTCCCGGCGGTTGCGGCGAGCCCGGCGTACCGCCCATCGCCGCCGCTCTCGGCAATGCCATTTTCGCGGCAACGGGCAAACGCATCCGGCGGTTGCCTATTCGGCCCGCTGATTTGCGGGCCCCATGAACGAGTAATCTGTAGATTTTCATCCATGCCCCGAATTGTTGTAGGATATTCGTCTGCTGGAGGGAGGTTTCCATGGCCATCACTTTCACTCTGAACGGCAAGCCCCAATCCGTCGAAGTCAGCCCGGACATGCCGCTACTCTGGGTGCTTCGCGACACTCTGAACATGACCGGCACGAAATTCGGCTGCGGCATGGCGCTCTGCGGCGCTTGCACCGTGCATATCAACGGCGAAGCTACGCGCTCCTGCATCACCGCGATTTCCAGCGTCGCCGGCAAGAAAGTCACCACCATCGAAGGACTTTCCGCCGACGGCAGCCATCCCGTGCAGCTAGCCTGGATGGAAGAAGACGTTCCGCAGTGCGGCTACTGCCAGTCCGGCCAGATCATGTCCGCCGTAGCTCTCCTTTCCAAGAAACCCAAGCCCACCGACGCCGACATCGACGATGCCATGAGCGGCAACATCTGCCGCTGCGGCACTTACCAGCGCATCCGCAAAGCCATTCACCGCGCCGCGTCCATGCCTGCCGGCAAGGCCAAGTCCGCCGCCTGATTATTTCGAAACCGTTCCGGCCACAAGAAAAATCTCTGAGGTGCTCCATGGCGACAGCTCCCGTTGTAAACCGTCGTGATTTCCTGAAGAAAAGCGCCGCGGGTGGAACGGCGCTAGTGATCGGTTTCTATCTTCCTGCCGGCGCCCATGCGCAAGAAGCCCCGCGGCAGGAAAAGAAACCGCCCAATCCGCTCAATGCCTGGGTCCGCATCACACCCGACAATCGCGTGACCTTAATTCTCGGCAAGTCCGAGATGGGCCAGGGCATCATGACGGCCTTGCCGATGATTCTCGCGGAAGAACTCTATCTCGATTGGAAGAGCGTAAAAATCGAGCAAGCGCCGACCAATCCCAAAATCTATGACCACGGCACGGGCGGTAGCGGCAGCGTCGCTGGCTCCTGGCTGCCCATGCGCCGGGCCGGAGCGGCTGCGCGTGAAATGCTGGTCTCCGCCGCCGCTGCGCGCTGGAACGTAAATCCCAATACGTGCGTGGCGAAAGACGGCGGCGTGCTCCACGGCGCGCGCAAGAATTTTCTGACCTACGGCGAACTGGTCGAGGATGCGGCCAAGCTGCCTATCCCCGATTTCAATACCGTCCCGCTCAAGAATTCGGATACTTTTACCATCGTCGGGCACGACACGCGGCGCTTTGAAGCGCGCGACAAGGCCACCGGCGCGGCGAAGTTCGGCATCGATTCGCGCATGCCCGGCATGCAATTCGCCGTCATTGCCCGCTGCCCCGTATTTGGCGGCAAACTGAAATCCTTCGACGCCGCAAAAGCCAGAGCCGTGCCGGGAGTCAGGGACGTCATCGCTATCGATCCGGTCGGCCCGGGCGCGTTCACAGCCGGTGGTGTTGTCGTGCTCGCCGATAATTCCTGGGCCGCCATGCAGGGACGCAAAGCGCTGCAAATCACTTGGGACGAAGGTCCCGCCGCCTCGGAATCCACGGATTCGCTTCGCAAACAATTTCTGGATAACGCCGCCAAGCCCGGCAAAGTCGTCCGCAACGATGGTGACGCGGATGCGGCTTTCTCCGGCGCCGCGAAAAAAGTCGAAGCTACCTACGAATTCCCGTTTGCCGCCCATGCCACCATGGAGCCGATGAATTGCACCGTGCACATCCGCCCGGACGGCGCGGAAGCATGGGTTCCCACTCAGGCGCCCCAGTGGGCGCAGGAAATCATCGCGAAGGTTTCAGGACTTCCTCCTGAGAAAGTGATTGTGCACACCACGCTCATGGGCGGCGGTTTTGGCCGGCGCTATCAAGCGGACTTCGTCATGGAAGCGGCACAGGTTGCCAAAGCTTCCGGCAAGCCGGTGATGATTGTTTGGACTCGGGACGACGATATGCAGCACGGTTTCTATCGGCCTGCCTCCTATCACCATTTCTCCGGCTCGCTCGATGCCAAGGGCAATCTTGCCGCGTGGAAGCATTTCCAGACGTCCACCTCCATCGATGCCATGTGGAATCCCAAGGGAGAAGAAGCTCCGGATAAATCCGAATTTGCCACCGCGGCGTTCATTCCTTATCAGACCCCAAACTATCGCATTGAATACACCCTCGCGAAGTCTTCCGTTCCGCGGGCCTGGTGGCGCTCCGTCGAGCATTCCACCAGCGGCTTCGTCGTCGAGTCTTTCGTGGATGAACTTGCGAACGCTGCCGGCGCCGACCCGCTGGAATTCCGCCTCCGCCTTATCGGTGATGACCGCAAAATCCCGGACTTCACCAACCCGAAAGAAGGCAAGCCGCTCGACACAGCCCGCCTTAAAGCTGTTCTGCGCCTTGCTGCGGAAAAGGCGGATTGGGCCAAGCCGCTTCCCAAGAGCGTTTTTCGCGGCATCGCCGGTTACTATTCCTTCGAGAGTTACACCGCGGCCGTCGTCGAAGCCAGCGTGAATGCTGGCGCGGTAAAGGTCCGGCGCGTCGTCTACGCTGTGGATTGCGGCCGTCCCGTCAATCCGGAAGGCGTCCGTGCGCAGGTCGAGAGCGCCGCCATCTACGGGCTATCGGCAACGCTGCACGACGCCATCACCATCAAGGGTGGCCGCGTCGAACAATCCAATTTTGACGATTACCAGATGCCGCGCATGAGCGAGACTCCGAAAACGGAAGTCCACGTGGTCCTGAGCAAGGAAGAACCCACAGGAATCGGCGAACCTGGGTTGCCGGTCATCGCGCCCGCGCTGTGCAACGCGATCTATGCGGCGACGAAAAAGCGCATTCGTCGTTTGCCCATTCGCTCCGAAGACTTGGCCTGATGATGCCGCCATCCCTCTCCGTGTAGAGGCCGGGCTTCACAGACTGTTACGAAACAAGAGGCGATAGGCAGATGAAAGCGATGTTCCGGGTTCCGGAGCATCGCTTTTTGTCTTTTGGAGGAGCTGGACCGTCGCGGTAGCCGCGTGACGGTGGATGGGAACGGTTTCAGGCGGTTTGCAGGACTGCCGTTAACTTGCGCCCGCCGAGAATGTTCCGCA
>QHYE01000069.1 GCA_003224055.1 Acidobacteriota bacterium | reverse complement strand
GCACCTTGGTGATCGCCGCCGTCAACGTCGTCTTGCCATGGTCAATGTGACCAATCGTCCCGATGTTCACATGCGGCTTCGTGCGCTCAAATTTCTCCTTCGCCATGTTCCTTTAACCTCTCATCGTGTCATCCCAGCGGAGCCGGGATGATCTGCTTCCAAATATTCAATGACCGCTGCTTCGCACTGCAAAATCTGGAGCGGGGGACGGGATTTGAACCCGCAACCATCACCTTGGAAGAGTGAGACTCTACCGTTGAGTTACCCCCGCCCGGTGCTGCCCCAAATTTTCCGCACGGCCGCAGACTCTGCGCCGTCCCACTTGCGGTCCACCCACGTTGCAACCGCTAAATCCTGGAGCCTGGGACCGGGATTGAACCGGTGACCTCGTCCTTACCAAGGACGCGCTCTACCAACTGAGCTACCCAGGCCCAACCCGTTTCCCGCCAATTTCAATCCTTCGCGGCGCACTTTTCCTGAGCGGCGCTTGCGCCCCGAATTGGACCGCCTTCGAACATCGCTCATGCGATTGCCCTGCGGTTTTATACAAATCAAACAACGAGTGCCTGGTGGACGGGGAAGGATTCGAACCTTCGTAGCCCGCAAGGAGCGGCAGATTTACAGTCTGCTGGTTTTAGCCACTCACCCACCCGTCCCGAAAAAACTTTTTGGGACGCGAACCACGAGTCCCGAACTTATCCTTCAACAACTTGCAAGCGCTCCGTGTAAAAACACAAAAAGGACTCGTGTCAAGAGACACCAGCCCGTTCATTTTTTACCGCAGGATTCGCTCCGCCTCGCTCCCCCGCAAAATTTCCTGGTGGAGCTGGCGGAGGGAATTGAACCCCCGACCCTCTGATTACAAATCAGATGCTCTACCAGCTGAGCTACGCCAGCGCCGCTCAAACCGGGTAAGAATAGCAGAAGAGGTATAAGAATTGCAAGGGGCTGGTCCCAAATTTCGAGCACGTCCAATGCCAGCTCTGTGGAAAACCGGGCTCTTCATGCCACCAACTCGCCCGCCCCTATCCTACATGTCATCTATACTTTAGCATAGATGTGAGCAAACCGAGCGGAGGGCAAAACGAACCGTCCGGGAGACAAACCGCCTGGGATTCCAGTCTCACCTTCATTTTTTGCCCTTGGGTTGCGCATGACAATGCGACAATCTCTCCTCGAGACGCAACTCCAAACGGTGCCCAACTCTATGAAGAAGCAGCATTGGACTCTTGTGTTGGCTGGCGTGCTTCTCTCAGCAGCCGTTTTTTGCGGATATCAAAGATGGGGCGCAACGAAGGGTGCTCCGCGCGAGGAATTGCTCGCCCTGCTGCCTTCCGATGCCAGCGCCGTGATTTTTCTGGACTTGGAAGAACTGCGGCGCGCGCCATTCATGGCAAAACTGTATGAGTGGGCGCCCAAGCCGGAATCCGATGCAGACTATGCGCAATTTCTCAAAGACACCGGTTTCGATTACGAGCGGGATCTGCACCGCATCGCGTTTGCGACTAAGAAAAAAGGACAGGACTCCGTGATCTTTGCCATCGCGGACGGAAAATTTGATCGCGCAAAAATCTCTGCGTACGCATCAAGGTCCGGCTCAGTCGCAAAGAACGGGGAATACGAGGTCTACTCCGTCCCGGCAACCGGCGCTGCGAAGAAAATTTCTTTTGTGTTTCTGAAAAATGACCGGATCGCGCTGACGGACGATGCGGATCTGAGTGCCCTTCTGAATTCGAAGAACCGCAAGGAAGACACCGCCGAATGGCGCACGCGATTCGAGCGGCTGGCGGGATCACCCGTTTTTGCCGTGATTCGCCAGGACGCCGGCGCAGGCTCGGCGCTTGCGGCGCAAGCTCCCGGCGGCTTGCGCTCGCCGCAACTATCCACGCTGCTCGATCAACTCCAGTGGATTACGCTCGCGGGCAAGCCGGACAACGAGCTCTTGCGCGTGGTCGCGGAAGGTGAATGCGCAACCGACGCGACTGTCCGTCAGCTTGCCGATCTCTTGAATGGCGTGGTGATCCTGGCGCAAGCGGGCCTGAACGATTCGAAAACCAGGCAACAGCTCGATCCCGCGGCGCGCGAGGCCTATCTGGAATTGCTGCGGAGCACGGAGGTTTCGAAACTGGATCGCGGCGACACCAAGTCCGTTCGACTGATCCTGGAGATTACACCGAGATTCCTAGCGGCAGCTCGCACGGCAACGCCGTCGCTGCCGGACGCCACTCCGGGCAAGCCAGTCCCGCAAAGAAGTACCACCCACAAAAAGGGGCGCACCTAGTCGCGGTATTTTGAGAGCTTAGTCCCCGGCAGGAGTGGACTTCATGTAACGCCACGGATTGATCGGCGCGTTGTTCATGCGCACTTCGTAGTGCACGTGCGGGCCGGTGGAGCGGCCGCTGATGCCTGTATAGCCCACGACTTCGCCGCGCTTGACTCGCGCTCCCGGTACGGCAGTGAAAGCCGAAAGGTGCGCGTACCACGTGGTGATTCCAAACCCATGATCTACGACCACCAAGCGGCCGTAGCCGGCGTGGTTGCCAGAAATGTTGACAATGCCGTCGGCGGTGGCGTGAACCGGCGCTCCGTAATCGGACGCCACATCCACTCCCGTGTGGAACGCACCCTCACCGCTGAACGGATCCAAGCGCTCGCCAAAGCTGTCCGTGATGTGGCCCAGAACAGGCCAAATCGACGGCGTGTACGTGGAATCGGCAAAACTCATGGGGGACAGCAAGTGGAGACCGCTGCTGGAAACGGCGATCACCGCAGCGTTGCGCTTCAAGAACGTGTATTGCTCGATCGAGCGGTCAAAAGCGTCCTGCGCATCCACCGGATTGTCGCTCTGGTCAAAGGCCGCGGGATGATAGCGCAGCACGCCGTAGGTCATCGCCACTTCTGTAGCCAAGGACTGAACGGCTTCCAGGCGTTGATTGGTATCAATGACAGTGCTCTGGAGTTGTTGATACTGCTTCTTCAGGGTTTCTTGATCGTGGCGAAGCGCGTTATAGTTGCCGACCTTCCACAGCATTCGCGAATAGGAGCCTACGGCTACAGTCACGCTGATCGCTCCGATGACCGCCAGTACGGCAATACCGTGCAGTAGGTAGGCCGGTACGATGACTTTCCGGAGCTTCCCCGGAGTCGACGCGATAAAGAACGTGTAGCTCTTCCCTCTCATTACGAGTGGGGCCTCAAGCCTTCCAAATTTTGACTTGGCGGGCGTCCTACCCTAGGAACCCACCGTTGAAACCCGAGCTTCAACCACTATCTGAACCGTGAGCCTTGGTTCGCGACCTTGCACATACTAAATTTTGTAGAAGTTGGCGTCAACCCTGTATTTTGTGATTTAAGGGTCAGGCTGTACAAACCTGTCCCCTGTCCGTTCGTACAGGGTATTGGCACTATTTCCGAGATTCTACGGACTTGAACCGAAACTGATACTAAGGGACAACCTAACCTGGCTAGGAAGCTATACTGTCTCACAAAGGTCTACTGGAGTGTTCGAAAAGCCTCATGAGTCATGGAAGCCCCAGCGAAAATTCCATCTTGGAGCGCATCCTCAAGCGCATGGCAGACTCGACAAAGAATCTTTCCGGGCGCGCGGCCCACTTGGGGATCGGGGATGACGCAGCGCTTTTTCGACCCAAGCGCGGCCACGAGGTCATTCTGACCTGCGATTGGTTCCTTGAGGGCACGCACTTCCTGCGCGAAAAGCATCCGCCCGATGCCGTGGGCTGGAAATGTTTGGCTAGGGCTCTGAGCGATGTGGCAGCAATGGGCGGCGTGCCGCGGTGTTTTCTACTGAGTCTGGCGATGCCAGAGTCGCATACCGGGCGTTGGCTCGATGCATTCCTGGGCGGATTACGGCGGGCGTCGCGCAAGTTTGATTGCACCTTAGCTGGCGGGGACACGACGCGGCAGCGGAAGATTCTGATTAACGTCACCGTAGTGGGGGAAATCCCCAACGCGCGCGCTGTGCTTCGATCAGGGGCGCGAGCGGGCGACATTATCTACGTCACCGGGCGGCTGGGCGAGGCGGAATTAGGGCTTCGCATTTTGAGGAGCAGCAGGAGCCCGGTTCGACCCAGCAATCCATTTCTGAAAAAGCACCTTTACCCAGATCCTCGACTCGCTGTGGGTCAATGGCTCGCAGAAAAACGCTTGGCGACATCAATGATGGACCTCTCCGATGGACTTTCCACTGACCTGCCGCGGCTCTGCGTCGCAAGTGGAGTCGGCGCGGATGTGGAAAATGAAAAGCTCCCAGTGGTGCAACACCCAAGTGCTGGTCGCGGTCCTGGAGTCGATCCCCTGCAACTGGCGCTGCATGGCGGGGACGACTATGAATTGCTCTTCACTGTTCCATGGAAGATGGCCAAAGATCTGCCGAGGAGTTTGATAGGCGTGGCTCTCACTCCGATTGGCAGAATCACGGAAAGGCCTGGCGTGAAAATGTTGGAAGGAAACGGCCATGAGCGACAACTCGTTGCCGGCGGATGGGATTCCTTCCGAAACACGCGGTAAAGGTTGCACAGATCTTCATCTGCATAGGAATTTTCAGCGGTTCAGATTGGTACAATCCTCCCGGACAGTGTATTGGCCGATTTCGAGACTGGCCCAAATCCGTTCTTGCGAGCAATTGCAATTGTTCAAGCAAACCCGTACTTTGGGATTGTTCGTGCAAGCAGGGACTCCCTCCCCTCGACTCAGTCCTCTTCGCTTGACCTGAAAAAACTGGAAACTACACAGATTCCGAGGAGGATTCGTGAGAAAGATATTTGGTCTTTTGACTGTTCTTGTAGTGATGTGTTTCCCGGCAGCTGCATTGGCTCAACAACCGATCCGCGTGAATTGCGGTGGGGCCGGCTAGACCGATTCGAAGGGGCAGGTGTGGCAGGCAGACTTCGGTTACAACACCGGTTTGCGCTATTCCTCCTCCGCACAAATCAGTGGGACGTCAGACCCCGCGCTTTTCCAGTCCGAACGCTATAACTCCGGCAGCTCGCCGGTGATTTATTCGTTCCCGGTTGCCAACGGCCTTTACCACTTGAATCTTCTCTTCGCCGAGAATTATGGCCCTCTCCAAAAGGTGGGAGCAAGCGTATTCAACATAAAAGTCCAGGACAACCTGGCATTTCAAAATCTGGACATCTTTGCCGCGGTGGGCGCGAATGCGGCACTCGTAAAAGGAATGGATGTGTCCGTGCAGAATGGAATACTCAACATCGAATTCGACAACTCCGTGCAGAACGCGAAGGCGGATGGGATAGAACTCCTGCCCTCACAGTCACCCCAGCTAAATCTGAAATTCAATTATCCGGATGGCACACCCGTGGCCGGGATGCTGATTATTCGATTTCCTCCTCGCTTCTGAGCTTTCAAGGAAGTGCCCCTCTCACGAACGGGCAGGCGCAGTGCGTCTTGTTCTCCAACCCGAGCGCGCTGGGCATTAGCGCGCAATTCACGATAAATCTAAACCTGACGGACACCGCTGGGCGCCAGCTCTGGCAGTTAAGCTTGGGTATGGATCCGGCACAAGTGAACCTGGGTGCGATTCAGACTTCTTCTCTTAATGTCGTCGTTCAAAAACTGTAGCCGGGAAGAAAGTGGACCCGGAGTGTCACCCCGTCCCGGTTTTTGTGGGTGGTGAAGGCGCGGGCGGCTTTTCTTTGGGCGTGGCTGGCTCGTCTTCGGTAGGGGCCGTGTCCGGGGTATCCACGTTGACGTGATGCTCGCCGGCTAACTGCTCGAGCGGGACGACGTTGGCGAAATCCAGCGGAGGCATTCCCGCCGTGGCGCCTTGCATGAATTCGAGCCAGATCGGCAGCGCCGCGCGCGCTCCCGTTTCCTTTTTTCCAAGCGAAATCTGTTTGTCGTCAAAGCCGACCCACACTCCGGCCGTGATCTGCGGCGTGTAGCCTACGAACCACGCGTCGGTGTAATCCTGCGTCGTGCCGGTTTTTCCCGCGGCGGGACGGCCGAGCGCCTTCGCCTGAATTCCCGTCCCGAATTGAATGACTTCCTCTAGCATCGCGGTCATCGTCCGCGCGACTTCCGGAGAAAGAACGTCGTGCACTTCGGGATGCGCCTCTTCGAGCAGCGCGCCATCGTAACTTGTGACGCGCCGGATCATGTGCGGATCGATGCGGATGCCGTCATTCGGAAAAACCGTGAACGCCGAGACATGTTCGACCAGTTTCATATCCGCAGCGCCCAGCGCCAGGGGCAGATAGGGCGGAAGCGGCGTGGTAATGCCAAAGCGCTTCGTCATGTCCACCACCGTGGAGATGCCCACCTTTTCCGCGAGCTTCACCGCCGGCACGTTGCGCGAGCCAGCAAGCGCGCGGCGCAGCGTGATGGTGCCTTCGAACTTTTCATCGTAATTGCGCGGAGAATAGACCTGTCCACCGCTCATCGTGGTGAAAGGCAAATCCACGATGGTGTCAAAAGGCGTGGAGCCCTTTTCCAGCGCATCAGCATATACGTAAACTTTGAATGAGCTGCCAACTTGCCGAACCGCCTGCGTCGCGCGATTGAATTTTGAATCTTCAAAGCTGTAGCCGCCGACCATGGCCTTGATTTCGCCGGTGGAATTCTCAATCGCGAGCATCGCGCCTTGCGGGCTGGTCTGCTGCTCGAGCTGTACTCGCGCCGTAGTGTCACGCAACTCCTGAATCGACAACTGCGCGAGATCGCCGATTCTCAGGAGCTCCGCGGGCTTCTTGCGGCCGGTCCAGGCGAATTCGCCGGGAGAAAGAATGGCGCGGTATGGGCCGATTTTGATGACGGCGTTTTTCTCGTCCATCGACAGCACGAGGCCGGTGACGTAACTTCCCTTTTCGATGGTGTGGCGCCAGTCGTCATCTTCATAAGTGTCGAGCTTCCCGAGATTGTCGCGGACCACATTCGGCAGATTGCCCCTCCAGCCGTGGCGGCGTTCGTAGGCGTGCAGGCCGTGGCGTAGGGATTGATTGGCGATGTGCTGCATGTTGAGGTTTAGCGTGGTGTAAACGCGCAGACCGCGCTCGTGAACCGCTTCGGTGCCGTACGTGGCTTCGAGATATTTGCGGATGTCTTCGAAGAAGTAGGGCGCAAGGTCATTGCGCGGATATTGGATGTGCAAACTGAGCGGTGATTTTCTCGTGGCGACTTCTTCGGCAGGAGTGACTTTTCCTTCTTCTTCCATGCGGCGGAGAACTAGATTTCGCCGGTTGAGCGCCGCCTCCGGATTCGAGAGCGGGGAAAATTTGGGGCCGTTCACCATGCCGGCGAGGAGCGCAGCCTCCTGGAGCTTCAGGTCGGTGACGGGTTTGCCGAAATAAAATTGCGAAGCCGCCGCGAAGCCATAATTTCCGTGCGCAAGATAAACTTGGTTCGCGTACATCGTGAAAATTTGCGGCTTGGTGTAGCGGCGCTCGATCTGCAGCGCGAGCAGGATTTCCTGCATCTTGCGGCGCACGCTGCGGTCGCTGCGGTCCAGGAAAAGATTGCCGGCCAGTTGCATCGTGATGGTGCTGGCGCCGCCGGTGATGCGGCGCTTGATGACATTTCGAAAAGCGGCGCCGAATATGCGCAGAAAATCGATGCCCCAGTGCTCTTCAAAATGCTGGTCTTCGATGGCCGTAACGGAGTTGTAGAGAACTTTGGGACACTGCTCGTAGGTCATCAGGATGCGGCGCTGAATCGCGAAGCTGCCGGCAAGCTGGCCGTCGTCGGAATAAACTTCAGTGACGACGTCGGGGCGATAAGTTTCCAGCGCGCGGATTTCCGGCAGGTCGCTGGCGTAGACGAATAGAAAAGCGCAACCCGCGCCCAGCGCAATCGAGCAAAGCAGGAGAAACGCGAGTGCCACGCGGTCAATCAGTTTCCAGCCGCGCAAGCGCAGCGTAATCGGAGGAAGACTCAGCATCGAAATATTATTTTAGCGCAGAAGTTGAACTCACGCTTCGCGGTCTCAGGACGCTGTTTCGTAATATTTTTCGCCGGCGCAGGAACGGCAGAGGGTGCGGCCGTCTTTGGTAACTTCGCGCTTGAAATTGATGCCTTCGCCGCACTGGGCGCAGATGACGCGGGGACTTTTGAAGCCGGGGAGATCCTCTGGAAGCACTTCGACCTTCACCCATTTTTTGTCGAAGAGAACTTCGTCCGAGAGCTGCGCGTAGGCTTTTTGCTGGCCGGCTTCCTTTTCGAGTTCGGGAAACATTTCGCGCGCGGCCTGCTTGGAAGATTCCTTCGCAGCGATGCGGACCGCGCGGCCGGTCTTGAGATCCACGAAAGTGGCGGCGACTTTTCCCCAGTCGCGGAATTTCAGCGCGCGCTTGCCGAGGCGGCAGTTGGCCACGAGCGCGACGGCATCGGTCACACAGCGGTCGATCTCCACATAAGTCACGAGACGCTTGCGTTCGGCGATAGGATCGTCGATGCCCAATTCGCGCAAGCCCAGCATCGCAAGTCGAACGCCAAGAACTTGCCCGGCACAAATGTGCCCGTGATTTTTCGCGGCAAGTTCGAGATATTCAGCGAGCGTCTTCATGGGAATTGCCCTGCTCTACTCTACGCCTTTTCCGGGGCGGCCCAGGGGTGCGGCTGGCGCGCTTCGAGGAAGGCGAAGACGGTCATGAGTAGCGCGAGAACGGCGAGCGCGCCATCGCGGACTACGGTCATGCCGGTGAGCTTCTCCGGTGTGCCGAAGCAGCCGCAGTTGATGTCCATGTGCAAAAGATACGCGCGAGTCACAACCGCCAGGAACCCCACCATGATCGCCGTGATGGCCGTGGCCCAGATTCGCAAGCGCCAGCCGATCAGTAATAGCAGACCCAGCACGATTTCCACGAACGGCAAAGTATGCGCCACCACTTGCGACGCCTCGGGCGAGATCAGTTTGTACGATTCAACCTGCTGCGCGAAGCTCGACATATTCATCGAGATCGAGAATTTCAGAACGAACATTGGCCAAAGATGCGTGTTAGGCATCAAGAGCTTGGAGAATCCCGCGTACACAAAGATTCCGCCGAGGATCAGGCGGCCCATCCAGATGATCGCGCGGCGAAGGTTCAAGGGACTCGATTCCATCATAGACTCAGTTTAGAAGAAAAAATGCGCGCTAGTGCCCGCTGAGAAGCTGATCAAGAAACGACTTCAGCGTGTCGTAGCTCATGACGCCCGCATACGGATATGTCTGGCCTCCACTGTGAAAAACGGTGGTCGGGGTCTGATTGACGCGGTACAACTGGCCGAGCGCGAAATCCTTGTCGATGGCCGCATCCAGCGTCCCGCCCTTCACAAGTGCGCGGACTTTGGCCATCTCCGCGGCAGATAGGACCGCGGCAACCGTGCCATCCACGTCACCGGATTGTTCCCACTTCTCCTGATTCTGAAAGAGCGCCTGCTCCACGGGTTCGTTCTTGCCGAGCTGAGCGGCAGCACGGGCATATCGTGCAGCGACGCGCGAATGTGCATGCATCGCCAGAGGAAAATCCCGGTGGACCAGGTAGACCTTGCCGGTGCTCACGTAGTCGTCCATGATCTTGCGATTCGTGGTGATGTATAGAGTTTTGCACGCAGGGCACTGAAAATCGCTGAAGACTTCCATCGCCACGGGTGCGCTTTTCGAGCCGAAAGCCTTGTGCGGGTCCACATCGGGGAGGCCGGCGGGGGCCTGTGGCGGGATTGGCCGTGGCGCGGCGTTCCCGGACTCGGCGGTCTTTTCGGGAGTCGCAGGAGAAGAGGAGACAGCAGGCGCTATATTCCGGTCGTTCGCCGGAGGGGCCGGCTGCGCGGAAGGCAGGGGTTGGGGCGCCGCGTCAATCTTGGAGCGCGCCGCGAGCGCGGGCGAGTGGCTTCGTCCCATCTGAAGGGCAATAGCGACTAGGCCAAGGACGGCAACTACAGCAAGAATAACGCGGCGACTCACAACGTCCTCCAACATGGAAGAGAAAGTTCTACCGACACAGACACTGCCAGATTATCACAGGTTTTTGACTGGAGCGTCGCCTTCAGCCGGAATTGGCCATGACGCCAACCCGTTTCTAGTGACGCGCTCAAGAATTTGATTCGGCTGACCGCTGGAGCCGTTGTACCCCCCCCACCCCCATGTTTTTTGTAAGTGTTGATTCTAAAATACTTAGAGTTTCCGTAAGTCATTCATTTTCAACACTTACGAGAGAGAGCGCACAAGTGTTGATTCTAAAGGGCTTGCATGAGTGAAGAGAAATCTGTTTCCGCCGGGCCAGAAGCGCGACCTTATACGTCCACCCCTAATTACGAAAGGATATTATATTGGAAGAATTATCAAGGGTCAAGAAAAGGTTGGAGTCTAGGGGAAAGGCGGGAATTGGGGGATGGAATAGCAAGAAAACAAACACGTTGCAGCCATTATAAGAAAACTTGACAAAGATACACTCAACCTGTATACTCCCGTTCGAGCTGAGCTTGGAACGAGAGAACCGAGCTAGATGGGCCTTGTCTCTAACGGGCTAAGGCCAGAGCACAGAATTGAATAGATGGAGGGCAGGCAGTCATGAGCAAGATTATAGGAATTGACCTGGGGACGACCAATTCGGTGGTGGCCGTCATGCAAGGCGGCGAACCGGTAGTGATCCCCAACCAGGAAGGCGGTCGGACAACGCCGTCCGTCGTGGCGATCACGAAAACCGACGAGCGGCTGGTGGGGCAGGTAGCGAAGCGGCAGGCGGTGACCAACCCCGAGAACACGGTGTATTCGATCAAGCGGTTCATGGGCCGGCGCTACGACGAAGTAACGGAAGAGATGAAGCGCGTCCCTTACAAGGTGGTAAAAGGCGAGCACGACGACGCCCGCGTTGAGATTGCCGGCAAAGTGTACAGCCCTCCGCAAATTTCTGCAATGATTCTGGGCAAGTTGAAGTCGGCCGCCGAAGATTTTCTGGGCGAGAAGGTAACGAAGGCGGTCATCACCGTTCCGGCCTATTTCAACGACGCGCAACGGCAAGCGACCAAGCAAGCCGGTGAAATCGCAGGGCTGGAGGTGGTACGCATCATCAATGAGCCGACCGCGGCGGCACTGGCTTACGGCCTGGAAAAGAAAAGCGATGAGACGATCGCAGTGTATGACCTGGGCGGCGGTACCTTCGACATTTCCGTCCTGGAGGTCGGCGCCGGCGTGGTGGAAGTGAAGTCCACCAACGGCGACACGCACCTCGGCGGCGATGATGTGGACCAGAGAATCGTGGACTGGCTGATCGACTCCTTCAAGAAGCAGCACAACATCGACCTGGGCAAGGACAAGATGGCGCTGCAACGGCTGAAGGATGCGGCGGAAAAGGCCAAGATCGAGCTGTCGCAGATGATGGAGACGGAAATCAACTTGCCCTTCATCACTGCAGGCCCGGGTGGCCCGATCCACATGGAAGAAAAACTGACCCGCACGCGGCTCGAGCAGATGATCAATGACCTGCTGGAGCGTTCCATGAAGCCGGTAAAACTGGCGCTGGAAGACGCCAAGCTGTCGCCCAACGACATTGAGGAAGTCGTGCTCGTTGGCGGCTCGACGCGCATTCCGAAGGTGCAGCAACTGGTGCGCAACTTCTTCGGCGGGAAGGAGCCTCACAAGGGCGTGAACCCGGACGAAGTCGTGGCGGTAGGCGCGGCGATTCAGGGCGCGGTACTTGGCGGCGAAGTGAAGGACATCCTGCTGCTGGACGTGACGCCACTTTCGCTCGGCGTGGAGACGCTGGGCGGGGTAATGACCGTGCAGATCCCGCGGAACACGACGATTCCGACGCGCAAGGTGGAAACCTATTCGACGGCTTCGGACAATCAGCCGGGCGTGGAAATTCACGTTCTCCAAGGCGAGCGCAAGTTCGCGACCGACAACCGTTCGCTGGGCCGATTCAAACTGGACGGGATTCCGCCCGCGCCGCGCGGGACGCCGCAGATCGAAGTCGCGTTTGACATCGACGCGAACGGCATCCTGAACGTGAGCGCGAAGGACAAGGCCACGAACAAGGAACAGAAAATCACCATCACCGCATCGAGCGGCCTCTCGAAGGAAGAAGCCGAGAAGATGCGGGCGGAAGCCGAATCGCACTCGGAAGACGACCGCCGGCGGATGGAAGAAGTCGAGGCGCGGAACAGCCTGGACGGCGTACTTTACCAAGCCGAGAAGATGATCCGCGAAAACCGCGAGAAGATCGCCGAGGCGGAAGTGAAGAAGGCCGAAGAGGCGATCGAAGACGCAAAGAAAGCCATCAACGAGGGCGGCGTGGCGCGGCTGCGTTCGGCAAAGGAAAACGTCGAGCGCTCGCTGCACAAGATCGCCGAGGACCTCTACAAGACGGCGCAAGCTGCGGGTAGCGCGGGGCAAGCCGGTGCGGCCGCGGGCGCCGGCTCGGGCGGCGGCAGTTCGGCCGGCTCGGGCGGCGCGCAGGACAAGAAGCCCGGCGACGTGATCGATGCCGAGTACGTGGACGTGGACGAGAGCAAGCGTCCGAATTAAGTTGAAGTAGCAATCGCAGGGGCGCAGCCCGCCGGGGTGGTCGCCCCTGCAAGTATTTTCTGAGAGCCACGATGCCGACGACAGCAAAGCAAGATTATTACGAATTGCTGGGAGTGCCGCGCAAAGCGACGGCCAAGGATATTCGCACGTCGTTCCGCAAGCTGGCGCGGAAGTATCATCCGGACCTGAATCCCGGCGACAAGTCCTCGGAAGAAAAATTCAAACAGTTGCAGGAAGCGTACGACGTGCTCTCCGACTCGAAGAAGCGGCAGATCTACGACCAGTACGGCTTTTACAGCGACAATATGCCTCCCGGCGGACCGGGCGCCGGCCCGGGACAGGACGGCGAAGCGCCGGATGTTAATTTTGACTTCGGCGGCTACGATTTCGGCGGCGGGGCCGGAACCGCGGGCGGCGGAGCGAGCTTCCGTGATCTCTTCAGCCAGTTTTTCAGCGGCAGCCGGGGAAGCACCGCGATGGAACCGGAGCACGAACCGGGCGGCGACCTGGAATATCAGATCGAGATTGACTTTTGGGATGCCGTGCGCGGCGCGGTGAAGAAACTCTCCATCACGCGCCTGGATACCTGCGAAACCTGTCATGGAACCGGCGCCGTCGGCTCGCCGCAAACGTGCCCAACCTGCCACGGAACGGGGACGATCCAGCAGCAGGCCGGCAAGATGAAGTTCAACGTGCCGTGCACGCGCTGCGGCGGAACGGGCAAGCTGCGAACCGTCTGCAAGACGTGCGGGGGCGAAGGGCGGGTGCGGCGCACGGAGACGATCGATGTACGCATACCGGCCGGAGTCGCAAACGGCGCGAGAGTACGCGTTCCGGGAAAAGGCAACTCGGGGACGATGGGCGCTCCGCCGGGCGATCTGTACTTGCGCGTGGTCGCCAAGCCCCATGAGTTCTTCGAGCGGCGCGGAAATGATTTGTACACGAAAATTCCCGTGACGGTGAGCGAGGCCACCCTGGGGGCCAAGATTGAAGTGCCGACGATTGATGGCCGGTCGCTGGTGAGAATTCCGCCCGGAACGAACAGCGGAAAGACCTTGCGCCTGAAAGAAAAAGGCGTGCCCAGCGCCAGGAACGGTGCGCGTGGCGATCAGTACGTGGAAATACAGGTCGTCGTGCCGCCACCGACGGACGAGCGCGTGCGGAATCTGATGAAGGAACTGGAGAGCGTTGCGCCGGGAGATCCGCGGAAGGATTTGTTCACGAAGGCGGGGGTGTAAGAGAGACGTCATGTCAGCGCGAGCGAAGAAACGGGCCAGGGCGGGCTACATGATCAGCGCCGTGGCGGAGCTCTACAAGCTGCACCCGCAAACGCTGCGGCTGTACGAGCGCGTGGGTTTGCTGAAGCCCTCGCGTTCTCAAGGAAACACGCGGCTGTATACGGACTCGGACCTGGAGCGGCTGGATGTCATCCTGACGCTGGCGCGCGATATGGGCGTGAACCTTGCGGGAATCGAAATCATTTTGAACATGCGCGAGAAGCTGATTGAAATGGAGCGGCAAATGGGTGAGTTCGCCCAGGTGGTGCAGCAGGAATTGTCGCGCGTGGCTGCTTCTCATGAGCAGAAGAACACGCCGCGGCATGCGATTGTGCGTGCGACGCCACGGGCGGTCAGATAGTGATCAGTTTTCAGTAAGCAGTTTCAGTCAAGAGAACAGCTCGTTCCTTCCACAGTTTTCCCAGAGTAGACAACTTGCCGTGTGCGCTTTGCGCCCGTATGCTGTCGCTATGGCGCTGGAGAATTGCACGCTTTGCAGAGGGACGGGATGGAGACTGGTGCCTCGTCCAGATGGCGTGGGCGGGAGCGTGGCGGTGGCCTGCGATTGCGGGATGCAGGATCGCGCGATGCGCGTGATGGATCGCGCGCGGATTCCGAAGCGCTACGAGCATTGCGATTTCGAAAGCTACGTCACGGACCTCACCGACGGGAAAACGTGGACGGCGCAGCACGCGCAGTCATTGAAACAGGCGAAACTGCTCACCCAAGGATTTATCCGCGACTATCCCGGCTCCTCAGAAAAAGGATTGTTGTTCATAGGACCTTCCGGCGTTGGAAAAACGCATCTTGGTGTTGCGGCGCTGAAAGAACTGATTCAGCGCGGGCACGCGGGATTGTTTTGCGACTACCGGGAACTGCTGAAGGAAATTCAGGCGAGTTACAACCCGGCGAGCGAATCCACGGAAATGAAAATTCTCGAACCGATTCGCACCGTGGAGATTCTTGTACTGGATGATCTTGGCGCGAGCAAGCCGTCAGACTGGGTGCGCGACATCGTAGGGATTGTCTTGAACGCCCGGTACAACGAAAACCGGACGACGATCATCACGACCAATTATCTCGATAACCCGGCTACCGAAGGCGAGACGGCGCGCCTTCCGAACGGCAAGCTGATTTTGCCGACGCGCGAAGATTCCCTGGAGCAGCGCATCGGATCCCGCATGCGCTCCAGACTCTACGAGATGTGCCGCACCGTGGAGGTCTCCGCACCGGATTTTCGCCGCGAAAAGACGCAGGCCGGGCGCGCGCGCGCGTGACCCTTACTTCGGGGAGGACTGTCAATGTCGAGCAAGAATCTTGCAACTGCCCTGTTATTTTGCCTGTTGGCATCGACTCGCAGCGTTTGCGCGCAAACTCCAACGCCAGCAGGGACGCCATCGGAAACTTTCCGGGATCCGTTCACCGTGAAATTTCAATTCGACGACAAGCACAAGGTTGAACGGAGGTTCGACAAGACACCCTACGTGTCGGAGAAGACGGTTCATGTATTTCCGGGTGAGGAGTTCGGGATAAATGTAAGACGCGAAGGGGAGGAAATCATCGAAATATCGTATCAGCCGGATCTCAAGAAGGCCGACTTGGAATTCAAGTTCGAGGTTCGGAAGCTAGGCAAGCAATCCATAATGATGCTGACGATCCAGAGCCACTTGGACAAAATGCTCATTATGGAGGCCGCGATGCTGCTTCCCGAATACAAAGAGCCGGTCAAAACCAGCCTGGCTCCAGTTTTGCCTCGTTTGATGGGAATGGAAACATGGCCACAGCCGATAGTGAAGCTGGAGCTGAGGATTCAGCGATTGGCTGCCGCTCCGAAGGGTCTCGCGGGTACTCCGCAATAAGCATGAGCCCTTTGTGGCCAGCCGGGCAAGCGCATAAGACGCACAAGGATTTTCCTTTTCATTGAAGACGAGGAATGCCCCGAGGAACCATCGTCGCAACGCTCGGAGTTTGCGAACGGGCACGGCAGCGATGAAGGCGCGAGCACGAAAACCACTGAAAGAGCTGAAAAATTGAGTCCGTTTGAAAATTGCAGATTGATTGACACGAGCGCGACGCGGCGAGTATCCTTGCAAGGTTGCAGCGTTTTCGACGCCCGCAGCATCTGTGTCCCAAGTAACCGCTCTGCGGTGAACCTCCTTGCACTAAACCCTTGTAGGGAACCAGCAAGGAATTTATTCGACTGAACGGGGGCCGCATTGCGGCTGCCCAAACGAAGTCATCTTCCGGAGGCCAACAACCATGTTTTCCGACCACGACAACCTGTCCAATGCGGCTGCCGCCGCTCCAGCACCTGAATCCGAACCTGCTCCGAACAGCGCGAACCCAGAAACGAACGCGACGGTGGAAAGCGCGGCTGAACCTGTTGCTCGCCCCACCAGCGAACCTGCCGAGGCCGTGAATGCCGCGCAGGAAACTCCTGCGGCATCCGCTTCGGAAGAGGCGAAGCCTGCCGCGGAAACGCACGCGGCGGACCCGGAAACCACGGCTGCGGCCGAGGAAGCTGCCGGCTCGGAAGAGATGAGCAAGCTGCTGGAGGAGTACGACGAGAAGCAGGAAGCGGCTGCGTCGAGCGAGGTGATCGAGGTCAAGGTTGTGGCGTACACGGAGCACGGCGTCGTCGTGGATCTTGGCGGAAAGACCGAAGGGCTGGTGCCCGCGGCGGAATTCTCGGACACGGAGATTCCTCGTCCCGAGCCGAACAGCATGATCGAAGTGCAGAGGACCGGGGAACACAAGGATGGCTTCACCATTCTGTCCTACTTGAAAGTGCTGCGCCGGAGGACCTGGGAGAAGATCGAGGCGGCGTTCAAGGCCAAGGAAACGATTACGGGCAAAGTGGTGGACCGCATCAAGGGCGGTCTCGTGGTGGATATCGGGGTACGCGCGTTCCTTCCGGGATCGCAGTTTGACTTGCGGCCAACGCAGAACCTGGACGCTCTTGCCGGCACGGAAGTGCAGGTGCGCGTCACGAAACTGAACCGCCGCCGCGGCAACGTGGTGGTGAGCCGCCGCGCGCTGCTCGAAGAAGAACTGCATGCCAAGCGCGGCGAACTGATGGAGAAGCTGAGCGAAGGCCAAGTCGTGCACGGGCACGTGAAGAACGTAACCGAATACGGTGCGTTCGTGGACCTGGGCGGAATCGACGGCCTGCTGCACCTGACGGATTTGAGCTGGGGCCGCGTGAAGCACCCTTCGGACGTGGTGAAACCGGAACAGGAACTCGACGTCATCATCCTGAAGTTTGACAAGGAAAAGCAGCGGGTATCGCTCGGCTTGAAACAATTGATGGCCGATCCCTGGGTGGGCGCCGCGGAGAAATATCCGGCGGGCGGAAAAGTGAAGGGCAAAGTCGTCGGCGTGGTGGACTACGGCGTGTTCGTCGAGCTGGAACAGGGCATCGAAGGGCTGGTGCACGTTTCCGAGATGAGCTGGAACAAGAAAGTCACGCATCCTTCGAAGCTGGTGAAAGTTGGCGACGAAGTGGATGTCGTGGTGCTGGACATCAAGCCAAGCGATCGCCGCGTTTCGCTGGGCCTCAAGCAAGCGCAACCAGATCCGTGGCTGTTGACCGCGGAAAAGTATCCCGTGGGCACGGTGGTTACGGGCAAGGTTCGCAACATCGCGGAGTTCGGCGCGTTCATCGAAATCGAGGATGGCTTCGACGGGCTTGTGCATGTGGGCGACGTGAGCTGGACCGGGCGCGTGAAAAACCCGCACGAGGTTTTCAAGAAGGGCGAAGATATTACCGCGAAGGTGTTGAAGATCGATCCGGAGAATCGCCGTGTGTCGCTGGGCATCAAGCAGGTAAACGACATTTCGGGCGACTGGTTCAAGCAGCACAAGGTCGGGCAAATCGTGAAAGGCAAGGTTTCGCGCATCGCCACGTTCGGCGCGTTCGTCGAACTGGGCGAGAACATCGAAGCGCTCTGCCACAATACGGAGATTGAGGAGCGCAAGCGCCGCGACGAAGGCCACTCGAGCTTCCGTCCCACAACGGGCCCGCTGAAGTCCGCGGGGCCGCTCGAACCAGGCAAGGAATACGATTTCAAGATCATCAAGATCAGCCCGGAGACGCGGCGCATCGGCTTGAGCTACCGCGCGGCGGCAAAACAGATCGAACGCAAAGAGATTGAACAGTATCGTTCGACGTCGACCTCAAAGTCCTCATCGACGGCGACGATTGGGGACGCGCTAAAGTCCAAGCTGTCGGCCCGGTAATCGTTTCGCAAAAAGGGTCCTTGGGGATCACCGTTACAATTTCATTTACCTGCGGGTCATTTTAATGATAGGAAGGGGGGCAATCCGGCGAAGGGCCAGCCCCCATAAGCCGTTTCGTTTCACAGCGTAAGGCAACCGCAGAACGGTTGACGAGCTGAAGCGGTCTGTTCGCAGGCCGCACGACGAGGCATAGCAACGATGACCAAGCAACCAACACTTACCAAGGCGGACCTCATCGAAGAGGTCTTGAACATCACGGAGCTCCCCCGCAAAGAGTCTGAGACCATCGTCGAAACCATTTTCGACAGCATTATCGGGGCCTTGCAAAAAGGCGAAAAGATCGAGATCCGCGGCTTTGGCAGTTTCCGCACCAGGCACCGCCGCGGGCGCGTCGGACGCAATCCGAAGACCGGCGAAAAAGTCGAAGTGCCGGCGAAGAAAATTCCCTTCTTCAAACCCAGCAAGGAGCTGAAGGATTTTGTGAACAACTCCGAGGCCCAGGCCTCCGCGGCCGGGGACGCAACAACACGCGCCTAGCTCGAGCCGCTTCAACTCACCGAACAGTTTCAACCCACATTGAAAAAGCGGGCACGCTGTTTCAGGTTGCCTGAACGGCGGCGTGCCACTTCAGCGCCCGTTCTGCGTTATGCTGTGCGCGCAGCTATTAAAGCGAAGGATTCGTTGCGATGGACTATATCTGGACTCCGTGGCGCTACCAGTACATGAAGGAAGTGACCGGCGGGAAGCAGCCGGAATGCATTTTTTGCGATGCGCTGGCGAGGAAGAATGACGCCGAGACGCTGATTGTTCATCGCGGCGCGAAGGCGTTTGTGATTCTGAACCGGTTCCCCTACACGTCGGGGCACGTTATGATCGTCCCCTACGAGCATGTGGCGGAACTGCACTTGTGTGATGCCGAAGCGCTGAGCGAGATGATGCGGCTGGCGCAGCGAGTGGAAACAATTCTGCGCGATAATTACAAACCCGATGGCATGAACCTGGGAATGAATCTGGGACGCGCTGCCGGCGCTGGTGTGCTCGGGCATTTGCACCTTCACGCATTGCCTCGCTGGATGGGCGATTCGAATTTCATGACCGTAGTCGGAGAGACGCGCGTTCACCCGGAAGACCTTTCGACTACTTACGAACGACTCTCGAAGGCGCTTGCCTGATCTAACAGCGTGGGCAAGGCGCGCCCGGATTCCGAATTCGTATCAGTTTTTGCCGAAGAGGAGTCGCTGACGGTGGATCTCGAGCTGACCGAAGAACAGAAGCTGCTGCAAAAGAGCGTGCGCGAGTTCGCGGAATCGGAAGTGCGGCCGCTGGCGAAAGAGCTGGATGAGACCGGGCGTTTCCCGCGTGAACTTTTCAAGAAAGCAGCGGAACTGGGTTTGACGGGCGTGGCGTTTCCCGAGTCCGAGGGCGGGGCGGGCTTTGACCACGTCGCGTACACCATTGTGATTGAAGAGATCTCGCGATGCTGCGCTTCCACCGGCGTGATTCTTTCGGTGCAGAACTCGCTCTATTGCGATCCCATTTACCGTTACGGAACGGAAGAGCAGAAGAAGAAATTCCTGGCGCCGTACGCGCGGGGAGAAAAAATCGGCTGTTACGCGCTTACCGAGCCGCAGGCGGGTTCGAATGCGGCGGCGCTGCAAACGAAAGCCGTGAAGAAGGGCGGCGCGTACGTAGTCGATGGCACAAAAGCATGGATTACCAACGGCGGAGCGGCAGACGCGGCGATTGTGTATGTGAACACGGACCCGGCGAAGGGCGAAAAAGGCATTACCGCGCTAGTCGTGGAAAAAGGCACGCGGGGTTTCAAGGTTGGCAAAGAAGAAAAGAAACTGGGGATCAGCGCCACGGCGTGCAGCGAACTCGTTTTCGCGGATTGCGAAGTGCCTGTTACAAACCGCATCGGGAATGAAGGCGAGGGCTACAAAGTCGCACTTTCGACTCTGGACGGCGGGCGTATCGGCATCGCCGCGCAGGCCACGGGCATAGCACAGGGAGCTTTTGAAGCGGCGCTGAACTATTCGCAAGAGCGCATGGCCTTTGGCCACCCGATTTCGCAGTTCCAGGCCATCCAATTCATGCTGGCGGACATGTCCACGCAAATTGACGCCGCGCGGCTGCTGATCCGCAAAGCGGCGTGGAAGTATGACACCGGAGCCCGCTTCAGCATGGAGGCGGCAATCGCAAAATTATTTGCGAGCGAAATGTCGACGCGCGTCACGCACAAGGCGATTCAAATTCACGGCGGCAACGGCTACAGCCGCGAGTATCCCGTCGAACGCAACTACCGCGATGCCCGCATCACAGAAATCTACGAAGGCACCAGCGAAATCCAGCGCCTCGTGATTTCTTCCTGGGTTCTAAAATCCTGAGCGTTCAAGAGAGAATTTGTGAGAATAAAGACTCAATTCTCCTGGCGGTTTTTCTTCCTGACGATAACCTGCCTCCTTTGGGCAGCGGGTTGCGGGTTCTGTGGAAACGAAATCGGCTACGAGGAATACAGCCCGGATAGAAAACTGAAGGCCGTAGTTTTCGAGAGGGATTGCGGCGCTACGACAGGTTTCAGCACTCAGGTTTCGCTGCTAGGAGGCGCTGAAAAACTGCCCAACGAAGCTGGGAATGTATTCATTGCCGATGGAGATCCAAAAATCCGGGTACAATGGCAATCGAACAATGAAGTGCTTGTAAAATTCCCTCCAGGAACAAAGGTTCATCTTAAACAAAACCAGGTGGCTGGGGTTTCAGTGCGCTACGAAGACTGAGCCATTTTATCCTTCTCACATTATATGTGGAGCGCTACTACGGAAGCTCCATAGTATTCTGATGGTGTGTTGGAACTCGATTGCGGACTTGATTTCGATACAACGCTCGCCGGGCAGGACTTCTTCCCTGCTCTGCCGCCTCAGGCAGCGGTTTGCATGATTGAATCACGCGAAGAAAAAGCCGAGCCGTTCCTGATTCGAACGCAGAATTTGCAGCGGCGTTTGCAACGGCTTCTCGGTCCGGTGGATCCGGCAAGCAAGCGGCTGAACCTGCGCGACTTCGCGCGTGGCATCCGCTATCGGCTGACCGGCTCGCCGTTCGAACAAATCTTCACGTATTACCAGCTCGCGAAGGATCGTTTTCCGAAGCGCTACCGCGACCTGACGCGCTTGCGTCCCGCCGCCGTCCTCAAAGTGAATTTGCGCAATGCTTATCCGCGCTGCTACGTCACCCGCCGCATTCCGGTGGACGAATCGGGAGTGCCGACGGGCGGCGCGTACTACGGCCCGTTTGCCTCGCGCCGGTCCGCGCTAGCTTTTTCCGAACGCGTCCTCGATTTGTTCAAAGTGCGGCGCTGCCAGATCAAAATCCGCCGCGATCCAAGTTTCCCGGGCTGCATTTATTCCGAAATGAAGATGTGCCTCGCGCCCTGCTTCGCGGGGTGCAGCAAAGAGGAATACGACGTCGAGGTCGAGCGGCTCGTGCGTTTTCTGGAAACGAGCGGCGGTTCGATGCGTGCTTCCATTGAAGAAGAACGCGAAAAAGCCAGCGGGCAACTGGACTTCGAGCGCGCCGCTGCGCTTCACAAGAAAATAGAGAAGCTCGACGAAGTCCTGCGCGGCCGGCCGGAACTGACGCGGCGCATACAAGATCTCGATGCCGTAATTTTACAGCGCACCGCCGAGGACCAAACGATTGGTGTTTTCGCCGTCCGCGGCGGCCGCCTGGCCGAGCCATTTTTCTTGCGCTTTGCGGAAATCGCCAGCCAGCCGCGGTCCGCCGAACAAGTCTTTCGCGAATATCTTGATCGCGAGGCAGCTTTCGCTTCCGGCGATATCGGCGAGCACTTGTGGCTCGTGGCGCGCTGGTACTACAGCAATCCCCGCGAAGGCGAGATTTTCTTCCGCGAAAAAGACTGGCCCTATCGTAGGATTCTTCGGGCCTGCTCTCGGCTCCTGGCTCCGAAGGCAAGCGCAGAGGCAAAACCTGAAACGCAGGGACCGGCAACAAACCCTGAAGGAGTGTCATGACGGAATCCGCCACCAAAGAAGGAACGACGCGGTACGCACAGAGATTTGCGGGACGCGCCTCCGCGGGACATTTTCGCGAATCGCAGCGGCTCGTGCTCTCTTCCATCGGAATCGGGACGTACCTCGGCCAACCGGATACGAAGACCGACGAAGGCTACGCGGCCGCGATCGTCGCGGCGGTGGAGAACGGCATCAACGTGATCGATGCCGCGATCAATTACAGGTTTCAGCGCAGCGAGCGCAGCATCGGCGCGGCAATCCGGCAGCTTGCCGCGAAGGGGTTCGAACGCGAAGAAATCATCCTGTGCACTAAAGGTGGTTACCTGACGCCGGATGATTCGATGCCTGCCGACCCCAATGAATATTTTTTCCGCGAGTACATTCAGCCCGGAATTTTCAGCGCGAAGGACATCGCCGACGGCAGTCACTGCATGACGCCAAAATTCCTGAAAAACCAGCTCGGGCGCAGCCTGAAGAATCTTGGCGTCGAATGCATCGACGTCTACTACCTGCATAATCCCGAAACACAACTCGCGGAAGTCCCCAAGGAAGAATTTCTGAACCGCGTGCGCGAAGCCTTCACGTTTCTCGAATCGGCCGTGGAGGCCGGAGAAATTCAGTATTACGGAATGGCCACGTGGAACGGCTTCCGCCAGGATGCGCGGTCGCGCGACGCCATGCAGCTCGGCGAAATCGTGCAGATGGCGCAGGAGATTGCGGGGGGCCGGCACCATTTCCGGTTCGTGCAGTTGCCGTTCAATCTGGGGATGACAGAAGCGCTGACGCTGGGCAATCAGTCTGTGCGCGGCCGCGATCGGACGGTGATGGAAGCAGCCAGCGAGCTGGACGTCACGCTGATCGCCAGCGCTTCGCTGCTGCAGGGAAAGGTGGCGAAGAATCTGCCGGGATTCGTTGCGGAAGCTCTCGGGCTTAAGAACGATGCGGAGCGCGCGCTGCAGTTCGTGCGTTCGTCGCCGGGAATTTCCACGGCGCTGGTGGGCATGTCGCGCGTGGAACACGTGAAAGCGAACGCTCGATTGGTGGGCCTGCCGCCGGCCAACGTCGATCAGTTCAGCAAACTTTTTTCCCGCGGCGAAGGAGCTTGAACAAGAATTATTTTCAACACGAAGACGGCGGAGAACTAAGAAATTCGCCTAGCAATCCAGCTGGTGATAGCTCGATCGACCTGGTCAAGTTTTCCTTTGAAGAAGTGCTCGGCGCCTTCCACGACAACCAGGTGATTTTCACCCGGCAAGGACGCCACGAGCGTTTTGACTTTCTCGATCGCTCCATACTCGTCGTTCCTTCCGTGCACAAAAAGCTTCGGTTTGCTGCAGCGACTCAGAAACGAAACATCCGTGCTGTTCACTGGAAGGCCCAGGCCGATGAGTTGCGAGACTCGCGCGTCTTCGCAGCCGGCTCGCAGCCCCGCGACGCAGCCAAAACTGAAGCCCGCCACCAATAGTGGCACGGACGAAAATTCTCCGGAAAGAAAATCGAGTGCTGCTCGCACGTCGTCCTGCTCTCCACGGCCCCGATCGTGTTCGCCCTCGCTCAATCCTGCTCCGCGAAAATTGAATCGCAGCACAGGTATGCCGAGCACATCGAGCGACTTCGCGACTTGATAAACCACTTTGTTGTGCATCGTGCCGCCGAAAAGTGGATGCGGGTGGCAAACGACGGCCGCAAGCGGCGGCCGCGTCGCTGCGGACGGTGTCCAGAGGATCGCCTCAAGCCGTCCCGCGGGCCCTTTCAGGAAAAAATTGCGCGAGTCATGGGAACTACTCATCGATGAGCCTTAAACAAATTCGGAGTGTACCTTACGGAAGAGAAATGACCGAATGAACTTGGAGGCGAAACAATTCAGCTCAAACGGCAGACGCTGACATCGAGCGCAAACGTGTCGGTCGCCGGAGCAACGCGCACCACTTTCGAAGAAAATTCACCGTTCCCGGGCCACGGTTTGCGAGTGGAGTCCGCGAACTTGATTTGCAACTCCTCGCCAATCGCATACTCGCGGTGACTGCGGAACCGCAGGCTCTTCGCTGAAAAATCGATGGTCATGGCTTCCTCAAACCACGGAATCTGCGCTGGGCGCACGCGGAGCGGCACGGCAAGAGCGCGTCTCGGACTGCCGCGCCTCTCGGGTTCGCTGCGAACCGCATGCCCGTTCCATTGCCCGTCGGCGTGCTCTTCGAACTGTATGGCAACGGCAAACGTCGCGGGAGCATCACAAATGCCAAGCGCCCGTGTAATTTGATCCAATTTCGCGGAGCGCTCTGCAGCCTTGGCGTTCTCCGATTGAACTTTCTCGCGCGCATGCGTGGCGCGAATCACCTCCAGCACTTCGCTGCACCGGACGATTCGGGCAAGCATTTCCGGCTGTCCATCGCCAAGCGAAGCGTCGTATGGAAAAGTGGCCCAAAGAGGCACGCCAGCTGTATGCGGCTCTTTCGTGGAAACCAGCAAACCGCCGCGCGAAACGTCGATGGTTTCTCCTAATTCGATTTTCTGGGCAAAAGGCGTTGTCCAGCGCAGGCGAACCGGAAGGCGCATCCGCACACGGCGATGCTCGCGGCTATCCATAGGCGTAACAGTACTTGCTGCCGAGGGGGACAACCCAAAGTATATGGCTGCGGTACACAAATGGACAAGACCTCGTACTAGGACAAAAAACTTTGAATTTCGCGTTGCAGTTTGTGGAAGCGAGTGTTAGTTTTGCGCCAAACCCAGTCAGACTCAGGGAGGATAAATGAGTGACGGTGCAGACCGCCGCGAAGCGCGGCGATTCACAATGAGCCTTCCCATGCGCGTCCTGTCGCCGGTGGCAGAGGCTCGAGAGCTCGGCGCCGAGACGCGGGATGTCAGTTACCGCGGACTCTACTTCCTCGCCGACGCCAAGCTTAAGATCGGCAGCGAGATCGATTTTGTCATCACGCTTCCCGAGCAGGTTACGCAATCGAGCGATGTAAACATCCGATGCCAGGGACAGATCGTGCGAGTCGAGCCGACCGAAAACGGGCGCGTGGGCATCGCGGCAAGAATCGACCGCTACGAATTTCTTCCCGCGGCGGCGACTGCTGCGTAATCTCTCGGCCCCGATTCACTTCCTCTGTCAACACACGCATCGAGCGTCGAACTAGGTACAATACTGGGAGGAAACTTTCTTTCGGGGGATGCCATGTACCACTACGACGTCAAAATTGCGCTGGAGGAATTGCAGGAAGAGGCGCTGCTGCCGCACCCAGTGAAACTGCGCGACATGATTCTGCGCCACAAGCTCGGCCCGCAAGACGCGCAGGTCTTGAACCATGACTTTCAGGACTACCTGACGCGTTTCGGAGAATTACAGAAAGTCGCGCGAGGCATCCTGGAAAAACTCGCCGCCGGACAGCGCAAGGCTTCGTGATACGCATCGCGTTCCGGGGAAATCGTCGTCGATGAAGACGAAGCCGCGGGTTTTGCTGCTCTCCGCAACATCGGGGGCGGGGCATGTGCGCGCCGCGCAAGCGCTCGAAAAAGCATTTTCGGCGCGCGGCGATTGCTTCGTCGAGCACATCGATGCGCTCCAGTATGTCAGCAAACTTTTTCAGCGCATCTACGACAAAGCCTACATCTCCATGGTGCAGCGGGCCCCGGAACTCATGGGCGTCCTGTACGACCGGACGGACCAGCCGTGGCAGCACCCGCGGCGGCGCCTGGCGCTGGACCGGCTGAACACGGGCCCGATGATCCGGCTGCTGAAACGCATCCAGCCGGACCTCTGCGTGGCGACGCATTTTCTTCCGGCGGAAATCATCGCGTGGCTGATTGCCAAGCGAAAACTGCTCGCGCATAACGCGATCGTCGTGACGGACTACGACGTGCACGCGATGTGGCTATGCCGAACGGTGGACCGCTACTACGTCGCCATCGATGAAGCAAAGGAATATTTGGCGCGCATCGGCGTGCCGAGAGAGAAATTGCTGGTCACTGGCATTCCGGTTGATCCGTTGTTCGCCGCTCCAGTCAGCCGATCCGATGCCCGCAAGCAATTGGGGCTCGACGCAACCGCGAGTGTAATTCTCATTTCCGCGGGCGGCTATGGAATCGGCCCCGTCGAGCAACTTGTGAAAGATTTGCTGGCGCTGCAACGGCCGTGGCAAATTGTTGCGATTGCGGGAAAGTCGGAGAAGACCAAGAAACGGCTGGAAGAGATGGCGAGAGAAGCGGGCAAACTGCAAACCGGTTCGCCCAGACTCTGTGCTGTCGGATTCACGAGCGAAATGGATAAGTACATGGCGGCCGCCGACCTGATGGTTGGCAAAGCCGGCGGGCTGACAACCTCCGAAGCGCTGGCGCGTGCGCTGCCGACGGCCCTCATCGAACCCATCCCCGGCCAGGAAGAACGCAACGCCGATCATTTGCTGGAAGCCGGCGCGGCGATCCGGTGCAACAATCTGCCCGCGGCGGCTTGGAAAATTGCAGCGTTGCTCGATGATGCGAAGCGGCTTGCGCGGATGAGAGATGCTGCAAGCGGCTTAGGCAAACCCGGAGCCGCGGCTCGCATCGCAGAAGATGCCATCCGGCTGTTAGACTGAAAGTGGGGCGCGGCTCGCGAGACGCAGCCGCGCGAAATCCAACGAGAGCTAATTGAGATGCGACGCCATACCCTGCTGATTGATGCAGACGACACGCTCTGGGAAAACAACGTATTTTTTGAAAAGCTGATCGAGGATTTCATCAGCATCGTTGAACCCTGCGGGTATACCCGCGCCTATATTCGCCACATCCTAAATGAAACGGAACGCAAGAATATCCGGCAGTACGGCTATGGCGTGCGCAGCTTCGGCCGCTCCCTCGAAGAGACGTACATCAAGCTCGCCGAGCAAATGGCGAAACGCGAAACGCTGGCGCAGATTCACGGCCGCGTCGTTGAACTGGAGCGCACGCCGCCGAAAATACTTGACGGCGTCCCGGAAACTCTTGCCTATCTCACCGAGCGGCACCGGCTCATTCTTTTCACCAAGGGCGAACCTGCGGAGCAAGCCGCAAAAGTCGAGCGTTCCGGCTTGCAGGGATTTTTTGAATCCATCGAGATCGTACCGGAGAAAGATTCGGAGACGTACGGCAGCCTCGTTCACAAGCACAAGATTGTGAAAACTCACGGCTGGATGATCGGCAACAGCCCGCGCAGCGACATCAACCCGGCCATGAAGATCGGGCTGAATGCGGTGTACATTCCGCATCAGCACACCTGGACCCTGGAGCACGAACCAGTGATGGCAGGGTCGGGAAAACTCGTGATCTTGCCGGCCTTTCGCGAGCTTCGTGGCCATTTCTAGTTTGGGCTGCTGCCCAATTTGGATGTTGTATCCAATCGCGCTTGCCCGATTCTAAGTTCGCGTGACTCTCGCGGAGGAATGCCCATGGCCACGACGACAACAGTTCCGCGGACCGACTGGCGGCAGGAATGGTTCGAAATCGAAGACGCGACGTATTTGAATTTGGCGGGCCAGTCGCCGATGCCGAAGGTTTCCATTCGCGCCGTGCAAGCGGCGCTTGAGGCTAAGAAATATCCTCACCAAAAACCAGACTCCACGTTTTTCGAAGTGCCCAACCGCATTCGCGCGTCGATTGCGAAATTGATTGGAGGAAAAGCTGAAGAAATTGCGCTGACCAGCGGAGCGAGCGCGGGCGCGATGGCAGTCGCGTATGGGCTGACGTGGAAGCCGGGCGATGAGATCGTCACCGCGAAGGGCGAATTTCCGCTGCAATACACGGCGTGGAAACCGATGGAAGAACGCGAGGGATTGAAATTGAAAATTGTCGCGCCCCGGGAAAGATTTATTTCCGCCGACGATTTGATTGCGGCGATGACGCCAAAAACCCGCCTGGTTTCCGTGAGCATGGTGCGTTTTGACGATGGCTCGCTTCTCGATGCGCCGCGCGTTGCAGCCGCTTGCCGCAAACAAGGAGCGCTGCTGTTGCTCGATGTCAGCCAATGCTGCGGAGCCGTGCCGATGGACGTGAATCAACTGGGCGCGGACTTTCTGGTGTGCGCGGGCTACAAATGGCTCTTGGGTCCGTTTGGCACAGGATTTTTTTGGGTGAAGAGCGAGCATTTGAACATGATTCGGCCCGGTCCCTTTTATTGGATGGCGGTGGCCGGCTCGGACAATTTTGCGGCATTGAACTTCGAGGACCCCAAGCCGGCGCCGAGCGCAAAGCGCTGGGACGCACCGGAATGGGCCAGCTATTTCAATTTCAATCTGGCGGCCATGGATACTTCCGTGGATTTTGTAGTGCGCATGGGACCCGAGTTGGTGGTGGCGCATAACCGGAAATTGGTTGAATTCATGTTCGAACGCCTTCCAAAAGATCGCTGTGTTCCGGCGAGTCCGTTGGATGCGGCGCAGCGCGGGCCCTTTGGATGCTTTGCCGCGCGCAACCGGGAAAAAACTGCCGAACTCTACCAGCATCTGCGGAAAGAAAATGTTGTCGTGAGCTTGCGCGAAGGGAACATTCGCGTTTCACCGCACCTGTACAACACGGAGCGCGACATCGATCGCCTGATCAGCGTGATTACTGCATGACATCCCCGGAACCCTGGCCAAGAATTGCCGTCGTCGGAGCGGGCGCCGTGGGCGGTTACTTCGGCGGACTGCTGGCGCGCGCCGGCGCTCCGGTGGTGATGATCGGGCGGCCCGCGTTTGTCGAGGCCGTAAAGAAGAACGCACTTTTCCTCGACACCTTGCACTTTCAAGAAAGTGTGCACGTCGAAGTGTCCACGGACCTGAGCGCAATTCGGGGATCGGAAATTGTTCTCTTTTGCGTGAAGACCACGGACAACGCGGCGACCGCACGCGCCATTGCGCCGTTGCTCGCGCCAAACGCGCTGGTCCTCAGTTTTCAGAACGGCGTGGATAACGTGGAACAGATTCGCGCCGCGGCTGCGATCGAAGCGCTTCCGACGGTCGTCTATGTGGCCGCTTCCGTTCCGGAACCGGGCCAGGTGAAGCATGTCGGGCGCGGCGACCTCATCTTCGGGCCACGGAACGAAAAGACCGAGCGCGTTGCAAATCTCTTTTCGCGCGCCAATGTACCTTGCAAGATTTCGGACAATATTGCAGGAGAACTCTGGATAAAACTCATCTGGAATTGCGCGCTGAATGCCGTCTCTGCGCTGGGCCGCGCGAAATACGGTCAAATCGCTGCGAGCGCCGATGCACGGAGAGTGGTCGAGACCCTTGTCGATGAAGTCCTCGCGGTGGCACGCGCAGCCGATATTCATCCGCCAGGGCTGGAAGATCCGAAGGCGGCGATCGCCGGCGCATTTAAAATCGCCACGCAAATGGCCGAGGCGCTTTCCTCAACAGCGCAAGACATGAATCGCGGAAAACGCACGGAGATTGATTCGCTGAATGGCTATATTTCGCGGCGCGGAGCGGAGCTGGGCGTGCCCACGCCCGTCAATCACGCGCTCTATGCACTAGTAAAACTCGCCGAAGAGCGCTCGTAGTTCGATTCAAGAATAAATTCGTTAGCGGTCGCTACGGAGCCGAAAAGGAATGTGCACGATGGCTTCCAGTTCCACCGTCGATCCTTGTCTTGCGCCAGGCTGGAATTTCCACTGGCTGAGCGCCTGCATGGCATTCTCATCGAGCTGCTCATCAATGCCGTGAACCAGTTGGATGCTGTCCACCGTGCCATCGCGGCGAATTACGGCGTAGAGCACGACTTCACCTTCCACGCGCTCGCTCATCAAGGAAGGCGGATACTTCGGGTCCACTTTCCGCAGCGGCACCGGCGCTGAAATATCGGAAGAACTGATTCGCGGGCCCTCTGCACTCACGCGCAGCTCGGAGAAATTCAGAATCCAGCTGCCTGTGGCGCTGTTCAGGTTCGGCATGTTCACGAGCATTTTGTAGATTTTTTTGGAAGCAAAAATTTGTTCCGGCTGCGCGCCTGCCGGGAGATTCGCAAAATTCGGAGGCCCGGTTCTCTCCGGCGCGTCCTCCAACTTTGCGTGTGGATCGGGCCGGGTGATCAGCGTGCGCGGAGCGGGCGCGCTGATTCTTGGGGATCCGCCGAGGCCGGAAATTCCGTTGTTGGACGGTGGATTTCCGCCGCTTATGCTTATGTCCATTCCGGTTTTTCCAGCGCCGTTGCCGGTTCCGATTCCTCCGTTACTGCCCGGCCCTCCGCCCGCACCTCCGGTTGCACTGGGAGGGCCGTTCGGCGAGCCGCCTGGAACGCCGGGCTGCTTGCCTTCCGGCGAAACGGAAATTCGCGCGGCAAGATTTCCCTGCGGAATTTGCGCGATCGGAGCGGGCGGAGCGGGAGCTGCGGAAAGCGCGATGAACGTAGCCGAATTTCCATTTGTTGCGCTCGATTGCGCGGCGCCGACTTCGGGCGCCGGCCCGGCGTCCCCTTCTTGCGCACGCCGCGCAACCCGCGGCGCGGCTCCCGCGTTCAATTCCAATTTTGGCCGCGCCGGCGCGTTGGACGAAAGCGGCATCGCTACGTCGCCGATTTTCTGATCAAAG
>QHYE01000014.1 GCA_003224055.1 Acidobacteriota bacterium | reverse complement strand
TTTCTTCTCCACGCTGCGAATGTAGGTGACCACTTGCCAGATCTCTTCATCGGACATCCCCACTCCGATTCCTCCGTTTGTGGCCGCGGGCATGGCCGTGCCAGGAATTCCGTCATGAATGTTGTGATAAATCTCTGCGTCCGACGTGCCGTGCCGCTTATTGGCCCGCGTCAGGTCCGGGCCGCGGCCGCCGCCTCTTGCGCCCAACCCATGGCAAAACGCACAGTTCGAGCGAAACTGGTATTCCCCCAGCTTCGCCACCTTCGCATCCCCCGCATACGGATTTTTCTCCTGCGCGCGAAGAGCTGCGGTCGCAGCCAGCAAAATGAGCAGTGCCGCGGCTCCGAACAAAAGGCCTGCACCCACCCGCCGTGGCAACGATTCGGTCCGTTGCAGATTAACGTGATCCGTAAACATTGTTTTCCCGCCCTCCCTTCGATTTGCGATTTCGAACCGAGCGGTACTCGAACTTCGTTGAAACATCGCTCATTTCGCCGCAACTATACCACTCGTTCCATCGGAAAAGAGCGGCACCGATTCGGAGACCTCGTGGCTATTGCATGGGAGACGAAAAATTCCCAGTTACAGCGCGAAATCCCGCGTCCTTTTTCACGTCAAATCGCAAACTGTTGCGGTCCAGAATCTTGCCGTTGAGGATCACCGTTTCGATTTTCCGCGTGTCGCTGATTCGCTCCGCGGGATTCCCCGCAACGATCACCACATTTGCCTGCCTCCCCGCCTGCAAGGTTCCCCATTCTTGCTCCGCGTGCATGATCCGTGCAGCATTGAAGGTCGCCAAGCGAAGGGCCTCCAGCGGCGTCATTCCCGCCTCCACCAGCAATTCCAGTTCGTGATGCAGCGCTTCACCCTGGAAAACTCCCGGATACGGAGCGTCCGTTCCGGCGGCCAGCAGTACACCAGCGTCCAACAGTTTCCTTACGTTGCGCTTCATCTCGTCGAAACCGGTGACGGACGCCTGTACTTCATGCTTTTCTGCTTCACTCAATGTGCGTGCGGCTTCCGCGCGCAATTCCGTCAGAAACCAGGGCGGCGTGGTCTCCGCGATCAGCGGCTCGTCAAGGAATCGGAGATCATTCAGTCTGCGGTGCGCTGAATATTCTTCCACCGTGAGTGTGGTAATAACAAAGAGTTCGCGTTCGTGGATGAGTTGAATGTCGTCAGCCCGCATGTTTCGTGTCGGCGCGTGCGCGAAGCCGTCGATTCCCGTTCGCACCAGGTCCGGAGAGCCATTGCGCTCCCACTGATCGATGACCACCCGGATTTTCTCCTTGTGGGCCTCCTCGACCAGGCGCCGAAGCATGCGATCCGAAAGATTTGCATATCCCTTGATCAGGTCCACATTGGCCCGCTTGTCGCGGTGCACAAACTCCGGGATCTGCGCCCACGACGTCAACGCATACGCCAAATCGGGCCAGGCCGGGTCGGCGGCGTCAATCATTGCTCCCGTGCAGTAAATTCGCGGGCCGAGCAAGTGTCCGCTGGCCACCTCCTGCCGCAATTGCAGCACCCAGGGTTGATAATTACCCGTGTCCAGGATCGTCGTGATTCCGGAATAGAGCATGGCGTTGAGGTACCGCTGATAGCCCAGCAGGTCCACGCTGATTCCGTCCCAGGCTCCCTGCAGATGGACGTGCAGATCCGCCAAACCCGGCAGGACGCTCTTCCCTTTCCCCTCGATGATCTGTGCATCGCGCGGGACCGTCGCGCCACTCGCCGGGCCGGCATATTCAATCGTGCGCCCCCGGAGAATCACCGTTCCATCTTCGATAGGCCGCTCGCCGAGCCCATCAATAATCCGGGCGTGCAGAATGACAATGGGTTTTTCTTGCGCAGCCAGCCCTTGAACCGAACACAGGACTGCAACTCCAGCCGCATACAGCAAGCTCCTCCGCTTCATCATCGCTTCTCCTGAATAGTTCGTATGAATCGCGGCATGACCAGGGCCGTGCAACCGCGGCCCTCATCATATACAATCGCCGCGGATAAGCCGATGACCGCTTCGCCCGCAAAATGCTTCCGGTTTTCGAAGTTAAAAAGGAAATGTCGGTTTATGAGAGTCCATACTCCCTTACTCTTGTTGGCTCTCGTACTCCCACTCACCGCCTTCGCCCAATTCGACTACGACCGCCACGTCGCCTTCGACAACAGCCTCACAAGCGGCTCCTTCTACTACAGCCAAGGCTTCTTTATCGCACCCAGTGAACTGGAACTCGTCCACAACAAGTTCCCCGTCGAAGAGAATGCCTCCGTCACTCCGCCCAACTCACTGCGCCTGAAGTGGCGCTCCCGGACCGGCGGCGACTGGCACATGACTCTCAACGTGCGAGCCCGCGACGGGATGCCTGAATTTACCGGCAGCAATCTATTCGTATGGTGCTACGCCGAAGAAGATCTTCCTGCAAAAGCATCCCCACGCATCTACCTGCGAGACTCTAACGGTGAAGGCACACCTTCGATCGAGTTCACCGGCTCGCTCCCGAAGATTCCTGCGAGAAAATGGACGCGCATTCGCTTGCCGTTCGACTCTTTCGTCGGCCAGGTCAACAACACCCAGAACAAGCAGTTCGACCCGCAGAAACTCGTCAGCATCACCCTCGTGCAAGGCCTCGACGACGGCCAGCCCCACACGCTCTACCTCGACGACATCGAAATCGCCGCCGACGCGCCCGCCAGCTCCCACCCGCCCGCAACACCGACGGGCGTGACCGCGAAAGGCTATGACCGCCACATCGACCTGAGCTGGACTCCTGTCACCGACCCGGCCCTGCAGTACTACAAAATATTCCGCTCCTACGACGGCAAGCCTTACGCCCCGATCGGCATCCAGAGAGGCGATCGCACCCGCTACGAAGACTTCCTCGGCGTCAGCGGCAAATCCGCGTCCTACAAAATCACTGCCGTCGATATCACCGGGAACGAGTCTCCAGCGTCGTCCGAGGTTCTGGCCTCTACCCGCGCCCTCACCGACGACGAACTCCTCACCATGGTGCAGGAAGCCTGCTTCCGCTACTACTGGGAAGCCGCGCACCCAAACGCCGGCATGGCCATCGAAATCCTTCCCGGCGACAAGAATCTCGTCGCCCTCGGCTCCTCCGGCTTCGGCATCATGGCGCTAGTCGTCGGAGTGAACCGCGGCTTCATCACACGCGAACAGGGCACCGAACACCTGCTCAAGATCGTCCGCTTCCTCGCCAAAGCCGACCGCTTCCATGGAGTCTGGCCGCACTTCCTCGATGGCCGCACCGGAAAAGTCATCCCCTACTTCGGCCCCTATGACGATGGTGGCGATCTCGTCGAAACCGTCTTCCTCATGCAGGGTCTGCTCGTCGCCCGCCAATACTTCAGCCACGACACCGCCGGCGAGCGCGAGATCCGTGACACCGTCACCAGCTTCTGGAAAACCGTTGAATGGGACTGGTACCGCCAGGGCCCTGACCCCAACTTCCTCTACTGGCACTGGTCGCCCGATCGTGGTTTCTACATTCATCATCCTCTGATCGGCTGGAACGAAACTATGATCATCTATCTGCTCGCGATCGCCTCGCCCACGCACGCGGTCCCCGCGAGCATGTTCCACACTGGATTCGCGAGCCAGTCCGACTTGGCCGTGCGCTACCGGCAGGGCTGGGGACGTACCACACAAGGCGATCACTACACCAACGGGAACACCTATTACGGAAAGAAACTCGACGTCGGCGTCGGCAACGGTGGTGAACTCTTCTTCACCCACTACTCTTTCCTCGCCTTCGACCCGCGTGGCAAGCGCGACCGCTACACCAACTACTTCCGGAACAATCGCAACATCGCCCTCATCGCCCACGCCTACGCGATGGACAATCCGCGCAAATTCGTCGGCTACGGCGACAACACCTGGGGCCGCTCGGCAGGCGTCAACGCTGCCGGAGGCCGCTCCCTGCCGGCCGACGACAACGGCACCATCACCTGCACTGCTCCTTTAGCCTCGTTCCCCTACACTCCGGAAGAATCAATGAAAGCGCTAAAACACTTCTACCGCGATCTTGGTGACAAACTCTGGGGCATCTACGGTTTCCGCGATGGCTTCAACCAAACCGAAAACTGGTTCGAGGACGTCAACATGGGCCTCAACCAGGCTCCCATCGTGGTCATGATCGAGAACCACCGCTCGGGCCTGATCTGGAAGCAATTCATGTCGAATCCGGAAATCCAGCCCGCCCTCGACGCCATCGGTTTCGTCAATGATGAATCTGCAGACGCGCTGGGTGGCCAGGTCACCACTCCAGCACCGCAAACTGTTTCGAGGTCTGGGGGAGAGAAATAGCCCTGAGTTTGGTTGCGGAATAAGGGGGACAGACGGGACGCTTCCGCTGCTCAGGTGACCTATCCCCTAGCTCGACGCACGGAATCATACGTCACGCCTCGACAGAATCACCGCTATCGAACAGGAAGAACATGATCGCGCGACGCCAAGGCACACTAGTAGCACGGGTACATAGTCGGGGGCGAATCGAGGACAGAAGTTGAGCTATTCGCGCACTGGTTGTGCGATTCCAGAAAGCCATTCTCGAATTTGCCGGACTCGGAATTCCCGCTTGCCGATAGCGTTGGTGATGAATTGATGCGCCGTTAGCGGCTCCACTTCGAGATACTGGCCATTGAGGCGCAGAAAAGTGTCCGTCACCGCGAAGCTAATCCGCTTATTCCCATCCAGAAACGCATGGTTCTTCGCCATTGATTCCATCAATGCGGCAGCTTCGTGGATCAAATCGTCGTAATAGCCATTTTGCGGGCGGTAGATGGCGGCCTCAAGCAATCCACGGTCGCGTAAGCCGTGCATGCCGCCAAACTCATCGATCAGGAGGCGATGCATTTCCATAGCCTCCGCGACCGTTACATAAGAAAACTCAGCCATCTAGATGGTTATTGCGCAAGAAGCTGGTGCAGCTTTCGATTCTTTTCGGTGGAACGGCGAAAGTGCTTCATGACCTCAGGTCGCACAGTGTTCTGCGAAGGCACCACCACTTCCAGATAGTGCTCGAGCGCCTTCTCCAGCAGGAATCGGCGCGACTGGCCGTTTTGCTCGGCTACCTTGGACAGCCTCGAGTAGAGTTGCGCGTCCATCTCCAACCCGATCTTCCTCGTCGTAACCTTGGCCATGGCAGGTCCTCCGCCACATAAGTGTGCACTATCTGACTGTCGTTTGTCTAGATTTCTCTAGAATAATCTTTAACAGTCCTTTCGAGCCGCTTTCGCAACCCGGCACGGACGGGTGGCCCGGGCGATGGGGTGAGACGAATCTGGGTGCCCTGCCCTCGGCTTTTGGAGCGCGGGGCTTTTGACTTTTCCTCGATCGTTTCGCATGCATCATTTCGACCTCTCCCGCGCCCTTCAGCTTCCGGTTCCTGCCCCCCGACGCGCCATCCTAATTTACCAACTCTCGACTCTTCAACGCCTTACCGCCCCGTTTGCGGTCTTTGCATCCCGGCGGTTTCTACCGGGACGAATGATATGCAGAAAGTAATTGACAAGCGGTGTACTTCCGTGCTATTCTCCCGCGTGTTCGTTTACACTGAGCTTCGAAGTGCTTGCACTGAGCCTCGAAGTGCCAATCAAAATCCCCGGCCTTGGTCTGCATTTCCGTCCCGCCACCACTCCTCCGTCAGATCGGAGCTCCCCTCCTCTCAAAACCTGCAACTTTCAAATCTACCAACCTTCAAACACGCTTTTGATCGTCCCCGTGACGAAAAATCGCACACCGCAACTCCTTTAGTTCCTGCCGATTGCAAATGCCCCATCCCGCAACCCCTTTCCTTGCACATCCTTACAAATGCCCCGGGGGTATGGGGGTCAACACTTCCATTCTTAAAGTTTTACTTGAACTCTTTCTGCTCTCAACGCACTTTTCCGTGCAAAAAGCCGTTTTGCAAATCCTTTGTTTTCTTCTCGCTGCGCACTCTTCCAAGTTCCGTATCCTGTAAGTCTTTTGCTTGCCGCTCATACGAAAAACTGCCGGGTGTGTACCAACTCTTCCCATTTTGAAACTCCACGAGTCTCCGGCCTCACCACCAATTGGCTTTCCACCATCCCATCCGCTAGAATCGCCTCGCGGCGCCATCCAGCACGCTTGCACGCACCGAAACGAGGCCAGGGCATGACCCACACCACCGACGCAAACGACCGCATGAACCGCCCGCTGGACGACGTCGACCTGCAGATCGCCGACCTGCTCCGCGAAGAAGCCAATCGCCAGGCCACCGGCCTGGAACTCATCCCTTCCGAGAACCTCGTCTCCGAAGCCGTCCTCGAAGCCATGGGATCGATCTTCACCAACAAATATGCCGAGGGCTATCCCGGCAAGCGCTACTACGGCGGCTGCGAATACGCCGATAAAGTCGAACAACTGGCGATTGATCGCGCCAAAGAATTGTTCGGCGCGGAGCACGCCAACGTCCAGGCACACTCCGGCACTTCCGCCAACGTGGCCGTCTACATGTCCACTCTGCAACCAGGGGATATCGTTCTCGGCATGAATCTTTCTCATGGCGGCCACCTGACGCATGGCCATCCGCTGAATTTTTCCGGCCGCATGTACAAATTCATCGCCTACGGCGTGCGCAAGGAAGACGAGCGCATCGACTACGATGAAATCGAAAAGCTGGCCCTCGAGCACAAGCCGAAGATGATCGTCGCGGGTGCGAGTGCCTATTCGCGCATCATCGACTTCGAGCGCATCGCCAAAGCCGCGAAATCCGTCGGCGCCCTTTTCTTCGTGGACATGGCGCACATCGCAGGCCTCGTCGCCGCCGGCGTGCATCCCAGTCCCATTCCGCATGCCGACATCGTTTCCACCACCACACACAAAACGTTGCGCGGGCCGCGCGGCGGATTGGTGTTGTGCAAAGCTGCCTTCGCCAAGGAACTCGACAAGCTCACTTTCCCCGGCACGCAAGGCGGGCCGCTGGTTAACACCATCGCCGCCAAAGCCGTTTGTCTCAAGGAAGCCACGGAGCAATCGTTCAAGGACTACCAGAAGCAGGTGGTTGCCAACACCAAAGCCATGGCGGCGGCCGTCGCGAAACGCGGTTTCCGTATCGTCACCGGCGGCACGGACAATCATCTCTTCCTAATCGAAGTTCACCCCCGCGGCATCACCGGCACCGATGCCGAAAAGGCCCTCGATCGCGCGGGCATCACCGTAAACAAAAATTCCATTCCCTTCGATCCCCTGCCCCCCATGAAGGGCGGCGGCATCCGCCTCGGCAGCCCCTCCGTGACTACGCGCGGCATGCGCGAACCGGAGATGGAGCAGATCGCCGCCTGGATCACCGAAATCCTCTCCAACATCGGCAACGCCGAAGTCGAGCAGCGCGTCCGCAAACAAGTTGCGGAATTGGCCGCTCGCTTCCCCATTTACGAGGCCCGCATGGAACGCGGCCGCGCCCACGCCGAGCGCGCACGCGTGTGAAAAAGCGCACGCGAGAAAAAATGCGCTCTCAGGCCAGCCGAACCTGACCTGTCCTCATTCTCCCCGCCCTAACTCCAGTGCCGCTGACCCAAGACTGTCCCACCGGTCAGTAGATTCCGCGCAAGAGTACGAGTACGTTCGACATGGACTGGGATGGGAACAAATCTCGCAACCCCGCGGCTCGCGGTTCGAATCATCCCCTGGATGACAGGGACATTTCTTAGCGAGGCTCCACAGCCGAGGCTGGCGCGAAACGCTTTTGCGCTGAGCGAGGTGAACTTATGATGGATACGGAAGCATTCCGAGAATTCAAGACCGGCCTGACCTACCTTCGAGATAACTACGCCAACAAAGCTCTTCCGCACATGCGGCGCGCCGTGGACCTCGACAAAAATAATCCGTACTACATGTCGTACCTGGGCGTGGTGCTGGCGCGGTCCGAGCACAAGTGGGGCGAAGCGGAAAAATTGTGCGACTCCGCCGTTCGAATGAAAAGGAATCAGGCGCAGCTGTATCTGAATCTTGCGGAAGTATATGCAACCGCTGGCCGCAAAGATGAAGCCGTGGAAGCACTGCAGTCCGGGCTGAAATTTGCGCGCCGCGACGTGCGGCTTACGATTGCGATGAACAAATTGACGCAGCGCCGCTCGCCGATATTTTCTTTCCTGGCGCGGAGGCATCCGCTAAACCGACAACTTGGACTCTTGCGGCACAAGACGATGCATATGTTCGGGCAAGAATCTTAAAGAGTTCTCTCCACCCCCCAAACACAAGAACGGGCGCCCCGATGCACTGGGGCGCCCGTTTTTGCTTTATCGGATGATTCGAATCCAGCGCTGCGGCTGTTAGCGCTGCGTGCCGGGACTAAAATTGTAAGAGTGTTGGATTCCCATTTCCATCAGGATCTTGAAGCCAATCCCAAACATACCGGTTGGAAGAACGTCTCTGCGGACGACTTCGGCAAGATACTCGCGGTTCATGGAGGCGGGATCCTGGGAATACGGCATGGTGACGAAAAGCCGCATTCCCACTTCATAACCCGGTTCACTGGACTTGAAATAGACACCGGAGCGGGAGACGCTGGCGGAACCGCGTAGATCTTCAAAGTGGTCGAGATTCGGGTCCGAAGGACGGATGCGCATAAGCTGCGTAATCTTGCAGCGGCGGTTGCCGCGACGCTCTTTGGAGGAAGCGGGCTGTTTGGGGTGGCTGTCGGTCGTGAGCTTCTTCATTAGCAAATCCTGCTGGGTCGCCATGTCTGGGCTGTCTCTCCGCGAAAATACCAAATGCACTTCTCGAGAGAGAGTGTACGGCTTGAAGCACAACCAACCTATAGGGCAGACGTACCCGGAAAGGAATGGGACGTCCTGAAAAAATGGTAGTACGGAAGTACTAGAAAAGGAAGGGAGGAACTGAGGAAAAAGTGAGTGAAAACTTGGATGGAGGAGAAATTGGGAGTGTGGAGTCCCGAAGTGAAAGAGGAACCGAGGGGTAGTACCAATCCGGGACTTGTTGGGTCGGTGATAGGTACTTGGAGAAAAGCTAAATGATTGTCTGGCGGCAAGTTAGAGAAATGCGGCGAGGATGTTGGCGGACGGAAAGGCGGCTCAGGAATTGCAGAAGCGAAAGGCAAGTTGGGGATGCAACCAATCGCTGCAGGGGATGGAGGATGTCCCGCCATGAATGCAAGCGCAAGACAGAGTTTGGTAGTACCTGAGCAAGGGCAAAAAAGAGCGCGTTCGAATGGCGACCGCCGGGGAAGCGCCGGAAGCGACGAAAATGTTGCGCGGCCGAAGGGAGAGGTGTGCGCGGGAGGCAAACCTCGGGTGTTCGTTGCGGCTGAGAACCGCCTCCTGCGGGAAGCGCTGTCACGGATGTTGGTGAAAAGTGGAAATATTGAAGTCGCTGGTGTGTACAGGGCAGGACCCTTTCGAACGGAAGACTTGATGAAGGAAGAAGCGGACATTCTGCTGCTGACTTCGCGCGGAAGCATGAACGAGGATCTGTCGGCGATTCGAAAGGTGCGAGCCTCCGCGCCAAACGTGCAGATTTTATTGATAGGCGTTACGGGAGAAGAGACCGAGTTTCTGCAGTGCGTGCGAGCAGGGGTCAGTGGATACCTTCCGAAAAGCGCTTCGGCGGAGGACGTCGTGGAAGGGGTGCAAGCGGGCGAGGCGGTGTGCCCGGGTACGCTCTGCGCGTTGCTGTTCCACTATTTTGAACGGGAAGCAACCTCGTTTCCTTCCGCAAGCGCGCACCAGCGGATGGGACTGACGCGCCGGGAACAGCAATTGATTCCGCTGATCGCCGACGGGCTGGCCAACAAAGAAATCGCAAATCGCTTTTTGTCTCTCGGAGCAAACGGTAAAAAATCACCTTTACCGAATGAAGCACAAAGTTGGCGCCGGGGACCGGCTGGGAATTGTTCAGGTGTGCCGGATACAAGGATTTATGGTTCAGTTCCTGCTCGAGATGTCCGGTAAGTTTCGTACTGTCAAACCCTGATCGGTGGAAAGATCAAGCGTCCCGGGAACTAATGGCGAGGGTGTGCCGTCTTACCTGTTAGGCTTAAAGTGACTGCGCAAGAACCAGGGCAATCCTTGTGTCAGCGCGCCCGTGAGATGCTATCTCGCCGTAGGGGTGACCCGAGCATGCGGACCTTCCCTCGTCTTGAAACCTTCTGGCAGGACGTACACTACGCGGCGCGGGGCCTTCGGAAGAATCACATGTTTCTTGCCGTAGTCGCGCTCTCCCTGGCTCTGGGAATCGGCGCCAACACCACGATCTTCAGTGTGCTAAATGCGGTGCTCTATCGCCCCATGCCCTATGAGCAGCCTGAGAGACTGGTGGTCATTTGGGAAACCCAGGCGGCCCACCCAGACTCCCAGCAGGCGCCGCCGATTGCAGAGATGTTGGACTGGAAGAAACAAAACCACGTGTTTGAAGACATTGCGCTGACCAGTTTCATCGAGGCTTCGAACATGTCGGGCATAGGCGAACCCGAGCCAATTCATGTGGAGGACGTGACTCCAAACTTGTTCAACCTGCTGCGCGTAAAGCCGCTACTCGGAAGGGTCTTTCTTCCCGAGGAAATGCAGGACAAAGCTCAGACGGTGATGATCAGCAGCTCCTTCTGGAAATCGCACTTCCACAACGATCCCAAGGTTCTGGGGAGGACGTTCGTCGTGGAAGGGGTGATTTCAACGGTGGTTGGGGTCATGCCACCGGGATTCGCTCCTTTTTACGGAGGCAGGATCGACCTCTGGCAGCCTGTCAATCCGGAGAGCAGCCGTTATTCGGAGCGGCAAGATCACTGGCTGATGCCCGTCGCGCGCCTGATGCCCGGCGCGACAGTGGGACAAGCGCAGGTGGAAATGGACGTCATCGCCAAGCGGCTGGAGCAAGCGTATCCGAAGACAAACAAAGGGATTGGCAAGAAAGTTCTCCCGTTACATGAGGCACTCTTCGGCTGGGCCGGGCCAGCGCTCTATCCCCTGCTTGGCGCGGTGGCTTTTGTTCTGCTTATCGGCTGCGTCAACGTCGCGAACCTGATGCAATCCCGGACGGAGAGCCGCCGCAAGGAGTACGCTCTACGGGCCGCGCTCGGGGCCGGCGGGCGCCGGTTAATGCAGCAATTGCTAGTGGAGAGCGGGATGCTCGCGCTTCTCGGAGGGCTACTTGGAATTGTACTAGCCATCTGGGGGATTTCCATCTTTCGCAAATTGGCGGGAGATTTTCCCAACTCGGACGGAATTAACCTTGATGGACGAGTGCTGCTCTTTACTCTGGGAATTTCGCTCCTGACGGCGATCCTCATCGGGTTGGCGCCAGCCATCCAGGCCTCCCGAGCCGATCTGAATCTCACGCTTCGAGAAGGAGAGCGTGGCACTTCGGGGAGTTCACGCAGTATCGGCCGGCACTTGCTGGTTGTGTCCGAGGTAGCGTTGACCATGGTGCTGCTGGTCGGCGCAGGACTGATGATCAATACCTTGCTTCGCCTGCAAAAGGTCAATCCTGGATTCGATCCCAAGAATGTGATGACCATGGAAATTCAGTTGCCCGAGGGCGGGAAGTACATGGAGAGAGTGCCCGGCGGGGACATGGAGAAGACCCTGCCGACGGTCACGGCTTTCTATCAACAGCTCCTGGAAAGGATTTCGGCAACGCCGGGCCTGGAGTCGGCGGGGTTGGTCAGCTCGCTGCCCATGCGCGGGGGGCAGATGTTTACGTTTTCGATCCTCGCGCACCCCGCGCCGCCTCCGGACAACCGGCCCCGCGCTGGGTATGACGAAGTGAGCCCGGACTTTTTCCGGGCCTTGCGGATTCCATTAAGGAAAGGGCGCTACCTGGACGAGCATGACAACCAGAGCGCACCGTGGGCGCTGGTCGTCAATGAGGCGTTCGCCCGGCGGTTCTTCCCGAATGAAGATCCCATCGGGCAACACTTGCTCCTCAGGTACGATCCCTATCCCGTAGATGAAGAGCGGCCGCGGCAGATCGTGGGGATCGTCGGAGACGTGAAACATTTTGGCTTGGGAGAGGACACGCCTCCTTTTGTGTACGCCTCCTACCTTCAGCAACCCACAATTTTTCCCGGAGGCACGGCAATGCTCCACCTTCGCCATGCCCTGGCGTTGAGAACTACTGCCGAACTTGGCGGAGGCCAAAGAGACTCGGTTTTGGCGGTCAAGAAGGCCATAGCGGAGATTGATTCCGAGCAGCCGGTCTTAAACATCATGAGCATGGAACAGGTCTTAGCCGCTTCCATGGGCGATTGGGAATTCTACGCGCACATCCTGGAGCTATTTGCCGGCGTGGCCTTGCTCCTGGCAGTTATTGGTATTTATGGGGTGATGTCCTACGTTGTGAACCGGCGCAGGCATGAGATCGGTATTCGCGTGGCACTGGGAGCGAGGGCTGCAGACGTCCTGGTCATGGTTGTCAAACTGGGGCTCAAACTCTCACTGATTGGAATAGCCATAGGAGCTGGGTTGGCGCTAGGGCTCGCGAGGTTGATTTCCACGTTTCTGTTTGGTGTGAAACCGACCGATCCGGGAACCTACGCGGAGGTTGCCGCCGCGTTGCTTGGTGTGGCGATGCTGGCGTGTTTCATCCCCGCGCGCCGGGCCACAAAGGTTGATCCGATGGTGGCGCTGCGACACGAGTAGGTCATTGCCCGTAAGTTCCATCAACAGAAATGAGAGTGTAGCGATCGCGACCCGCGCGAGATCTTGCGCGGAGTCACAAAGCGCTCAGGCAAGCACATCCCGGCAAAAACTTAACTCAGCGCCTTCCTGAGGCGCTTGGTGGTTTGGAGCAGTTGGCGCTTGAGGACGTCGACTTGTTTGGAGATGGCGTGCAGTTCTTTCTTGGCGAGCACGCCTGCTTTTGCAACCTGCTGAGCCTTGCGGTCCGCTCTGCCCATTGCGGCGCCGATCTTTACTGCGACTTGCGTGAGCTTGCTCTTCTTGGCCATCCCGATCCTCCCTACTCCATCAGAGAAGAACTCATCCTATACCCGAACGGTTCCATTCGGTACTTTTTGTCTCCGATTGCATAGTTTCGCGGGCCTGTGGCGCGGGAATCGGGGGCTCAGGATGACTTGGCGGCTCGGTTTGTGCGATTCTTCTTTGCCACGGAAGAGCGAGGGCCCGCCAAGAAGCTGGCGGGCAGGCAAGGGGCGATGCTGAAAAAATTCAAGGATTTGACGGAAAAAGAGATTCTGGCGATCGCCATCGCGGCGGAAGAAGAAGACGGGCGGATTTACGGGGAGTTCGCGGATGCGCTGCGAGACGAGTATCATTCGACGGCGCAGATGTTCGAGGAGATGCGCGAAGAAGAGGTGGGGCACCGCGACCGTCTATTCGCGATGTTCCGGCAACGATTCGGGGAGCACATTCCGCTGATCCGGCGGGAAAACGTGAAAGGGTACTTGCAGAGGAGACCGGTGTGGCTGGTGCGCCCGCTGGGAGTGAACATTGCGCGGAAGCAAGCCGAGTTGATGGAGATGGAGGCGGGGCGATTTTACGCGCGAGCAGCGAGCAGGACGGCGGACGCTTCCACGCGGGAATTGCTGAACAAGCTCGCGGATGAAGAAAGAAAACACAAGCAGACCGCGGGAGAGCTGGAAGAAAAACACCTGACCGCAAGCGCGAAAGCGAGTGAAGCGGAATCGCACCGCAAGTTGTTCCTGTTGCAAGTCGTGCAGCCTGGGCTCCTAGGTCTGATGGATGGGTCGATTTCAACTCTGGCCCCGCTGTTTGCCGCGGCCTTTGCCTTCCAGAATAGCTGGAAGGCATTCCTGGTCGGCTTGGCAGCATCCGTGGGTGCTGGCATTTCGATGGGATTCTCGGAATCGCAATCCGACGACGGTTCACTGACGGGGCGAGGTTCACCGTGGTTGCGAGGAGCGATCACTGGACTCATGACTACGGCCGGCGGAATCGGACATACGCTCCCATTCTTGATCAGCAATTTTCATGTTGCGACGATCATAGCCATCATTGTGGTGGCGGTCGAGCTGATGGTCATCAGTTACATCCGGCACCGCTACATGGATACGCCGTTTTTGCAGGCGGCGTTTCAGGTAATCGTGGGTGGCGTTTTGGTTTTTATCGCAGGATGGCTGATCGGCAGCGCGTAGGTAGAAAAGGGGAATTGGAAATTCGAAACTAGAAATTAGAAACTGGGAACTCGCGACTAGTCAGAGTGGGCAGGGGCAGCGGCAGGCGCGGGGGCGTGGGATCGTGTGCGGCCCTGAATCCAGGATTGCAGACGATCCATATAGATGTACACGACGGGCGTGGTGAAGAGGGTTAGCATCTGGCTGAGGATGAGGCCGCCGACGATGGTGATGCCCAGGGGGCGGCGCAGCTCGGAGCCTACACCAGCGCCGAGCGCGAGCGGCATGGCACCGAGAAGAGCGGCCATGGTAGTCATCAGAATCGGACGGAAACGCAACTGGCACGCTTTGTAGATCGCTTCGACGGGCGACAATCCTTCTTCCCTTTCCACCTGCACGGCAAAATCAATCATAAGGATGGCGTTTTTCTTGACGATGCCGATCAGAAGGATGATGCCAATGAGCGCGATGATGTTGAGATCCGATTTGATGAATTGAATGGCGAGGAGCGCGCCGATTCCCGCGGAAGGAATCGTGGAGAGAATGGTGATGGGATGAATGTAGCTTTCGTAAAGGATGCCGAGAACGATGTAGACGGCAGCGAGAGCAGTGAGAATCAAGACGGGTTGATTGGAGAGCGAATCCTGAAAGGCCTGGGCGGTTCCCTGGAACGTAGCGTGGACCGTGGATGGGACGCCGATTTCGCGGCGGGCCTGCTCGATGTGATCGACGGCCGGACCGAGCGAAGCGCCGGGCGCAAGATTGAAGGAAAGCGTGATGGCCGGAAAAACGCCCTGGTGATTGACGGAGAGGGCGGTGCTGGATGGCTCGTAGTGGGCGAAGGCACTGAGCGGGACGAGCTTGCCGGGTTTTGACGGGACGTAGATAGATTTGAGAGCTTCGGGGCTTTGCTGCGCGGCAGGCATGACTTCCATCACCACGTGGTACTGATTCAAACCTTTATAGATGTTGGAGACCTGACGCTGGCCGAAGGCATCGCCGAGGGTGTTATCGATGTCCTGGACGGCAACACCGAGACGCGCGGCGGTATCGCGATCGATGACGATGGAGCTTTGCAAACCGTGGAGTTGCTGATCGGAATTGACGTCGCGGAGTTCCGGGATTCTGCTCAGGCGCTGCTGAAGAATGGGGGCCCAACGCGTGAGGTCATTGAGATTGTCGCCCTGGAGTGTGTATTGATACTGAGCGCCGCCAAAACGGCCCCCAACGCTGAGATCCTGGACAGCTTGCAAGTAGAGGGCGGCTCCGGGAATTTTGGCAGACTTCGAACGAATGCGGGCGATGACCTGATCCACGCTGAGCTTGCGCTCGCTGAGCGACTTGAGCTGGCCAAACATGCGCGCGGTGCTGCCGCCGCTGCCGCCACCGGTAAAGGCTGTAACGGTGTCGACCGCGGGGTCCTGCATGACGATGTCTGTGAATTGGCGCATCTTCTCCGACATAGCGGTGAAGGAAAGATCCTGATCGCCCTGAATCATTCCGCTGAACCGGCCGGTGTCCTGCTGCGGGAAAAAGCCCTTGGGAGTCTGGACAAAGAGATAGATGTTGAGGCAAACGGTGCCGAAGGTGAGCAGCAAGATCAGAAATTGATGACGGAGGACCCAACGCAAAGAGAAGTCGTAGGTACGGAGAAGGCGGTTGAATATGTTTTCGGAGAAGCGGTAGACGCGGTTGTGCCGGCCGGTCTCGTGGCGAAGAAAGCGCGCGCACATCATGGGCGTGGTGGTGAGCGAAATGAGAAGCGACACGCCGATGGCCACGCTGAGAACAACGGCGAACTCGCGGAATAGCCGGCCGACAATGCCCCCCATGAGGAGAATCGGAATGAAGACGGCGACGAGAGAGGTGCTCATGGAAAGAACGGTGAAGCCAATCTCGCTGGCGCCTTTCATGGTGGCCTCGAACGGCTTCATGCCGTTTTCCATGTGGCGAGTGATGTTCTCGATGACGACGATGGCATCGTCCACGACGAAGCCAGTGGAAATCGTGAGGGCCATGAGCGAGAGATTGTCCAGGCTGTAGTGGCAGAGATACATGACGCCGAAGGTGCCGATGAGGGAGAGAGGAACGGCGACGCTGGGAATGATGGTGGCCCAGACATTTCGCAGGAAAGCGAAGACCACGAAAATCACCAGGATGATCGAAATGATGAGCGCGACTTCGACGTCGTGAACGGAAGCGCGGATGGTGGTGGTGCGGTCGACAGCGACGTTTAGATGGAGAGAGGGAGAGATGGAAGCGCGAAGCTGTGGGAAGAGGGCCATGATGCGGTCGACGGTCTCAATCATGTTCGCGCCAGGCTGGCGAAAGACGGCGAGGAGCACGGCAGGTTTTCCGCCGTAGAGTCCCAGGTTACGAGTGTCCTCGACGGAATCGAGGACTTCCGCAACGTCGCGCAAGCGCACCGGTGCGCCGACGTGTCCCGCGACGATTAAAGGCTGATATTCATAGGCCTTGAAAAGCTGGTCGGTATCGGTGACCGTCCAGTTTTGCTGGGAATCCGAGAGGGTACCTTTGGCGAGATTCGCGTTCGCGGACTGGAGCGATTTGCGAACGGTTTCGAGGCTGATTCCGTAGCTGTTGAGCTGGTAGGGGTTCACTTCGACGCGCACAGCGGGGCGCGAACTGCCCCAGGTGAAAACCTGGCCGACGCCTTCCACTTGAGCGAGTTTCTGCGCGAGGATGGAATCCGCGGCATCGTAGATCTGCGCGGGCGGAATATTTTCGGAACTCAGCGCCAGCAACATGATCGGCGAATCAGCAGGATTGACCTTTCGGTAGCCGGGCTGGCCGGGAAGATCGGCAGGAAGCTGGCTGCGGGCGGCGTTGATGGCGGCTTGGATGTCGCGCGCGGCAGCATTGATGTCGCGGTTGAGGTCGAACTGGAGAGTAATGCTGGTGGAGCCGAGCCCGCTCGAGGAGGTCATCTGCGTGACGCCGGCGATGCGGCCGAACTGGCGCTCGAGGGGCGTGGCGACAGCGGAGGCCATGGTTTCCGGGCTGGCGCCCGGCAGGCCAGCGCCGACACCGATCGTGGGAAAATCAACCTGCGGCAGCGGGGCGACAGGCAGGAAACGAAACGCAACCGCGCCAGAGAGAAAGATGGCGAAGGTGAGCAGCGAGGTGGCTACGGGCCGGCGAATGAAAGGCGCGGAGAAATTGGAAGAAAAGTTCACGGCTCAGTCTCCGGGCGCCGGCTCTTCGATCGGATTTCCGATGTGCCAGGAGAAGCGGTGCGCCAGCCAATCAAAAGCCAAATAAATCACCGGCGTGGTGTACAGGGTCAGCAACTGGCTGAGGATGAGGCCGCCGACGATGGTGATGCCGAGGGGACGGCGCAATTCCGAACCAACGCCAGAGCCCAAAGCAAGCGGCAAACCGCCGAGCAACGCGGCCATGGTAGTCATCATGATGGGCCGGAAGCGCAGCAAGCAAGCTTCATAGATGGCGTCGAGCGGTGACTTCCCTTCCTTGCGCTCGGCTTCGAGAGCGAAGTCAATCATCATGATGGCGTTTTTCTTGACAATGCCGATAAGCAGAATGATACCGATCAAGGCGATGACGCTGAACTCCGTGCGGCAGAGGAGCAAGGCGAGGATCGCGCCGACGCCAGCGGACGGGAGCGTCGAAAGAATCGTGATGGGATGAATATAGCTTTCGTAGAGGATGCCGAGAACGATGTAAACAGTGATCAGCGCGGCGAGGATGAGGATGGGTTCATTTGCCAGGGATTTGAGAAAGGCCGCGGCGGTGCCCTGAAAGGTGGCCTGGATGCTGGGCGGCATGTTTAGTTCCTGCCTGGCAGCGTTGATGGCATTGACGGCGTCACCGAGGGCGGCGTTGGGAGCGAGGTTGAAGGAAAGCGTGACGACGGGAAACTGGCCTTGATGGTTCAGCGCCAGGGCGGCGGCGCCGGGCTCGAAACGGGTGAAGGCACTGAGGGGCACCTGCTGGCCAGAAGAGGAACGGACGTAAATACTTTTGAGCGAATCCGGGTTCTGCTGAAACTGTGGATCGACTTCGAGGACGACGTGATACTGGTTCAGTTGCGTAAAAATCGTGGAGACCTGGCGCTGGCCGAAGGCGTCATATAGGGTGTTGTCAATATCAGCGGGGAGAATGCCGAGCCGAGAGGCGGTGTCGCGATCGATGACGAGATTGGCGACAAGGCCCTGATTCAATTGATCGCTGGCGACGTCACGAAGTTCCGGCAGCGATTTGAGCTTGTCGATAAAACGCGGCGTCCAATAGGCCAGCTCCCTGGCGTCGACGTCCTCCAGGCTGTATTGAAATTGCGTGCGGCTGACGCGATCCTCAACCGTTAAATCCTGAATCGGTTGCAGAAAGAGCGAGATGCCGTCGACTCTGGCAAGCTCGGGCTGGAGGCGGCGGATTACGTCGGAGGCGTTGATTTTGCGCTGGGCGAGCGGCTTGAGGTTGATCTGGATGCGGCCGCTGTTGAGGGTGGTATTCGTGCCGTCGACGCCGATGAAGGAAGAAAGACTCTCGACCGCCGGGTCTTTGAGGATGATATCGGCAAGAGCTTGCTGGCGCTGCGCCATGGAGATGAAAGAAACATCTTGCGGGCCTTCGGAAACGCCGAGGATGACGCCGGTATCCTGGACGGGAAAGAATCCTTTGGGAACGTAGATGTAGAGGAGGATCGTGCCGACGAGAGTGGCGACGGTGATGAGAAGTGTGGTGGTGCGATAGCGCAGGACAAACTGCAAGGTTCGGCCGTAGAAAGCAATGACGGAATTGAAGGCATCCTCGGACTTGCGATAAAACCAGCTTTCATCTTCCTTTTTCTGATGCCGAAGGAGTTTGGCGCACATCATGGGAGTGAGCGTTAGAGAAACGACGGCGGAGACGAGAATGGTGACGGCCAGAGTGATGGCAAATTCGCGGAAAAGGCGGCCGACGATATCGCCCATGAAGAGAAGCGGAATGAGGACGGCGATGAGCGAGACGGTAAGAGAAACGATGGTGAAGCCGATTTGCTCGGAACCCTTCAGGGCGGCTTGCAGCGGCGATTCGCCTTCTTCGATGTAGCGGCTGATGTTTTCGATCATGACGATGGCGTCGTCCACGACGAAGCCGGTCGAGATGGTGAGCGCCATGAGGGAAAGATTGTTGAGGCTGTAGCCGAGCAGATACATCACGCCGAACGTGCCGATGAGGGAAAGCGGAACTGCGACGCTGGGAATGATGGTGGCGCGGATGCTACGAAGAAAAAGGAAAATGACCATCACGACGAGTGCGATGGTGAGCACCAGAGTGAACTGCACGTCATCCACGGAAGCGCGGATGGTGGTGGTGCGGTCAGTGAGAATATCTACCTTGACGGCAGCAGGAAGAGCGCCCTGGAGCGTCGGGAGCAACTTCTTCACGCGGTCGACGACGGCGATGATATTCGCGCCGGGCTGGCGCTGGATGTTGATGATGACCGCGGGGTCTCGATTGGCCCAGGCGGCTTGCTTTACGTTTTCCACGCCGTCGATAACCGCGGCGACATCGGTGAGGCGAACGGGCGCGCCATTCCGATACGCGATGATGAGGGGGCGGTAGCTCTCAGTAGAGATGAGCTGATCGTTCGCGCCGATGGTGTAGGCCTGATGCGGGCCATCGAAGGTGCCCTTGGCCTGGTCCACGTTGGCCTGACCGAGGGCGGTGCGCAAATCTTCCAGACTCATACCATAAGAAGCGAGCGCCGTGGGGTTCGCCTGGATGCGCACGGCGGGGCGCTGGCCGCCGCTGATGCTGACGAGCCCGACCCCGGAAAGCTGCGAGATTTTCTGCGCGAGAGTCGTATCAGCGAGATCTTCAACTTTGGGAAGCGGCAAGGACTTGGAAGTGAGGGCGAGAGTCAGAATCGGAGCGTCCGCGGGATTAATCTTGCTGTAGATCGGTGGATTCGGGAGCCCCTGGGGAAGAAGATTGGATGCGCTGTTGATGGCGGCTTGCACTTCTTGTTCGGCGATGTCGATGTTCAGGTCAAGATTGAATTGCAGAGTGATGATGGAGCTGCCGAAAGAGCTCGTCGAAGTCATCTGATTCAGGCCGGGAATCTGCCCGAACTGGCGCTCGAGCGGCGCGGTGACAGAAGAGGCCATGACGTCCGGGCTGGCGCCGGGGTAAAACGTTTGCACCTGGATCGTGGGGTAATCGACCTGCGGCAGAGCCGAGACGGGGAGTTGCCGGTAGGCAACGAAGCCTACGAGGAGGACGCCGACCATGAGAAGGGTGGTGGCGACCGGCCGCAGGATGAACGGCCGTGACGGATTCATCGCGGAGAGCCTCCGGCACGGCCCTTCGAGGGGTTGCCGGCTTGCGGCGTACCCTGGCCGGAAGTCGAGGGCACAGGGGCTCGACCCGAACCACTCGCGCCCGGCGCAGTGCTGGGATTGATTTTGGTGCCATCCTGCAGTTTGTCCTGGCCGTCGATGACCACGACGTCGCCCGGATTCAAGCCCGCGCTCAGGCCGACGCTATTGCCGGTGGTCTGCGCAATGGTGACGGTGCGAATCTTCACGGTGTTGTCGTTTCCGGCGGCATAGACGTAAGTTCCCTGGGGGCCGCGCTGAATCGCAGCCGCAGGAACAACGGTGAGACCGCGTTTGATGTCCACGAGAAGGTGCACGTTGACAAATTGGTTCGGGAAGAGCGCATTGTCTTCATTGCTGAAAATGGATTTGAGCTTGTAAGTTCCCGTGGTCACGTCAATCTGGTTGTCAATGGTTTGGAGTTTTCCGGTGGCGATTTTTGCAGTGTCGTCGCGGTCAAAGGCCTCGACGGGAAGCTGAGTGCCGGAACGCAGTTTGGTCATCACTTGAGGAAGTTGATCCTGCGGCAGGCTGAATATCACCGAAATAGGCTGGAGCTGGGTGATGACGAGGAGCCCATTCGTGTCGGAAGCATGCACGATGTTACCCGCATCCACGAGACGAAGGCCGATGCGCCCGCTGATCGGCGCGGTGATATGGGAGTAAGTGAGCTGGAGTTTGGCGTTGTTGATCTGAGCTTGATCCGAGGCAATCGCTCCATCGAACTGCCCGACCAGTGCGGCCTGGGTGTCAAGCTGCTGCTGGGCAATCACGCCTTCCTTGAAGAGAAGTTTGAACCGTTCGAGATTTACTTCGGCGTCTCTGCGCTGGGCCTGATCCTTGGCAAGCTGCCCCAGGGCCTGTTCCAGCTGGACCTGGAAGGGGCGGGGGTCAATCTGCGCGAGAAGATCGCCTTCGTGGACGAATTGACCTTCCTTGAAGGCGACACTGATGAGCTGGCCATCGACGCGGCTGCGCACGGTGACGGTGTTGAAGGCGGTGACCGTGCCGAGGCCGTTAAAATAGACGGGCAAGTCGCCGCGCTGAGCGGTGGCAACGATCACCGGCACTACGAAGCCGCCAGCGCCTGCCCCGCCCCGCCCCTTGGCTGCGGCGCCTGGAGCGGCTGAGTCGGCGGCCTGGCTGGAAGAACGCGCACCACGGAAATACCAGACACCTACGGCGATCACGCCAAGAATCAGAATCCAAAGCCACCAGCGCGCCTTAGAGCGCGTAGAACTCCGTGGAGCCTCGACGCCGCGTGCGCCGGGTTCGGGAAGGTCTATGGACTTGAGTTGGCCCATCCGTTCGCTCCTGTTAGATAGCACGCTTGTGCAAGATAGTCTGTCCAATGCAGGTCATTCGCCGTAGGCGCAGGCGACTCCCTCGTCTGACCTGGCGGCCTGCTGGAAATACAGCCTACGCCTAAATAAGACGGCTTTTGAAGGCGAAAGGTTACTAAACGCTCTCGACTCCCGGGGCAGGAAGAATGCCTTGCCCTGTCCAACTTACGGGGATGCGGAAAGAGCGGGGAAAACATAGACTATTGCGGAACATCCAGGCCCGCAAGATTGGACATGGAGTTCGAATCGCCTGGGAGAAACCACGCATGTTTAGAGGCCTGATTTTGGGAATCTTGCTGACGGTGCTGCTGATCACGGGAGTCGTCTATCTCTATTTCTCAACGGGACGCGCGCCTATGGCGACGAAGGCGCCGGCCATGCCATTCGAAAGCAAGCTGGCGAAGTTAGGTCTGCACGCGTATCTCGATAAGCTGCCTCATCCTGAGCCGCAGGTTCCCGCCGATGAAGCGAATCTGCTACACGGCGCGAAAATCTACAAGGAAAACTGCGCGGTTTGCCACGGATTCCCCGGGGAGGAAAAGTCCGCGATCGCAAAAGGCATGTATCCCACTCCGCCGCAGCTCTTTCACGGAACAGGCGTGACGGACGACGAAGCGTGGGAGTCTTATTGGAAGGTGGAGAACGGCATTCGAATGAGCGGCATGCCAGGATTCAAAGACGCATTGAGCGAGACGCAGATCTGGCAGGCCACCGTGCTGGTGAAGAATGCGGACAAGATTTCCGAAGCCGTGAAAAAGGAACTCACGGCGGGCGCGAGTACTCCCATGGAAATGGCAATGCCCCCGAGCAACCCCGCGCCGAAAAAGAGATGAATTGAACTTGGCAATTAAGAAGAAAGTTGAGTGCCGGCAAAGCAGGCCAGCTTGAACAGAGATAGATTCGCGCTTGGCTTGCGATTCGATCAGGGTTGAGCTGCCTCGTGCTGTGGCGCAATCAGCGAATACAAAACGGGCATCACTAGAAGCGTGATCAGCGTCGAAAGAACAAGGCCGCCGATCACCGCAAGCGCAAGTGGTTTCTGTAACTCCGCGCCGGAACCCAGGCCCAGAGCCAGCGGGAGCAATCCGAAAAGAGTAGCGAGCGTAGTCATCAAGATGGGCCGAACACGAACGCGGCCTGCGCGCACCAAGGCTTCTTCCAGCGGCAGGCCTCCTTCCCGAAGTTTTTGGACGTATTCAAAAAGAATGATGCCGTTCTTGACGACGAGACCGATCATCAGAATCAAACCCATGAAGGAGGAGACATTGAGCGGCGTCCCAGTGAGCTTGAGCATGGCAAAGACTCCGACCAGCGACAACGGAGCAACGGCCAGCACGACGATGGCAGGTCGAAAACTTCGGAACTGAATAACGAGAACTGTAAAAACAGCGGCCAGCGCGAGAGCCATGACGCCGAGTAGCTCGCGGAATGAAGTTTGCTGGCTTTCGTACTGGCCGCCGATTTCGTAGGTCACGCCAGCAGGCATCGGCGTCTGCCGAAGCAATTGGCGCACGTCTCCCACGACACCACCGAGGTCGCGATTTTCCAGGCGCGCCGTCATAGCAATCATGAGACGCTGATTCTCCCGGCTCAGCTGGGAGGCGGCGCGTACCTGCGTGACGTCAGCAAGCGATTCAAGCGGAACGATGGTTCTTGAGGCGGTGACGACAGGAAATTGGCGAATGCCGTCGTAGTTGAAGCGCAAGCTATCCGGAAAGCGCACGCGAATATCAATGGCGCGATCCGTTTGGCGGAGAGACGTCTCGGTGAGACCCAGAAGGCCGGCCCTCACCTGCTGCGAAACTTGTTCGACGGACAAGCCATTGCGGCCCGCGCGGGCGGGGTCCACATGGAACACAATTTCCGGATTTCCTTTTTGAATGGCTTTGTAGTCCACGAGGCCGGGGATTTTTTCCATGCGCGGACCTAGTTGATCCACAATGCGCTCCAGCGTGGGCTCATCATCACCGAAAAGTTTGACTTCCACCGGCTCGGGCGAACCTTCGAGGTCGCCAATCATGTCTTGCAGAATCTGGGGGAACTCGACAATCACGCCGGGGGCGCTCTGCTCGATTTGCGAGCGAAGATCGCTGATCACTTCGCTCGTGCCGCGGTGGCGCTCGGAGCGCGGCTTCATTTTCACCAGAATGTCGCCGCGATTCTGCTCGGTGACAAACAGGCCCAACTCGGCTCCCGTGCGGCGCGAAAATGAGGCGACTTCGGGGATTTTCTTGATAAGGTCCTCGAAGCCGCGGACAATTTTGTCGGTCTCGGCAAGGGACGTTCCGGGCGGGGTCCAATAGTCCACAACGAAGCCACCTTCATCCATTTCGGGCAGAAAGCCAGTTTCCAGGCGCGTGTACAACAAAACTCCGAGTGCAACCATCGCAATCGCTGCACCAACAATCCACCAGCGATGCACCAACGACCAACGCACCCCGCGCTCATACTTTCGAAGCACCGGGTCGATGAATCTGTCGGCGGAAGGTTTATGGGCGCTTCCGGAAAGAAAACGTTCGGAGAGCAGCGGAATCAATGTGACGGCAAAAACCAGCGAAAGAAAAATCGAAGCGCCCAACGTCAGACAGAGCGCTTGGAAGAACTCGCCGACGACTCCCGCGAGCAGCCCGAGCGGCAGAAAAACGACGAGCGTGGTGGCGGTCGAGCCGATGACCGGGCCAAGGAGCTCGAGCGTGCCCTGCTCCGCGGCCACCTTCGGTGATTCACCCAAACTAAGATGACGGTAGATGTTTTCCACGACGACTACGGCGTCGTCGATGATCAACCCGATGGCAATGGCGAGTCCGCCGAGGGTCATGAGATTCAGGGAGCCCCCGATAAGATAGAGGAACAAAAACGTGCCAATGACCGATAGAGGAAGACTGGTGGCTGCGATAATCGTCGTCCGGCCTTCTCGCAAGAAGACGAACAGGATCAGCACAGCGAGAAACATGCCGATCAGAATGGCATCGCGCACGCTGGCCATGGAACTCTGCACGAACTCGGCCAGATCATAAACCACGGTGAGATGCAGAGTCTGCGGGATGGCGGAGCCGAGATTCGCGGCAATCCTTTTGACCTCCGCCGCAAGCTCCAGAATATTGCCGCCGATTTGCCGGCTGATATTGATCAGGGCCGCGGGCTTTCCGTTTCCGGTAACCAGCGTGGTGGGATCAGCGATGCCGTCACGGACTTCCGCGATGTCACGCAAACGGACGACCGAGGAGCCTTCACTTGCGATCACCGCGTTGCGGACTTGGTCGATGTCCTGAAACTGGCTGGTGGTAAGCACAAGGTACTGCTGATAGTCCTTCTGCAAGCGCCCGACGGACTGAATTTGATTTGCAGCACGGAGGCGGTCCGCCACGTCCACAAGCGAAATACGGTGCGCGAGCATTTTCTGGGGATCGACAATGACGGAAATCTCGCGCGAGTCGCTGGATTGGACTTCGATCTGGCCGACCCCGGGCACGCGGCTGAAGAGAGGCCGGAGAACATAGAACGCTTTATCCCGCAAATCCGTGCCTGGTACGTCTCCGTTCAGGATGAGGCTGAGTACCGGAAAAACGGCAGGGGTGACGCGCGAGACGAGAATATCCGCGTCGGGAGGCAAGGAACTGCGAGTTTCGCTCACACGCGCCTGCACCAACTGCACCGCATACTGCATGTCCATGTCCGGCTTGAAGAGAATGGAGATCTCGGCCGCACCGCGAATAGTGCGAGAGCGAACCCGCCGGACGCCGAGGACGGAGCTGGAGGCTTCCTCGAGCGGGCGTGTCACGGTAAGGAGCATGGCATCGGGAGAAAGATCGCCGGCGTGAACGAGAATTTCGACGCGGGGAAAATTCAGTTCCGGGTAAATGTTGCTGGGCAAGACGAACATGGCCCAAATGCCCGCGGCAAGAAGCAGCGCGGTGAGGAGATAAACGGCGTACCGATTCTCGCGGCAGCTACGGGCCAGGTTCATTGCTTCGGTTCGCCCTGCACGCGGATTTTGGCTTTGTCGGTGAGTCCATAGCCACCGGTCAGAATTACCGAATCGCCGAGTTTGGGGCCGGAGAGCAATTCCACAAGCGAAGGCGTCTCGATGCCGACTTTTACGGGAACGGCGACGGCGGTGTCACCCTCGACGCGGTAGACATGTGGATTGCGCGCTTCGTCCAGATAGATGGCCTGCGGCGGAACCACCGTCGCACCCGGGTGCGTTTCAACCGCCATTTGCGCGCTTAGGAACGTGCCGAGGCGCAAGGCGCCGGACCTATTCAAAGTGCGAATGCGGACCATGCCGGAGTTCGTGGCAACGTCCACGGCTTGCGAGATGGCGACAACGCGGCCCTGAATGCTGGCGGCTCCCGGGATTTCTGTGGAGAGAGAGAGCTCCTGTCCTGCTTTGAGAAATCCAAGAGAAGCCGAGGGAACGTTGGCCTGGAGTTCGACCTCGGCAAGGTGGGCGATTTCGACGATTGGCTGTGCGGCCGTGCCGTCCACTTGCTCGCCGACGTTTACAAATCGTTTGACGACCGTGCCATCCAGAGGCGAGTGGATCACCGCCCGGCTGACCTGGAAATTTGCCACGGACAGAGCAGCATCCGCTTGCTGAAGGCCTGCCTGGGCGACGCTCTCCTGCGTCCGGGCGTCCTCAAGATCTTTACGGGCAGCGATTCCCCGCTGAAAAAGTGTTTCATTGCGAGTTCGCGAAAGCCTGGCGTTTTCCAAATTGGCGCGTGCCTGGGCCACTGCCGCTTCGGCCTGCTTGAGCTGATCGCGGAGCGTGTGATCCTCCAGCCGCGCAACGATTTGCCCGGAGCGGACGTGATCCCCTTCGGCGACCTTCAGTTCGGCAATCCGCCCCGCCACGAAAGAGCTGACGCGGACATCCTGGTTCGGTAGCGCTGCGATCGAACCGGTCACGGTCACAGTCCTGTGAATGTCGGCCCGAGTGACGCGGGTCAGCGTCACTGGAGTCGCAGTGTCGGCCGATTTTCCCGCTCCCTCAGCGGATTCAGCGGACTGGTGGGAACACCCCGCGATTCCTCCTGCGAACAGCAAGGGCATCATCAAAACCAATCTTATGCGCTTGTCTTTGGGACTGAGCATTAGTTCAGGGGCGCTCCAATTGTTTCTTCCAGCTCAGCGAATCTTGATTGCATGGCGAAAAGGCTATCGAGATACTCGCGTTCCAGTTGCCGCGCGCTTCGCTGGGCGTCCAGGACATTGAGAATGCCGGATTTGCCGGAACGATAACTCTCCTCAGCCATCTCGGCAAGTTTCCTGCCCGCCGGTAAGAGTCTATCGTGATAGAGCTCAACTTGCTTCTGTCGCGCGGCCAGATCCAGATAGGCTGCTTGCAAGCGTCCGGCGACGGCGCGCCGGTTGGCCCGCACTTCACTCTCGAGGAAACGGGAAGTCGCTTGCGATTGAGCAAGTTCGCCCTGGTTTCGAGAAAAGAGAGGCAATTCTACCGCGATCTGACCGCGTGGACCCACGCGAAAATCAGGAGGCGCATTGAAGTCGCTGCCGAACTGCAGGGTGACCTTCGGTGTGCGTTGAGCCTGGAGCAGGGACCGGTGGGCTTCCTCCACTTTCTGTTCCTGCGTCAGATGCTGCAGCTCGGGATTCGACTGCTGCGCTCGAAGTATGAGCTCTTCCATGGAGACGGAAGAAAACGGCGCATCCATGGGAGTGACTAATTCCCAATCCGTGGGGACGGGCTCGTTCAAGAGAATGTTTAGCAGGCCGAGCGCGGTCCTTTCCTGCTGGCGCGAGACTATGAGATCGGTCTCCGCACGCGCCACGATGAGATCCGCCTGAACGGTTTCCAGTTGCGGCACATCGCCTGCCTCAAACCGCGTTTGGGCTACTTCCTGCAGGCGCTTGGCGATCTCCAGCAAACGAATCTGAAAGGCCGTGACGCCGCGCGCCAAAACGGCGCCGAAGTAGGCTTCTCGAACTTTGCGGCGAACCTGGCGTTCGAGCGTGGCGTACTCGATGGTGGCAAGAGGGACTTCGCTCCGGGCCAGTTCTATGCGGCGACCGCGCAATCCTCCGAGCTCCAGCGGCTGATCAACGAGCAAGGATTCGTGCGGCAGATCGCGCGCCGCGCCAAAGCTCACTGTGGGATTCGGCAGCTGGCGGGCAATCTGAACGCCAGCTTCACTGACGGCTTGACGCAAGCGAGCTGCGACCAAATCCAGGTTCTGCCGAGTTGCAGTGTCCAAGGCTTCCTGGAGAGAAAGCCTTTTCGGCTGTGATGAATCAGAAGTTTGAGCAAATGCTGGGACGGAAATTGCGAAAAGCAGCATGGCAATGGTGCTGAGGAACCGTCTCGAATGTTTGCACTGTGATACGGGCGGGAGAGAGACGCTGGGTTCTGAGGAAAAGGCATGGATGAGTCTCACGAGTTGCCTCCAAATTGTGTGGCCCCATACTTAACACGACTGTTTGAGAGTGTCATTCGAAGATCCGATGCCTAGAGCTAAAATTGATTTTTGCGATCGGTTAGGCTCTCCGCGCGTCGCAGCTCGGGAAACCACCAAGCCCAAAGCCCTGTCACCGCCAGAGTGCCGAAGCCTCCGAGGACGACGGCGGGAACGGTGCCGAACCACTGGGCCGTAAGGCCGGATTCGAATTGGCCGAGCTCGTTGGATGCTCCAATGAAGACCATGTCCACGGCGTTGACGCGGCCGCGCATTTCATCCGGCGTGCCCAGCTGAATCAACATCTGACGAACAATCACGCTGACCATGTCCGTCGCGCCAACGAAGAAGAGAGCAGCGAGAGAAACGATCAGGCTACGGGAAACTGCGAAGAGGATGGTCGCGACGCCGAACCCAGCGACGCACCACAGCATCGTCATTCCAGCGCGACGCTTCAACGGTTTGTAGGCGAGCAGGATGGCCATGACGGCTGCACCCACTCCAGGTGCGCTGCGGAGGAGGCCGAGGCCCCACGGGTCGGTCTGCAGGATTTCTCGGGCGTATACGGGGAGCAGAGCCACCGAGCCGCCGAGCAAGACGGCAAAAAAAGATCCAACGAGATGGAACCGAGAATCACCTTTTCACGCCAGATGTACCGCAATCCGGCGAGGATCGTCTCGCGAGTGACCGGCTCGCGCAGGCGTCGCTTCGATTGTGTTTTGATTCCCAGTGTCGCGAAAGCAGCAAACGTCGCCGCGACCAGCCCCAACGTATAGACGGCCGACGGTCCACGAAAGGCGGCATAGACAACTCCTCCCAGCGATGGACCTAGAATCGTCGCGAATTGAAAAACGCTGGAGGCCCAGGCAATCGCGCTCGGAAAATGCTCTTCGGGGACCAATTGTGGGAGCAAAGCGCGGCTCACCGGGCCGTTCAGGGACCGGATGACGCCGAGGAATGCGAGTACGGCATAAATCGGATAGACCGTGTTGATTCCGCGCAGAGAGAGGCAGAGCAGCAGGGCTGAGCAAAGTGCAAACCCGGAGTAACACAAGACGATGAGTTTGCGGCGTTCGAAACGGTCCGCCACGTGTCCGGCCACGAGAAAGAGAAGGATGCCGGGAAGAAATTGCGCGAGCCCGGTGAGACCCAGGTCCAGCGGGCGCCTGGTGATTTCGTAGACCTGCCAGCCAACCGCGACCGATTGCATCTCGGTCGAAGTGACGATGCAGAAACGTGCCCGTTGAAAACGAACGAAGCCGGGATAGTGGAACGCAACTCGCGCGGAAGTCTTGGGACTCTCGGGACCGGCCATCGCCAATTACTTTGCCACAAAAAGAATACACGGACGAGCAGGAGAACGAAGATCGGCCGAACATCCGTTATTGACCCAAAACAAGAATCGTAAAAGTGCCCTCGAGATTGGCAGGCACAAAGAGACGATGCGTTTTGAGATCGAGTCCCATGGTCTTTGAACCTGGGTTGGTCACGACGTTTTCCAGAAGAGTGTACTTGTCTGCTGAATCCTGATGGAAAACCGCAATGGTGCCACCGCCCGTGGACTGAAACACCAGTTTTTGCGTGGGGTCGTAAGCGGCTGCGTCGACACGCTCGCCGATGGGCGCAGTGGTGATTACTCTACCGGTGTCGGCATCCAGCACAACCATCAATTGGCCGCCACGGCAGCCGGCAAACAACCGGCGAGTTTGCGGATCAAACGCCAAGGCGGTCGCCGTCTTGCCGGGCGCTAACGGCCAGTGATGCAAGACTTTCAGTGTGTTCGAATCGATGTGAACGGTCTCCGCCTTATCTTCCAGGTTGATGTAAACGTTGCCCTTGCCATCGGCCACAGCAAATTCCGGCCCTCCGCCCAGGTCAATCGTGCCGACCACAGTTCCGTCCGCTGCGTTGATCACCGTGGCGCTGTCGCTGTCTCCGTTCATCGCGAAGACATGCTTGGTAGCCAGGTCATACATAATTGCGTCAGGTTTCTTGCCGACTTTAACCTCACCCAGAGTCTTCAGGGTCTTCAGGTCGAAGGTGATTACGGAATCCGATTTGCCGGCGGTAATGAATCCGCGGCCGAATTCCGAAGCGATGGCAATGCCGTGAACCCCGGAGTGTTCGGTATCGTGCCCACAAGTTCGAAGGTGTCGGCGTTCAACACCTCCACCTGCGTGGCATGCGAAACATAAACGCGGCGCGCCGCGTCATCGACGGTGACGTAGTCCCAGCCGCCCGCGCCGGGAATCGGCACTTTCTTGATGATGTGATATCCGGAAGGCGGTGCCGCCAGAGCGGCCATGGTAACAAGACTTAGAAATCCTGCGAGCATTGCGAAGTATCGTTTCATTTTTTCTCCGACGAAAAAGTGTGATACGGTGCTGTCAGCTACCCCAGGAAATTACAATCTTCCGTGACAATTACTGCTGCCGGAATCGGTAAAGCTCTTCCCCGCCTGCGGGATGAATTGCCACTCATAACTTTTCGGCTTGAGCGTAAGTTTCAGAACGCCAAAAGCTGTCGCATCGCGTAATTCGCTATTGGGCTTCGGCGCCCCAAAGGGACGAAGATTCTTGCCGCCGGTGCCGGCGACGAATTCGCGAATGCCACGTTTTGAATCCGGGGAGCCTTCCGGGTCTTGTAGAGCGAAGCGCTCATAGTCATGATCGTGACCGTTGACCACGACATCCGCGTTGCCTTCATAAAGCGCCTGGAAGAGCGGCTTTACGGTGAGGTCGTTGCCGTGCGCCCCGCCGGAGCTGAAGAGCGGCTTGTGCCAATAGGCGAGGGTGCAGGCCGCCGGATGCGCCGCGAGGTCTGCGCGCAACCATTTATCCTGGGGCGAACCGGCCTCGCAGCCGCCGACGGCCAGGCACTCGCTGTTCAGCACGATGATGTGCCATTCTCCGAGTTCGTAGCTATAGTAGCCGGTCTTCGTGTCTCCCGCCGCCTTGCCGAAATAGTCAAAGTAGGGCGTCGCTCCGGAAGAATGAAATTCGTGATTGCCTGGAGCGGGCCTAGTGCGGGATTTGACGTGGCCCCAGGTCTTGTCGTAGCAAACGAAATTCTCTTTGGTGCCGTCGGGATACGCGAGATCGCCGTCGGCCATGACGGTGCCAGAGACGTGATCGAGCAATTTTGCCGTGGCTTCGGCGCCGGAGAGATCCCGGCAATCCGCGATGTCTCCTGCCCCGACAAGAACCGCAGTGTCCTCCGTTGCCGGAGTGCGCGCCGCGGAGTTCGCGTGGCCACTCGAAAGCGTGATCAGCGCCACCGCGAACCATATCAATCCTGAACATAACAACTGTTTTTTCATAACCGGTCCTGCTCCTGCCGGATGGCCGAGGGCAAAAACCATCTTAAAGCGGCCTGACCCAAACGCACCATGAATTTAGCCTGAAATTTTATTCAGCTACCTGGCGTGTGCAGCTGCAGGAACTCTCGGAGCCGCCCTCGCGACCTGGCTTTATGTCCGTGCCCCACGTTTTCAGGACAAAAGGAGTCGAGCCTGCCGCGCCGCGGTGGAGTCCAGTGTTCGTCAAAGCCTTGCCAGTTTCTTTACTTTTCATGCAGCGGAGTCCAGCGGAAACCCGCCGCGATTGTAGGTTTGTAATACTCGCGCTGGACCATGAATTGAGGGCTGCCATTGTAAAAACCGAAGACCTCATTGGTGAGATTGAGACCGTAGGCGACGAAAGTCAACCCACGGGCCAATCGAACGCTGCCTTGCGCATCGACCTGGAGGTGGGGATAGAAATAGTTGTCGCCGAAGGGACCACTGATTCCGCCCGCGGCTCCATCAGTAAATCCATAGGCGGCGATATTCGCCGCGTTATAGGACAAGCCTACGCGAACCGAGACGCGACCGCGGTCATAGGTTGGGCTGACGTTCCAGGTGTGGGGTGCATTTCGCAGGAGCCGTGGATGATCCGAGCGAGCGAAATCGGGCCCCAAGGAAGCCCGCGATGCCGTGTAGCCGTAATTTGCGGAGAAGCCGAGGCCGCGGAGCGCGCCAGGAAGGAACGTAAGATGTTGGAGATATGCAGCTTCAAATCCGGAAAGCCACGCACTCCCAATGTTGAGAGGTTCCGTCACTTGTGTACCCGCAGGAAACCCCGGACAAGTCGCCGGCGGCTGGCATGTGTGCGTCACAATCGGATCAATCAGGTTCTTGTAGAAGAACCCAGCCGACAGCATCCCAAACGGGTTTAGGTAATGTTCGACCAGCACATCGACGTTGTCGGCCCTCTCAGGTTTCAGGTTGGGATTGCCAAGGCTGACCAGCACTGGGTTAGCCGTATCGTCGATTGTCTCTGCCTGAGCGATATCTTGCGGGTTCGGCCGCGACAATCCCCGGCTGTACACCAGCCGCAGGTTCGTGTCGTTCCTCAGCGCGAACCGCACGGACGCGCTCGGGAGCACGTTCACGTACGAGCCGTTGCGGTTCACGAACCCCGAGGTCGTGATCGGATTACTCGGATCTGCGGGATTTGGCGCGGTCGTCGTTTCAAAGCTTCTCGTGTTCAGATTCGTTCCTTCAATCCGAACTCCCGCCACTAGGCGCACCCGCTTGAAGTCGATGGTGTTCATCAGGTAGCCCGCTGAGACCTTCTCAATCAAGCTGAAATTTGCAGAATTGCCCCCCGAGTCGTCACTCACCGCAAAGCTGCTCAGATTGCTGTTCACGAACGCAAAAACGTCCTGAAACGCCGGGTTCGGCCCCAATTTGTATATGCCGTTGTAGTAATCGCTCTTTGAGAACCTGCTCGGAAACTGCGCCATCGGCACCGACACATTAGGTGCATAGTCCACCCGGAACGTGTTGTCGAACTTGTGCGCATTCCGGAACTTCCCGCCGACTTCAAGCCACGCAAGATGCGAGCCAATGTGATAGCGCTTGGCCATTGCGCCCGTGCCCTGCAGGTTGAGCTGCGCCGTCAGTCCCTTGTTGATGTTGACGTCGCTCAAGGTAAAGTTCGCCGGGTTGTAAGCCTCCGTGAAACAAGCAGGCGTCCACTGTGGCAGATAGACATTCGTCGTGTTCGCCGGATCGTAATGGCAGTTGCTGACGCCGTTCAGGCCAGTGGCGTCAAACGATGCGTTGCGGTCTCCCACCTGCCCTGTCTGACGCGAACGCGATACCGACAAATCCCAGGAATACCACGTCGTCGTCAACACGTGCTTGCCGCCAAGCACCACGCTGCTGATCAGGTAATCCGGCCGCCGAAGCTGCGTGCCAAAGCTCGGTGGTGCGCCATCGTTCAGCGAATACACCCAGCGGTCCCCATAGTTCTTGAAATCAGAGAAGAGGCCCCGAAGGTAGAGGTTTGACCCTTCAGCCAGTTTGTAGTCGGCGCTGCCCGCAATTCCCCATCGGCTCCGGTAGTATCGGTATTCTCGGATGTCGATGGAGTCGAAGGTGCGCTGCCCAGCGGAGAGGTCCGGCACCGGCTCAATGTCATCAATTCCACGCCCGTTCCAATCATAGGAGCCGCCGATGAGGAGGCCGAAGCGTTTGTTCGCACCAAAGCGCTGGCCAGCGGTACCGGCTGTTTCAACGAGCCCGCGTCCTCCAAGAATGGGAGTATATCCCCCCATGCCGCTAAGATTGAAAGTGGGGCGCTCTCCAGCGGTTTTGGTGACAAGATTCACGGAGCCGCCGATGCCGTCCCCATCCATGTTGGCTTGCAGTGTCTTATTGATTTCGACGGACTCGACGATGTCAGCAGGGATGGCGTCGAACTTGATCTGGCGGACGCTACCTTCCGGTGAAGGAACATTAACACCGTCGATGGTGGTATTGGTCAGGCGCGGTTCGGTGCCACGGACCTGTACGTACTTTCCTTCACCTTCATCGCGTTCAATCGTTACGCTGGGCAACCTGCCGAGAGCATCGGCCATATTGGCGTTAGGCAAGCTACGAATTACATCAGCGGGGAGCACCTGGACGATGTTATCGGCACTGCGTTCGCGATTGACCGCCTCGGCTTCCCCATAGGCGCGTTCGGCGGTCACGAGAACCTGAAGGTTTTGGGACTCCACCTCGAGCCTGACTTCGACATTCGCCGTCTGGCCAGCGACCACATTCACCTGCGTCGTGGAGGCCTTGAATCCGACTTAAGTGACTGCGATAGTGTAATTTCCTGGTTCAAGATCGTTGATGAAGAACTCGCCCTGACCATTCGAAGCAAGGCTCACGTTTTTTGGTTGTAACTCGATTTGTGCGCCCTGCAGCACGCCAGCGGAATTATCCGTGACGCGGCCGCTGATGCCGCCCTTGTGTTCCTGCGCGGCGCTGCCATCCGGTAGGGAGAGTACAACTGAAATCAACGAGAGTGTACACACGACAATGGACTGGAAATTTACGGGACTTCGCATAATTAGTCCTTCCACTTATATTTCGATTCGAGTCTCGGATCAGAAGCGGTCGTCCGCAACAATTGCACGCCGGGAGGGGAGCAGTGTCCAGTCTGCTGAGGTCACCCCGAAGACTCGGCGAAAGGAAGTAGACGTTAGATTTGTGAACGCGGAATGACAGGAGAATGAGAAGAGGGTGAAAGACAGCTTTTTCAACTGGGTCGGCGTTACTTACTTCTGGCGGAACTGCACTTAAGCGGCGGCTTGCTAACTCTCGAGCCTGAGCTCGGTCAATTCAATTATCGGACACCTGCTCGCGCCACCAGGCTTGAGCTAAAAGACTGTGAGGTCATTCGCGCCACGGCCTCGCGGATCGCCGGTCACTTCACCGGATGAGCCGCGAAGTACTGGTCAAGGCTCGCAATCACTTCAGCCACAGCTCTCTGAACGTTCCGATCAAGCGCCGCGACCACTGCGGGCACATCTTTTCCGCTGACTGGCTCATCATGCGTGTAGTGATGCGTCCAAACCGTTCCGCCGGTATTGAGATCGCGCATCTCGAGTTCCAGCGTGACTCTGGCCAATATTTGGGCGCCGGTCAGTTCCTTAAAATCATACAGGCGGCCACGAATCGCAAAATCGCCTTTCATATTGCTGCGCCGGTAATACACGGCGCGGTAGCGGCCCGATGCTCGCATTTGCCGCAGGAGGACTCCTTGGATTAACTCGGCGGGAGGTTCGGCCCACCGCTCAAACTCATAGGTGCCTAGTTGCTCGGCACCGTGGCCGTAGACGATGCGGTCCTCGCGATACAGATGGGACGTCATCAGTCCGCCTAAGAGCAGCGTCACTGGCACTGCATCTGCTTTCTCGACTGAAGCAGCATTGCTCGGAACCGTGAGCTGGTAATACTTGCTGGGCCGCGCGGCCCCGCACCCGGCTAGAAATCCAACTAGCAGTGCCAGAGCACTGACCTGGAATTTTCGGGCTGCAACCCGAGCGGCTCTTTTTCGCTCCGCTAGCGTCCTTTCTGCCCATGACGTTTTCACTGCATCTCGCGCCTGGATCATCGCGGTTCCCCTGTTTTGTGCTCGCGTGGCGTGCTCGACCGAATGAGGGTGTACGGCCGGGTCTTGATCGTGTTCGTAAATTCTTTGAGATTCTGGCTCACGTGACGCAGGTTCTCCAGCAATTCGTCGATGTTCTCGGAGTTCACGTCAAGCGTCTGATCGAGCCTGTCGGTCAGGTCCGTAATGGTTGTCAGCGACTTGCGCAGCTCGACGACCGACTGGCGAACGTCCGCGCGATTCTCTCCGATTAGGGAATCCACATGGCTTAAGGTTTCATGGGCCTGCGCTGAAGTTTTCCGCAAATCCTGGAGCAAGGGCTCGAGTTTTTCGGTCGCGGAGTTCAGATGTTGCACCGTCGCTTTCACCGGGGCCCGGTTTTCGGCGAGCATGCCGCGGGTCTCGGCAAGCGTGCCCGCAAGATTGGCGCGGTTCTGGTCGCCCATCAGGTCGTTGATTCGATCCACCGTCACTTTCAGCTCCGTGGCGCGATCATTGAGTGTCTTCAACAGCAGTTGTGCCTGCGGCGCGATGTCATTGATCCTTGCCGTCAATGCATTGAAGTCTACATAGGAATCGGACGGCAGAATCGAACCGGCCGCGGCGAGGGCGGCCTTATCGGATCCGGGAACAATTTCCAGATGGTTTTCTCCGAGCGGGCTCAGGCTCATGATTTTCACGTGGCTGTCCGTTTTCACGGGCAAACCGGACTTGACGCTGAACGAAATTTCTATGCGCGAAGCATCCTTCGGATCAAGCTGCAATTTCTCTACGCGCCCTACTTTGGGCCCGCCCGCGTAACGAACAGTGGCGCCCGGCTCCAGCCCTCCGGCAAACGGGAAATAGGCGCGGTACGAGGAAGCCGAACCGCCAAACGCGCCGCTAAGCACGAACACCGTCGCGACGAGCACGGCTCCCGCGATCAAGACGAACAATCCCACCATGGCCTGCTCGCTTTTCGTTCCCATCACTTACCTCACTCTTCCCCGCTCAAAAGCCGCGGCGGGGATTTTCTTCCGTCAGCATTTGCAGATAGTCCAATTCCTGCGAAACTTCCGGCTCGGCAATGCGGTCGAGAAACTGGCGGACGCGGGGATGCGTACTCGAACGCATTTCCGCCGTCGTGCCGATCGCGACGACGTTGCCTTTGTCGATCAACACCATGCGGTCCGCGATCAGAAATGCGCTCGCCAATTCGTGCGTGACCACCACGATCGTCATGTGAAAGGCTTTTTTCAAGTCCAGGATCAACTGATCCACGCCTGCAGCGATGATCGGGTCCAGCCCCGCCGACGGCTCGTCGAAAAAAAGAATCTCCGGATCCATGGCCATGGCGCGAGCCACCGCAGCGCGCTTCTTCATCCCGCCGCTGAGCTGCGAAGGCATGTAGTTTTCAAATCCGGCCAGGCCCACTTGATCGAGCTTCAATCGCAAGATGATTTCGATGGTTGAGTCTTCCAGCTTGGTGTGTTCGCGAAGTGGCAGCGCAACATTTTCTCCAACCGACATCGAGCCGAACAGCGCGCCGCCCTGGAAGGACATTCCGACTTTCTTGCGGATTTCGTCCATCTCCGCGGCGGAGATGGCGGCGATATTCTTTCCCTTGAGCCAAATCTCACCGGAAGTCGGGCTTTCCAGACCCACCAGCGTCCGCAGAAGCGTGCTCTTGCCTGAGCCCGATCCGCCAAGAATGACCAGAGTCTCGCCGCGCTGCACATCAAAGCTGATGCCGTGCAGAATCTCGTGCTCGCCGTAGCTCACGCGAAGATTCCGCAGCGAGATCATCGCTTCGGACTGCCAGCCCGTGTTTTCGCTCTGGTCCATGGCGCCAGTTCGAATCCTATCGTTCACTCAAAAAGAAAAAGAGCACGGTAAACACGAGGTCTACCAGAATCACCAGAAAAATAGATACCACGACGGCGCGCGTTGTGGAGCGCCCCACTTGTTCCGCGCCGGCGCCCGTCGAGAGTCCTTCATGGCATCCAACGGCCGTGATCGTAATCCCGAACATGATGCTCTTGATCAGCCCGGACGCGATGTCCCTAAAGTACAGCGCGTCCAGCGAAGCAATGATGTACCGATGCACCGTGAATCCCGCCTGCGTCACACCGAAAAGAGC
>QHYE01000068.1 GCA_003224055.1 Acidobacteriota bacterium | reverse complement strand
TGCTGTTGGAAGAGGTGCTCGAATGGTTGCGCGTAAAGCCGGACGGAACGTACATCGACGCAACGCTGGGAGCGGGCGGGCATTCGGAAGCGATCGCAAGAAGGCTCACTTCCGGGACGTTGTCCGGGCGCCCTTCCGGGCGACTGATCAGCCTGGACCGGGACGCACAGGCGTTGGAACTGGCGCGGGAACGCCTAAAGAGTTTCGGAGAGACGGTGAGGCTGGTGCAGTCGCCGTTCTCGAGGATTGCGGAGGTCGCGCAAGAGTTGGGGATTCCGCCGGCGGACGGGGTCTTGGCCGACTTGGGGGTTTCGAGCATGCAGCTTGATCAAGCCGCGCGGGGATTTTCATTTCGCGAGGCCGCTGCGCTGGACATGCGGATGGACACTGCCAACGACGAACTGACGGCAGACGAGATTGTGAATCGCTGGTCGGAAAAAGAAATCGCCGACCTGCTCTACCGGGAAGCGGATGAGCACGATTCCAGAAGGATCGCCAAGGCGATCGTGAGAGCGCGACCGATACGGGATACCGCGCACTTGGCAACGACTGTGGCAGGGGCCCGAAAGCAATGGGGAAGGCAGAGACTGCATCCCGCAACAAAAACGTTTCTGGCGCTGCGGATAGCGGTGAATCGAGAGATGGAGGAACTCGGGCAGTTTCTTTCTCGGACCCCCGCCACAATGAATTCGGGCGGCCGCTGGGTGGTGTTGAGTTACCACTCGCGTGAAGACCGCCTGGTGAAGCATGCGTTTCAAGAGGGAGAGCGAGCAGGAACGCTCCGCGTGCTGACGAAACATGTCATCCAGCCCAGTGAGGAAGAGATGTTGGGCAACCCGCGTTCGCGAAGCGCGAAGCTGCGGTGTGCGGAAAGAGTGTAGTCATGGCGAGAAAGAAAAGAACAGCAGCGATGCTGGAGTTTCAGACGGTCAAGAGGATTGATAATTCGCGGCTGGTGCGGCACGTCGAGCCGGTGAAGATGCGGAATTACTACCGGACGGTGGGGCTGGGCGGAATCGTCGCGGCATTTTTCATGCTGTATATCTACCAGCACTTCCGCTGCATCGACCTGAGTTTTCAACTCGAAGACGTGAGGGGCAGGCAGACCGAGGCGGCGGCGCTGAACTCTTCACTGAAGCTGGAGATCGCGAGCCTGCGGAACCCGATGCGCATCGACGTGATTGCGCGGCGGCAGCTTGGATTGACTGAACCGTTGCCGACGCAGATGCAGGAATACGACGCACCGAGTGGCGCTGAAGTGGCAGCTGCGCGCTATGTGCATCCGAATCGCGCGCAATAGACATTCGCCTCACCGACGAGTTTGCTGTCAATCTAAACGTTATCCGACCGGAGTGATCGCCGATCTGAATTCGTCATGCTAAGAAAGCGTCCTCACGTCGCTCCAGCAGGCCGCTTGGCGGCCGATTCGAAGGGCCGGCATAGAACATTCAACTCGAAGGGCGACCGCGGCCAAGTACAAGCAAAACGTTTGCTGATTGTCGGCGCCGTGGCCGTGGTATGGATGGTAGCGGTGTTCGGGCGCTTGGGTTACCTGCAGCTTTTCCGCCACAGCGAATACATGGCCCGCGCGCAGCGGCAGCAGAGGCGCGTGATTGAAATCACGCCGAAGCGCGGGGCCATCTACGACCGCAACATGCACCCGCTGGCGATGAGCCTGCAGGTGGATTCCACTTTCGCGATACCCAGCGAACTGGGCGACAACAAAGCGCAAGCCGCGGCGCTGCTCTCGGGCGTGTTGAACATTCCGCGGGATCTACTGGAAGCAAAATTCGAATCCGGCGCCACCTTTGTGTGGATTGCGCGCAAGCTTCCTCCGGAGAAGAGGGAAGCCGTCGAAGCGCTGAACTTGAAAGGCATTTACTTCCAGAAAGAGAACCAGCGGTTTTATCCCAAACGCGATCTTGCCGCGCACGTGCTGGGGTTCGTCGACCTCGACGAAAAAGGGCTGGGCGGAATCGAGTACGCACTCGACGGTCAGATTCGCGGCAAGAGCGAAAAAATCATTGTGATGGCCGACGCGCGGCAACGCTGGTTCGACGGCGGCGAAGCGCAGCGCGAGCGTGGGGCGAATGTGGTTCTCACGCTGGATGAAAAAGTTCAGTACATAGCGGAGCGAGAACTCGGAGCGGCAATCGCCAAGACGCGCGCGATTGCTGGGACGGTGGTGGTGATGAATCCCAGCACCGGAGAGATCCTGGCGCTGGCGAATTGGCCGAAGTTCAACCCGAACACCGCTTCGGATGCTCCCGCAGAAGCGCGGATGAACCGCGGAGTGAGCGCACTCTACGAACCAGGCTCGACATTCAAACTGATTACACTGGCGGCTGCATTTGATCAGGGGATTACGCGGCCAGGAGAAGTGTTCGATTGCGAAAACGGCGCGGTCTATGTGGCCGGGCACCGCATCCGCGACCACAAACCGTTTGGGCTGTTGAGCGTCGCCGACATTCTGGCACAGTCGAGCGACGTCGGCGCCATCAAGATCGCGCTGCGCCTGGGCGCGCCAAAATTTTACGACTACATTCGCGCATTCGGATTTGGCCAGCCGACAGGCGTGGACTTGCCGGGGGAGAGCAAGGGAATCCTACGGCGACTCGAGAATTGGTCGGCGATCTCCATCGGGTCGATTTCCATGGGGCAGGAAGTCGGTGTGACGCCGATCCAACTGGCTAGCGCGGTGTCCGCGATAGCGAATGGCGGCCTGCTCTATAAGCCGCACGTGATTGCGGAATTGCGGCGCGGTGACAAGGCGTTGCCTGCGGAAGGCGTCCTGACGCCGGCAGAGCCCCGGCGCGTCATCCGCGCGGAGACAGCGGCGACACTTCGGCAACTTATGGAAGGCGTTGTATTGCATGGCACGGGGCCTTTGGCGCGACTGGATGGATGGACTGCTGCGGGGAAAACGGGCTCCGCGCAAAAAATCGATCCTGCTACGGGAAGATATTCGCCGACACAGTTGATTGCCTCTTTCACTGGCTTTGCGCCGATCAGCAATCCGGCGGTGACCATTCTTGTTTCTCTGGATTCACCGGTGGGGCAGCACGAAGGGGGGCAGGTGGCTGCGCCGGTTTTTAAGCGCATCGCCGAGCAAGTCTTGCCATACCTGGATGTGCCGAGAGATGTTCCGGTGTCACCGCGACTGATGCAAGCTGCATACAAGAACCGTGACGTGGCAGATAGCGCCACGCTGCAAGATTTCACGCCCACGGATTTTTCCGGTCTGCCCGACCAACCTCCGGCGGGGATTTCCGCACCTAATCCGAAGGAGCACAAGGACGAGAGGCCTTCCGTGACCGTGGCCGTGGACGAAGGGGGCGATATCGAGGTGCCAGACTTTTCCGGCAAGACGATGCGTGAGGTGACCGAGACTTGCATTCGCCTTGGGCTGGAGCCGGTTTTGGTTGGCACGAGCCTTGCAACCAATCAAGCGCCAGCGGCGGGAGCAAGAGTCAGACACGGGGCCAAGATCACCGTGCAATTCGGGACAACGGCACCAAAGATCGCGAAGCCGCACCAGAGGGCCAGGCATTAGGATGAAAATTGGATTGAGCCAAGAGGAAGAGCAAGCACGGGGCGACGCCACGAACCAAGTTGACACACCTCTGAATCCGTTTGCCTACCAGAAGAAAGCACTCCTTCGCAGAAAACTGGTGGAGTTGTTCGAGGGCACACAGACGACCGTGCCTTCAGTTGCGAGCAAACTAGAAATTCGCCAAGTGACATGTGATTCGCGGAAGGTGCAGCCTGGGGCGCTGTTTTTTGCGTTGCGTGGCGCAAAGGCAGATGGAAACGCATTTGTGCAAGACGCGGTGCAACGGGGAGCGATTGCCATTGCCAGCGAAACGCCAGCGCCTGGCAATCTGCTGGGCACGGTGGCCTGGATTCAAGTTCAGGAAGAACGCAAGGCACTGGCGATTGCCGCCGCGAATTTCTTTGGGCACCCGGCGAATGCGCTGCAACTCGTAGCCGTGACTGGCACGAATGGCAAGACCACTACGACGTCCGTGATCGACGCGATTGTAAAAGCCTCGGGCGCAAAGACAGGGCTCTTCGGAACGATCGCCTATCACACGCCTATCGGCGACTATCCCGCGCCGAACACCACGCCTGAATCCGTGGACCTGCAGGGATTTTTCGCTGAAATTCGCGACACGGGCGGCAAGCACGCGGTACTTGAGGCCAGCTCGCACTCTCTCGCAATGGATCGCCTGTGGGGGTGCCATTTTCAGGCCGCGGTTTTCACCAACCTGACGCGCGAGCACATGGATTTTCACAAGACGTTTGAGGATTACTTTGATGCAAAAAAGAGGCTTTTCGCAGGTACAGGCGCGGGCGCTCCCGAAGTCGCAGTGCTGAACGGCGATGATGAATTCGGAAAGCGGTTGGCGGGGCTGGCGAAAAAGACTCTCACTTATGGACTGGAATCGAACGCGGACATCACAACAAAGAAATTTCAACTGACATTCGAGGGCCTGACGTTTACAGCGCAGACGCCGAACGGAAAGCTGAATGTGGTTTCGCCGCTGGTGGGCCGCATCAATGTTTACAACCTGTTGGCGGCGATTGGAGCGTCACAGGCGCTTGGACTGTCGAATGACATCCTCGAAACGGGTATCCGGAATCTAGAAAGCGTCTCCGGACGATTTCAACGGATCGATCTTGGACAGCCATTTTTAGTGATTGTGGATTATGCGCATACGGATAATGCCTTGGAGAACCTGATTCGTACGGCGCGCGAACTGAATCCGAAAGGCCGCATCATTACGCTCTTCGGCTGCGGCGGAGAAAAAGACCGCACCAAACGGCCGGTGATGGGTGAGGTGACGGGACGGCTGAGCGACTTGACGATTCTCTCCAGCGACAATCCGCGGAGCGAGGATCCACTGAAAATCATCAGCGACATCATCGTGGGCCTGCAAAAGACGGCGGGCAAGTATTTGATCGAGCCGGATCGCGAAAAGGCGATCAGCCTGGCGATGGACGAAGCCCGCGCGGGAGACATGGTTCTGCTCGCAGGAAAAGGTCACGAGAATTATCAAATTCTCGCCGACCGCACACTCGAATTTGACGATCGCGAAATGGCGCGCCGCGCCCTCCGCGATCGTGGTTTCGAAGGGCCGCGAGGCAGTTCTGGGTTTGGCACCTAGCGCGCTTGTTCTGAAGGTGTGGCGAGGGCGCTGGGGTCCCGGCAAGACTGGGCGAGCCAGTTGCGGACCTCTCGAAAGGAGGAGCCCTCAAAACGTTGAAAACACCACGAGCCGTAGGGAGTGCCGTTAACAAGAATCCTTTGAGGAACTTATGCGGTGGACGATTGCACAGGTGGCTGGCGCTTTGGGTACTCGGCCGGGGACGGCACTCGACCCCCTGGCCCGGGTGGCCGGCGTCTCGATTGATTCTCGCACGGTTCGTGCCGGAGAGCTGTTCATCGCCATCCACGGACCGCGTCACGATGGACACGATCATGTGGGCAGCGCGCTGGGGAGTGGAGCAATCGCGGCGGTGGTGGCGGAGAGCCAGTTCTCGCGATTTGCGGGCGAGATCGGCAGCCGCTGCATCGCCGTGGTCGAAACCTTCGAAGCGCTCAAGCAATTGGCGAGCGCAGTACGCCAAGCCTGGGGCGGGAAAATTGCCGGGGTCACAGGTTCGGTCGGGAAGACCACTACGAAAGAGATCCTGGCGGCATTGCTGGGCGCGAAGCTGCGGGTCCTGAAATCGGAAGGAAATCTGAATAACGAGTACGGACTTCCGCTGACGTTGCTGCGTCTCGAGGAAACGCATCAGGCGGCAGTGCTGGAAATGGGCATGTCGCGGGTCGGCGAGTTGAAACGGCTGGCGGCGATTGCGCGGCCCGATGTTGGAGTGGTGACGCGAGTGGCGCCGGCGCACCTGGAGTTTTTTTCGTCGGTCGATGAGATCGCGCTCGCGAAACGCGAATTGATCGAAGGATTGAATGGGCACGAATCGACCGCAGTGCTGAACGCGGACGATCCGCGCGTAGCGGCGTTTGGAGGATTCGCTCCCGGACGGGTTGTGACCTACGGCATAGAAAAGCCGGCGTTTTTTATGGCGCAGGAGATTGAAGACCGTGGAGCGTTTGGGTCGGCCTTTGACTACGTCAGCCCCGAGGGCCGTGTTCGGCTGGAATTGAGAGTGCCGGGGCATCACGCGATTTCAAACGCGCTGGCGGCGCTGGCGGCTGCGAGCGTTTGGGACATCGGCGCGGCGGAAGCGCAAAGCGTTTTTCGCACTTTGCGCGCCCCGGCGATGCGTGGAGAACTCTTGCAGTTTTCGAACGGAGCGGCACTGATCAACGACAGTTACAACTCGAGTCCCGCGGCGCTGCAAGCGATGACGGAACTACTGGCGGCCACGCCCAATTATCGTCGAAGGATTCTTGCTGCGGGAGAAATGCGCGAACTTGGCGCGGCTTCAAAGGAACTACATCGGGAAGCGGGAAAGTTTGCGGCAGAGACCGGCAAGCTGGATTGGATCCTCGGTGTCTCGGGCGATGCGGCCGAGCTTGTAAATGGCGCTGTGGCGTCCGGCTTTTCAGCATCTCACACGAAATTTTTCGAAACGCCGGAAGAAGCGGCTGAGTTTCTGAGAGGTGTCTTGGTATCCGGTGACCTGTTACTGGTGAAAGGCTCGCGCGGAGTGAAGATGGAGCGCATCGTCGAATCGCTGATTGCCCAGCATGCAGCGCCGGGCGAATTCTCGGGGCAGGAGCTCAGACACTGAAATGCTGTACTACCTCCTTTACCACGTCTTGCAGCGCTACTTCAGCCCGCTGAACGTTTTTCGCTACATCACTGTCCGCACGGTGTACGCGAGCCTCACGGCAATGTTTCTTGCACTGGTGTTTGGGCCCTGGCTCATCCGGCGTCTGGGGGAACTGCAGATCGGCCAGTTTATCCGCGAAGAGGGACCCGAAGAACACAAAAAGAAAGCGGGCACGCCGACGATGGGCGGCGTGCTCATCGTACTGTCCACGGCGGTGCCAGTTCTTCTTTGGGCCGATCTGACGAATCCATTTATCCTGCTTTCGCTCTTCGCGCTGTTCGGTTTCGCCATCATCGGGTTCATCGATGACTACGCGAAGGTATCGAAGCAGCGCAACCTCGGACTTACCGCGAAGAAAAAGATCTACTTTCAAATCCTGGTCAGCCTGGGCGTTGGGATTTCCTTGCTGATTCTCGCTACGCGATATGCGTATTCGACTCAGCTCATGATTCCATTTCTAAAGCGGCTGCATCCGGATCTGGTGATCCATTCGCTCATCGGGGTGAAACATTTCTGGCCGCTCGCATTTCTTCCCTTCCTGTTCTTTGTGTGCGTCGTCATTGTGGGCTCGTCAAATGCCGTGAACTTGACGGATGGTCTCGACGGGCTTGCCATTGGCTGTACGGTGATAGCGGCGGGAGCGCTGACCGTGCTGACCTACGTGAGCAGCAACTCACGATGGGCTACCTACCTTGAGATTCAGTACATCCCGCGTGTTGGAGAACTCACGGTGTTTTGCGGAGCCCTGGTCGGCGCTTCGCTTGGTTTCCTCTGGTACAACGCGCACCCCGCGGAGATTTTCATGGGCGATGTGGGTTCTCTGTCGCTGGGGGGAACGCTCGGCACAGTAGCGGTGATTATCAAACAGGAGGTTCTGCTCTTTTTTGTCGGCGGGATTTTCGTGATTGAAGCGCTTTCCGTGATTCTGCAGGTGGGATCATTCAAGCTGCGGGGAAAGCGCATCTTCCGCATGGCCCCGATTCATCACCATTTCGAATTGATGGGCTGGAGCGAATCGAAGGTAATTGTGCGATTTTGGATTGCGGCGCTGGTTTTTGCGCTGTTTGCGCTGACGACGCTGAAATTGAGGTAGCGGGACATTTTGTACAGAGGATTTTGCGAGAGAGATGGCAAATCCGTTCGAATTGCGAGGCAAGCGCGTGCTGGTCGTGGGACTGGCAAGGACTGGCGTGGCAACGGCGCAATTCTGCGCGGGGCGCGGCGCCAAGGTGACGGCGACGGATGCGCGATCGGAAAACGAAATTGGCGAAGCGACTAAGTCCTTGCGCGCCGCCGGGGTCCAACTGGAGCTGGGCGGCCACAAAGAGAAAACGTTTCTGGATCAGGATTTGGTCATTCCAAGTCCAGGAGTGCCGGCTGACGCCCCGTTGCTGCAAGCAGCCCGGGCCAAAGGCGTCACGATTTGGAGCGAGATCGAACTGGCGGATCGCTTCTTAAAGGGGCGCATGATCGGCATCACGGGTTCGAATGGCAAGACGACGACGACTTCGCTGATCGCGCACATTTTGAGAGATGCGGGAGTCCCCACGATTCTCGCCGGGAATATCGGCACGCCGCTGATTTCCCAAGGCGAGCAGACGAGCGACAAAACGATTTCCGTGACAGAGCTGAGCAGTTTCCAACTCGAATTGATTGATACGTTTCGAGCCGACATCAGCGTATTTCTGAATCTCACGCCGGACCATCTCGATCGCCACCACACGCTGGAGGCCTATGGCGCTGCGAAAGCACGAATCTTTGAAAATCAGACGGAGTCGGACAGCGCGGTACTGAACGCGGATGATTCGGCAACTCGACCTTACGCGCCTGCAAAGCCACAGGTGTTCTGGTTCAGCCGGAAGCAGCGCGTCGCCCAGGGCACGTTTGTTCGAGAGAACGAAATCGTGTTCCGTCAAGACGGAAAGGACGAGTTCGTCCTGAAGCTGCAAGACATTCCGCTCGCGGGCGCCCACAACGTTGAAAACGTGCTGGCCGCGGTGGCGGCAGCGCGCCTCGCCGGTGCGCAGGCGGCGGAGATCGCCAGCGGCGTGCGTTCGTTCGCAGGCGTGGAGCATCGTCTGGAGTTCGTTGCGGAGATTGGCGGGGTGCGCTATTACAACGATTCGAAAGCGACCAACGTCGATGCGACTGTCAAGGCGCTTGATGTATTTTCCGGGCGGATCCTGATCGTTCTCGGCGGAAAAGATAAAGGCAGCGATTACACTGTTTTGCAGAAGCCGTTGCGCGAAAAGGCGATTCTTGCGCTGCTAATCGGTGCGGCTTCGGAGAAAATTGAAAAACAAATCGCCGGAAGCGTGGCGATCGAGCGCGCGGGAACGATCCAACGCGCGGTAGAGATTGCTTCGCATGTGGCGCGGCCCGGGGACGTCGTGCTTCTCGCACCGGCGTGCGCCAGCTTCGACCAGTTTGATAACTACGAGCACCGCGGCCGTGTCTTCAAGGATTTGGTGCACCAATTGGAGCGGCAAGCCGCAAGTACGAGCTCCGGGAGAGGATGACCTGGCATGCCAAGACGACTCGAAGGTGATCGCTGGCTGTTCGGAGTGACGGTGGTGCTGTGCCTTTTCGGCGCGGTGATGATTTTGAGCGCCTCCGCAGTCACCGCGGAACATCAGTACGGCCACTCTTCCATCTTTCTGCTGCGGCAGGCGGCGTGGCTGGTGATTGGTTTATTGGGAATGTTTGTGCTCATGCGCACTGACTATCGCAAGCTGCGAGAACCGGCGGTGGTCTACCCGGTCGTGTGCATTATATTGGTGCTGCTCGTTGGAACTTTGTTCCTCGATAAGTCCCACGCAACGCATCGCTGGATCAAATTTGGCCCTATCGGGGTCCAGCCTTCGGAGCTCGCAAAGCTTGCCGTCATACTGTATCTGGCGTGGTTTCTTGACCTGAGGCGGCGCGGCAAAGGCGGGATGGAATTCTGCAAAGAAGATTTTTTGCAGACGATTCTTCCCGCGGCGGGACCGGTATTGTTTTGTGTGGTGTTGATTCTGCTGCAGCCCGATCTGGGCACTTCCGTGGAAATTGTTTTATTTTCCACGGCGATTCTCTATGTCGCGGGCCTTTCGTGGAAATGGGTCACTGCCGGCGCACTGGCGGCCGTGCCGATTCTGTACCTCTTGATCTCCCAAGTGTCGTATCGCCAGGCGCGGCTCATGGCATTTCTCGATCCTGCCTCGGATCCGCAAGGCGCCGGATTTCAACTGCTGCAGTCGCTGATCGCCGTGGGTTCTGGAGGATTTACAGGAGTAGGGTTAATGGAAAGTAAGCAGAAGCTCTTCTACCTGCCGGAAGCGCACACGGATTTTATTTATGCCGTAATTTCTGAAGAGCTCGGCTTTATCGGCGCAGTAATTGTGATCGCTCTCTTTGTCGTTTATGGCTGGCGCGGCATGCGCGCGGCGTTCGCTGCGCCGGACGGGTTCGGACGCCTGCTGGCGTTGGGCATCACGGCCATGGTGCTGAGCCAGGCGTTGATCAATTTCGCGGTGGTGCTCGGCATGGTTCCGACGAAAGGAATTCCGCTCCCATTCATCAGCTACGGCGGATCGAGTTTGCTCGCCATGCTGCTGGCAACCGGAGTGCTGCTGAATATCTCGCAGCAAGCGGCAGAGGCATGAGGAGCGGACGCGCCAAGTGAAATTGCTGATCGCAGGCGGCGGCACGGGCGGACACGTTTTTCCGGCGCTGGCGATTGCCCAGGAATGGCTTTCGAGAGGGACCGAGAGAGAAGTCGTGCTGGTGGGAACACAACGCGGAATTGAAATGAAACTGGTGCCGCAGGCCGGGCTGCCATTGGAAACGCTGCGCGTGGCCGGATTGAAAGGCAAGGGTGGCGCGACGCTTTTGAAGAATCTGGCGATGCTCGTTCCCGCAATGCGGGATGCGCGCCGCGTACTGCGGAAGCACAAACCCATCGCGGCATTCGGAGTCGGTGGCTACGCTGCCGGGCCGATGCTTTTGGCGGCTTGGCTTGGGCGAGTGCCAAATATCATCTTCGAACCGAATGCCGAGCCGGGTTTTACGAACAAGGTGCTGGCGCGAATCTCAAAACGAATTGCAATCGGCTATGAAATTTCTGCACAAATCTGGGGTCACAAGGCAATTGTTACCGGGTGTCCCGTGCGGCCGGAGTTTTTTTTAATTGCATCGCGCAGGCCAGAAAAACCGTTTCGGCTGCTGATTACCGGCGGCAGTCAGGGCGCGCTGCCGATCAATCGGGTTTTTGTGGATGCGATGGACCGCCTGGCGGGACGCAAGAACGAACTCGCCATCGTGCATCAAGCCGGCGAGCGCGATTATAATGCGGTGCGCACCGCGTACGCGCGGCGCGAATTTCACGCGGAGGTTGTCCCCTTCCTGTCGAACATGGCGGAGCGCTTTGCCTGGGCAGATGTGATCGTTTGCCGAGCAGGAGCCATCACCGCAGCGGAAGTCGCAGCCGCGGGCCGAGCCGCCATCTTTATTCCCTTTGGAAGAGCAACGGACAGCCATCAATTGCGCAACGCCCAAGAGATGGCGCGCGCGGGCGCCGGCCGGCTTATCTCCGAAGCGGAACTCACGGCGGAGAAGTTGACGGCTGAAATTTTCTCTCTCCTCGACCAGCCTCACGAGATCGAAAAACTTTCCACCGCTGCGCGCGGACTCGCCCGCCCTCATGCCGCGCGCGACATCGTCAATTTGATTGAAGAGGCCGCAAACGTGCAGGAAATTCGGCAGAGGGCAGGCTCATGATGGTTTCTTTTCGTAATTTTCAGCGCATTCACCTGGTCGGTATCGGCGGCATCGGCATGAGCGGCATTGCTGAAGTGCTGCTCACGCTTGGCTATTCCGTATCGGGTTCCGACGTAAAACCTTCGACGATCACCGAACGCTTGCAGAATCTCGGCGCGACCATTTTCGAGGGTCACAAGGCTTCGAACGCGGATGGTGCGCACGTCGTCGTGACTTCTTCCGCGGTAAAAGCGGACAATCCCGAAGTCGTCGAAGCGCACAAATGCAAAATTCCGGTGATTCCGCGCGCGGAGATGCTTGCGGAACTGATGCGGCTGAAATATGGAATTGCTGTGGCCGGCGCGCACGGCAAGACGACGACAACTTCGATGGTCGCCTCCGTACTGGCGGCAGCCCATCTCGACCCGACCTTTGTCGTGGGCGGGAGAGTGAATCAGGCGGGCACAACCGCCCGGCTGGGCAAAGGCGAATACTTTGTCGTGGAGGCCGACGAGAGCGACCGCAGCTTCCTGATGCTGGCGCCAGTCGTCGCCGTAGTGACGACGATTGACCGTGAACACCTCGATCAATACTCATCGCTGCAAGACATTCAGGACGCTTTCATTCAGTTCGTGAACCGCGTGCCATTCTACGGCGCGGCGATTCTGTGCATTGACGAGCCCAACGTGCAGGCCATTCTTCCCGACGTAAAGCGGCCGATCATTACTTACGGAACGTCGAGCCAGGCCGACCTGGTTATCAGCGAGGTGAAGCTAGAGGGTCTCCAGAGCGAATTTCGGCTCACGTACAAAGGCGACGATCTCGGCGTCTTCCAGCTGGCTCATCCGCCGGGAATGCACAACGTGCGCAACGCTGCTGCTGCATCTGCGGTGGCGCTCTATCTGAATGTTGCCTCTGATCTGATCCGCGAAGGTCTCGCCAAATTTGCCGGGGTGGGCCGCCGGTTTGACATCAAGGGCGTCGTGAACGACATCACCGTCGTCGATGACTACGGCCACCACCCGGTGGAAATCCGCGCCACGCTGGAAGCGGCGCGCGGCTGCAAGTTCAATCGGCTGCTGGTTCTCTTTCAACCGCATCGTTACACACGTACACAGCATCTCTGGGACGAATTCTCCCGCGCCTTCAACCAAGCCGATGTCCTCGTGTTAACCGACATCTACGCCGCCAGCGAAGCGCCCATCCCAGGTGTGACCAGCGAGACGCTCGGCAATGCCATTCGGGAAGCCGGCCACAAGAATGTTCATTATTTCGGCTCGATGCAGGAAGGCATCGGCTTTCTGCTCAAGCAGGCGCGCCCTGGTGACGCCATCTTGACCATCGGTGCAGGCAGCGTCAGCCGCGCGAGCAACGAGCTGATGGTCCTGCTCGGAACGGAGCATCCGGCGCACCATGCGCATTAGCGATCCCAAAATCGTCGCCGGACTCGCAAAGCTCGATGTCGAGCTTCGCCAGGGAACTTCTCTCGCGGAATTGACTTACCTCGGTATCGGCGGCACCACCGATCTGCTTCGTATCCACAAGCATGAGAGCATTCCGTGTCTCTTGAGGCTGCTCGACGATAGCCATATTCCGCACAAGTTCCTGGGCGGTGGCTCGAACCTGCTGGTGGGCGACGGCGAATTGCCCTGGGTTGTACTGCAGCTCGTCCCTCCGGAGCCTGCCATCATTCTCGAAGGCAAGTTGGCGCACGTGGACGCCGCGGCGGACCTAGGCCGCACGGTTACGTATTGCGCGAAGCATGATCTTGGTGGAATGGAGGGCTTGATCGGAGTCCCCGGAACCGTCGGCGGTGCTCTCCGCATGAACGCCGGAGCTTACGGCATGCAGATCGGGACGTACGTCCGTGAGGTGAAGCTATACCGTGCTGCCGAAAGGAAGATTGAAATTCTCCGCGGGCATCAAATCTCTTTCGAATACCGGCACACTTCTTTTGCGCCTGATGATATGATGCTCGCGGTGACATTGGAACTACCCTCCAAACCGTTCAAAGAAATCCTCGAAGGTATTCGTATCTGCAACGAAAAACGGCGATCCAGCCAGCCGCTGGGACAGAAAAGCGCCGGCTGCATCTTCAAGAACCCTCCTGGCGCATCCGCCGGACGCATGATTGATGAACTCGGACTCAAAGGACTGTCCGTGGGCGACGCCCGCGTCAGCGACCGCCACGCCAATTTCTTCGTGAACGCAGGCAAAGCTTCCGCCAAGGACATGCTGGCGCTGATCGCCGATGTGCGCGAGCGCGTACAAAAGGCGTACGGCATCGAGCTGGAGAACGAGGTGGTGGTTTGGAACGCGTAAAGGCCATGCATCGGAATGCGGCGGCGGATGCCGATTCGTATCGGCCCGAGCTGATCGCCGACGACGAGCCGCGCTATCTGCGCCGACAAAAACCGGTTGAAATCCGCCGCAAGAAATTTTCCGGGCGGGGATGGCCGTTTTATCGCCGGTTGCTGGTTTTATCTTTCGTTGGAGTGGCGGGCGTGACGGCGGCCAGCTATGGCATGCGTTTTCTCCTGTATTCGCCCACGATGCTTCTGCTTAAGCCGGATCAGATTGAATTGACCGGCAATCACATCGTCAGCCGCGAGGCCGTGGTGCAACAGTTTGTTCACGATCAAAACCGCAGCGTCCTCCGCATTGCATTGGACACTCGCCGCAGCCAGATCGAGCAAATTCCCTGGGTCGAATCCGCCAGCGTGCAACGGATTCTGCCGAACCGGATTCGCGTCGAGCTGACCGAACGGACGCCCGTCGCCTTCGCGCGCAACGGGAACGAATTGGCGCTGATTGATGCGCACGGCGTCATCCTCGAAAGGCCCCAGGGCGAGGATCTGCGTTTTCCGATCGTCAGCGGCGTTTCGGAAGATGTGCCCCGCGACCAGCGCGAGAAACGCATGCAGGTTTACCAGGAGTTTACGAAGGGCATCGATCTCGTGCGCGCCGGGTCCTCCGAAGGTGTCAGCGAGCTCGATCTTTCGAATCCCAAGGATTTGCGTGTCGTGATGACCGGGCTGGCGGGTCCCACGGATTCGCAGGCCGTAACGATTCATTTCGGCGCGGGCGAGTTTACCGGCAAGTACAAAATGCTCGTGGACAATTTTTCGCAGTGGCAGGCGAACACCGGCCGCGTGCAGTCCATCGATTTACAGTATATGAGGCAAGTGGTCGTGAATCCAGACACGAGCACGGGCGCGGCAGCAAGAAAAACAAGATAGATTCATCGCAGGAGCGGCGGCTTGGCGAAGAAAGACAAATACCTGGTGGGGCTGGACATCGGCAGCTCGAAGACTACCGTTCTCATCGCCGAAGTAGAAGGCGAACTTGTGAAGTTCCTGGCGCTGGGGGCTGCCGAGTCCAAGGGACTTCGCAAAGGTCTGATCGTTAACCTGGATTCCACAGTCAGCTCGATTCGCCGCGCCGTGGAAGAAGCCGAGAGCGTGGCAAACGTGCCCGTCGAAGAAGCGCTGATCGGCGTGGCTGGAAGCCACGTGCGCGGCGTCAACAGCCGCGCAGGAATCACTCTGGGTAACCGGCCGCGCGACATTGAGCGCGATGACGTGCGCCGCGCTGTGGATGCCGCTCGCAATATTACCCTTCCCGAAGACCGCGAAGTTCTGCACGTTCTCCCCCACGAATTCCGGGTGGACGCGCAGGACGGTATTCGCGATGCCATCGGCATGGTCGGCCAGCGGCTCGAAGCCAACGTTCACTTGGTCACTTCGTCGGTGGCCGCCACGCAAAATCTTGTCACTGCCGCGAACCGGGCAGGCATTCTGATCAGCGACACGGTGTTGGAACCTCTTGCTTCTGCAGAGTCCTCCCTCACGCAGGACGAGCGCGATCTCGGTTGTTGCTTGCTGGACATCGGCGGCGGCACCACCGAAGTGATCGTTTACGGCGGTGGTGTGGTACGCCATACGAGTGCGGTTGCCATTGGCGGCGATCATTTTACGAATGACCTCGCCGTCGGATTGCGCACGCCGATTCCCGAGGCGGAAAGAATTAAACGCCGCCACGGCTGCGCTGCATCCGCCTTCATGAAGGCCGATGGCCCGATCGAGATCGCCAGTGTCGGCGATCGTCCGCCGCGCACGATCTTCGCGCATATGCTTACGGACATCATCGAGCCGCGCGCCATGGAATTGCTCTCCCTCATTCGCGACGATTTGCAGCGCGCCGGGCTTGACGGCCAGATTCCCGCTGGATTCGTTTTGGCGGGCGGCGGCGCGAGACTCCATGGCCTGGATGAACTCGCCGAACAGTCGTTTCATCTTCCGGTGCGCGTCGCGGAACCAAAAGGATTGGCTGACCTGCCGGAACAGGTGGCGCGGCCGGAGTATGCAACAGTCGTCGGGCTTGTGCTGTACGGCGCGAAGGTGCGGCGCAGCTCGCCGCAGCGCGCAGGAAATCTTGTATCCAAATTGAAGTCCATGTTCGCGGGCGCCTCGTGACCCTGCCCAGGAGCCGCCGGCGAACTGGAGAAGGTTGAGGAAAGCATGACAGCGAGAGACGCAGGAATCCGGATGAGCTTCAGCGAGGAGCTTCAGCCGGCCAAGATCAAAGTCATCGGTGTGGGCGGGGGCGGGTGCAACGCGGTGAATCGCATGATTCGCGCCAAGCTCGAAGGGGTGGAATTCATCACCGCGAATACCGATTTGCAGGCGCTGAAACTATCGCAGGCGCCCGTGAAATTGCAGCTTGGCGCGAAGCTCACCAAGGGCCTTGGCGCCGGCGCAAACCCCGAGGTCGGCCGCAAGGCTGCTCTCGAGGACACGGAGAAAATTATCGAGGCGCTCGAAGGCTCGGACATGATTTTCATCACCTCCGGCCTCGGCGGAGGCACGGGAAGCGGCGCGGCGCCTGTGGTCGCCTCGCTCGCGAGCGAACTGGGCGCGCTCAGCGTTGCCGTGGTAACGAAACCGTTCGCCTTCGAAGGCAAGCGCCGCATGATGCAAGCCGAGCAGGCCCTTCAAGAACTCATCGGCGCCGTTGACACCGTCATTGTCATCCCCAACGAGCGCTTGATGGACACCGTCGAGCGCGGCACCAGCTTCTTCGATGCCTTCCGTATCGCGGATGACATCCTGCGTCAGGCGGTGCAGGGCATCTCGGATATCATTACCGTGCCCGGCATCATTAACCGCGACTTCGCGGACGTGAAAGCCATCATGCATGGCCAGGGCTACGCCGTGATGGGCACTGCCGTGGCAACCGGCACGAACCGCGCCGTGGACGCGGCGAACCGCGCGATTGCCAGCCCGCTCCTGGAAGACAATTCCATCCAGGGCGCGCAAGGGATCCTAATCAATATTTCCGGCAGCTCAAGTCTGACGCTGCACGAAGTTCACGAAGCTTCCAGCGTGATTCAGAAAGCGGCGCACGAAAACGCGAATATCATTTTCGGCGCCGTGCAGGACGACAACATGAAGGACAGCGTCAAGATCACCGTAATCGCGGCAGGCTTCAAAGACGCCAATAAGAAAAACATTCTTCAGAAGCAGTCATTCCTTCCGAAGACCTGGAAGGCTGGGCGCGAGATTTCAGAAGAACCCGTGCACCACGCCACTTCAAACGTAGTTCATCAGGTGCAACAAAATGTCCGCGAGGTGAGCCACGAAGTTCCGGCGGATGATTTGGATGTGCCGACATTCCTCCGCCGCCAGGCGCAAAAGGCCTGAGGAGATTCTCAACCATTTTTTTTCACGGCCGTTCGCCGCAGCGGCCGCCCTTTGTTCTCTTGATTTGGAAAGACTCCTAAGGCAGGCGCGCGATCTGCTCGGTCATTTTCCCCACTTCGGCTTCGAATCTCTCGTAGTCACGGCTTCCGTACGGAAGCACTGTGCCCAGTCCGGAGTGAAATTCTCTCGCTCTCGTTTCCTTCACGACCATCGCAATGTTGGAGGCGCTAATCCCGGCGCCGGGAACGATGGTGATGCGGTTTCCGGCCGCTGCGACGAGTCCGGCCAGTATCGCAGCTCCTTCGAGAGCACTCTGGGCGCCACCGGATGTCAGAATTCTGCTCGCGCCAGTCGGAATGACCTCCTCGAGTGCTCGGCGCAAATCCCCGCAATCATCGAACGCACGATGAAAGGTCAGGGGAAGAGGCCGCGCCATCGCGACAAGTTCCCTCGTTCGCTCCATATCCACCGAACCCTCACTCGTCAGAATGCCTGCGACCACCCCATCCATTCCTGCTTGCTTGGCCTCGCCGATGGAGCTCTTCATCTCTGCAAATTCAGCCTCCGAATAGACGAACTCTCCTCCACGCGGCCGGATCATTCCGAAGATAGGAATTCGCAGCTGAGCGCGTACCGCCCGCATCAGTGCGATGCTGGGCGTAACTCCTCCGATGTTCAAGTTCCCGCAGAGTTCGATACGATCTGCGCCGCCGCGCTGAGCGGCCAGCGCCGCCTCCAGTGTTTCAACGCTGATTTCGAGCAAGAATCTTCGCTTCACTGCTGCAGTCCGGAAAAAAGATTCAAGCGCGTCAGCGTGCCGTGAGACCAGTTCCAGAATATGCCTAGCAGTGCAGCAATGTTCCATCCCCAGAGGAAGAGACGCATTTCCACCGGGCTGTAGGGCCGATTTTTCCAGAGTACCCCTGCATCCAGAACAAACCACAAAGCGCCGATCGCCAGGAAGCCGGCAATGATCCAGTCTCGAAAATAGAAGTAGACTAAAGCCGTTTCGATGGTCAGGAGCCCCGCAATGAAAAGTTTAGCGGGCACTCGGCCGATTAGCGTCGCCGTCGTGCTTCGGCCGCTCAAGCGATCCGGTTCGATATCCATCACTTCACCAAAGACGTGCGAATGCATCGCAAACAGCACGCCAAATACGAAGGCTTGGCAGGGGAGCTGCGGTGACCTGTTAAGCCAGCTGCTCAGGACGAAAACGAGCAGATAGCTCGCTTGAATCAGCACATCGAACGGAGAACGGCCTTTCCATCCGAAGCGCGGCGCGTTGTAGAGGCCGACGGCCAGCAGCAGCGTCGCATACCACCACAAGATGCGTGGCCCAACGAGGAAGTAAAACGCAGCCAGAAACGGAATTTGTACGAAGGCAATCTGCCACCGCAAAGCTGCAAGCTGATCCCGCGCGCCGCGCGAACCAAACAAGAACGTGCCTTTGCGCGGATTCAAGAGATCGCCTTCGGTGTCAACGATGTCATTAACGCCGTAGAGCAGCATTCCCAAGGGGAATAAAACAAAAAACAATCCCAGCCACAGCCTGCCCGAACGCAGGAAGTCCGCATGCCCGAGCGGCATAAGGTAGAACATCGCCGTAGTCGACCACAAACCGGGCCGGGACACTTGGATCAGAAAACTCAAGCCTGAAACGTGTTGCCGCCGGCTCTTTTCTCCGGGAAGCGTTACGGTCGTCTCTGACATTTGCCCCACTATACAGGGCTTGAACACATTCCTCGATTTCCAATTCCGTTGCGTGTGCCGAATTATCTCTTGGGATGCGAAGACTTCCGCAATGTCGCAACTTCTATCCGCAAGCAAACAACAGAACAGAATGGATGAACCTTGCTCGACTACAAGAGGCCGAAGGAGGAGAAAGCCGTGATCGAGGAGCATCCCAGCGTCACACCGAGGACCATTCCGGCGAGCACGTCGCTGAGGAAATGCATCCCCAGCACGATGCGGGACAACGCAATGCTAAGCGCCAGGAAAAACAGCGCTCCTTCCAGCGCGGGATAGAAATAGCTCAAGACCAGCGCGATGGAAAATGCCGTCATCGCATGGCCCGATGGAAAGGAGAATTGATCGGGAGGCAATATCTTCGACCAGCAGTGCGGCTCGATCTGGCGGGGCCGGAGGCGGTGGCTGAGCTTCTTCAGCGCCTTGAAAACAAAAATCCCCGCAACCGCTGCGGTGCCGGCCGCGCAGACTGCCGAGTACCGCTGCGGTCCGCCAAAGAAAAAAAGCATGATTCCGAGTCCGTACCAGATCCAGCCGTCCCCCATCCGAGTCGCGGCAATCATCCAGATCCGAAACCAGCGCGGTGCGCGCCAGCGGTTCATCCTCCGCATCAAGCGCTGATCGCGGAGTTCGATGTATCCCCAGACGCTGCGTGCCACCGCCATGGCGTCACCTCAACTTGCCCAGTTGGCCTCGAAACTCGAATCCATGTCCCACAACATTCGCCGGCGCCTTTCGCCGCTCTTCAGCTGAGCAGTCCATTTCTGGCAGAAACGAATTTCGTGGATCCAGTGATTCAGAGTGAATGCCGGAACCAGTACTGCCAGCGGCGAAGCCAGGAGAGTCCACGGCTTATCGTAAAAGAGCGATTTCACGATGCTGTACACGTCCAGCGTGAGCTTCAGGCAACTCCCGTGCTCTCCCTGGATGCGTCCCTGGCCCGCGCGCAAGCCCGCCAGGAACTCCTTCGCGGTTCGTGCACCCGGCACTTCGGTATAGGTTCGCCCCAGTCCGGCGATGGTGTGCGAATCGCTGCCTGCAATGGCAATTTTTCCCAGACGCGCTGCAAGCCTCGTGGCGCTGGCGTTTGCTTCCGGCCACATCTGTCCATTCCGCGTTTCGAACGCAGGCACGTACGATTCAAACCACCGATAATCTTGAGCCTCGCGTCGCCCCGTGAGCCCCGAGAAGATGTGGTTCGCGCTGAAGAACAGTTTCCGTTCCGTGAGGTACATCAGCAGGGCGATGAAGTCGGTTCGGCGGCGCTGGATTTCCACGTGGTCGCGCTCGGTCAGGCCATAAACGCCCAGGTGCATCTCCGTGCCGCTGGGCATTCGAACGGTGACCTCTTCGCTCAGGAAGAAGTCCGGGTGCCGGCGGAGAACTTCTGCTCCCTCAATGGAGTCATGGTCGGTCAGCGTAACGATGGACATCCCCAGGCGTTTCAGTCGGTTATAGACTTCCCTGGGGTCGCTGTACGACTCCCGGCAAATCCGGTCCAGAACCGGCGCGGTGAACATTCCGGAGGCGATCGAGTGAACATGGAGGTCGCATCGCATGACTCCATCTTCGGCTACAGATATGAACAGTCTATGAAGAAGTCACGAAATCTATATGAATGTGTCCATGGAACTTATTGAACACAAGAGGCTTAGTAGCTTATCCACATGGCATGCAGTGTGCTCTGGTCGAATGCTCATTCCCTGTGTCAGAATCGGGCCAATGAAAAGAGTGCACGTCGTTTTCCACGACGGCGGCGGGGGACATCGCAATGCCGCCGTAGCCCTGCAAACCATCGTTTCGGAACAAAAGCGCGACTGGCAGATCGAGCTCATCCAGTTTCAGGACCTCACGGACCGGCTCGATGTGTTGCGCAAGCTCACGGGAATCCGCATCCAGCAGCAGTACAACATTTTGCTGCAAAATGGCTGGACGCTCGGCAGCACCGGCCTCCTTCGCGTGCTGCAGACAGCCATCCGTCTGTTTCATCGGCCGTTAGTCCGTTTGCTCGAAAGGTTCTGGCGCGCTCATCCGGCAGACCTTCTCGTTTCCGTGATTCCCCATTTCAATCGACAGATCTGTGAGAGCTGGACGAACGTCTACCCCGGCCGTCCCTTTGTCACTCTCATCACAGACCTGGCAGACTTTCCGCCGCGCTTTTGGATTGAGCCCATCTCGGAGCAATACGTCATTGCCGGGACAGAAAAGGCCGCCGAGCAGGCTCGCGCACTTGGACACGACGACTCTCATATCTTTCGAACCTCAGGAATGATCCTGCGCCCCGATTTCTACGTGGCCGAAAATTACGATGTGGCGGAGCTGCGCAAACAGATGGGGCTGCGCCCAGATCTCGCTACGGCAATCGTTCTCTTCGGCGGGCATGGTTCGAAAGTCATGTATGACATCACCGACCGCTTGGACGCCGCGAATCTGCCGCTGCAGCTCATGCTGATCTGCGGCCGCAACGAAGAGTTGGCCGCAAAGCTGCGTGCTCGCCCGTGGAAAATGCCCGTACACATTATTGGCTTCACAAAGGAAGTGCACAAATTGATGCATGCCGCAGATTTTTTGATCGGCAAGCCCGGCCCCGGCAGCATTGCGGAAGCCATGGTCCGGAAACTCCCAGTGCTGATCGAATGCAATGCGTGGACGCTTCCGCAAGAGCGCTACAACGCAGAATGGGTCAAAGAGAAGCGTGTGGGCATCGTGCTGAAGAGTTTTCGAGAGGTGGTCGCCGGAGTTCGGCGGATGCTCGAGCCTGCAGACCTGGCCGAGTTCAGGAAAAATGTGGCGGCGCAGGAAAACCGCGCCATCTTTGAAATCCCGGAAATTCTCGCAAAGCTCCTCGGCGAAACCTCTGCCGATTCTCCTCCATCAAAGCCCGCACACTCCGCTACTCGCGCTTTGTAGGGCGCAGCACACCCGAACTCATTGCTTGGAACCAAAAACTTAAAACTAATTTTAACGCTGGGCATGCTCTGCGCGCCCCGGGTGCGGGAATCGCGGGCCGGCGTTCGAATTATTGGCTGGCGTTTGCATGTGGGGTTTGGCGCAAGTCTTCGTCCACCAGCGCGACGCGAATTTCTTCGAATCGCACATCTTCACGCACCCAGTACTCAAATGCGATTCCGCGCAATGGCAGTAGCATCCGCTCACACGGATTCTGCAAAGCAGCGCCGGGGTGTCCGCCAGAACGGTGGCGGAGCAGGCGAAGAGCGCTACTGCCGCGCAAACTAGTTTGCGAGTGAAGATCCACCGACGAACACCATTGCGGAATGGCCGTGGCATGGATGCATTCTGTAGGCACGGGGGAAAAAAACCGATAGCTCGCAAAGCCTGCGAATACCGTTACCCGGGTTCTAGAACCAGCTCAGTGGGAGAATTGGCGACGCAAGTCTGAGCGGCCTTCCCCTTTCAGACTGCAAGCAGTTCCAATATGAATCAAGAGGACGGATTTGGCGCGGTTGCGTGTTCGAACGAACGAATCAACGTAAAGATAAGAAGCAACTTAACGGCGACTAGCCCGGGAAATACATTGGTGCAGGCCGTGCAATAGGGCAGGCGTGGGCGCGTTCCACATGACGAGATGTAAAGAGAGACAAGCGAGGGGGAAGGGGCTTGCTTGTCACTTTTTGCAGATCGTTCCCACCTGCCTCTGAGAGGGAAGCTAGGATGGATGACCCCACGCGCTGGTGTGAAAACGACGCCAGCAACGGAACGCGCCTTCCGGGGCTCTCGGTTCCCAAGCGGGGGCCCCACTTTTTTGTCCCGCCGACGTAAATGCGATCCGCTTTTTCGCCCTATCGACTCGAATCTAATCCACGAAAACTGCCCATCTAGTTGACCTTGCGATTCACCGCGATTCGCGCTTGCGCCAGCACGTGCTCGACCTGCGTCTCGCGCAATCGCGACGCGTCATATTCAAATGACAATTGGTTGTTCGCTTCGTCGACCCGGAATCGGCGCAAGCCGTAGGTGTTTGCGAATTCGCCGAGCCTGCGGAGCTGCTCCGGCGTAAGTGGAGACTGCACTTCGTAGGTAACCTCGACGAGTGTCATGGCGGCATTATACCAGCCGCCGCGAATTCCGAGACATAGCCGGATGCAACCTCAATTCATCTAATATTGAGCCATGTCAGATTCCTCTCCCGTTCCCAAACCGCCTCTCCCCGGTTTGCCGGTTCTCCCGGCCACTCCGAAGGTAAAGGACCCCATCTGCGGCATGATGGTCGACCCCCAGAAATCTGCTGCCAAAGTCGAGCACGGGGGCATGAACTACTACTTCTGTTCGGCCCGGTGCGCGGAGCGATTCGAAAAGAATCCGGAGAAATCCCTCGCCGCTCCCGGAATGGCCGGTATGGAACATCATTCGTCCCCGCCGGTAGACGATGTAAATAAGCATTCCGGGCCGACAGCGCCAGCAAGTGCTTCCTCGAAGACTGCGCGCTACACCTGTCCGATGCATCCGCAAATCGTGCAGATCGGCCCAGGCACTTGCCCGATCTGCGGCATGGCACTCGAGCCCATGGATGTTTTCGCGGAAGTGGAAGCCGATCCCGAATACGACTCCATGCGCCTGCGCTTCTGGATCAGCGCTGCGTTGTCGTTGCCGCTTTTGCTCCTGTCCATGTTTGGCGAAGCGCTCGGCGTGCATCTTGCACCAACTGTGAGAAACGGAATCGAATTCCTTCTTGCTACGCCCGTGGTGCTGTGGGGAGGCTGGCCGTTTTTTCAACGCTTCTGGGGATCGCTTGTAAATCGCAGTCCAAATATGTTCACGTTGATTGGCCTGGGCACCGGCGCGGCCTATTTAAGTAGTGTTGTTGCAACTCTTGTCCCTGGGCTCTTCCCGGCTTCCTATCGGGACATGCACGGCGCCGTCCCAGTCTATTTCGAAGCGGCAGCCGTGATCACGACGCTGGTCCTGCTGGGGCAAGTTCTGGAATTGCGCGCCAGACAGCGAACCAGCGGAGCAATTCGCGCACTGCTCAATCTCGCGCCCCAGCAAGCCCATCGGCTCGCTCTGGATGGAACAGAAAAAGATGTTGCGCTCGATCAGGTAAAGCCCGGCGACCGCTTGCGGGTTCGCCCCGGCGAGCGTGTGCCCGTCGATGGAGTGGTTCGCGAAGGTGCCAGCGCTGTTGATGAATCCATGGTTACTGGCGAACCCATGCCGGTCGAAAAAACCGCAGGCGACAAAGTCATCGGCGGCACGCTGAATACCAGCGGAAGTTTTGTGATGGAAGCGGAACGCGTTGGCAGTGAAACCATGTTGGCGCAAATCGTGAAGCTCGTCAGCGAAGCCCAGCGCAGTCGCGCACCGATGCAGCGCCTGGCCGACAAAGTTTCCGGCTATTTCGTTCCTGCGGTCGTCGTGGCCGCGATGCTCGCGTTCCTTGGTTGGGCCTTTTTTGGTCCCGAGCCCCGCCTGGCGAACGGTTTGGTCGCAGCAGTAGCAGTCCTGATCATCGCCTGCCCCTGCGCACTCGGCCTCGCGACTCCGATGTCCATCATGGTCGCCGTCGGCCGCGGAGCACACGCAGGCGTTCTCGTCCGCAACGCAGAAGCTCTTGAAACCCTTGCCAAAGTGGACACCCTCGCGATCGACAAGACTGGCACGCTCACTGAAGGCAAGCCAAGCGTTGGTAACGTTGTGGTCTTCGGCGAGAACTCACTCTCGGCCGATGACTTGCTCCGATTCGCCGCGAGTCTTGAACGATCGAGCGAGCATCCTCTGGCGCGCGCAATCGTCAGGGCTGCGCAGGAGAAAGGTTTGCCTTTGGCGACGGCATCGGATTTCCAATCCTTTCCCGGTGCCGGCGTGCAGGCCCGCGTGGAAGGTCTGGAAGTGATCGCGGGAACTGGCAAGTTCCTTAAATCGCGCGACGTCGATTTACCGGCCGGGCGAAAACTGGGAGTGCTCACTAGCAACGCTTCATCGGTCAGCATCGTTCACGTCGCCATAAATCAAAAAGCGGCCGGTGCCATCCTGCTGACGGATCAAATCAAGGAATCCACTCCAGAAGCAGTCCGCGCGCTGCAGGCGGACGGAGTAAAAATTGTGATGTTGACGGGCGACCGCCGCGAGGCCGCCACTTTGGTTGCAAACTCCCTCGGCATACAGGAAATCGAGGCTGAATTCCTGCCACAACAGAAGGCAGAGGTAATTCAACGCCTCAGGAAGCAAGGGCGCGCTGTAGCGATGGCTGGCGACGGAATCAACGATGCACCAGCATTAGCCGCAGCCGACGTCGGAATCGCCATGGGTACCGGCACCGACGTAGCCATCGAAAACGCCGGTATCACGCTGGTGAAGGGCGACCTGCGCGGCATCGTTCGCGCCCGCAAGCTAAGCCGCGCGACGGTCCGCAACATCAAGCAAAACCTTCTCTTCGCGTTCCTCTACAACGTCATCGGCATTCCCATCGCCGCGGGCGTCCTCTATCCAACTTATGGCTTGTTGCTCAGTCCCATGCTCGCCAGCGCCGCGATGAGCTTCAGCTCCGTTTCCGTCATTGCCAACGCATTGCGGCTGCGCAAAGTCTCTCTTTAGTGCCGGGTTGAGTCCGGATTGCGTGTTCAGGAAGAAAACTAGGTCTGCCCGAGAATTGCGTCGAAGTACGCGAGCATTTCCGGCGAATCCCACTGCTGAAAGCCGATAAATTTGCGCGCTATCTTGCCGTTGCGATCGATGACGTACGTTTCGGGATACATCGAGGTGCCGTAGGTTTGAGCGATCGGCGAGTGATTATCCTTGGTAGCCGGGTCGCGGTAGGTGGGAAAGGTCACGCCCTGGTCGCGCAGAAATCTCTCATAAGCAGCGGCGTCCTCGTCGGCAGCGACGCCTAGGATCACGCCGTTGCGTGGGGCGATGTGTTTCTGCAGCCGATTCAGACCGGGGGTCTCTTCCACGCAGGGCGGGCACCAGGTCGCCCAAAAATTCAGCACGACAATCTTGCCCTTGTAGTCCGAGAGGCGCCCCGGCTTCCCGGAAATCTCCAACGAGAACTCCTTCGCGGGTTTACCGGCAATCGAGTCTTCGCCCTGCCGGTAGCTCGGCATGGCAAAAAGCACCAAAACTCCCAGCGCGGCCAGAACTGCGCCCCATGTCACGATTTTTCGACCGATTTCCATCAAATGCTATACTAGCCCATCGGCTCCAGAACGGAAACAACCCTCAATCGCAACCAACACATGCCTAACGCACCGGCCACTGCCGCCACCAGCCGTTCTGCCCTCATCAGCGCCATCGTTCCCGCGCGTAATGAAGAGGCATCCATCGCTGCGTGCATCGATTCGCTGGCTTGCCAGCCCGAGATCAGCCAGATTCTCGTCGTGAATGACCAATCGACCGACAAAACTGCAGAAATTGTTCGCGGGCTCATGGCCACTGTCCCGAACCTTCGCCTTCTGGAAACGCAAGGCGTTCCTGAAGGCTGGGTCGGCAAAAACCATGCGGTTGCTCTCGGTGCTAGAGAAGCGACAAATCCGTGGTTGCTGTTCACCGATGCCGACGCCGAGCACGAACCCGGAGCCGCCGCGAGAGCCTTGCAGGCTGCTCAAGAATCAAATGCCGCCCTCGTTTCTTTCTCGCCGGAGCAAGTCATGGAAAAGTGGTACGAGAAAGCCTTGATTCCCTTCATTTATTGCCGGCTGGCCAGAAAATTCAGCTACGACGCGGTGAATGATCCTGCTTCTCCAGACGCCGCGGCCAACGGCCAATTTCTTATGATTCGGCGCGACGCCTACGATGCCGTCGGCGGCCACGCCAGCGTTACCGCAGAAGTCCTGGAAGACGTAGCCCTCGCGCAGCGCGTCAAATCAGCGGGCTACCGCCTCGTGTTTCATTCCGGCAAGGGAATCGTCCGCGTCCGGATGTACCGCTCTTTCGCTTCGATGTGGGAAGGCTGGACGAAAAATCTCTACAAGCTGATAGGTGGGACGCCCAAAGCTGTTCTCCGCGAAATGGACTCCACGTTCCCATGGATTGTGGTTCTAGTTCTGCTGCTGGGGATCAAGTTTCCCTTCGCCCTGTTTGCCGGCGCATGGCTCCTCATTTTCCGCCAGATCAACTATGGATCCGAGTTGACCCGTAACCAATTCCCCTTTTCGCTCATCCTCTATTACGTACCCGCAGTTGGGTTGTACGCAGGCGTGCTCTGGGCCTCCTACCGGCGTCACGCCCGAGGTACGGTCGAATGGAAAGGCCGCGAATACCCCGTGCAAGCCGGGGGTAGGTTAAAATAGATGGAGTTCTGGCTACTCCACAGCGGCTAAGGCGCAATGGTTCTGATCACACGAAAAATCGAGTTTTCCGCTTCGCACCTCTACCACAACCCGAATTTCTCGGCGGAGGAGAATCGCCGCGTCTTTGGGAAGTGCAACAATCCCCATGGCCACGGCCACAACTACACGCTGGAGGTAACCGTTGCTGGCGAGCCGGACCCGGTAACAGGCATGGTCCTCGACCTGAAAGAATTAAAGGAGATTTTGGAGCGCGAAGTGATGCAGCGCATGGACCACCGCCATTTGAACTACGAAGTCCCTGAGCTCGCCGGCCAGATCCCAACCTGCGAGAACATCGCGCAGGTGCTCTGGCGACTCCTCGATCCCAAGATCACGCGCGGCAGATTGCACCACGTGCGCCTCTACGAATCGCCGGACCTTTTCGCCGATTGTTATCGCAACGGTGCCGCTGCGGCAGGGAAGCTATGAGCAGCGCGCTCAAGGTCGAACTCGGCCGCCGGTACCGTTTTTCGGCATCACATCGGCTGCATACCGCGCATCTAAGTAAAGAGGAGAATAACCGCGTCTTTGGGAAATGCAGCAATCCTTACGGCCACGGCCACAATTATGTCTTGGAGGTCAGCCTGTCAGGAGACGTGGACCCAGCCACGGGCATGATCGCGAATCTCGCGGACCTTGACGCCTTCGTGACGGACCATGTGCTCGAAGACTTCGATCATAAGTCGCTCAACGAAGATATCCCGGCGTTTCGCGATTGTGTGCCTACCACCGAGAATGTGTGTATCGAGATCTTTCGACGCCTGAAATCTTTCCCCAAGGCCAGGCTCGAACGCATTCGAGTCGCAGAGACCGGGAAGAACAGTTTCGAGTACGCAGGGGACAATCCAGAAGGGAATCGGCCGTGACCAAACCCACCGAAGAAATCCTGCTCAATGACAGCAAGGAGCTTGACGCGCGGAGGATCGCCTGCCACGTGCGCGAAATCATCAAACTGGTTGGCGAAGACCCGAATCGCGAGGGACTGCGCAAGACCCCGGAGCGCTTCGAAAAGGCCTTCAAATTTCTCACCAGCGGCTATCATCAGAACATTGACCACCTTCTCAACGGCGCCACCTTCACCGTCGCCTACGACGAGATGGTCATCGTGAAAGATATCGAGTTCTTCAGCCTCTGCGAACACCATCTGCTCCCGTTCTTCGGCAAAGCCCATGTCGCTTACCTGCCGAACAAGCGTGTGCTCGGGCTCAGCAAGATCGCCCGCCTGGTGAACATGTTTGCCCGCCGCCTGCAGATTCAAGAGCGCATGACCAGCCAGATCGCGGAGGCCATTCAAGACAAAATCAGCCCCGAAGGTGTCGGCGTCATCATCGAGGCGCGCCACTTGTGCATGCAGATGCGCGGCGTTGAAAAGCAACACGGCTCGGCCGTGACCAGCGCCATGCTTGGCGGTTTCCGCCACAATAAACAGACCCGCGACGAGTTTTTATCGCTGGTCCGCACAAAGAATTCCTGACATTTGAGACCATTAGTCCGCGAGCCTGACGATCTGCGGCATCTTTCTCGTCACGCGTTTCGCCGTCGTGCCGCTCGCGCACGTCGAACCCGTGCGCGGTTGCCACAGGTGCGGTCGTTACACCAGCGCTTGATTCTCGCTTTCGTGGGATCATGGAAAATCCATCGGCAGTCCGAATTCGCGCAAATCTTGATGCGCTGCAAATCGCCCTTCGCCAGCATTTCTCCCAGCGAGGCGGCAATCCGTGCGATCGCCCAGCTCCAATCGCTCTTCACCGGTACGAGTTCGGTGCGGAACCCAATTTGGTTCTGGACGAGTTTCTGCCGAGCCGGTACTTTCAATGCTTGGTTCAATTTTGAAAGTTCTGCGGAACCCGGCGAACGTCCGGCGGCCAGTTTTTCGGCGACTCGGCGGAGCAGGCTGCGCAATTCCGCCAATTCGCGGCGGGGAACAGCGCTCGACGGCGCGGGATGCAGCTTCCAATGTTTAAGAAACGCAGTCAGCCACTGGGGGTTTGCAAGATGCTCCGTGCGTTTCCCGAAGCCATCCCATTCTTCGCTGTTGGCCAGGTCGATCCAGGGCGCCGCGTTCCCGAACCCTTTGGCCTGAAAAATGTCGCGTTGTGTCATTGCTGTAATGGGTTAAAGTAAGTTGACTCGATACAGAAAATCAGCTAGAATCCGGTAATGAGTATAGCAGTGATAATCCATTACGACAACCGGATCGTTCCGGCCCTTGGGATAACTCGCGCTGCGGTTCAAGGATGACTCCATGTCTGCGAAATCAGCAACCGTCGTAGCGGAACTTGCAACCAGCCCGGCCGTGGCGCGCCCCCGCCTGAATCGCGCCATGGTGCTCTTTTCCTTTCTCTCGATCTACCTGATCTGGGGCTCCACGTATCTCGCCATCCGCTACGCCGTGGAGACCATCCCCCCGCTCTACACCGCCGGAATCCGGCACCTCATCGCCGGCCTGATTCTTCTGGCGTGGTGCCTTGCCAAGCGCCTGCGGCCCACCTGGGCGCAAGTCCGCGCCAGCTTCATCATCGGCGCTTTCTTCTTTCTCGGTGGCCACGGCTCCTTGCACTGGGCGGAGCAGAAGGTTCCTTCAGGCCTCGCCTCTCTCCTCATCGCCAGCGAGCCTCTCTGGGTATTCTTGCTTTTTGCCATCGCTGCCAAGCGCTGGCGCTCCAATGCAACGCTGCTGGCCGGCCTCGTTCTGGGATTCGGAGGCGTGGGCCTCCTCATGGGGAGAAGCGCTCTCATCGCGGGCCCCGGTGTATTCCTCGGCTCGCTCGCCATCCTTGTTGGCGCGGTTTCCTGGTCCGTGGGGATTGTGTATTCCCGGCAATCGCATCTCTCCGGCCATCCGCACCTGCTCACAACGCTATCTCTGCTGGCCGGCTCTCTTCAATTGCTTCTGGCCGGCACCATCGCCGGCGAGTATCGCGGCTTCTCGTTTGCCGTTGTCACCACTCGTTCGTGGCTGGCTCTTGGCTACCTCATCTTTTTCGGCTCGGTGGTGGCCTTCACCGCCTATAACTGGCTCCTCGAACACTACTCGCCCACGCTTGTCGCCACCCACACCTACGTCAATCCGATCGTTGCCGTCCTCCTCGGATGGCTCGTCGCCGGCGAGGCGGTCACACTCAACGTCCTCCTTTCCACTGCCCTGGTCATTGGAGCCGTCATGCTGGTGGATCGGGGTACCACGCTTCTGAAACAGAGCCCCTGAGACAACGGGAATCCGCTGTTTGTTCCTGAAGCAAAAAGAGCGCCGCTCTATCGAACGGCGCTCTCTTCTGCAGTTCGCTTGAATCGTTTCGCGGTTACATCTTTGCGATCTCCACCGAAGCTCGAGTGGACTCCCAGTCCATCCGAAGAGCGCATCCTCCGGATGTCTTGTCAAACGCGATCGTGAAATTCTCGGCCGCAGCGGGCAAGGCCGATGCCTTCATTTCGATGCGCGCCAAATCGTTCTCAGGACCGGGATAGTTTGTCCCCCACTCACCGGTTTTCTTGCTGATAACCAGCGTCCACTTGTCCTTGTTGGGGATCGTGAAGATCGTGTAACTCCCCGCGGGAACGTGCGTACCGCCCACCATCAGGTCCGATGTCGTCACGAAAGTAGTGGCTTCATTCGCCCCCGTGCGCCACACCTCGCCGTACGGCACCAAACCACCGTAAATCTTCCGCCCCTTCGCCCGCGGACTCGAGTAATCCACGGTAATCGTCTTGCCATCCGCAAGCGTGCACGTCGCCTTCGCCGCCGGACTCGGCCGCGCTGCTTTGTCCGCCTGCGCGGATCCCAGCGCCGCCATGAACCCCAGTGTCAGACAACCTACCGCCAAAACCGCGAATTGCTTTCTCATTTCTTCTTCCCCCTTGAGCTGTGCCCCAGCATTGAACCTAATTTGCCCGGTGAACGCAATACGGAATGCATTCACCCTCATAAGACGGCCGCCGCAGAGACTAGTCTCACGCCATCCGATGGTGAAGCTTGCGAAAGCCGGGAAAAGGGGCTAAACGTAGTTTTTGCCCCCACTTTTTGGAGACACCGATTTCGGAGGTTCCGATGACGGAGACACGACGTCACATGTTGACCACCTTTCTCGGCACCGCCGTAGTCTTGCCCGTGGAACCTCTGCTCAGCTGGCTGCAAGGGGCTGCACCTGCGATCAAGCCTTTTCCGTATCCGAATGGGCGCGATCCCAATGCTCCTCCGGGATTGGACGATCCCACTACGATCGACAGGAAGGCTATCGAGTTGGAGCACCGAAAGGAACTCCGCGCGGACGTTGCGAAGCTCTATGACATGGTCGTCGAATTGAAAGAGCAAGTCGATAAAATGGATGCGAATTCCACGTTTTCAATTCCCGTGATCAAGAAGACGCAACAGATCGAGAAATTAGCGAAGCAAATCAAGAACCTTGCAAAGGGCTAGCCTCTGGAGCGAAACACGTACGCCAAATTTGGCTCGCCGTCGATGATCTGACATTCCTTTACACCTTCAACAAAGTTGTGTTAGCCTGAATGGGTCGAAGAGAAGAGGAAAATTTCAGGGGAAGACGGAGAGGGGCCTTGAGCGCACCGAAATCAGTGTTGATCGAACAGTTCCGAACCCATGTCAAGGACACAGGCTCGCCCGAAGTGCAGATTGCGCTTCTCAGCGAGAGGATCAACTATCTGACCACGCACCTCAAGTCCCACGTGAAAGACCATGCATCGCGCCGCGGTTTGATCATGATGGTCAATAAGCGCCGCCGATTGCTGGACTATCTGAACCGCCGCGACCCGGATCGGTACCGCGAGATTGTTGATCGTCTTAGCCTGCGCAAGTAATCGCCCATTCGTTTCGATACAAATTGGGCGGTATCCACTGCGTTCTCACGAACTGACACATTCCACACGGAGTCTGTCGCCAGGCGTCCGGCTGAAGTAGTGCCGGAGTTTTCTCGTGGTGTAGTCCATCGCGCCTCGTCTTGAAGCAGCTCTCGCCTCTTTTCTTCCATCTCGAAGCAGAGACAGGTTCTCCGAGCAATCGCTACCGCTCCAACGCGGAGCCAAAGGATACGATTTATGTCTGAAAATACTGTTACACCCGCTCCTCACCAGGTGACCGTCGAAGTTGGAGGACGGCCGCTCGTCCTCGAAACCGGAAAAATCGCAAAGCAGGCCAACGGCGCTATTACCGCGCGCTACGGCGACACGGTCGTCCTCACCACCGCTTGCATGGCCTCGGCGATGAATGACCGCGATTTTCTTCCTCTCACCGTGGACTACCGCGAAAACACCTACTCCGCCGGAAAAATTCCCGGCGGTTTCTTCAAGCGCGAAGGCCGCCCCTCGGAAAAAGAAGTTCTCACTTCCCGGCTGATTGACCGCCCGATGCGCCCGCTCTTCCCCGAATCCTGGCGCAATGAAACCCAGATTGTCTCCATGGTGCTCTCCGCGGACAGCGAGAACGATCCCGATGTCATTGCCGTAACCAGCGCCTCGGCTGCGGCGTATTGCTCGGACCTGCCGTTTGAGAAGCCCATCGCCTGCGTCCGCGTCGGATTGCTCGATGGCCAGTTGGTGATCAATCCCACCGTCGCCGACCAGAAGAAAAGCTTGATGAATATCATTATCGCCGGTACGGAAGAAGCCATTGTCATGGTGGAATCCGGCGCTCTCGAAGTTTCCGAAGAAGCTGTCGCGGACGCTCTCGAGTTCGGCCACGCGCAGATCAAGAAAATCGTCGCCGCCATCAAGGAACTTCACGCGCAGCTCAAGCCCAAGAAAGTCGTCGTTCCGCCCCTTCCCTTCGACGAAAACATTTACAAGGACCTCCAGAAAAAATACGGTGACCGCCTACACGACGCGGTGAACACCGAGAAGCATCCGAAAAAAGAAAGCTACCACCTCATCGATGCCCTCAAGGAAGAGATTCTCAAAACCATCCCGGAAGAGCCCAAAAAGGAAATGGATGAGAAGCGCACTCTCACCAAGCGCGCTTTTGAACGCCTCCGTGAGAACATCTTCCGTGACGACGTTCTCAATAAGCGCCGCCGTCCCGACGGCCGCGCCTTTGACAAGATCCGCCAGATCACTTGCGAAGTCGGCTTGCTCCCCCGCGTTCACGGCTCTGCGCTTTTTACTCGCGGCGAAACCCAGGCGCTCGCCACTCTCACTCTTGGCACCAAGGAAGACATGCAGCGTCTCGACCTGCTCTTCGCGCAGGATCAGTTCAAGCGCTTCATGCTGCACTACAACTTCCCGCCCTTCAGCGTTGGTGAGGTAAAGTTCCTTCGCGGCCCCGGCCGCCGCGAAATCGGCCACGGTGCGCTCGCCGAGCGCGCCCTCGCGAATCTGCTTCCGGCCGAAGAAGAATTTCCGTACGCCATGCGCCTGGTCTCCGACATCCTGGAGTCCAACGGCTCCTCTTCGATGGCCACCGTCTGCGGCGGTTCGCTCGCCCTTATGGACGCCGGCGTGCCTCTCAAGGCGCCCTGCGCCGGCATTGCCATGGGCCTCGTCGTTGGCGAGGATCATAAATACTCCATCCTCACCGATATCGCCGGTGCCGAAGACCACTACGGCGACATGGACTTCAAGGTCGCGGGCACGCGCAGCGGCATTACCGCTTTGCAGATGGACATCAAGGTTCTCGGCATCAGCATTCAGATGATGCGCGAAGCGCTCGCCCAGGCGAAAAAGGCCCGTTTCGAGATCCTCGACACCATGGAACAGACCCTGAGTGCGGGACGCCCGCAGATTTCCGCCTACGCTCCTCGCCTCTTCAAGTTGAAGATTCCCCAGGACAAGATCCGCGACCTCATCGGTCCGGGCGGCAAGAAGATCAGGTCCATCATCGAAGCCACCGGCGTCAAAATTGACGTTCTCGAAGACGGCATCGTGCACATCTTCTCCACCAGCGGAGCCGGCGGCGATGCGGCCTTGCAGATGGTCCGCGACGTCACCGCCAGCGCCGAAATCGGCAAGACCTATCTCGGCAAAGTCGTTCGCCTCGCGGAGTTCGGCGCCTTCGTCGAGCTATTCCCCGGCACCGACGGCCTCCTGCACATCAGCGAAATCTCCGAACATCGCATCCGCGACGTCCGCGACGAGCTGAAGCTCGGCGACCAGGTCCTGGTAAAGGTTCTCTCTATCGAGGGCAACAAAGTCCGCCTTTCGCGCAAAGCCCTCATCAAGGAAGCCCGCGAGAAGC